>CAZCTC010000032.1:0-82350 GCA_964501335.1 uncultured Anaerolineales bacterium | reverse complement strand
CATACGTCAAAGTATACTCGGGCGCGCTATTTTTTCACTCCGACAGGCTGCTAGATTTGTCCATATCCACCCCTCCGGCAATGCCCCCAACTCCGCCGTATCCGGTCCTGACGGTTCCTCATATCGTTTGCCCGGATGATCTGTATCCCACCGTGTCCGCCGCTCGGATAGAATCCGCTGCAAAAGCCGGTCGGCCGGCTCGTAGTCCCGATTCTCAGCGCGGGCCAGCTCTGCCTCCGTCGTGACCAGCTTTCCTTCACACGCGGCCTTGAGCACGGAGGCGCGGTACCGTTTCAAGCCGGCCTGGGCCCGTTTCAGGGATGCCACGCCGGCATCGAGGCGGGTCAGGTGCGTTTCGATGATTTCGACGATGCGTTGCTGCTCGGGGAGGGGAGGGAGGGGAAAGGGGATTTGGCGCAGTTTTGAAGCATTGATATTAGGAACAGCTATGCCAACTTGATGATCATAAACTTCTTGCCAATAGAATGGGCTTTGTAAGAAATAAGCCATATAATGCTTGTCTATATTGAAAAGAGGTCTAAACCGTATCAAATAGGAGGCAAAAACAGATAATTCTGGTTTTTTGATAAGATAACTGTAACCAATAGATCCAGCTCGGGAAACAACGATGTCTCCGTCATGTAAAAGGTATTTATCTTTCTCTTTAGGTTCATTTTCACAGAACGGGACTGTATCCCAGTTGATGTAGCCAGAAGTAATATCCGTAGTTCTTAATAGTTTAAGCTTCCCAGATTTAGCGGCACTGGTAGTCCATCCATATTGTGTAGAGTGACATACTTCCCCAATCGTCGTCCACCGCCACCCCTCCGGCAGGGCCGGGAGCCCGTTATCCAGTTCGTCCAAGTTGACCTCCATGAAGCGGGCGGGGTATTTACCCCTGCCCCTTTTTTGTTTTATGTTGCCGGCTGCTGGCCCTCACCCATCCCCAGCCCTTCCCTCTCCCAACGAACACGCTCACAGGGCTTCCTTCAAATCCGCTCGCTGCCTGCTCTGTGGGAGAGGGAAGGGAGCCAGAGCCGCCCTGCGACAGTTCTCTGTTTTCCCCCCCTTCCCCCACGGACAAATCATCATTCGGGAACCATGCGCCTTTCCATATCGTTCATTGGGGGAAGGGGGGGCCAGGGGGGGATGAGGGCCGGCCCCGCTGCCCAACAAAATCCCCGGGCTATCCTTTGCCAGGACGCCGCTCAATTAGAAATTGCATGTAAGCAATGGTTTGTTCTTTCTCATCCTCGTTCAACTGATTGAACAAAGAGGTGGCTCTTAACACTTTTTCGGTTTCTTCATATTGTGGATCAGGGTCCATCAAACCAGCTTTAACAAAAACCAGAGAAGGCGGTACTTTCAGGGCTTTCGCAATTGCATTACAGGACTCAGCTCCTGGTCTACGGTTGCTGTTCATAATGTTGCTGAGAGTGCCGGATTGAAGTCCTGCCTGACGCGATAAGTCAGAATAATTCCATCCCCGCTTTTTTAGTTCATCTTCGATAAATTCGACGAATTCTGCTCTTGGCATTGGATCTCCCACTGCTCCAACAAAAACCCCAGGCTATCCTTTGCCGCCCGGGGTTTCTTATAAAAACTATCCCCATTGCTTGCTTTTGGATTTTGCCAGGACTTTCCTTTTTCAGTTTGGTGCCGTTCGATATATCCTAATTTCTTTCGGATGGATCTGCTGTCGATTTATACATTTGTAGTAATGATTGCGTAATCTTTAGCACGACAAGTTGATCCTCGGCAGTCAATCTTGCAGCAGCTTCGTTAATTTGTTTTAAAGTTGCATTTTCAGGCAAAGGCGGTAATAGATTGGCCTGTCGGAACACTTCTTCAGGTGGCATCTTGAGTGCCTTTGCAATAGCCAGACAGACTTCTGGTCCCGGTTGGCGGTCCCGCGCTAACACTTTAGCAATTGTTGAGGGATATAAATTGGCGGCTTTTGCTAAGTCAGCCGGACGCCAAAAACGTTGTTCGATTTCTTTGTTCAACCATTCGACAAAATCAATGTTTCCCATAGGGGAGATTTTATCACCTGTTTTGTGCCCATTGGGGAAACCTTGTTCCCCTGTTGACAACTTATACCGATGTGTGTTAAAATTCCCTAAAGGAACTAAGTAAACCCCATTAGGGAATAATAAGAGGTTGTCATGAAAATCGAACAAATCCTGCACGGAATCGTAACCGTCAGCCTGACCCCTGAAGACTGCGCGGATCTGGCGCAAACCTGTTACTGTGCTGCGCGGGAAGCCATTGGAACCCCGCAGATGGAGCATCAGGAGCATATGGCTGAAATTTTCGGATCGTTGTTTACGGCCTTTGCCGCTGCTGCCTGTACTCAGCGCTATGTTGCCTATTCCCTTGACCAGGAATTGACTCACGACATTAACCGGATCGTCCATCGGGACGTTTAATCCGTTCACTGCCTGCTCTGTGGGAGAGGGAAGGGAGCCAGAGCCGCCCCGCGACGGATCGCATCTCTGTTCCCCCCTGGCCCTCACCCATCCCCAGCCCTTCCCTCTCCCAACGAACACGCTCACAAGGCTGCCTTCAAACCCGTTCGTTGCCTGCTTTGTGGGAGAGGGAAGGGGGCCAGAGCCGCCCCGCGACGGATCGCATCTCTGTTCCCCCCCTCGCGAAGCACCCCACAGACAAATCATCATTCGGGAACCCGGCGCCTTTCCATAATCGTTCATTGGGGGAAGGGGGGGCCAGGGGGGGATGAGGGCCAGCCAGATTCCACCCCGGCGCTTACCCCTTCAGATCCGGCCGGTATTTGTAGATCTCCTGCATCAACGGACTGTCTTTCCCTTCGCTGAATGCTTTGAGTGGGACATCGGGTGACATCCAAAATGATCTTCCCGGTAAATCGGCGAAAACCGGCGGAATTGTTTTATAAGGCGGATTGAATTTGAGAAAAGGGAATTCGCCTCTCCAGCTCTTTTTCAGGGCAATTTCGCCCACATCTTCCCAGGAGGAAAAAACTGTGTAGACCGCACCGTGATATTCGATTCCCTCCGGCGAAGTGACGACATAAGACCGGAGTATATCAAAGAGGTTTTTTGCATTAACAGCCGTGATGAGTATTGATATTAAAAGAAGAATCCCCGTGGCTTCTATTCCCATTCCCCACAAGAGCAATCCAAAATCCATAACAGTACTCAAAAGTACCGCGGCCAGAGCGAAAATAAATGCCTGGTAGACACGGTTTGTTTGATTTTTAGTCAGCGGAAAATAAGTGGCATCCTGGCGATACATTGAAAATCCTTTCCGTTTAGATTTCAGGGGGCGGATTGGCCCTCACCCCTGCCCCTCTCCCTTGTTTTGTCGATAAGAGCCGCGGCCATTTTATAAGATTCGTAGTTCGGCTGATCCTGCCCGCAGTCCGGGAGGGAGAGGGGGACCAGAATTCTGCTCTGATCTTCCCCCTCGCCCTTTTACCTCGCTCGTGCAATCGTTTGTCAAACGCATCAATCCGGTGCGCGTTGATCCCCGACGACAGAATAAGGGAGAAGGGACCGAGGGGTGAGGGCCAGCCCCGCCTCACGCCAGCTTCCGGTTCAACTCCGCCAGCAGGCCCGGCACATCCTCCAACACCCGGCGCGCCGCTACCAGGCCGCCGTGGTCGAACAGTTTCCCGTAGGTGAAATCTTCCGCCGTCGCCGCCAGATTCCGCCCGATGATCACTGCGATTTGATCCAGCCACCAGCGCTGCTCGGGAGTGAATTTCCGTCCGGCGCTCTCCTGCTCTGCCAGCCAGGCGTGATAGCGTTCCGCCACCTGATCGGGGTAGGGGACCAGCTCGTCGTCGAGCTGCACTGCGTGTCGTATCAGCGCCACCAGATCGGTCACGATCCGCTCGCGGCCCACGCCGCGCACGCGATCCCGTTCCAGTTGCGCATAGGCCTGCCAGAGCGACTCCGTCGTCCAGGAGTTCGGCGGCTGCTTTAAGCGTTCTTCCAGCTCTTTGATTTCCTGATAGTTCAGGGCCTGCCGGCTCTGCGGCCGGGCAAAAATCACTTGCAGCGCCGTAATCTCATCCTGATGTTCCTTCAGATAGTTCTGAAAGCTGGTCGTCGTATTCAGGGCGTATTGGAGACTTTCCGAACTGTATTCAGTCCCCAATACATAATCCCTGGTATGAGTATCGATCACCTGCTCCGGGCGCGAGTCGGCGATCAGCAGCAGCTCTCGTACCTGGGAATCATCGAACGGCGCGCAGGCTGCATCGATCAATGCCGCCCGGGCGGCTTCGATCTGCCGGGGCGTCGGATCGTAGCCGCCGTTCTCCCGGCGAGCCCGTTCGATCGCTATGTCGGGGTCGAAGGCATCCCAAAGCGCCTGGGCCATCTGGACCGGGGTCAGGCCGCCGGTGGCTTTGACAATGGCGGCCCGCTCGCTGTCGCTTACCCGCTTCTCCATCCGCGCCAGACGTATCGCCAGGGAAACCAGCTCATCTTCGTTCGCGGTCTCTGTTCCTGCTTTATGCAGCAATTTCTCTAAAGAGACCGAGGGCTTGCGGTCCATCGTCCCTACATCCACTTTGGAACGCTCGACCACGCCCACGGCATCCACAATCACATAATGGGTCTTGCTCTTCGCATCGGGCGTCACCGATTGCAAGGTTGTGTCGTCCACCACCCGCGTGCCGCGCCCCAGCATCTGTTCGAAATAGGGGGATGATTCCACCTGACGCAGGAACAGCAGCACTTCCAGCGTTTTGATATCGGTCCCGGTGGCGATCATGTCCACCGTCACGGCGATGCGGGGATAGTAAGCCGTGCGGAATTCGGCGATCAGCTCCTCGGGCTTCTTTCCCGAGACGCGATAGGTGATCTTCTGGCAGAACTGATCTCCCCGGCCGAACTCCTCGCGGATGATCCGCACGATATCTTCGGCATGGCTGTCGTTTTTGGCAAAGACCAGCGTTTTAGGGACTTCCGTGCGTTCATGGAAGATCTCTTTCAAATTATCCCGGTAGGTGCGGATTACGGTGCGGATCTGATCCGGGACCACGACATCGCGGTCGAGGGCCGCCGCATCATAGACCAGCTCCTCGTCGAGTTGTTCCCAGCGCTCCTGCCGCGTCAACCGTTCCCGCCGGCAGATCTGCTCGCCGGCCTCTACCGTGCTGCCGTTTTCGGTCACTGCCGTGCGGATGCGGTAGACCCGCCCCTCGACATTGACCCCGTCTATAATGGCCTGGGCGCGCGAATATTCCATCACCAGATTTTGATTGAAAAAGCCGAGGGTCTGTTTGGAGGGCGTCGCCGTCAGGCCGATCAAATAGGCGTCGAAATATTCCAGCACCTGCCGCCAGAGGTTGTAGATCGATCGATGGCACTCGTCGATCACGATAAAATCAAAGGTTTCTGGCGGGAAGGCCGGGTTGTAGACGACATCGTGAGGCTGGTTGCCGAAGGCCTGGTTCAATTCCTCGGGCGAGAGATCTTCCATTTCCGGGTCCAGCTCTTCTCCGCGCAGCATGGCATAGAGCCGTTGCACCGTGCAGATGCAGACCTTGCTGACCGGATCGAAGGTATTGCTCGTCATATGCTGCACATTGTAGAGCTCCAGCAGCTTTCGGCCGGTGTCGGGCGTGACGAACTGCTGGAATTCATTGAGCGCCTGCTGGCCCAGGTTGCGCCGATCGACCATGAAGAGCACCCGGCGCGCTCCGGCAAATTTGATCAGGCGATAGATGGAGTTCACCGCCGTAAAAGTCTTGCCGCTGCCCGTCGCCATCTGGATCAGAGCCCGGGGCCGGTCGGCCTTGAGCGAGGTCTCCAGATTGCGGATCGTTTCGATTTGAGGCCGCCAGAGGTAGTCGGTAATCAAGTCCGGCATCTGTTGCAATCGCCCCCGCAATTGTAAGGGCGGCCGGTCCTCGTTCGAATTGACCCATTCCCGCAGCGTTTCCGGCCTGTGAAAGGTAAAAACGCGCCGGCTGCGCGGCTCTGGATCCAGATCATTGGCGAAATAGGTCTCCACGCCGGTCGATTCATAGCGGAAGGGGAGGGGGTCGTGCCAGGCTTTGGCCTTCATTTCAGCCGGTAGCCCGGCGCAATAATCCACGGCCTGGGGTTCCACCCCGCTGAGCGTCATTCCCACCGCCTTGGCCTCCACTACCCCGATCGGCCTGCGATCCACAAAGAGCAGATAGTCGGCCTCCAGGCCGTGGCGCAAGGGGTATTCACAGACGGCCACGCCAGCGGCCGCCCGCAGGGACATTTTGGCGTAAGATTGCACCTGCCAGCCCGACGCCTCCAGAAGGGCGTCGATCTTAACGCGGGCTTCCTGTTCGGGGAGTAACGGGGTGGGCATAGAGACCTCCATGGATCGATGGATTGCAATGCCGGGACCATAAAGAGCATTTGACCGACGCGACAACGCCGGCCTGCTGTAATAAAAAGACTCCGGAATAAATAAGGGCCTATGAAAATGAAAAAGAGCTTACCTGCTGCCGGGTTCTTCGTGCTGTAGAGAGTGGGGCGCCACGACGGTCAACACCGAGGCTTCGATGGTATGGCCGTCCTCCACCAGGTGGCCGGCGGCCATAATAATATTGCCGACCAGAACCTTGTCGATGCGCCCGGCGGTGGCTCGGATTTTCATCCGGAAGGACGAGGCTCCGGTTTCTACTTCGATTTCCACCTCGCACTCCGGTCGATGTACCGCCACGACCTCGCCCAGAAGTTGGACCATGTTGATCCGGGCCGGCCGCTCGCCGTTTTTGTTTCCAATGATGATCCCCACCACATTGTCTTCCAGGTGATGGATTTCGATGTAAGGGGTCCGGCGTAGCGCTGGGAGGGGCGCATTGGAATCTCCGCCACAAAGGGCAATGATAAATCGGATCGCGCGTTCTGCTGGGTTTTTCAATAGGCATCCTTATTTATTTTTTAAAGTGCTGGGGCCGTCCCGAAGGGCCGCCCGGATGATGTCAATCTAAAATGTAAAACAAAAGCCCGCCGGTGCGATCGCGCCGGCGGGCAAACTCGTAAAGCGTCTTAATCAGGTTGATCGAGGTCGGATCTCTCGATTTGTGTAAAGGTCAGCCCGTATAATTGCAGCGCTTTTTCCACGGCCATGGCAGTTGGAGCGTCCAACATTAGAAAAGTTGGTGAAAGTACCCCTGGAGGGGTTCCGGGTTTCTTGGAAACTATGGCCCTCGAAAATGCACAAACCCTCTTAAATGCCCGCCAGATTTAAGAAGTTCCCTAAATGTCTAAAGTTCAGTCTGGGCCTATTTCAGCGCCTTCGCGTTCCAGATGTCGTAGTGCCGTGGTAGCTGCTGTTAATGCGATTGCCATTCTGCGGATTACTTCTGTTTCAGATCCGCGTACGTCTCCATACAGGAGAGGTTTTAAGGCTCTCACTACTCGTTGCATTTCAGCGGCGGCTTTGTCTCTGGACTCGCGTGCGTTGTTAGGCCAACATCGTGCCTGAGTCATTGTGTCCTCGGTCAGATTGCAATGTGATACAATTCTAACCGGTTTTCATTCATTTGCAATGAATGGTTGTGTCTGTCATTGCCTACTCTATTCCCCTCATCATTCACCCTGAATGAATGACCATTGCCAGTCACCTTTGTCCATCGCTTCGATGCTAATGAGCCTTACCTCCCCTTTGAAGTGAGCCCTGTCCAGGATGCGTTGCTGCCGGCCCCGATCGCTTTCACTGACCAACACCAGCGCCAAGGCCCCCATCAGCTCCAGCGACTTGAGCCACTTATCCAGCAGCCGTTCATTGACCTCCCGCTGCACCTCCACCGCCCACTGCCGGCCGTCGATGGTGGCCACCAGGTCCGGCTCAGTGCGAACGCCCTGGGGATCGTCACCCTTGAGCACCGGTGCCGGATCGGCGTCCACTTCATAGCCCTGTGCCCGCAGGTGATCGCGGGTCTCCAGGATCGCTACCCCATGCAGGACGCTCTTATGCTTTTTAGACATGACCAGCAGCTCCGACTCTGCCGGCGGCTGGCCGTAGGCTTGTTGATACCACGACCTCCCCTGCTTGGTCAACATAATCAGCCGGCGCGCTCCTCCCGCCGTCGTCGCCCAGGTGATTGGTTCGTTGGTCTTGGTATCCTTAAAATCCTGGATCAGTTCACTGTCAATCAAAGTCTTGATTGAATTGCGCACCGTGTTCTCATTTCGGGTCAGGCCGTCGTCCATGAGCTGCTGGATGATCCGCCAGGAGCGCCCCGCCCCCTCGGAGCCGATCAGATGCAACACCCCCAGGCTGACGCCGCCGGTAACCTGGATCTGCGTCCCTGGAATTTCCAAGGTGGTCGTACCTGTGGGCTTCCGCGCCTCCGCCCGCCGACCGGCCTGGATCTTCCGCTGTAACGCTTCGTTCTCCGCCGTTAGCCGGGCCTGCTCTGCCTGGGTGTAGGCCAGCATTTCTTTCAAAGCTTCGATCTGTGCCCGCAGTGCCGGCAATTCTGGGGACTCTGGCACCTGAGAGGCTGCCGGCAATGCCTGGCGTTGCTCCTGCGGCAGATCTTCGTAATGTTCCACCAGTAGCGCCAGGACATCGCGCAGCCCAATAACGACTGCCGGCCAGGCGTAGGGCCGGGCCGCCGGTTTATAGTGTTTGTGGATGTCGTGTACATAATGACCGACAGCCCAGCGGAAATTCTCGATCCTCTCGGGAGGCCGGCGACGGGAATGGCCCCGGGCGGCCAGGCGATAGGCGCGAGTCAGCAACGCAGTGATCTCTTCCAATTCGGCAGTCGTAAAATTTTTCATGCATGGTATTATATATCGGTCTGTGTAGGGCTTGTTCCCGCAACTAAGCCCGGCGCCGTAGCGTTGTAATGGACCGACCGGCGGCATAGCTACCCCCGATCCTAACATGAAAACGAGTGGCGTGGAGACTCCGGTCGAAGCGCCGCTGCGTCCGGTGAGCGATGAGCACAGCAAACGCCAAAGCCCCCGACCTTTTAAGGCCGGGGGCTTTGGCGTTCATTCATTGTGAATGATGAACGGAACAAGATAGACACCGATTCACAATGTCATATAAGATATATTATGTGATGAGTTGCTACCGGAAAACGCAAAAAACAGGCCGTTTCGGCCTGTTTTCTCGATAATAGAGGGCTTGAAACTCATCACATAATAATTTATTTTCGCCTATCCCTCAGGTATTCAATGTATTTCAGGATATCTTCCTGCTGGTTCGCATCGAGCCGGGAGAATATCTCAGCTATTCCCTCGATTTCATCGTTGGGTTCCTGCCGTGGTTTATATCCAGAAGATGATACAAGCCACGCAAACGCTAACAGCGCCGCAATGCTTGCAAGACACAAACAAAATGCCATAACCATGGTTATTACCTCCATCCAACCGCAATGACCACCATTACCACCACCGCCGCTCCCCCAAAGAGCTTATCCATCCAGCTCCCCGTCTTGATATGCGCCACGGTGATCCGGCCCAGCGGCCACAACAGGGGGATGCCGTCAGCCAGGCAATCCAACGCCAGGTGGGAGATCCAGCCGGCCAGCACTGCGCCGGCGACGGCGATCGGCGCGACCTGAGAGACCAGCCATCCCGCAGCCAGCGCCGACCAGAGCCAGTGGGTGAAGCCCCGGTGCCCGAACATCCCCTTGATTTGCTCGCCGGCTCCCGGTAGATTGATCTGGAGCCAGTCGGGGACCAGGCCGGCCAGGCCGCCGGCGAGGGTACAGAGAGCCAGCATTACGGGATCATGCAGGCCGGCGCTGCGGGCCACCGCCAGTCCCGCCGCAGCTCCGGACGCCAGGTGCGTCTTGCCCATCATTTCTTGACGCCTTTCCGCCGGCGTTTCTTCCCGCCGCCCTTGAGCTTCTTTAAGGTTTTCTTTGCTTCACCAAAAGCTTTGTTTATGAGCTTTCCCATGCTTCCTCCTGTGTTTCTAAGAATTCCAGTGTGCCCGCCGGCAGTTCCTTCACGATAAGCAACAGCAAGGCCCATTTGATCCGCAACGCATTGGCCGACAGGCCGGCGCTGCAAACATCGTTAATCTGACGCCACAGGCCGGGACCGAATTGAAAAACCATGACCAGCGTAAAGACGATATACGCCGCCGGCTTGAGGTAGGATGGATCCAGGAACCCCACAACGACGGCCGACGCGATCAGGCTCATGACCAGGTAGAGATTTAGGGATTTTCCGAAGTCTTCCAGGATCTCCGCCGTCTCCAGATCATGGCGGCGAATTAACCAGGCGGCTACCACCGCCACCGCCAAAGTAAAGATTGTACAGGGGAGAAACCCGGCCCATTCCCAAGGCCGATCTTGATAAACCCGGTCATAGACAGCCAGTATCAACCACCAAACTATCTCCAGGAAATAGAAGATTCCCGAAGCCGTTACGAGAAACGATAATGCACTTTGTACCCTTTGCTTCATTTAGTCATCTCCAGCTTTGTGCCCTGACAGTCCGGACAGCCGGCCTTAGCAAAACTCGTGATCTGCTCCGGCTCCACTATATGCTTACACTGTGTACAGCGCATCCCTTGGGCCCGGTTCTTCCAGAGCAGAAACTTCACGAACGCCACACCCATCCAGTGCTCGATCTGCTGCGGGGTAATCCAGGGAAACATCGGCTATCCTCCCACCGCTGCTTCAAAACGGCGCTTTGCTTCGTCCGACATGGTGTAGTCGAAGACCTTGCCCCGGCACTCCGGGCAGCCCAGCCGCGCCAAGCGTTGCAGATTCTCGCCTTTGAGATCCCGCCCACAGCTATGGCACTTTACGGCCGTCGATACCCGGAACATCACCGTCAGGGCCTGCATTCCTTGCATAGATTTGAGCATTACTCCCTCCTTCTATTCCAGCTCATCCGTCTTATTCAGCCAGGTAAATAAGACATTGAACGCTGCCACCAGAAGCAGGACGACGATCAGCAGAGGCCAAGTGTCGGTGCGGCGCACCATCTCAAAGATGGTCACGCCGACTCTCCCTATCGTATAGAAGAAGTCCACGTTGAAATGCAAGTGGCTCAACGGATTGTTGATGTAATGAAAATCGAACGGCTGAATCTGGGAGGGGATTACGCTGAGCGTCGACGCCGTGTCGCTCAGCGACGTGGCTGAGAAAATCTGCGGGTCCAACGTGTTCGTCGTCGTTACGGTATCCGTAAAATACGTCACGGTCAGCCTCCTCGTATCAGATGCAAAACAAACTTCCCGACGCTGATAATCAGCTTTAGGGCGGCAATCGCCAGCATAATCGTCCATATCAACGCCTGAACGAGCGCCACCCAGATCACGGCGGCCAGGACGAAGCCCACCAGGACATTGATGAACAACACATCCACGCCCTCGCGCTTGAGCGCCCGCATGTAGGCCACCGGCGCCCCCAGCGATTGCCCCAGCGCCCAGGCCATTTCGGGCAGTGAGGGCTGATCCGAGACCTGCGCCGGCCGGATCGGGCTGCTGCTTGGCCGATAACCGCCGTCTACAATCCCGCAACTCTGCACCTGGTAGACGATGCCGGCAGAGACAGCCTTGCCGATCCAGGCAAAGGCCGGGGCGAAAAACTTGTCGATGGCTGCAATCCATTGCCAGGCAGAGTCTTCGCTGGGCTGCTCTGCCGCGGTCGTGCCAGACTGTCCATCCGGCGGCGGCGTGGGCTCGGCCGCCCGCACCGGCGTCGCCTGTAGAATTAATAACCCTACCAACACAGCCAACATGAACCGTTTCATTTTTCTCCTGTTCCTGATCGGAAGGTCCGGGCGAACTTGTTGATGGTCCAAACGACCAGCTTCCGCCCCAGCCAAGCAATCAGCAGCATGGTCATGGGCAACATAAAGGTCGAGGCCACGGTGGAGTTGATGATCGCGAGGCCCAGGGCAAAGCCGCTGTTGGCATTCAGGTCGCCTGAAATATCCGCCGAGGCGATGGCCGAGTAGTACAGGGCCTGCACGAAGTAGATCATGACGTTCTTGATACAAATCGTGCCGTCTGCATAGCTGAAGATCGCCGTCATAATGCCCATGAACAGCTCGCCCAACCGCATCAGGATATGTTTGGCCACCATCCAGAGCCGATAGATGAAGACGCCTACCACGTCCCACAAGTCGATTGCACTGTTGACGATATCCTCAAATGAACCGGCCCAGGAATTGTAGACTCTGACAAAGGCGCATAATGCCGGATAGATCAGGTAATCGTAAAGCTGAAGGACCAACCAGACCGCCAGCTGGCCCAACCAGCGCAATGCCGCGCCTGAGATTCGTCCCAGATACACGTTGAGTTCCCAGGTAAATTCAACAGACGGCACTTCAGGTAATTCTGGATGATATTTGGGAGCAATAAAGGTGCCGTTTCCGTTTTCCCCGTCGCAGGTCGGCAACAGGTCGATGACGATATGGGCGCTGCGGCAGTCCGGATAGGCGCCGTAATAGGGTTCTGGATCAACCAGAATCCCGCCGATCTGCAAGGCTACCACCGCATTCCCCTCATTGTGCGACATAGTATGCCCGATCAAGGCTCCACGTTTCACACTGACCGGCCGCGCCGACTCAGCGCCTTGTTCCACGTTACAATAAATCGAGGTGGCCTGCATATTGGTAACATCGTCGTAGAGGTATTTCCCATGGTCAATGTAAACGCAGTTGGTGTAAAGCTTCCCGTTGAGTATCAAACCTGGGTTAGCAAACCCCGGCCCTCCCGACATTGAAAAGGGGCGGATCGTCCCAGCGCCGATGGCATGGACCGGGATGCCCGGGGTATTGCGACCAATGGTCATAGCCGGGAAGGCCCCGCGATAAGCTTCCTTGATTTCCCAATCCCGCTCACAGACAGGGTGCCAGAAGAAGCGATCGCGCCGGGCTCCCATGTAGCCGCTGCCGAAGGTGAAACAGAAGTCCTTGAGGGTTACCGCGGCTACCGATCGGAAGGTGAACTTGACCCGGCGCTCGGCAAAAGGTTCCATGTTGATCGAAAGCCGCTGCGTTCCTTTGACTACATCCAGCCGATGGGTTAACTTGTCGCCGTTTCCGGCATCGATAGTGACATAGAGAATGGTCCCTTTTTCGCTGATAGTCGTGAATTCGAGAACCAGTTGTTTGGCCGTCAGATCGTCTCCGGTCGAAGCGTAGGAATCCAGCGGATCGCCGAAGTTGTCGCCGGCGCCGCTGTAGCCGGCGCACATCCACCAGTAGACCCGCAGTTTGGGATCGGTGGGATTCTGCAGGTATTGTTGGCAGATCTCCGGCATCTGTCCGGGCAACTCGCCGCCGGGTTGCCAAGTAATCGGCGTCGTCGCCCCAAAGCCCATCACCACCGGATCAGTCCCGCCTCCGCCCCCGCCCCAGGTGCCGTCGTAGATTGGAATGGTAATGGGAGTTGTGGAGGTAACCGGCTTCCAGTTTCCGGTGTTTCTTCCAGGAACCATCACATTGTCGACGGTGACGGTGGGCGGCAGAGTCATCGGGTCCGGCCCCGGCCAGCCGGGCCAAAGGCAGGGCGTATCCCCTGGGTTAAGGCAAAAGTTCCAGATCCGCACCGGTCCCAGGTCGCCGGGGCCCATCGTAATGACATCGTTGGGATAGAGCAACATGCGGTGGGCAATCGCCGTCTGGCCCGCCACCACGTATTCCTTGGAACTGGATGTACCGCCTTCGACAAAGTAGTTGGCTCCCATCATGGGAGCCTCCAGTACCACATTGGCGACATAGCCGCCCGGTGTGAGCACCATGGTCGCCGCGGCATTGGCCATGGAGCTACGAGGCAGGATGTCGCCGGCATTCAGGCCGAAATCTTCCAGCGTCATCATACACTCGGTAGGCGTCACGGGAATGGTGAATTGGGGATCGCAGATCTGCACATGAGCGTAGCCGGTGCGATCATCCGGCCCCCGGCCGAAGTCGTCGGCCTGCATTTCCACCAGCGTGGTCGAAACATTCGCACTTTCGTTGAGGACCAACACCGAAGTTGTCGTCTGGACCAATGTGTTCCATGGACCGTTGAGAAAATAGATGCCGACTTCTGGCCATACAGCGTCGAGGGAATGGTAGCGGACGTAGGCATTACAACCGCTGCCCCAGTAAGAGGATACCGTCGATGACACGGCCATATGGACGGTCAGCGTGGGGCTGGAGCCCGCGCAGATGAAATACCGTTTGTAGTTATTGCTGCCGTCGACCCAGGTGCGGATGTCGTGAGAAAAACATCCACTGATTGTCTGAACCAGCGTGCCGTCGGCCGGGTTGGCGCAGGAGAAGAAACCGTTCGAGGATTCATAGACCTGGAAGGGACGATAGGTTCCCGTCGTTACGGTCATCGCCGCCGGCTGGGCAGCCTGAACCGGGGCTGGCGCTGCCGCCACCCTTTGAGGCAAAACAATGAGCAACCCGGCGCTGAGAACGAACAGCGTCCAGAGCACTGCCAGCAATCTTCCAGTTTTACACTTTCCAATTCTCATAAGGCCCTCACTGAACGGTAAATGACCAGGCATAGACGGTTTCATTGGCGGTAATCGAGACGGCATAGGTTCCCGTCGTCAATGGCGCGACCGGCAACATGACGATTCCCCCCACGCGGCCCAGCAGGAACCGGCCCAGATATTGCCAGTCGCTGTTGAAGTCAATGTAAGTGTGATCGCTGAATAGGCAGTAATCGACCGGGCTGCCGTTGAATGTCAGCGATGAATCCGAGACGAAGATATCCATGGGGGTGTGACCCAGCATCAGGACGATGGGCAGGCCGGCCGCGCCGGCCAGGTCGCACCCGGGCCGGGGATCGGGGAGCAGTTGCGTCGAGGTCAGGCTGCGGGCGATCTGCAACGGCACCGTCTGCCCGGATCCGGGGAACCGCACCGGCCAGGCCGCCGGCTGTCCCTGGCGGCTCACATCCAAGACCGCCGCCATGCGCACCGCGCCGGCGCCGTCCAGGGCGCTGCCGTAGCCGGCGGCGCTCAGTCTGGGATCGATCAGCCCCAGGATGTAGAAGGGATTGGAGCATAGCTCCTGGACGGCGGATTCATCGCTGCGGCCCAGCACATTGCCGTCCGTCAAGATGTCGCTGCGCATCCCCGCCGCCGCGCCGGCCGCGCTGTAGCCTGGATGCAAGGGGTTTTCCTCGTGGCCGCTCTCGTCGTTGCGCACCAGATAGACTGCGTGGGCCGCCGCTTCGCTGGAACTGTTGGAATCTTCACTGACTTCACTCTGCCCGGCCAGGCTGCGACAAAGGTTGAGCTGCGCCAGCCAGGTGGAAGAGCGCGTGGCCGTGATTCCCTGTTTGGCCACGATCGGCAGGTAGAGCACGGTCAACTGACCGGGTTCGGTCACGATGTCCGGCGGCGCGGTGGGTTGTACCGTAGGGGATTCCGGCTCTTCGATGGGGGAATAGACCGGCGTGGCCAGCGCCGAAGTCAGGGTATCGATCTGCCCGCCCAGGCCGATGATGGAACTGATCAGGTCGGCGATGGCGGTCAGCAAGTCGCCGATGGCCTCAAGGAGGGCCTGGAGCAAGGCTATCAATTGGGTCAACAGATCCATCTCCGTCGTCCCCTGGCAATCCAGAACTACATCGGTGACCTGAATGGTGTTCAAGACGGGATTGGTGTAATAGTAAGAGTGCAGGATAAGCTCGTCGTTTCCGCTGCCGTGGAATTGCGTCGTAAAGGTAAAGGTTCCCGGAGTGCTCTCAATGTCAGTCAGGACGGTGGTCTCATTCCAGATCATCCCGAAATAGCCGGGATAGCCGCCGCTGGCCGTGACCGAGACCACCCCTTGACTGCAATAGGACGTGGTAATGACGATGCCGTTGTAACCCGACGTGCCGCTCACGACTGCATAGCCGGAAACGCCGCAGGTGGGATCGTTCCACAGGCCGCAATCATCGCCTTCATGCCATTCCCAGAGCACCTGCGCATAGATCAGGCCCGTCCAGAGCGCCAGCAACGCCAAAGCCAACCCCACCGAAAACGCCAGGCGTTTCACGGCACCACCTCACTGCGCACACCGTCGCAAACGATGAAGCCCGAAGCATAGCGATACATGGAAATGTTGGGCCCCAGCTTCGTGTCGCCGGCGGCAAAGATCTGCCCGTCATCGCCGGCCACCTGATAGGTCTCGCAGGTGAAAGCCTTCGTCCCGGCCGTGAAGCCCAACGTGACGGTCCCGGCTTTGCCCCCGTAGTAAATCAGGGCCTCACTGTTGGGATCGGCCGTGACCAGCGGAGCCAAAGTGGGGCCAGGCGCGGGCGGCTGCGTCTGGGGCGCAGCGCCCGGAGCCTGCCGCGAGAACGCTGTGAACAGCGCCAATCCCAAAAAGCCAACGATGAAAATCCCGACCTTAACGAGAAAGAACCACTTCGGCCGCGGCGGCCGCCGCAGCCTTACCGGATCGGGAGCCCCGGCCTGCCAGGGCACATACTCCGGGTCCAGGGTAATGACTGTGCGCCGCTTGGGCATGGTGAATGCTCCGGTTAGATGGCGTGACTGAACATGCCGGAGATCTTATTGACCAGGCCGAAGCCCAGCCCGAATCCGGCGCTGATGCCGACTACAGGCATCATCATGGTGACTACGCTCGAAGCGTAGCTGAAGATCAAATTGGTATCGATCGAAATCGTAGGCATGGCATCCTCCTGTGCCTGATAATGAATTTGTTTTTTTGGGGTGTACAAATGACCACAGATTAAACCGCGAAATTTACTGTTCCCCTCCTTTCTCGTGAGACGTTTCGGCTGCGGATTGTCGGGCAATCCAGGCCCGAAACGGAGTCACTGCCGATAAAGTCAATGTGATCCCGATAACAACACCGACCGCCAGCTCCACCAACGGCCGGGCGACCACCGCCGCAAAGGCTTCAAAGTCGCCGATCATGACGCGCCCCACATCTTCCACAAACGAACCATGATGACGCCCATCATATCGGCGACAATGGACACCGGAAACAACACCAGCAATCCCAAAACAATAATCATCATCGCCGCCCCCACTCGCGGGTCCAGCGTGCAAACTGGATGAAGACCAGCAGCAGCAATGCCGAGAGAATCAACAGATCCCCAAAGTCGGCTCGCGCAATCACCACCCCTTGCCCACCCGATGGTAAGATCGTGGTGTAAATCGTGGTGGTATAGGTTTGAGTTTCAGTTATGGTTTCCATAAGGCTCCATTTTTTGTGTCTTGTGTCCTGAAAACTTTTGCCTGTGTCCAGGGTGGGCAGTTAGCCTACAATATTTGGGACACAAGACACGGGACACAAAGGTGAAAAATGTTAAATGTTACGTTTTGTTGTGTCTTGTGTCCCGCTTGCATAAATCAGGCACACGAATCCGGGACACAAGTTGCGTTACTCCACTAAAACTAATTTTCTTGGAGTTCTTCCTTGAGCAGCGTCTAATCGGTAAACCTTCCGGCCTATCTTGATTTCTTTGCCTTCATATTCAGAGCCGATATTTTCAACCGTAGCCTTGCTGATAGATTGTCGATAAGCCTTATAAACGGTTCTGCTGTCGAACTTTCCTTCGTTCTCTTCCAAGGCCCAGCGGAAGAGATCTTCCGGCGTTACCTGGGGAATGACCGGTTTGCCGTCCGGCCCCAGCTCTACCAGACGCAGCCGGCCGCGCTTGTCGGTCTGAAGCCCATAGAATTTGTCGTCTACCTGCAAAGGCTCTTTCCTCACCTGGATCTCCGCGACCCAGTTTCGCACATCTTCATGGGTGATCCCCTGCCCGCGGAAGCGGGCGTAGATCCGGTCGATGCCCAGATACCCGGCCTCTTCCGCCAAGACATACCGCGCCATATCCTGCCGGCTGACGCTGTGGTGGACTTCTTCAATCACCTTACCTTCGATAAGATTGCCCACCAAATCCTGGACAAAGGACTCGCTGACGAACGGCGCCTGGCACACAAAGTGCTTCTGATCCTGCTGGAAGATCAGGCGCCCCGGCACGCCCAGACCGGACGCGGCCGAGTTATCCAGGATAACGCGGCTGTCGGCCTGCGAGGCCGTATTGAAGGCAATGCGCGTCGGGAAGTTGGCTTTGATCAGGCCGGTGATCACATCGACGCTCGGCCGCTGGGTGGCAATCACCAGGTGGATGCCCGGCGCTCTGCCTCGGGCCGCGATGTCGGCCAGCAGGCGTTCCACTTCGGTGCGTTCCTTTTTGTCCAGCATCACATTGGCAATCTCGTCGATCACACAGATGATCCGGGGCAAATAGCGCGGGCCGTGGTGCTTGTAGTTCCAGCCGTTGAGGTCGCGGACGTGGTCCTTTTTAAAGAGCTGGTTCCGCCGCTCCAGCTCGTAATAGAGCTGTTGCAGGATCGGAGCCACATCTTCCCGCCGGTCGTAGACCCGTGGCTCGATGACGAAGGTTTTCTTTTTCCCTGGCGCTTCGGGAACCGGAGCGGTAGTCGCGTCAATCCAGGCCAGGTTATCGATGTCCACTGTTTCCGCTGTCCCTTCTTCCGGCTCCGGCAGGGTCTCCAGCTTCGACTGCCGGCGCTGATCGTAGAGGTGCGGCACGCCCTCATAGACACCCAGCTCGATGCCGCCTTTCAGGTCGCACAGCACCAGGCGCACCTGGGAAGGTTTCGCCCGGCGCATCAGGCCGGTCAGCAAGTTGTGGATCATGACCGACTTGCCGAAGCCGGTCGCCCCGGCAACCAGGACATGCGGAGCCTCGGCCAGGTCGAAATGGTAAAAACGCTGGTTGGACCCCATCCCCAGGGGAATATCCGTCATGCGGGCGCTGTCAGGCATCAGATTGGCGACTTCGGAGTATTCCAAATAGTTCGGAATCGAGGCCAAACCGTTGGCCCGTTCCACGATCAACCAGAAGCCGTGTTCGTAATGCGTATATGCCCGCACCGGTGCGCCCACCGAAAGCCCGAGATCCTGCAAGACTTCCGGCTGGTCGATGTCCGAGGTTTTGACGCCCCTCGGCATCCGCACCGTATCGACACGCAAATAGATGGCGGCCGGCGTGGCCACCTTTTCCACAAATTGCAACCGGGAAATCTTCTTGTTCTTGCCGGCAGAGAACCAGGCAAGCTCCATCTGAGTAAGTCTGGCAATGAGCCGCTTGATGGCCCGGTTCATCTCCCGCTGCAAATCGCGCTTCAGCCGGCGCGTGACCTTGAGCTTGTTGCGCTCCAGCTCCTGCTGCTCTTTGGCCCGGCGCTTTTCATCAGCCCGGTCCATCCTGTCCTGATGTTCTTCCTCAGATTCCGGCCGGGCAAACTTCAGCCAGGCCCACAGTCCCGGTTTCGCCGCCGGCACAGGTCCAGGTTCAGCCATAGGCGGCACATCTTCCGCCACCGGTGCGTCATCCGGCGCATTTTGCACCGGCGATACCGGCGACGGCCGCAGCCGGGCGATCAACGTTGCGACAATGTTGGGCATGGATCGATTAACCATAATGCACTCCGCGCTACATCGCCGTCAGCCGATACAGATTCCATAAGCGTCCCCGGGCAAACCGTGATAAATTCTTCCATGGTCTGGATTTCTGTTTGTGTTGTTTGGGGAAGCACCGTGTTCAATACCCAGATCCGGCCCGCCGGCAATTGTGCGGGTCTGGCCAGGGGCAGCCCTATAGCCTGCATGGTCTGTAACGAAAGCCCTTCGCGAATCCCCGGATCCGGCGGCAAGAAGACGACAGGAAGATCAGCATAGAGCACCGCCGGCAGGGCGGAAGAATTGGAGCTGTACAGGATGTCTCCCGGCTGCGCCTGCTCGGCGATCGTTTGTAACATCGCGCTGTCGCTGATCTGCTTGCCGTTCAAATAGGCGGCGTCCATTCCCAGACAGCCCAGGAACAACGTCGCCAGCACCAGTCGCTGCTCAGCCCGATCCCAAAGCAAAGATAGAGCGGCTGCCAGGAAGAACGCTGCCGGCACCAGCGACCGGTGCATCAGAATGCCCACGCCGGTAACCCAGGAAACCGCCACCAGCAGCAAGGCCAGTCCCAACGTCCCCAGCAGCAACGCCGGGGCTTTCCGATCGGCCTGGTATAAGGCCGGCATCAATGCCCAGGCCAATATCGGCATCATGACCAGGCAGAGCGGATCGACGCCCGGGAGCCAGGTAGGATAAAAGACCGCCCGAAATACCATGTAAGCCAGCGTACCCGCGTCCGGCAGCCAGGTCCAGTATCCAGCCTGCGTCGCTTTGACCTGGTTCAGCAGAACCACAGCCCAGGGCATCCAGGCTACCGCCGCCAGCGTGCCGGCCGTGGCCAGCTCGCCGATCACTCGCGGCTGCTTCCAACGCAGGATCAGGGTCATGCCGGCCAGGGTGGCGGCATAGAACAATCCCACGTTGTGGGTCCAGGCCAACGCCCCCAGGGCGAAGCCGCCGCCGAAGATCCGCACCCACCACCGGCGATCCGTCAGGGCCAGCAATCCGGCCATCACCTCGAATTCCAGCAAGGCGTACATCCTGGCCTCGGCGGCAAAGTAGATCAGGCTGGGAAAGTAGACCGCCAGTATCCCGGCCACTGCCATTTGTTTCAGGCTCAGCCCCAACCGCTGCAACGCTACCCCGAAGAGAATCAGGGTGATAAGACTGAGGTACAACGAGAGAGACCGTGCCGCCGCTTCTAGCGGCAGCGCCGCCCAGAACCACAACCAGGCTTTGAGTAAAAGGTAATACAGGGGTGGATGCACGTCGCCGGCCGTGGCGGCCAGCAATTGCGGCAGGGGCAGGCGCGCCACCAGGACGCTGAAGACTTCGTCATACCACAGCTCTTCTTTAAAAAGAGCCAGGTAGACTCGCAGCGCCAAACCCGGCATAAGCGAGGCACAATAGAAATAGAAGCGCCAGCCAGGGACGCCACTTCGGAGGGAACAGCCAGATGATGATTGCACAGCTCACCCCCACCAGGAATAGACTCAAAGCTCGCGCATCCCGCGCCGCCACAAAGGAGGCCCACGCCATTTCAGCCTCCGCTGCAAGCCGGACACCCCACGATCAAGGCTCCGGCCATTGCCACGGTGAGGCCAAAACAGAGAACGAAATACGGTGCAGCCAGAACCAGGAGTGCCACCCACATGGCGTTGGGATGGTCGGCGGCCCAGGCCACCAGACTCCCCCCGCGTTGAAGAACTTCCGGTTGAGGTGTTGGTTCAGGTTGTACTTCCGGAGCCTGCGTTTCATCCATCGTTTATCCCCCGCTAAACAGCGTCTTCGCAAAGCCGGCCAGGCCGCCAATGACGACTGCGCCGACTGTTGCCAGGATTGCCCATGTCGGCACGCCCAGGAAATAAAGTATTGCTACTAAAATCGCTACACCAACAATCAGGACAATAACCCATCCCCACCAGGGAATACTTTCAAACGCATCACGAATGTCGTCCATCTGAGACCTCCTTAGATTTCATCAGCGCCAGGATCGCCAGCGCCGTTATCCCGACCCACGGATTGAAAAATGTGGAATCGACCAGTTGATGCAGCCCGAAGGCTGTCAGAGCCAGCTGCTCCCGGCGTTCCCCTGACGCCGCTACCCGCCGCCCTACCTTGACCACCGCCCAAAGCCATGCGGCCGCTCCGATCATCCCCTGCTCGGCCAGGATGGCCAGCAGCGCATTGTCGGGATGGGACTTCCCCACCTCGATCGACGAAAGCCAGTGGTAACAACCGGGGCCCCAGCCGGTGAACGGACGTTGTGAAAACAAGGTCACCGCCTCGGACCACACTGCCAACCGCGCCGTTACCGTCTCCGGCCGTATCCAGATCAACGCCCCCACCAGGGCTGGGGCAATAATCAACGCTGCGACCTTTACCCGGCGCTCGCCCCGTAATGCCACCGTGGCCACCAGCAGGGCCAGCCAGGCGCCGCGGCTGCCGGTGATACCCAACGCCGCCAGACCCACAAAAAGCCCGGGCCCCGGCAGCCAGGGGAGGAATAGCAAGAGCAGCGAGGCGTAAGCGTTGGGGTTCAGGCCCAGCACTTCCGGGCGCAGACCTTGCCGGAGCGCCGCAGCCAGGGGGAGAGCTGCGGCAACTCCGGCGACCACCCGTAAACCAGTTTCAAGGTACCGTACCGGCAATCGGACCATTGCCAGATACCACAGACCGTAACCGCACCAGACCAGGAACCAGAAGAATGAATCGGCCCGACAGATTGAGCCGATAGACGCAACAAGGAGCGCCAGAGCCGGCGCACCCCAGACAACGCCGGAAGCGCTCCTTGTTAGTCTCTGGTTGGCGACCATGACACAATAGTAGCAAAACCGACCAGAGAAAGAAACTAAAAAACTTAGCCAGTTAGTTAATGTTAACTAATAATTCTATATTGGGCCGGCATCCCTCGTTTTGGTTGATACATTTCAATTAAGCCGATGTTACGAAGATAATCTAGCGATTTCCATACTGTAGGTTCGCTGTATCCGGTTCGTTCTGCCAACGACATTACAGATGGATTTCTTCCGATTGAAAGCATACGCTCGAGCTCCTCATAGACAATGCGTTTAGCGCCTTTCAGCGTTTCGGCTATAGACATGGGTTTACTACGCCACCAGGTTCTCATAGCTCCTCCGTTGCGTTAGCATTGAAAACAGCGCTGCCGCCGCCACATAGACCGGCCAGAGGAAGAAGCCCCGGCCGGACCAGAACATGGCCAGATCGACCAACGCAATGCCGGCCAGCAGAGCACCGGTGCGCCGATCGGCCTTTGCCAGGCGCGCCGCCGCCGGCGCTGCGTAGATCACGTGATAGACCATCACATACGGCGAAGCCAACAGGCCCAGGGCCAGCACCGCCAGCAAGGATTCCCGCAGGTCGCGGCGCTGTATGAAGGTGAAGCCAAAAGCCCCGGCCCCGGCCGTGCCCAGCACCACCGGCCCGACGTTTCCCCAAGGGGAGGTCCGATAGAGGGCCATACCCCAGGGCGAAATCAAGCCGTAGGGATCCGGATTGGGATGGGCCTGGAGATAGGCCACGAACCGCACCGGCCAATCAGGACCGGTCAGCACAATACCGACCGCCAGAGCCAACGCCGGCAGGACGGCTATCTTCACCAGCTCGCGCCGTGGCCACCGCAACACCGCCAGCCCCAGCAACAACGCTGGCAGCAGGACATTGGTCGGCTTCATTCCCATCACCACATAGGCCAGGCCCAACAGCCAGGGCCGCCGCCGCTCGACCGCCAGGTAGCCCAACGCCACGCCGGCCAGGATCAAAGCGTCCACCTGGCTGCACATAATCAGCCAGGCCGAGAACATGGTCGTGGTGGCCAGCGCCACCGCCTGCCACCGCTGAGCGCCGGAAAGCGTGGTAACGGCCCAGACCAGGGCCAGGATGGAGGCCAGATTGAACGCCGCCTGGCCGGCGATCGGCGGCAATGCTGCGAACGGAACAAAGACCAGGACGGCCCAGGGCGCATAGTAGAAGGTCACCGCGTCGGTATAGAGCCGGGCCCCGCCCAGAACCTGGTGCACCGCCTGAGCGTAGACCGCGAAATCCGAAGGCCCGCGCAGCACGGAAGCCAGGATGAAGGGAAGTAAAAACAGGGCTGGAATGAATTTAGGGAAGCTTTTCATTACCTACTCCGTAAATTAGTTGACTTGTTAACTAGTGAAACTTTCGTAACTTTGGTGAGGGTACCTTTGGTGAAAAGTGTTGTGGGTAACTATTTTATACGGTTACGAAACTTTCAAAGGTTTCACTTTTTGGGCGAGT
Organism: uncultured Anaerolineales bacterium; assembly: GCA_964501335.1. Classification (GTDB taxonomy): domain Bacteria; phylum Chloroflexota; class Anaerolineae; order B4-G1; family SLSP01; genus CAZCTC01. The sequence goes on along the minus strand of CAZCTC010000032.1, from coordinate 58,708 downwards.
GAAACCTTCGCAACCTTTGAAACTTTGCTGCAAAACTATTCCTGAATTAAGGTTCTTGATACTTATGTTCTGTTATGAAAGTTACGAAAGTTTCACTTTTCCAAAAGTGAAACCTTTGCAACCTTTGAAACTTTGCTGCAAAACTATTCCTGAGTTAAGGTTCTTTATACCTATGTTCTGTTATGAAAGTTACGAAAGTTTCACTTTTTGGAATTGGTATCCTGAATGAGCCCAATTCCAAAAAAGCCTTTACGTCTGTTTTCAGGGTTTGGATTACGTCCACTGTCGAAGCGCTTCGATATCCTCTGACTAAAGGTCTTAATACCTAAAGGTCGCATTCCGTAAGACTCGGCCCATTTGTTGTATTCGTTTAGCAGTTCGCTCGTTTCCACAAAGGCTTTTTTATCGATAACACAACATTCCTCGATAAACAGAGTCATGATGTCTTCGTCGCGTTTGTACTCTTCCGTAGCGGCTCTGATTGCTTCCGGTGGATTGAGGCCGATACGTTGCCATTCCAGACATCCTTGAATCAACCAGTTGAGAATTCCAGGGGCTTCAGCTACCATCTTTTCTCGAAGCCTGGCGTCTTTGGGATGTTCGTGCGGATTGTTGGGATCCGGATTGTCTTTAAAGGTTTCATTAAAAGGGATGAGATTGACACGCATCCAGATCGCGTTGTCGTCGGCCGGAATCGTTGGCTTATGATTGGTAAGCAGCAGGATCAGATAGCCTGGCATAAAGGTGACATTGCGTCGGCCGTAAGGTGCCCGTGCAGTGATCTGCCCACCGCCGGTCAGTTTTTTTACCTGTGCCACATTCAGTCTGGCGCTTTCTTCGGTTTCACTGACCCAACATAGCCTCAATCCTCGCAGGCTCATCAGATCGGCATTTGGCGCTCCTGAAGACCGCGCCGCTTGAGAGGCCACGACAATGCTTTCTGCCACGGGACTGGCAATGTGTGTGCCCAAGACGCTGGCCAATGTTTCCAGTAACGTATCCTTGCCGTTTCGGCCGCCGCCCCAGAAAATTGGAAATACATGGTCGTCGGTCAATCCGGTTATTCCATAACCGAAGAGCCGTTGTACATAAGCGCACAGCTCAACATCGTTGCTAAAGATTTCCATCAGGAATTGCTTGAACCGGGGGCAATCGGCATCCGGTTGATACGGCGTCGTCGTCACACTGCGGATATAGTCTTTAGGTGCGCCTGGGCGGAACGTTCCTGTGCGCAGGTCAATGACGCCGTTCCTGACTCCCAATAGCCAGGGATTGCTGTCCCATTCATTGCCGGTTATCCCGATGCCAGGCTGCCGACCTGCCAGCTCCAGGACATTGGATATTCTGTTACGATTGCACAGCCGGGTAGCGTTCTTATTCAGTTCATCGGCTTTCTTCATGTCGGCCTGCCGCATGGCCTGTTCTGAGGCTTTAACGTACTGTTTGAAAACAGCCGACGTGATCAGTCCTGTGATCTGTCCGGTCTCGTCGGTGTTCCAATTCTGCCCGTCCCACAGGAACCACGTGCCTTCTGCATGATCGAAGGCAATCTTGTCCTGAAATATTTTGGCCAGGATCTCCGCGTCTCCGGTCTCCCCTCGCTTCAAAGCATTGATCAGCATGTCGGCATCCAGCCACTCGATTTGTTCTTCCTGCGTTTTATCAGTGGGTTGCTCCGGTTCAGGTGCCGGTGCCGGTTCCGCCTGGGGAGGAACTGGCTTTGGCTGAGATACCTCCAGCTCTTTGATAACCCTGGGGGTGGCGCTCCCGGCCTCGATCCCGCTGGCAATCGTGTTGAGCGACTCTCGATCCGTCAGGCCAATGGCGACCGCTACTTGGAGAAGCTGGTCTTCGACTCGCCCCTGCTCCAGCCAGCCCGCCGCGATGATCTGCCCCAACGCCGCCGCAGACTTGAACAATTGCCGGTTCCGGCCCCCCGGCGCAGTGCCGGCCAGCAAATTGAGTTCGTTGGCTAATGCCGTTTCCGCATACGCCGCGGCGCGGCCTGACGCCGGTGCCGGCCGCGCTGGCTGTAGCTCCACCTGCGGCGGTTCTTTTTCCATGATGAGCTGCAACAGCTCGAACGGAACCGGGCCGGGTTTACGGTTCCAATGATTCATGGGCAGGTATTCGTTGCCGTTGGGATGGATCGACGGCGGCAGAACGATATACCCGCTGCTGGCTTTGATTTCAATCCCTGGGGCCAGCTGGTCGGTAGTGTTGGGGATAACGATTCCGTCCGGCGCTGTGAAGATCAGGTGCTGACCATAGCCCCCCGTGATGGATTTCAACGCCCCATCATCGGAAAAACCATAGTCCAGCTTTAACTGCTCCCATGCCGTGATTCCATCCCGTCCATCCTTGTCGTCCAGGTCGATCAGGACCAGATGGGAAGCGCAGGCGGAGAGTCCGATATTCGCCAGCGGATGATCTGCCCACCAGGCCCGGATCGTCTCCGGGTTTGTGGTAGCATCTTTGAATCCATGCCCGGTCAACGGCCGCTTCCCGATCAATGGAAACACGGCCCATCCCCATTCAGCATATTGAAGAGCGTTTGAAAGCATTCTTGTGTTGTCCATGTATTTCCCCCTGGCTTATTTCGTGACGCAAGAAATAAGACCTTATTTCTTGCGTCACGAAATTAGAATGTTAGATTATCTAAAGCGTCGTCCAGATCGCCGTCGTCGGGTCCCTGTTCCAGCTGTGGTACAATGAGCTTCCCTGTCCGCAGCATGGCCTTGACGGCGCTGGAACGTTGGCCGGCTGGGACCTGCGCCAGGACGGCGATCAGGTCGTCGTCCTGGCCCGGGTAAAGCAACAGCTTCAAGTTGTGGACTACAGGCCGCAGTTCTGCCGGCGGCCGTCCGCCCCCAGGTGCCCGGTGTTTCTTAACCATGGCAGTTCCCCTTTTGAAACCACATCGTCTATGATCAGCAACACCAACAACGCGGCTTTGAAAACCACCCAGGTGCTTACGCCGACAACGATCAAGACTTCGAGCATGAATCGTAATAAGCGCTTCATGGCTACTTCCTCAGCCCGAACTTGAACAGGCCCCGCGCCGTGGCCAGGACCGGCATATCAGGGAACCAGGCCCGCCCCTGGAATTTCCGGGTGAACATATCTTGCAAGAGCATGGCCCCGCCGCCGACTACGATCACGGCCGCGAACCGCTGCCAGGCGTTGCCCCATCGCTTGTTGATGGTGTCCGAAACTTCACTGGACCAGATCGGCAGGGCCTTGTTGATTCCCTCCAGCGTGCCGGAGCGGAGCTGGGCGTCCATCTCGCCCCGGCTGTATAAGTCGTTGGGATTGAGGATCTCCAGCAGCCGGCGCACCCCCATCGCCCGGCCGGCCGTGAACCGTTGCTGGATCTGCATGTTGTGGACGGCCAGCATTTCGATGGTGTTCATGCCCACCGAAAGAATGCCGATCTCCTTGCCGGCCAGCACTTTTCGTTCTGGAATGTAGTGCCCGGCGTCATCCAGCAGCCAGTCCATCATCGCGCCGATCGGCTGCGACGTAACCTTTACCTTCTCGATGTTCACCACGCTGGGCCGCCCGTCGGCCGTCCAGGCATGTTTTCCACTGAGCCAGTTCTTGACGGCCTGCACATTGACGGCCGCCTCGTCGCCGGTCAGGGTCTCCAACGGCAGGCCGACGATCACATTGAACTTCTCGTTCAGGCCGACGACGACTTTATCCAGGGCGGCGCAGAGCAGGCCCTCCATTTCGGGTGCACCGGTGAAGCGGTCATGATCCAGGTTCTCCACCGGCCGGCCCCATTCGTGGGCCGTCGTGCCGACCAGGAAGCTGCCTTTATCGCTGACCAGATGGACGGGCCGCTCGGAGGTGGTCAGGCCGGCCAGGGACGAAACAGCGGCCGCGCCGTCGATCGCAATGATGGACGGCAGTTCTACAAAGCCGAAATCGCCGTACAGTTTGATAGCGCCGGCGCCGGGATCGATGGCTAATAACATGGTAGTCATGGGGTTTTCTCCTTATTTATTCACTGTGTGTTTGATAACGGATAATATCTGTCCGTGCTGATTGATGGGTAGAAATCCGAGATTTTCAGCAATGAGAATCAGGCAAACTGCAACCAGTACTACTCCAGTGATTGTGAAATCGAATGGTTCACACCAGTCGATAAACATTTCTTGCTTGTATGATCCGACGTAAATTAGCAGGGTTCCGCATACCAGTCCGATTATCGGTAGGATCATCATTGAGCTTCTCGTTTTTCGATCTTCGTCAGCTGGCGTACCGGGACCTGGTGGTACTTCCAGCGGTAGTCGATGATATAGGCCAGGGCCCCGCTCATCGAAAAGGCTTTGATGATACCGGCTTCTTCGTCGGTGCCTTCGCCCCAGTAGACGGCGTCGTTGATCTGAAATTCAGGATGGGTTTCGTTTGTTTCGGTCATCGTTCTTTTCCTCCTGCTCTTTGAAAATGGCAATCACAAAAAACCCTATCATTGCTCCTGCCATCATGTACATAAATTCGATACGTCGAGACCCAATAATGAATAACCCTATTACCGTAGCTATTTTCAAGACTGAAAATACTTTATGAACCAGTTCGATCTTTTTTTTCTTTTCGTCCATGGTTTTCCTTAAAACAGCTTCATCTGCTGCACTTCTTCAGCCAGGTGGATCTTCTCCACCTGGATCCCGTTTTGCCGGGCATATTCTTCCACCCAGGACTCAGCCAGCTCGCGTGTATTCTCAATGGCCTGCTTCCGTCCCGCGCCGTGGTTCCGCCCGTGGCAAACGCAGGTACACTTGTCGTCCTGGGCCTCGTAGCATTTGGCGTCACAGCGTTGCACGCACTTGCCCTCAGCGTTGAACACGGCGATTAAGGTGGTCATGTAATCCTCGTTTTCTGGAATACTGACCACAGCTTTTGTTCTGTTTCAACGTCTATTTCACCGGTGAAGAATCGTGGAACCCATTCCTTTGTAGATCGCTCACTATGTGCTTCTTCTAAATACATCATGAATGCGCGTTCAGATTCGTTTCGTTGTTCCGGGAACTTCCGAACCGAAACGATAGATGTTTCTCCGTTTTGATGCTCCAAAAATACAATGGTGTATTTTTGTTTTCCCATGGTTACTCCTCAGGGCAAGACTTAACTTCAATGGTTACGCTGCGGGTAATAACGGTTCCTCTTGGATGTGTGAGAATCTCTTGAGTTCGCGTTATCTCACACCCGGGATCCAGAATTGCATAGGTATTGAAATCAACGGCGTATACTTCCATGGTGGTGTCAACGACGTAGTAACGAGCCTCTTTTTTGTATTCGTATTCGGCGAATGTTTTGCGGATCGTCCGTGCCTCTGTCGTATATGAAGGTGTGTATTGTTGACTTTCGTGTATTAAAAACCCACCAATGATAAGAATTGCAAAGTAGACCGTAAAGGACAGTAAAAACGGTGTTCCATCAGGTTCGTCCTTTGTGCTCATTCGTTCCTCCAGGCTAGTAAACAATCGCCAAGTTCGAAGACGGATATCACCATTCCACAATTGCGGGCCTGATCAAGTAAGTCCATCATTTCGGATGTGGTAACCATTTTTGTTGATGTAATCTCGTCTGTCTCTTTGTCGTAAGTGTTGAAGATAAAGGCAAACTTTTCACAGGATGACTCTTCTCTGCCAGAAAGTCCCTGGGCTTCATATTCCAAAAGTGCGGCCATGGTTTGCAGTATTGACTGTAGACGTTGTAGGTTTCTCATGGCTATTACTCGTCGAAGCCGTTGTGGGCGATGGTGATAAGCGACTCAACAACCAGGGAAATAACTTCAATGTTTCCAGAATGCTGCACATACGGATCAGGGCTCTGCGCGTTAATCAGAGCGCTTTCCAACCGGCGCATCATCTGTTCCCGCAACGTAGTATTTCCGTTTCGTATTTCCATGTCCCGCTTTTGAATTTCATCCAGGCTGCCCTTGATGGACTCGATTTGCCCGTACACTTCCCATGCGTGAGCGAATGCCAGGTCGATTTCGTCCAGGCTATAGCTGCGGCTGCCATTGAAGGATATAACCTCTTCTGAGCTGTCATTCAGATTGGGACGCGGTTGCGTGTGAACGATAACCGGATTTTTATCCGGCTTGAATCCATATCCCTCGTTAATCATTTTGATGACCATGATGTCGTAGCTGTCGTTGATTTTTACATAGACATAGGAAACTTCGCCGGGCTCCCCGATTAGGTTTATGTATTCACTCGGTACCCACACCAGGGGTTTAAGAACGTCAGGGACAAGTTTATGGGCAGCCTCAATAACTTCCATCCATAACCAGGTAATGTGTTCCATTCTGGCTTTGCGCTGCTCTTCTTCTTCGCGCTCCCGATCGGCCTTTAACGCCGCAGCTTTGATACGGGCATTTTCCAGATAATCATTGATGTCCATTTTTTCATTCCTTTCCTATTGGTTGGTGTTGGTTGGTTGGGTGTGGAGGCCCCCAACCGATCCCCCAACCGGTGCAGGGTGGGGGAGGTATTGATTGAGGAACTTCCGCCCGGTCAATGTGAGCCGGTATCCGGCATTGGCTCCCTCGCCGGCGACCTGGACCAGCCCCCCATCGATCATGTCCTGGCGCATTCGCCGGAACTCAGGATCGGTGAAGGCTTTGTTGGGTCCGGTTGTCCACTCCTGCCGGGAGAACGGTCGCCGATTCATGATGAGCCCCCAGGCCAGATCCCGAAGCTGGTCGTCACTGGCCCGTACATCGCAGAAGGTCATCTGCTGCACATTCCCATGCTCATCTTTGACCGTGGTCTCTATCTTTACGACGGACACCGGTGCCTCACCAATTTTGCCGTCGTTATTGAGGTCGGTGTTGGTCCACCGTTCAACCTTGCGCAGCAGATCGACGAGATCGACCAGCCGCCAGGCCCAGACGGCGGCGGTGGCCACCACGGCAGAGACGGCCGGCACCGTCCACGGCCAGGACCAGGCCAGGGTAGGAATGGCGACCAGCACTCCGGCCATCGCGCCGCTGGCCAGGGACTGATACAGGGGAACGATCACATCGCCGGCAATTGAGGGATTGCGGGCCGGCTGCTGGAAGTAGGCTTCGGTCCACTGCTCGGGGATCATTGCGCCGGCGACAGCCCCCACTCCGGGCACTGGCCGGTAGGCGGTGCGTTGGGCAATGCCGTCCGGCCGGCGGTGCATAGCGGGCCGCGGCAAGCCGATGGCCTGGGCCAGGAGATCCATCTTCTCAGGATCAGCGCCGCTCAGCAGGGTCTCTTCGGGGATGACGCGCAGCTGGCCGCCGCAGTGTGGGCAGGCAAAGGTGTTATCGTTTTCCATTTTTCACCTTTCGCTGGTACGCTTCCAGGATCTTGATGAAAACAGACTGGATGAAAATAACCGTGATTGCCGTGGCGATAAATGCCAGGAACCCCTCAGGCATAAGCCAGATATCAGGTATGATCCAGTCCCAGAACATAAACGCGCCGATGTTGAGCGCCGCAAAGAACGGAAGGTAAATTGCAAGAACGATGATTATTTTAGTTTTCATGCTTTAGCCCTTCTATGCATGAATCGCAAATCCCCAACTTTGAAATCTCGAAGCCTTCTTCCCCGTCGTGGAATTCGTAGCACTCCGGGCAAATCCCGTGCTGGCGCGCGTGCCATTCGCAGTAGTGAGCCGTCGTCCCATTGGGGAGTTCGCAGGGGAAACCGACGTAGAAGCAAAACGGTTCGTCACAAACGGGGATGGTTTCGTTGTTCTGAGGAACAACCCGGCATCGATCTTCAGGGCTAATCTGTCGGGTAATCAAACGCCAGGCCGTCAACAGATGGCCGGGCCAGTCTTCGAAACGCAGTGCGTCGATAAGTAGTTCTAGCATGGTCGCCTCCCGCTAGTGCTGCAACTAAAGGGTTAATGATTGCGGGCCGGTTGGCTTTGAGGTATAATCAAAAAAGGTTGCGGGGCCTCAAAAGCTCCGGTCTTCCGCTTCCCCTGGCTGGTCGTCTCCAGCTGGGGGATTTTTTATGTCTTGGTCTGTGATCAGTATTAGGGTTAAAACGGTAATGCGTTTTCTTCGTTCGACGTTGTCTATATCGTCGTCGCGTTCCAACGCGTCTATCCTTCGGGTGATTACGAGTTTTGTGCTGGCGCGCACGGCGCTTTCTCACCATCCTTCCCGTGCGGTTCGTAGCGATCGCGCAGCATAGAACGAACGATAGTTGACAAAGACTCTCCTGATTTTTCGGCTTCGGTGGTCAGTTCGCTGTACAGATCGACAGGTACGAGTGCTTGGAGAAGTTTCATCTTCGTACGTTTTTGTTCAATCATCTTGATGTCCTTTCTTTTGCAAGATATTTGATGTTTAACTTTCAAGTGAAAGTATAATGTATAACACATTAGCTGTCAATAGTGAAATATGCTGTATTTTTCTTCTCATTGAAAGCAAAAAATAGGTAATAATGTATTAGTGTTTGCCTTCTTTTATTTTGGAGATGAGGAGAGAATGACTTTAAACCCTAATTCTGATTTTGTGGAATTTATCGAAGCAGAGCTTGAAAAACGGGGATGGAACTGGTCTTCATTAGCCCGTCATGCTGGAATGTCTACTGGAACCCTTAGCAACATTGTAACAGGTGGAAGAACTCCTGGGCCTGAAACATGTAATTCTATTGCGAGGGCCCTGAAATTATCTCCTTCGTTGGTTTTTGTAAAAGCCGGAATTATGGACCCAGATCCAAACGTTGAGTATTCAGTGCGAGCTAGAGAATTGATGTTGAATTTCGATTCTCTATCCTCTGATGATCAGACTATTGTTATCTATCTCGTAAAACTAATGAGAGAAAAAAGAACACCTTAATGGTTTTATAATGGTTGACCAATTATTAAAACATGTACATAATAAGAGCCGGGTAGATTTGCTACCCGGCTCTTATTTTTTATATGAGGTGTTTGTGATGGAAGAAAAATTTCTTTTATCAGAGTCTCAGATATGGTGGGCGATAGGTATTTTTATTGTTTTATTTATTCTTCAAGCTGCAATCACTCAGTTTAGAGTTATGCAGATAGCAAAAAAGCGGGCTTTGGATGGATTGGATCTTCCCCTCAAACGCACGGGATTCTGGGGGCGAGTCAGGTATGAGCAGAAACGGCAACGGGAGATTTTACAGAAGGCAGATCACGAACAACGGAATGTTAAGAGGTTGATTAAAGAATCTCAACAAACAGAGCAACGCCGTAGTCGTGAAGATCATCTCCGCCATCAGGTTGCAGCGTTAAAGAATGCTCAGCATGCTCCAATCAATCCCACGGATTTTGAGCTTTACGTCGGTACTATGTTTGAGGGAATGGGGTGCCATGTTTTGCACACTGGGAAATCTAACGACGGCGGAGTTGATCTTGTGGTCGTGCAGAATGGGAAGCGTGGTTTAGTGCAGTGCAAGCGTTATGTAAATCCGATTGGTCCGTCCGTTGTTCGTGATCTACGGGGAGCCGTAGTCAGGGAAGGTGCAAACTTTGGGTTCCTGGTTACGACAGCAACGTTCACAAAGGCGGCGGAGGAAGAGGCTATGCATCAACCGCGCATCTATTTAGTTGATGGCGTGCGGTTGCAAAACTTGCGTCAGAAATACTGTGTTCCTGGTGTACAGGTAAACAGGGGGTAGGGGGGCATGGCAGAAGAAGAACGAAAAATAATGCTCTGTTATCGCCGGCTTTCTATGGTCAAGAATGCCGGCGACCTGGTCAGTCCAGAAAAGCAGAAGAAGGTCGTGGATGCGATGGTAACCAATCGCTACGAGCTGGAGCCGGAATGGTACGAGGATATCGAAGGCCATTCATCCGGCCGCACCAGCGATCGGGACGGCTGGCAGGAGCTATTAGCACAGCTGGACCGGCCGGATATTGCCGGAGTCGCAGCCTATGATCTGAGTCGGCTTTATCGAAATGTCCAGGAGTTCTTGAAGCTGGTTTATGAAATGAATGAGCGTAAGTTGAGGCTGGTTGTCGTCAATGAAAACGTTGATACCCATACGGCGATCGGCGTGGCCATCCTTACTATTTTCATGGTGATGTACCAGCTTGAGTCTGACCTAGCCTCGGAGCGGATGAAGTCCAACATCCAGTATAAACGAGAGACCATGGGAATCCACTGGGGGCCGGTTCCGTTCGGCTGTATGCGCAATGAAGAGAAAGTGCTGATTCCAGATCCCAAGACATGGGACAGCCTGCGATATTTGTACGGGCTATTTGCCACCGGCGACTACACTTATGACCAGCTCGTCGATTTGATGAACGATGGGCATCATCCCTGGTATACCCGGCAGGGCGATATCCGGCCCTGGCAACAGCACGACGTGCGGCGGGTCCTGTGCGCCTGGCAGCTCTATCAGGGTCATCTTCCCCTGGGACGACAGAAGGATAATCCGACCAATATTTTGGAAGGGGCCCATGATCCGATCCTGCCGGTCGAGCTTTGCGATAGGGTGGGGGATCAGTTGCGGCAGCGCCGCCGGCGCGTGGCCCAGACCGGGCATGGGTTGTATCTATTGACTCCGATCGTTTTCTGTGGTCACTGTGGCGCGGAACTGGCCGGAAATACTAAAGAGGGTAAGCGTCTCTACCGTCACGCAGCGCCTAAGGGCCGGTGTCCGGAAGTGCGCTGCTCGGCTGATTTTGTTGAGGCAGAGTTGATTCCTCACCTGGCTGCATTGGCGGATTCGCAGGAGTTGCAGCAGACGTTGTATGAGGAAATTACGGCCATGCGCGCAATGGCCGATCCGCAGGCCACAGAGATGCAGAAGAAGATCGACGCGCAGATCAAGAAGCGGGACCGGCTCACTGAAGGCTACATCGAAGGGATCATCGAAAAGCCGGAGTATATTCGGCTGCGGTCCGCGATCGATAAAGAGATTGCCAGGTTGGAAGAGTCGATGCCCAAGACGGCGCTGGATGACTTTGAGAAGGAGATGTGGAGGACGCTGGATACAATCCGGGGATTGGAGGATCAAGATCCGCGTAAGCAGAAGGAGATTCTGCTTTTGCTGCTGGATCGCATCGAGATAACCGGAGGCCACATCACCAAAATCGTACCGAAGGAGTGGACAAAACCTTTTTTTTGATCTGGGCCATAGTTTCTAAGAGACCCGCTCATGAAAATACCCCTGGAGGGACTCGAACCCCCAACGCACAGCTTAGGACGCTATCGTTCTATCCTATTGAACTACAGGGGCAACGGCCTGATTATAACACTCCCTGAATTCCTCGCAAGCTATAAATCGAATTCCGCCCCCACAAACGTATGGTCGGAGGGACTGGTGACGCTGGTGCGCGCCGCTTCATCGACCCAGGCTTTGACGGAGCGCTCTGCCAGCGGCGCCGTTGCCCAGATGTGATCGATGCGCCAGCCGATCTTCCGCTCCACCGGGGTGCGGGCCCGGTAGTCCCAGTAGGTGTAGAGCCCCTTTTCTTCAGGATGGTGACGGCGGACAATGTCTACAAAACCCCATTGTCGGATCTTTTCCAGTGCGGCCCGTACATCGGGATGGAAATCGACGTGTTCGCGTAGTCCTATGGGATCGTAGATGTCGATCGGCTCCGGGGCCACGTTCAGATCCCCGGTCCAGATCAGCGGTTGCTCCGGATTGTAGTGCCGGGCAAAGAACTCTTTCAGCCGTGCCAGCCAGCGTAATTTATAAGGATATTGATCGCTGGTGAGTTCCCGCCCTTGCGGTACATAGGTATTGACCACGGAGATCCCTTTGATGACGGCCCGGATCAGCCGTGGTTCGTCCGGCGCTTCCCCGTCGTCGAGTCCATAGGCGATATCGGTCGGAGTCTCTTTGCAGAGGATGGCGACACCGGCGTGTGATTTCTGCCCTCGAAAGATGGGGGTGTAGCCGGCGGCGATGATCGGGGCCGCGGGAAATTCGCTGTCCTGAACTTTGGTTTCCTGGATGCAGATCGCATCCGGGTTTTCCCGGGCCAGCCAGTCTACAATTTGAGGTAACCGCATCCGAATTGAATTGGCGTTATAGGTTGCTATTTTGAACATAATGCCTCATTTCTTTATTTAAGCTGTGATTGTGAGAAATTTACAGCCGTGGAATCGTGTCTTACTTCCATTCTTCCATATTTCCCAACCTTCCAATCTCAGGTTGCCGGCCAGAATTCAAACAGGGCGCCGACTGATTCTCCCGTGACGTTGCGTGAGATGACCTCTCCAAAGATGTGCGCTACGGATAGGACATGCAGCCGTTCCGGTCGGTGGGTTTCGTTGATCGGTACGGTGTTGGTGACGATGATCTCTTCGATTTCGTCGATTTCATTGAGCCGTTCTACTGCCGGACCGGTGAACAGTCCATGGGTGCCTAAAACGGTTACTTTGTTTACGTTTTCTTTGCGCAGGGCGCGGATGACTTCTACGATGGTGCCTGCGGTGGCGATTTCATCGTCGACCAGGATGACTCGCTTGTTGCGTACGTCGCCCATGATGGCTGAAACTACAACCTGATCGTCGGATTGACGGGTTTTTTCGCCGGCGGCCGCTGGCAATCCCAGTTCTCGGGCCAGTTTCAAGGTCCGTTTGGCATGGCCCATGTCCGGTGCCAGCATTACACAGTTGCTTAAATCCTGTTGTTTCAAATAGGAAATGAAGATGGAATGAGCGGTGAGATGGTCCGTTGGGACGCTGAAGAAGCCGTGGACCTGGGGCGAATGCAGGGTCATGGTGATGATATGGGTGGCCCCGGCGGTGGTCAGCAGGTCGGCAACCAGCCGTCCGGCAATGGAAATGCGCGGTGCGTCTTTTTTGTCCGAACGGGCGTAGGAATAGTAGGGGATGACGGCATGCACGCCTCGGGCTCCGGCACTGCGGGCCACATCCAGCATCAGAAGCAGTTCCAGCAGATTGTCGCTGCAGGGGGGGCTGAGCGGTTGAACGATGAAAGCTTCTTTTCCTCGGACGCTGGCGCCCAGATGGACGTACAGGTTGTCGTTGGAAAATTTGCGGATTTGGGCCGGGCTTAATTCCTTTCCCAGGTAACTGGCGATTTCCAGGGCCAGTTCTGGATTGGCCGAACCACTGAATATCATGATCTTATCCCGGGGGTCAGAGCATTCCAGTATTCCGCTCATTGCTGCCTCCTGCCTTTTCGTTAGATTCGCGCCAGGACTCGGATTAATCTCAATCGCTTGACGCTGGTGTCGATCCCGCCCAGATCGTATTTGTAGCTTTCTGTTCCGCGCATAAAGTCTACAATTTCTAAACCATTCTCGATGGCCTGGCGGATCAGATGGGCTCCCAGCGTAATTCCCGGGCTTTGGGCTGCATAGTTTGGATCGAAGCCGGAATTGTAAATCAAAAGCCGTCGGTTGTATGGGAAGGTCAGGTAAGCAGCCACAGCTCTGTCTGGGGTGTTCAGGATATAAATCTTTAGCCATCCTTGAGTCGCCAGTTCCTGACTGACGGTTTGAAAAAAAGTTCGGTGGCGGATATCTTGGATAAAGGCGGCTTTTTCGGGTTGGCTTTTTTCCATCAGATTGATAAGGATAGCGAGGCCGTTTTCCAGACCTTCTTCCGAGTCCGCGATCGAGCATGTCAGGTCGGTGCTGCGGCGTAACTTGCGTTGCAGTTCATGGCGCTGCTTTTTGTTCAGTTGGTTGAGATAAGCGTCCCAATTGGTTGGCAGCGGAATGATGGGACAGTTATCGTCGAGGCTTTGCTCGCTTACTAATCCATGATTGCGTGCCAGTATGGGCAGGAATTCCAGAGTGGGGGAATTTTCCGGCAGGTTGCATAAAGAGAGCGCTTCCCAGCCGGGAATTTCAGATCGGGTCAGGAGGGCTTTTAAGATGGCGTTATAGACTTCTTTTTCCTTTCCTGGCGCCACAATCCAATCCAGATAATCCGAGAGATCCTTGCTGCCGACAATCTTCAATGTGTAACGAAACTTTTCATCCGGTCCTGAAAACAGAGGGGCTAACCCTATCAAGTTGCCGTTTTCGTGGCGCACCGCGATCAGACAGAGTTCTCCTTCACCGAGCTGCTGCCACCAGGTGCGTTGCCATTCCAGAGTCATAAAGATGGAATTGGAGTGACTATTTTGGACCAGGTGGTTCCATTCTGAGGCCAGCTTTTCGAAGCCGGCAGGGGTGCGATAGATCTCGATTTGTGGCATTGGCGGCTGTTGTTTTCCTTATACCAGAGCTCGAATACAGAGCAACAATCCCAGGATAAACAGGGGGATGCCGATTACGGCGCCGACGATGGTCAGGGTGGCTATAATGCCTGCCAGCATCAAGACTCCTCCCAGAATGGCGGCGACCAATCGTCCGGTGATGGTGATAATCCAGGCGATCAGTTCCCAGAGGGCGACAAATGGCCGTAAGATCCACGGAATAGGACGTTTGGAATCAGACATCAAAAAATCTCCTTTAAGGTTCAACGCGTTCGTAAGTAGTACGATTGACCCGAATTGTATCGGCATCGCGATCGATCAGGATCTTAATTTGAACGGTGGCATCCCGATCGACGAGAATCCCGCCGATATGGCCGTCGCGATTGGACAGTTCCAGGGTCAATTCGTTATCGGTGCTTTCGATGATGCGGTAATCTCCTTTTTCCTGATATTCGATATAGCAACAGCCGCTTTCGCTGTATACACCGCGATCGAAAAATATAGAGTCTTCCTGATCTTTTTCGCCCGGGATGCCGCCCAGGTGTTCATCGAGAGAGAACCATTCTCCCTGGATAAAGGTTTCGTTGGGATCGGATTTGCATCCATTGCTGATCAGTAGAAGGATACTGAGGAGGACTACCAATGCATGCCGGGTTTTGCGTATCTGCATAGATTTTGCCTCGCCTTGAGCGTTATCTCTAACCATTATAGCACGATTGGGAGATCGGCAACTTTGACTATAATAGTGAGTATGGATGATCAATTTTGACCTGTTCGGCCGATCTTGATCCCAGCCTCGATAGTCTCATTGAGGTGAGATACAATGTGTCCGTGCTAAGAATTTAATTCAGGGAGGCTTTGATGGATAGTCAATCGTGGCGTGGGGCTGCAGGGTCGATTGTTCGTAAGTTTTCCATTTTTAAGATCATGGTGGTGGATGCTCTAAGTTACACTGCGCTTTTTGTTTGTATCATTTTTGCTCCCCTGGGATTGGCGCTCTTCTTTTGGCGTTTATGGCGGGTTAAGCGCACGCTGGAGACTGGAAACTCTGTGATGGGAATGATTACCCGCCATACCTGGTATCGTACGCATCGGATTTCCTATCGTTATTCCGTGGATAAGCAATACGATCGCGGTGTTTCTACGTTGACTTCCCCTCATGATCTCGATCCCGGCAATCCGGTCGAAGTGATTTACAATCCGGCCCGTCCCGGTTCTTCCTATCTTCCGGCGCTTTTCTCCACTCCTTTGACTTTTTGGGAAACGCTCTTTTTGATCTTTTTGGGGGTGATCTTTTTATGGGCGTTGGTGCAAATCATGGCGATCTGTTTCTTTCTGGCTCTTGTGGCTTATAGTTTGATTGCAGCCCTGCTGGGCCTGCCGGTCAGTTCCGCGATAATCCTGTTGCTTTTTTGACTTTTCCAGTGCGTGGAAAAAGCCCATGTTTTCGTGCGCATCCTGATGTGCACGAAAACATAAACAAAAAAACTCTCAACCTGTGCGGTTATTCTGGGAAAAAAACCATATTTTCGGCGGCTTTCTGAAGCCGCCGAAAATATGAATAAAAAATAACTCTCTACCCATCCCGCGCGTCGTACCTTACAGGGAAAGCGCCATTTGCAGGACGTTACAAATTCTTCTTTTGTAACAGCACCACCGCCGTCAGAATCAACCCCGCCCCCAACAGCTGCCATAGTTCCAGCTGTTCATGCATCACGGCCCAGCCCAAAACCATCGCGACCACCGGCTCCAGCGTTGCCACAATGCTGGCATTGCTGGCCGGCAGATAGCGCAGCCCGGCATTGAACGCAATCCCGCCGCCGACGGTCGGAATCAACGCCAGCGCGATCAACCAGAGCAGCAGGGTCGGGGTGGTCAGGGCCTGCGCAATCTCCGCCGCCGGCTGGAACGGCGCCAGGCAGAGCGCTCCGATTCCCAGCGCATAGGCCAGGGTCAGGTTGGGGGAATAACGGCGTTCTGCGGCGGCCTTGCCGAAGAGGATGTAGAGCCCGTAAGCCAGGCCGGTGCCCAGCCCGGCCAGCAGTCCGATTACGCTGAAATGGGCTCCTCCTACATTATAGATGCGACTGATCAGGGCGCAGCCTGCAATGGCCAGCAGCAGCGCTGTCCCCTTGATGGGGGTGAATCGTTCTTTGAGAAAAAGCACTCCGGCCAATGTGACCCAGGCCGGGGCGGTGTACATCAAGACGGCCGCCACACCCATTCCTACCAGGGAGATGGCATAGATGTAGATCGCATAGAAGGCTGCCACTCCGACGGCTCCAAAGGCCAGAAAGAGCGGCCAATCTCCCCGTTGCGGCAAGGGTAGCCGTCGATGCCTTGCCAGTTCGAAGGCAAAGATGGCGACGGCGGTCAGGGTGGCCCGCCAGAAAACCACGGCCAGCGGTGATAGTCCATAGCTCATCAGCGCATTGTAAAAGAGCCCGATCGTTCCCCAGAAAATCGCTGCCAGCAGCACCAGAAGATAGCCGTTACGGTGAAGTTGCAAGGATGGTTCCTTTGATTGATAAGAAATTTGGCCGTACCGCATAGTTCACTCAGAACTCACCGCAAAGGCGCCGGGAAAAAATCCATGTTTTCGCGCGCATTCTTATGCGCGCGAAAACATAAACAAAAAACCTCGACCCTGTGCGGTGAGTCTGGAAAAAAGCCCCTATTTTCGGCGGCTTTCTGAAGCCGCCGAAAATAGGAATAAAAAATAACTCTCTCTTCCTATCCAGCGCGGCGTGCCTTGCGGGGAAAGTGCCGTGTGCGGGACGTTGCAAGGCTGGGGGCTACCGATGTATCGCCAAAATGTAAATTGTGATTTTCCGGAAAGCCTCTTCCGCCTTCACCAGTTCTGTCACATCCACCCATTCATCCACTGTATGCGCCTGCTCCAACGACCCCGGCCCGAAAATAAAAGCCGGAATGCCGCGTGCCGCTGCCGCCGAGGCATTGGTCCCACATGGCGCCGCCCAGCGCTGTGCCTCGATCCCGGCGGCGGCAATTCCTGCCAGCAGTCGCTCGCTCCATTCATCGCCGGCTGGAGTGCGCCAGCCCGGCAGCAGGTCGGCCATCTTCAGCCGCTCGCCGGTCCAGGTCTGCTGTTCCAGTACGGCCGGTTCCAGCGATAGCCCTTCGAGGGCGGCCAGCGCGGCGCGCAGCGTTTCCAGGACCTGGGGGAGGGGCTCTTCGGGGAGGGTGCGTCCGATCATACGGGCCCGGCAGCCGTGCGGGACACAGGTGGTCCCCGGCAACGGTTCGGAGACCATTTCGGTCAATTCCAGGAGGCCGCGTCCCAGTTCGGGATCTTCGGGACGGGGGAGTGCGCGCAGCAATTCGACGGCTCGTATCATCTTGTAGATGGCGTTGTCGCCCAGTTCCGGCCGCGAGGTGTGAGCGCTGTGTCCGTGGGCTTCCAGTTGGATCGAATAACGTCCCTTTTGGGCAATGCCCGGTCGCAGGCTTGTCGGTTCGCCGGTGATAAAGCAATCGACCGCTTCCCGGTCCAGGACCTGCCCCACGGCGGCTCCAGTCAATGTCTCTTCACAGACCGAGGCCAGCACGAGTACGCGCCCCCGGATTTCTTCTGCCCGCATCTTCCCGGCGGCCTGGACGATGGCGGCCAGCGACCCTTTGGTGTCGGCCGCTCCCCGGCCCCACAGCCGTGTGCCGTCGCTATCGGCGGCAAAGGGGGGATGTTGCCAGCTTTCCGGCTCCGGCGCAGGGACCACGTCCATGTGCGCTTCCAGCATCAGGGTGGGGCCCGGTCGGCTGCCCCTGCGTTCGCCGAGGACGTTGCCCCAGGCATCGACGGTGATCTTATCGTAGCCCAGGGCCGCCATCTGCGCCTGGACTGCCTCTGCGACTCCCTTTTCTTCTCCGGGGGGGCTCGGGTGCCGGATCAGAGTCCGACAGAATTCAATAAGGTTCACAGGTTCTTCAGCCGGGGGTCCAGCACATCGCGCAGCCCTTCACCCAATAAATTGAATCCCAAGACGGTTAGCGAGATGGCGATCCCTGGAAAGATGACGACATGGGGCGTGGCTTCCATAAAACGCCGGCCGTCGTTGAGCATGACGCCCCAGCTGGCCGCGGGTGGCGGGACGCCCAGGCCCAGGAAGCTCAGTGAGGCCTCGACGACGATGGCGGTGGCGAAATAGGTGGTGGTGACGATGATCAGCGGAGCCAGGATGTTGGGCAGGATATGGCGGATCAGGATCATCAATTCGGATTGGCCCAGCGCCCGGGAGGCGATGACATAATCCATCTCTCGTTCAGCCATCACGGAGGCGCGGACGGTTCGGGCAAAAATAGGGATTCTGACGATGGCGATGGCGGTCATCACGGTGATGATGCCGGGCTGGAAGGCGGTTACCAGCGCCAGCGCCAGCAGGATGGCCGGAAAGGCATAGAGGGCATCCATCAGGCTCATCAGGACGGCATCGGTAAGGCGTCCCAGATAGCCGGCTGCGGCTCCGATGATCAGGCCGATCAGGCTGCCCAGGGCCACCGAAACCACGCTCACTTGCAGCGAAATTCGCGCTCCATAGATCACCCGCGAGAGGATGTCTCGTCCCAGGTGATCGGTTCCCATCCAGTGATCTGCACCCGGCGGCTGAAGCCGTTGTGGAATATTCAATGCTAACGGGTCATAGGGCGCCAGCAGCGGAGCGAAGAGTGCGACCAGCAGGACCAGGGAACTGAGGATCAGCCCGATGACGGCCAGCCGGTGGCGTAGCAGACGCGCGATAAAGCGCTTTGCCTCATTGGGGGCCTGGGGCATGGTTGAATTTGCTGAAGTCAGTTTGGTTGTCATATTTATGAAATTTTATTTCGACCTGTGTGGTTAGTCTGGGAAAAAAGCCCATAGTTTCGGCGGCTTTCTGAAGCCGCCGAAACTATCAATAAAAAACTCTCTCCCTGCTTCGCACCGCGCGTCGTATCTTACCGGAAAAGAACCCTAGTCGGGACGTTAAAAATTCCGGCTGCGCAGCTGTAAAATATCCGACCAATGCGTCTGCCCGGAAAAGCAGGAGAAAAAACTCAAATAAAAAATTCTCTCCTCCTGCTTCGCACCGCGCGTCGTATCTCACAGAAAAAGAACCCTAGGCGGGACGTTAAAATCGCGGCTGCACAGCAGAAAAATATCCGACCCGTGCGCCGTCCCCGCCGGCGGGGACGGCGCACAGAATGCAAAAACTACCGATCCAACCAGGTCACATTGAGCCCGGTAGAACCATCCATCATCATCAGCGTCGGCGCATTGCCCGTGCTGTAACCCTTCACATCGCTGCGCCATGCTTCCACCCAGGGCAACCCCAACAGATAGAGCGTGGCCGCATCGTCCTGAATCAACTGCAAGACCTGCGTGTAGATGACCTTCCGGTTTTCCGGATCAGGCTGGGCGCGGCCGGTGGTCAACAGGGCATTCATCGCCTCGGAATCATAGCCGCCGACCAGCCAGTTGCTGCCGCTGGCTTTGGTCAGATAGCCGTAGGGCCGGTCGGGATCGAAAATCCCGGTCATCGTCCCCAACAGCAGATCGTAGTCGTATTCTTTGCCTTTGCTGGTCCAGGCTGCGGAATCGACCATGTCATATTCCACCTCGAAGCCCACCTGGCTGAGCAGCGCCTGGATCACTTCGGCGCGGTCTTTCTGGTTGGGCATCACCAACATCTTGATCTTGGTCCCTTCGGTGAGATTGGCGGCCGCGAAGTATTCTTTGGCCTTGGCCAGATCCGGCTCGATCATGGGGACATCCAGGGACCAGATGTCGTCGGGGACGAAGGGCTGGTTGTGGACCTGACCCAGTCCGAAGAAGACTGCCTCGTTGTACTGTTCGCGGTCGAAGGCATATTCCACGGCCAGCCGGGCATTCTTATCGGAGAAGGGGGCCCGGGTGGTATTCATGACCAGCCGTTCGCCGGAGTTGAAATAATAGACCGACACGATGAAATTGGGATCGGGATTGACGACGAGATCCTTGACTTCGGCGATCGGCAGGTCTTCCGTCATATCGACTTCGCCGGTGCGCAGGGCATTGAGCCGGGAGGTCGGATCGGTGATGACCTTCAGTACGACGCCGTCGAGCAGCGGTTCGCCCGGTTTCCAGTAGTCGGGGAAGCGTTTCAGGGTGTAGGAATCCCCGGGTTTGCTGCTGTCCATCATAAAGGGGCCGGTGCCGATGATCGTGGTGACCGAGCCGTCTTCATTGTAGGAATCGCGGTGGATGATGGCCGGCCGATTGAGCAGTGCCATGTAGCTCAGGAAGGGCCCGATGCCGCTTTGGATGTTGAAGCGGACGGTGTATTTATCCACCACTTCAGTGGTCAATCCGATACCGCTGAAGGTGGTGCGCATCGCGGCGCCCGCCTTTTCATCCAGAATGCGGTCAAAGATCCATTTGACATCATCGGAGGTCATTTCCTGCCCATTGTGAAACTTGATGCCCTGGCGCAGGTGGAAAACCCAGCTGGTGCCGTCGGCCGAAGTTTCCCAGCTTTCTGCCAATACGCCCACGAACTTGCCGTTGCGATCCGGCGCTACCAGTTGCTGGGCTACCAGGACATTGAGTCGGATATCACCGTATTGAATGGCTTTGAGGGGATCCATCGAAGTGATATCTTCTTTCATCCCAAAAATGAGGGTTCCGCCGGGCTTGGGCGTGGCTGCTTCCGTGGGTTGGATCGTTTCAGGTTCGGTTGTTGCCGGTTCGAGGGTAGCCGTGGGCGGAGTGGTAGGAGCAGCCGTAGGCGGAGTTGTGGGAGCAGGAGTGCCGCACGCATTCAATGCCAGTGCAGCCAACAGCAACAAGAGCCACAGGTTCCTTGCAGATGCGGATTTCATAGGAATCAAAACCTCCTCGTGAGATATGTTGGATAACCCGCCCGAAGGCGGAAAGGCCACAATTTTTTTATTTTTTTCGCGCCGCCGAAGGCAGCGCGAAAAAATAAAATTACTATGTCAGCCGTATGCGCGGGTCCAATGCCGTATACATAAAATCCACCATCAAATTGACCAGCACCACCATCGCCGCTACAATTAAAATCACTCCTTGCACCACCGGATAATCGCGCGACAGAATGCTCTCGACCAGCAATTGCCCAATGCCTTGCCAGGCAAAAACCACTTCTACCACCACCGCTCCACTGAAGAGGAAGCCCAGCTGCAATCCGATCATCGTCAGAGTGGGGATCATCGCATTGCGCAGCGCATGCTTGATGACTACTACGGGCTCGGAGAGCCCTTTGCTGCGGGCCGTGCGGACATAATCTTTGCTCAATTCTTCCAGAACTGAAGAGCGGGTAAGCCGGGTGGTCGTGCCGGCGAGAGACCAGCCCAGAGTGACGGCCGGCAGGACGAGGTGCCGCAGCGCTTCGATGGGATTATCCAGTGGGGAAATGTAATTGATCGAGGGTAACCATTTCAGCATAACGGCAAAGATGAGGGTCAGCATGATCCCCGACCAGAAACTGGGCAGCGAGATGCCCAGAATGGCGAAGACCATCGCGCTGAAGTCTCCCCAGCTGTTGCGCCGGGTCGCTGCGATCAGGCCGAGCGGGATGGCAATGATGACGGATAGGGCGAGGGCGGTAATCGAAAGCAGCAAGGTGGCCGGCAGGCGTTGCAGCACCAGTTCCATCACCGGAATGTGGTAACGGTAGGAACGTCCCATATCTCCCTGCATGGCGCGCCACAGCCACCCGCCGTATTGGACAATCAGTGGCTGGTCCAGTCCCATCTCCTGACGCAGCGCTTCGCGCTGTATTTCATCCATGCCCTCAGTGCCGTACATTACGTCAATGGGATCACCAGGGACCATCCGGATGATGGCAAAGACAATGATGGTCATCAGGAAGAAAACGGGCAGCAAAGAAATGGCCCGGCGTAAAATATAACGTCCCACGATGTTTTTACCCTTTGGTCGAGATCAAGAAAAGCCCATCTTTCGGCGCTGTCAATGCGAAAACATAAGCAAAAAACTTTTACCTTGTGCGGTTGATCCAGAAAACACGGAAGAAAAAAGCCTATGTTTGGGCGCACTTTCTGAAGTACGCCCAAACTTAAATAAAAATCTCTCTTCCCCTCCCGCGCGTCGCTTCAAGCCTGACAAAAGCCTTTTGCGGGACGCTGAGATCCTGACCGCCACGGCGCCGTGGCCGCAAAGAAAAAGTCCATGTTTTCATCCTGACCGCCAGGGCGCCGTGGCGGTAAAGAAAAAGCCCATGTTTTCGCGGGCATTCTTATGCCCGCGAAAACATAAAAAAACAACACTCACTCCCCTCCCGCGCGTCGCTTCAAGCCTGACAAAAGCCTTTTGCGGGACGCTACAATGCTCACCGCTCCAGCAAAGCTGCCTGTTTTTCCACCTGTTGTTGGGCCTCTTCCAGAACCCGATCGAATTCAGCCTCCAGGGCCGGGTGCGTTCCTCGCATGCCGGCGATGACTTTGTAGCTCCATTCCAGGTAGGCGCGGCGTCGCTCGATGGACCAGTTGGGCGGCGGCGTAACGCCGATATCATGCACATTACAGGTCTTATCGGCGATCTTGATCAGCCGGGCGCCCGGGGAATGATCTGCTGCATGTTCGACCTGGAGCTGCTTGCGGACATCGCGGGGCAGGCTTTTATCGTCGGAGACTTCCTGCACCAGGGCCAGAACCTGAGTTCCGAAAAGTGTTTCCAGCTCCTGGGGCGTCGTGGCGGTATCTTCCAGGGTATCGTGCAGCAGCGCCGCGACCAGCACCTCTATTTCGCGAACGCCGGCAATATCCCACAACATTTCCATTACAGAAATAGGGTGGTTGATATAAGGTGTGGCCGCCGGATCTTTGCGGCGTTGATCCCGATGTTTGAGGGCCGCAAATTTCAGGGCTCGGAGGATCAGCGTCATTTCGGCTTCTTTGATTTCCATCAGATCCTTTTTTTCGTTTCTATTATCTTTTATGGAATTGGTCGTACTTTTATGGAATGGCGGGATAGGGTCGAATCCAGTACCAGGCATAAGCGAAGACTTCTCGCGCCAGGGAGCGATAGTCCCGGGGTTCGAAAAACTGAGGGTAGGTAGCATAGACCGTCGGCACGCCAAAGCGTTGCAGGGTCATTTCGGTGCGTGGCAGATGAAAGAATTGAGAGATCACCAGGATCTCGGTTTGATTGTGCTCCTTCAGCCAGGCGGCCGTGAATCGCGCCGTAGCGTAAGTATCGACGCCGTTGGAATCGGCGTAGATTTGATCGGCCGGGACGCCCCGTTCTACCAGATAGTTTTTCATCACCATGGCTTCATCGAAACCCTCTGCTCCGGTGCCTCCACTGACAATCACTTCGGTATAGTAGCCCGAATGATAGAGTTCGACAGCCCGGTCCAGTCGGGCTTGCAGGCGGATCGACGGTTTGCCGCCGGGGACGGCCGTTCCCAGAATGACTGCCACCCGGGTGGGATGGGCAGTTTCGGCCAGCCCTGTCCGGGCAATTAAAGCGGCCGCCAGAAGAAAGAGTATTGGCGGAATGGCCAGTAGGGCCAACCAGCGTCGATGCCGACGCAGGAATCCGGTGAATGCCGCCTTCATCCTACAGGTTCGGCAGCTGCCAATCGATTTCCGGTTTGCCCTGGGCGCGCAGTGCCGCGTTGATTTTGGAGAAGGGCTTGCTGCCGAAGAATCCATTGTTGGCGGAAAGCGGTGACGGATGGGCCGAGCGGATGATCACATGTCGTTTGGTGTCGATCAAGGGCATCTTCTTTTGGGCATAATTGCCCCAGAGCACGAAAATCACCTGCGAGCTTTTGGCGGATACCGCCCGAATGATCGCATCGGTGAACGTTTCCCAGCCTTTGTCTTTGTGGGAATTGGCCTGATGGGCGCGCACGGTAAGCACGGCGTTGATCATCAACATTCCCTGGCGAGCCCAGGCTGCCAGATAGCCGTGATTGGGAATTTTAAAGCCCACATCATCGTGGAGTTCTTTGTACATATTCATCAAGGAGGGGGGCGGCTTGATTCCCGGGCTGACTGAGAAGCAGAGTCCATGCGCCTGATTGTCGTCGTGATAGGGGTCCTGGCCTAACAGCAGGACATTGACATTCTCATAGGGGGTCAATTCCAACGCCGTGAAGATTTCGGATTCGGGGGGAAAGATTTTGTACTGCTTGCGTTCTTCATCCAGGAACTGGCTCAACTGTTGAAAATAGGGTTTGGTGATTTCACCGGCCAACACATCTTGCCAGCCAAACGGAATGGGAGGGATCATCGTCGGCTCCTTAATTTGGAATGCTCTTCCATTGTATCCGGAATTCGGATAATACCAAATCGGGGAAGTAGACAGTAGGAAGTAGACAGTAGGAAGTAGACAGTAGGAAGTAGACAGTAGACAGCCTGTGTTTGCGCGCGCATTCTTATGTGCGCCAAAACATAAATAAAAATAACTCTTTCCCCCGATCCTGCGCGGCGTATCTTACCGGGAAAGCACCTTTTGCGGGACGCGGGGCGTGAAAATCAGACAGTTTACCCGGAAAAGCAAAAGAAAAAAGCCCATGTTTTGGCGCGCATTCTGATGCGCGCCAAAACATAAATAAAAATAACTCTTTCCCCCGATCCTGCGCGGCGTATCTTACCGGGAAAGCACCTTTTGCGGGACGTTGCCAAAGTGACAGGCCCCTGTCACTTTACTGTCACTTTTCGTCGCTCAACTGACAGTGACAAACTAACACTTTTCTGCTATCCTTGTCCAGGTAAGAATGGTGCAAACCTGAGCTGCGAACACCTTGAATGAATGAAGAAACCCCTGTCTATCCCGTGCGTCGTATCTAAAGGGGAAGTAAACAGTCTGTGTTGCCGGTCCAGTTCTGAAAAAGCCCATGTTTTCTCGCGCATTCTGATGCGCGAGAAAACATAAATAAAAAACTCTCTTCCCCCCTCCCGCGCGTCGTTTTTTACCGGAAAAGCATCGGTTGCGGGATGTAAACCGCCAACTATCTTAGATGAGCAGAAAAGCCAGTTCAGGCTATCGTTAGTCCTTAAAGAGGAGGTGATGATCAACAGATGTAAATTGATGGGTTGATTTTGAAACAGGAATCCATCAATAGAGGCAGGCTTTTTATACACTCTTCATAGCACTTTCGGATAAGGAGGATGGAGTATGGACACGCAAGGCAATCGGCCTGTCGGTCAACGTTTATTATCTGCCATTACTTTGATATCACTTATACTGACATTGTTGTCGGTCCCCCCTCCTCAAATGGTTCAGGCTGCTTCTTCTTCAGCGGGCCCTCTGCCCGCGCCGGCGGATGCATGGTCGCCGGTTGTGGAATCATTTAAATGTGCCACCGCTGCCGGCTGGCAGTTGTTCGGCAACGCCGCCCTGACCGGCAACGGCACGACCGACCCCTCTTGTGACGGTTGGTTGCGACTCACTTCGGCCGGTACCACCCAGAGTGGGTCGGCGGTTTATAATGTGGCGATTCCTACGGGAGACGGTTTTGTTGCCACCTTCCAATACGCCGACTACGGCGGCACCGGGGCCGACGGCCTTTCTTTCTATCTGATCGACGGTTCCACGGTTACCCCTACGCTTGGATACAGCGGTGGCGCCTTGGGGTATGCGTCGGCGGCTGGAACCAACCCCGGAGTTACCAATGGTTATGTTGGGATCGGTTTTGACGAATATGGCGGCTTTTCCAATCCGGTTGTCGGCTCCGGCGGACCTGGAGCGAATGCCGATCAGGTGGGCCTGCGCGGCTCCGGCAATCTGTTGACCGGCTTCAATTTCTTGACCGCTTTCCAGCTCGACGGGATGACGCCCGCCCGTACGGTAGATGGCGTCACGCGCGCCGGTGCGCGCTGGGTGCGCGTCTTTGTGGTCAACAACAAGATCTCCGTGCAGATGGATTTCGGCGCGGGCTGGCAGACGCTCATCAATGCCTACGATCTCTCTACGGCGACCGGCCAGGCGACTCTGCCGGCGACCTTTAAGATCGGCTTCAGCGGCTCGACCGGCGCTCTGACCAATTATCACGAGATCCGCAATCTGACGGTGGCCAAGGCAGCGACCCTGGATGTCAATGAAGTCGCCGCCCCGACCTCTGCGGCGCCGGGGGATACGGTGGTCTTCACGGCCACGATCACCAACGACGCTATGAACGACGTTCTCAGCGCCACGGTTGCGGCGCCCGTGCCGGCGCGGTTGAGCAATGTCGCCTGGAGCTGCTTCGCTTCCGCCGGCTCGACCTGTACGGCTTCCGGCACCGGCGACATCAGCGAGACGGTCAGTCTGCTCAAGAACGGTGTCTTGACCTATACAGTTCAGGGGACGGTCAATCGGACGGCGGGCGGCCTGGTGCATGCCCTTTCGATCACGCCGCCGGCGGAGTTCACCAATCTGGGCAATGGAGGCGACAGCGTGAATGTCACCTTGCAACCCGAGCTGGTGGTCGACGGCAATTTGACCTTCATCGGCAACCACGACCCGTTGGTGCTGGCGCCGGGGCTGGTCATCACCGCCGGGACGGTGCCGACGCTGACGGCGGCCCGGGTTGCGGTGATGGATAATTTCACAGCCACCAACGATCGCCTGGGGATTTCCGGGGCGAGCGGGACCAGCGGCTCCATCGGCTCGATTTCCTGGAATTACAATACGACGACCGGCATCTTATGGCTGTCCGGCTCCGATACCATCACCAACTATCAGGCCGCGCTGCGCACCGTCACCTTTGACCATCTTATCGATCCTAAGACGGCGACGACGCGCACGGTGCAGTTTGTGCTGGGGAGCGCTTTGCAGTTCAAAGGCAACGGCCATTTCTATGAAGAGGTGATCAGTACGCAGACCTGGAGCAACGCCCGCACGGCAGCCGCGGCCCGGCTGCATTTTGGGGGGACGGGCTATCTGGCGACGATCACCTCGGCAGAGGAAGATGCCTTTGCCTATCGTCTGTTGACCAGTTCAGGTGGCTGGCTGGGCGGCAGCGATTCAATCACTGAAGGTACCTGGCTCTGGATGACCGGTCCGGAAGCCGGTACGGTTTTCTGTATCGGCGGTACCGGGACCTGTGTTCCTCAGAACGGCGCTTATCTCAACTGGTATAATACCGAACCCAGCAGCGAAAGCGGAGATCACTATTTGAGATACCTGAATACCATCGGCGGACAGTGGAGCGATGGTAGCAGCACGACCGCTTATATCGTGGAATACGGCGGCATGCCCGGCGATCCGGTCCTCAATATAACCGGCACTGTGTCGCTCGATCTGGAACCCGACATCATGTCGGAAC
The DNA here is from genome assembly GCA_964501335.1 of uncultured Anaerolineales bacterium. Lineage (GTDB taxonomy): Bacteria > Chloroflexota > Anaerolineae > B4-G1 > SLSP01 > CAZCTC01. Next base: position 31,280 of record CAZCTC010000032.1, on the reverse strand, counting down.
TGGACGTCACCGACGAAGTGACCTACACCGGCAAGCATCCGGGCGTGGTCATCGCACCTACGCTGATGATCTCCGATGCCAACGGCCCGGCCGACACCCTGGCGGCGGCGCGGGTCTTCATCGAGGACAATTTCGATGCAGCCGTCGATCGTCTGGGCATTGAGGGCCAGAGCGGCACCAGCGGCTCCGTCGGCGCGATTGCCTGGAGTTACGATACCGACAGCGGCGTCATGTCGTTGAGCGGCACGGCTTCGATCACGGAATATCAGGCCTTGCTGCGCACCGTCACTTACGCCAACCTGATCGATTTCGCCTCCGTGGAATCCCGCACGGTGGGATTTGTATTGGGCAGCGGGATGCCCTTCGCGGGCACCGGCCATTTCTACGAATATATCGCCTCGGGCAGCATCAGTTGGGCCGGCGCGCGAACTGCGGCGGCGGCCCGGTCGTACTTCAACCAGCAGGGCTATCTGGCGACTATGACTTCAGCTCAAGAAAATGCCTTTGCCAACAGCAAGCTGGGCGGCGCGACGGCCTGGTTGGGCGGCAGCGATTCGGTCACTGAGACTTACTGGATGTGGAATGCCGGCCCCGAAGCCGGCACGGTCTTCTGTCGGGGCAACAGTGGTAACTGTGTTCCACAGGGTGGCCACTATACCAACTGGAACGGTGGCGAGCCCAACGACAGCGACGGGGAAGATTACCTGCAATTCCTGGCCGGCACCTCCGGTCTCTGGAACGACCAGGACAGCAATCTGACCGGCTATGTCGTGGAATACGGCGGGATGGCCGGCGATCCGGTGGTCAATATCACCGGCACGGCGACGGTCCATATGGTTCCCGACACCATGTCGGAACTGGATGTCAGCGACGAAGTGACCTATACCGGTAAGCATCCGGGGGTGGTCATTGCGCCTACGCTTACAATTACCGACGCCAACGGTGCGTCCGACGTGCTGACGACGACGCGGGTCTTCATCAGCCGCAATTTCGATGCGGCTTTCGATCGCCTGGGTATTCAGGGCCAGAGCGGCACCAGCGGCTCCGTCGGTCTTTTCTCCTGGAGCTACAACACCACCTCCGGCATCATGGCGATCACCGGTACGGCCTCGATCACCCAGTATCAGGAATTCCTCCGCACCGTGACCTACTACAATGTGGGAGATCCGACGGTCGCGACGACCCGCACGGTGGGGTTTGTGCTGGGCACGGTCCTCTTCTTCAGCGGCAACGGCCACTTCTATGAACAGGTGGTCAGTTCGCAGCTCTGGAGCGCTGCGCTTTCGGCTGCAGCGGGTCGGCGTCATTTCCAACAGTCGGGCTATCTGGCGACGATCACCTCGGCTGAAGAAAATGACTTTGCCTTCGACCGTGTAAGCGCCTCGGGGGCCTGGCTGGGCGGCAGCGATGCGCTTACCGACACTTACTGGATGTGGAAGACCGGCCCCGAAGCCGGCACGGTTTTCTGCATCGGCGGCGCTGGGACCTGTGCTTCTCAGAACGGCGCTTATATCAACTGGAACAGCACCACTGAACCCAGTGGAGGCACCAATGTAGATTATCTAAAATTCCTCCTGGCCTATCCAGGAAAGTGGTTTGATGATGCAGTTTCCGCTTCCTTGCCGGCTTATATCGTGGAATACGGCGGGATGGCCGGCGAGCCGGTCCTCAACATTACCGGCGAGGCGACGGTCCATATCATTCCCGACATTATGTCGGAACTGGACGCCAGCGACGAGGTGACCTACACCGCCAACCATCCTCCGCTCATCGTGGCTCCTACGCTGACGATTTCCGACGCTAATGGCGATTCCGATGTGCTGACGACGACGCGGGTTTTCATCGGCGACAATTTTGACTTGAACGACCGGCTGGGCATTCTGGGCCAGAGCGGTACCAGCGGCACCGTCGGCGTTTTCAGTTGGAGCTACAACACCGTTTACGGGATCATGTCGATCACCGGCACGGCCTCGATCACTCAGTATCAGGAATTCCTCCGCACGGTGACCTACTACAATGTAGGGACGCCGGGGACGGCGACCACGCGCACGGTGGAATTCGCACTGGGTAACCTGCTGGCCTTTGGCGACCACTTCTATCAATATGTCACCACGGCTGCCACCTGGACTGCGGCCGAGACGGCGGCGACGACGCGCCGACACTTCGGGATGAGTGGATATCTCGCCACCATCACCTCCGAAGCTGAGCGCATTTTTATCGGCGCTCATCTTTTGCAGGGCCAGGGAACGGCCTGGCTGGGGGGAACGACCTATCCCGCCAACGTGGCGGCGACCAGTTATCGCTGGGCGACCGGTCCGGAAGGGCTGGAAGACAGCGGGAACGGCCGCATTTTCTGGGTCTCGGCCTGCGGGCTTACGCTTCAGGGTGTTTGCGCGACCACCGGTGAGTACAATTACTGGGGCGCCGGCCGGCCGCAGTCTGAAGTGAACAGCGGCGTCTATCTCGGTTTTTCGACTGCTGAACTCTGGGACGACTCGCCCAAAAGCGGCAGCGATTCATACATCGTGGAATACGGCGGGATGCCGGGCGAGCCGGTCCTCAATATCACCGGCGAGGCGCTGCTCCATGTCGTTCCCGACAGCCTCTCGGAGCTGCAGGTCTCCGATGAGGTGAGCTATACCGACAAACATGGCGCGATCCTGGTGGCGCCGACGCTGGTGATCACCGATGTCGACGGCGCAGCCGATGTGCTGACGACGACGAAGGTCTTCATCGACAGCAATTTCGATGCGGCGAACGACCGGCTGGGCGTCCTGGGGCAGGGCACTGCGATCAGCGGCTCGACCGGGGTGCTCTCCTGGAGCTACAACACCACGACCGGGATCATGGCGATCACCGGCACGGCCTCGATTACTTACTATCAGGAATTCCTCCGCACGGTGACCTACTACAATGTGGGGACGCCGGGGGCGGCGACGATGCGCACGGTTCAGTTTATGATGGGCAGCATGCTGACCTTCGGCGGCACGGGGCACTTCTATGAATATGTTTCCTCGGGTGCCATCACCTGGGGCAATGCCAGGACGGCGGCGGCTGCCCGGACCTATCAGGGGTTGCAGGGCTACCTGGCGACCATGACCTCGGCGGATGAGAACGCCTTTGCCAACAGCAAACTGGGCGGGGCTGCCGGCTGGCTGGGCGGCAGCGACGCCGCGGTCGAAGGTAACTGGACCTGGGTGACTGGCCCGGAGACCGGCAATGTCTTCTGTATCGGGAATCTGAATTGTGTGGTTCAGCCCGGGTTCTATGCCAACTGGAACAGCGACGAACCCAACGACAGCGGTGGAGAAGACTGTTTGCAGTTCCTGGCCGGCGGGACCGGCAAGTGGAACGATCTTTCCACCTCCAGCACGGGGGTAACCGGCTATGTGGTGGAATACGGCGGCACGACCGGCGATCCGGTGATCCATATCACCGGTACCGCGAAGCTCCATGTGCTGCCCGATACCCCGTCGGAACTGGCGGTCTCGGGCGAGGTGAGCTTCACGGCCGGATACGGTCCTGTGCTCGTGGCGCCCGAATTGACGATCACCGATGCCGACAGCCCGGCGGATACGCTCTCCTCAGCGCGGGTGATGTTCGGCACCAACTTCGATGCGGCTAACGACCGGCTGGGCATCCTGGGGCAGGGCAGCGCTACCAGTGGGTCCACCGGGGTGATTACCTGGAGCTACAATACGACCACTGGCATCATGGCTCTTTCCGGCACGGCGCCGATCAGTTCCTACCAGGAATTGCTTCGGACCGTCACTTACTACAACGATGCCTTCCCCAGCACCATGACGACGCGCACGGTGGACTTTATGCTGGGCACCATGTTGACTTTCGGCGACACGGGGCACTTCTATGAATATGTTGTGTCGAGCAACATTACCTGGAACAATGCTTACACGGCCGCGGCGGCCCGTTCGTATCTGGGGCAGCGGGGTTACCTGGCGACTGTCCTCTCGGCCGAAGAGAATGCTTTTGCCAGCAGCAAACTGGGCGGCGCGACGGCCTGGCTGGGGGCTAACGATACAGCGGTCGAAGGGGAGTGGCGCTGGGTGACCGGCCCTGAAGCCGGAACGCTCTTCTGCACCGATGTCAATTCCGGGGCGGGTGGCTGCACGGACGGCGGCGTTTACGACAACTGGTTGAGCCCTACGCAGCCGGATAATTCCAGCAATGAAGACTACTTGCAATTCATAGCGGGCGGGACCGGCAAGTGGAACGACCTTCCCGACAGCGGGGCCGGAGTTATTCAGGGCTATGTGGTGGAATACGGTGGGCTGGCCGGCGATCCGGTGCTGCACATCACCGGACAGGTGGTGGTGCATGTTCTGACGAACGCCGATCTGGCGTTGACCAAGACGGCGGAAGATCTCAACGGTGAACCGCTCTATGCCGGCGATTTGCTGCGGTACACGCTCTATGTGACCAATACCGGCAGCCTTACGCATACTGGTGTGGCAGTTATCGATCAGTTGCCGGCCGGGGTTTCCTTTGTTTCCGCGACTCCGGGCGGGTACATTGGGCCTAATCCGTTGAATTGGTCGCTCGGCTCTCTGATCCCGGGCGCTACCTGGACGGGTGAGATCCTGGTCCGTGTCGACGGCGCTACGACGCCGCTGCCGGGGAATGTGGCCCGGATCAGCAGCAATCAACAGCCGCAGACCAGCACTCCGGGGATTTTGCCGCCCGGTTCGCCGGATCTGGCGCCGGGGCTGGTGGTGGAGAAGACGGCGGAAGATCTCAATGGGATGCCGCTCTATGTCGGGGATACGGTGCGGTATACCATTCGGGTGACCAATACCGGCACGACGGCCATGACCGGGGTGGTGGTCACGGATACGCTGCCGGCCGGAGTGGCGTTCGATTCGGCGACGCCGGCCGGGTACACCGGCGCGACGACGCTGGTGTGGAATGTGGGCACGCTGGATGTGGGGGCTTCGTGGACGGGCGAGATCCTGGTCCATGTGGACGGCTCTACCACCTCTCTTGACGGCAATGTGGCACAGGTCAGCAGCAATGAACAGGGGCAGCAGGGGACGAATCCGATCACGCCGCCCGGTTCGACGACGGTGATGTTGGGGCTGCTGGTGAGCAAGACGGCGGAAGACCTCAATGGGATGCCGCTCTATACGGGCGATGTGGTGCGATATACTGTCCGGGTGACCAATACCGGGGCTACGACGATGACGGGGGTGATCGTGACGGATACCCTGCCGGCGGGTGTGACCCTCGATTCGGCGACGCCCGACGACTATACCGGTTCGGGGACGTTGGTCTGGAATGTCGGTTCTCTGGAGGCCGGGGAGACCTGGACTCTGGTGCTGCTGGTGCATGTGGACGGCACGGCCACGCCGATCGGCGGCAATGTGGCGCAGGTGAGCAGCAACGAACAGGGACAACATGGGACGCAGCCCATCCTGCCGCCGGGTTCCGCGAATGTGCTGCCGGGATTGGTGATTGCCAAGACGGCGGAAGATATCAACGGCGAGCCGCTGCGCCGCGGAGATACCTTGCGGTATACCATCCGGGTGACCAACACCGGCACGACGACGATGACCGGGGTGATCGTTACCGATACACTGCCGACGGGAGTGGCGTTCGATTTGGCGACACCCGTGGGCTATACCGGTACCACCACCATCGTGTGGGAGGTCGGTGAGCTGGCACCGGATGCGGAATGGACCGGCGTGATTCTGGTCCATCTGGCGGGTGCGGAAACGACGCTGGGCGGGAATGTGGCGCAGGTGAGCAGCAATGAGCAGGGGGCGCAGGGCACGGCGCCGATCCTGCCGCCGGGTTCGCCGAATCTGATCCCGGGGCTGACGGTCAGCAAGACGGCGGAAGATTTCAACGGGGAACCGCTTTACACGGGCGATATCCTGCGCTATACGATTCGCGTTACCAACACGGGCGCGACGACGATGACGGGGGTGATTGTGACGGATACCCTGCCGGCGGGCGTGACCTTCGATTCCGCCGCTCCGGCCGGCTATACCGGCACGACGGTGATTGTGTGGAATCTGGGGACGATGGCCCCCGGGGCTTCATGGACCGGGATGATCCTGGTGCATGTGGACGGCACGGCGACGCCGATCGGAGGGAATGTGGTGCAGGTCGGCAGCAATGAGCAGGGAGCTCAGTCGACGGAGCCGATCCTGCCGCCGGGGTCGTCGGATGTGGTGCCGGGGATGGTCGTTTCCAAGACGGCGGAAGATCTCAATGGGACGCCGCTTTACACGGGAGATATCCTGCGGTACACGATCCGGGTGACCAACACGGGGACGACGACGATGACGGGAGTCATTGTGACGGATACCCTGCCGGCGGGCGTGACCTTTGATTCGGCCACCCCTGGCGGATACACCGGCACCCGTGTGATCGTGTGGAATGCGGGGACGCTGGCGCCCGGGGCGGCCTGGACCGGGGTGTTGTTGGTGCATGTGGACGGCACGGCGATGCCGATCGGTGGGAATGTGGCGCAGGTGAGCAGCAATGAACAGGGGCCGCAGGGTACGGCGCCGATCCTGCCCCCTTCAGGGGGGACGGTGACGCCCGGACTGGTGGTGAGCAAGACGGCCGAGGATGTCAACGGCTATGTGCTCTATCCGGGCGACCTGCTGCGCTACACGATCCGCATCACTAACACGGGGACGACGACAATGACCGGGGTGCGGGTGACGGATACGTTGCCGGCGGGGGTGGTCTTCACGGCCGCGACGCCGGGCGGATATACGGGGCCCAATCCGCTGGTCTGGAGCTTCGCTTCGCTGGCTGCCGGGCAGAGCTGGACGGCGATCATCAGCGTGACGATTGCGCCGACCGTCACTTCGATCGGTGGCAACATCGCGCAGATGAGCAGCAATGAACAGGGTCCGCAGAGTACCGGGCCGATCCTGCCTCCTTCAGGGGGTACGGTGGTAACCAATACGGCGCCGCAGGTGCAGAACGATCTGTACGATGTGCCGGAAGGGGTGGGGACTACGCTGGCAGTTCTGGCGAACGACAGCGATTGGGAAAACGATCCTCTGACCGTGGTGGGGGTTGGGGCCGCGCAGCACGGGACGGTTTCCTTCATCAGCACGGGGGTCATCTACACGCCGACGACCGGCTATCTGGGCACCGATACCTTCACCTATACCGTCAGTGACGGATTGCTGCAAAGCACCGCCCAGGTGACCGCGACGGTGACGCCGGTGGCCGATCTGGGAGTCAGCCAGACCATTCAGACCACGCCGTCCGGCTATCGCATCATCATCGTGGCGAGCAATGCCGGGCCGCGGCCGGCGCCGGGGGCTGTGATTTCCGATACTATCCCGGCCAATCTGGTGGGGGTGAACTGGAGCTGTGCGGGCACCGGTGGGGTGACCTGTGCCATTACCGGCACCGGCAATCTCCTCAACGAAACGTTCGCGGCTTTCCCGGTGGGAGGTGTGGTCACCTATACTATCATGGCCAGCGATGCGACCGGCGTTCCGGTGACCAATACGGTGACCATCACACCGCCGACGACCATGTTCGACACCAATTTGGCCAACAACCGCTCTTCGCGGCTCACCGTTTACCGGTTGGTTTTGCCGATGGTCTGTAGGAATTGCCGACCGTAGAAACGTGAACCCTGACAGGGGAAACGTAAAAAGATCCGTGATTGCGCGCGCATTTCGATGCGCGCGCAATCACAATAAAAACAACCCTCGTACTTCGCCCCCTCCCATCCCCTATCAGGCAATTGAAGGCGTTGTGTCTGGATGGTCCCGGCCTTGTAGCGTTCCGCAAAGGGTATTTTCCCCGTAAGGTGCGACGCGCAGGATGGGGAGAGAGTTTTTTTGTTTGTATTTTTGCGCGCATCAGAATGCGCGCAAAAATACGGGTTTTCTTTCTCTCGCTTTTCCGGGTGATTGCTGTCGTAAATGGTTTAAGTTGCCTGATATGTCCTCCCACCCTTCCCCTAAAAGTGTCGCCGCAGCGACTCTGGAAAAAGCCCGTGTTTTCGTGTGCATTCCGATGCGCACGAAAACACAATAAAAAATATTCTCTTTCTGCTTCGCACGCGCGTCGTCTCTGTCGGGAAAGCACCGATTGCGGGCCTCAAAAATCCACCCGTTAACCCGGAAACGTGAAAGAAAAAAAGCCTATGTTTTGGCGCGCATTCTGAGGCGCGCCAAAACATAAATAAAAACAACTCTCCTTCCTCTCCTGCGCGTCGTCTCTTGCCGGGAAAGCACCGGTTGCGGGATCTTGCCAAAGTGACAGGGCCCTGTCACTTTACTGTCACTTTTCGTCGCTCAACTGACAGTGACAAACTAACACTTTTCTGCTATCCTTGTCCAGGTAAGAATGGTGCAAACCTGAGCTGCGAACACCTTGAATGAATGAAGAAACCCCTGTCTATCCCGTGCGTCGTATCTAAAGGGGAAGTAAACAGTCTGTGTTGCCGGTCCAGTTCTGAAAAAGCCCATGTTTTCTCGCGCATTCTGATGCGCGAGAAAACATAAATAAAAAACTCTCTCTTCCCCTCCCGCGCGGCGCTTTTTAGCAGGAAAGCATCGACTGCGGGATGTAAGCCACCGACTGTAGCAGATAAGAGAGAAAGCCATTTCAGGCTCTCGTCAGTCTTCAAAGAGGAGGTGATGAACAATAGATGTAAATATTGATGGTTTGATTTTGAAACAGGAATCCATCAATATGGGTAGGCTGATTGTACTATCTGCAAAGCACTCTCGGATAAGGAGGATGGACTTATGGACTCGCAAGGCGTTCGGCCTGTCAGGCAACGATGGTTGTCGGCCCTTACTTTGATATCGCTCATCCTGACACTGTTGTCAGGCCCCTTTCCTCAAACAACTCTGGCTGCTTCTGCTACAGCGGGCCCCCTGCCCGCGCCGGCGGATGACTGGTCCCCGGTTGTGGAATCGTTCAAGTGTCCTACCGCCACTAACTGGCAGCTGTACGGCAATGCCGTGTTGACCGGCAACGGCACCACGGATCCGACCTGTGACGGTTGGCTGCGGTTGAATTCAGTCAGTACCGGTCAGGCCGGGTCGGCTGTTTACAATGTGGCGATTCCCAACGGCGATGGATTTGTGGTCACTTTCCAATATGCCGACTACGGCGGCACCGGCGCCGACGGCTTTTCGTTCTATTTGATCGACGGCGGAACGGTTACTCCTACGCTCGGCGCTTATGGGGGATCGCTGGGCTATTCATCCATGGGCGGGACCACGCCCGGCGTTACCAACGGCTATGTCGGCATCGGTTTTGACGAATATGGAAATTTTTCTGAATCCAACTTCGGTTCCGGCGGGCCTGGAAGGAACGCTCAACAGATCGCCGTGCGCGGCTCCGGCAATTTGCTGACCGGCTTCAATTACCTGACCGCCTTTCAGCTTGACAACATGACGCCGGCCCGCACGGTCGATGGGGTGACCCGCGCCAACGCGCGTTGGACGCGCGTCTTTGTGGTCAACAACAAGATCTCCGTGCAGATGGATTTCGGCTCGGGCTGGCAGACGCTTATCGATGCCTATGATCTTTCCACTGCAATTAGCCAGACCGTTCTGCCGGCAACTTTCAAGATCGGCTTTAGCGGTTCAACCGGCACTCAGACCAATTATCACGAGATCCGGAATCTGACGGTGGCCAAGGCGGCGACGTTGGACGTCAATGAAATCGCCGACCCGACCGCTGCGGCGCCGGGCGATACGGTGGTTTTCACCTCTATCATCACCAACGATGCCATGAACGATGTTCTCAGCGCCACGGTTGCGGCTCCCGTGCCGGCGCGGTTGAGCAATGTCACATGGACCTGCTCCGCTTCAACCGGCTCATCCTGTGGGGCAAGCGGCACCGGCGCGATCAGCGATACGGCCAGTCTGCTCAAGAACGGCACCTTGACTTATACAATTCAGGGTGAAGTTACGAGAGCGTACGGCGGTCTGATTCATACCACTTCGATTACTCCCCCGCCGGCCATCGCTAATCTGGGCAACGGGACCGACAGTGCTGCGGTTACCTTGGAGCCCGAGCTGGCCGTTTCTGGCAAGACCACCTATGTAGGGGGGCGTCCTGCCGTTGTGGTGGCTCCGAATCTGGTCATCACGGCCGGGACGGCCTTGACGCTGACGGGGGCCCAGGTGGCGATGATGGACAACTTCGATATGGTCCGGGATCACCTTGGGATTTCGGGCCAGGGTGGTACCAGCGGCAGCATCGGCTCGATTTCCTGGAGCTACAATACTACCACCGGCGTCATGACGCTGAGCGGCACGGATACGATCTCCAACTATCAGTCCGCGTTGCGCAGCGTTACCTTTGTCTATCTGGCGACTCCTTCTGCCATTACGACCCGCACGGTGGAGTTCGGGCTGGGCTCTCTCAGCGGGGATGTGGAGATTTCCGTCGAACCGGATGTTTTGGCGGAACTGAATGTTACCGGTGAAGTAACCTATACCGGCAATCATCCGCCGCTTATCGTCGCTCCCGATCTGGCGATTACCGATACCAACGGTCCGGCGGAAGTATTGACGGCCACCCGGGTCTTCATCGGCAGCAATTTCGATGCGACCAACGATCGTTTGGGCATTTCAGGGCAAAGCGGCACCAGCGGTTCTATCGGTGCGATCTCCTGGAGTTACAACACTTCTACCGGAGTTATGTCGTTGTCCGGCACCGATACGATCGGTAACTATCAGACGGCGCTCCGCAGTGTGACTTACTACAATGTGGGAAATCCTGCCGCTTCGACGACTCGCACCGTTGAATTCATGTTGGGCAATGTGTTGGCCTTTGGCGGCACCGGCCACTTCTATGAATATATCATGTCGTCTGGCATTAGCTGGACCAGCGCGCGGACCGCGGCGGCAGCCCGGTCGTACCTGGGAAAGCAGGGCTATCTGGCGACCATCCTCTCGGCCGAAGAGAACGCCTTTGCCGCCAGCAAACTGGGCGGCGCCGGTGCCTGGCTGGGTGGCAACGATGAGCTTGCCGAAAATTCGTGGCGTTGGGTGACCGGTCCTGAAACGGGCATGCTTTTCTGTACCGATACCGTCGCCGGAGCCGGCGGTTGCTCGGACGGCGGCGTTTACGACAACTGGGCGTCGCCCATGCAGCCGGATAATTCAGGCAATGAAGATTACCTGCAATTCCTGGCGGGCGGGAGTGGTCAGTGGAACGATCTTCCCGACGCAGGGGCCGGGAGCGTTCAAGGGTATGTCGTGGAATACGGCGGCCTGCCCGGGGATGCCGTCGTCAATATCACCGGCACGGTGAATCTCAATGTGATTGCCGATACTCCAACGGAACTGCAAGTTTCTGGAGAAGTGACCTATACCGGCAACCATGCCGCAGTTCTTGTTGCGCCGGAGCTGGTGATCACCGATACCGACGGTCCGGCAGATACCCTGGCGGCAGCGCGGGTTTTCATCGGCAGCAATTTCGATGCGGCCAACGATCGCCTGGGCATCCTGGGGCAGAGCGGCACCAGTGGTACCACTGGGGTGATTACCTGGAGTTACAGCACGACCAGCGGGATCATGGCCATTACCGGTACCGCTTCGATTACGCAGTATCAGGAATTCCTCCGCACGGTGATCTATTACAATGCGGGCAGTCCGATGGTCCCGACGACCCGCACAGTGGAATTTATGCTGGGCAATGTGCTCTCTTTTGGCGGTACCGGCCATTTCTACGAATATATTACCTCAGCCAGCATCACCTGGTCCAGTGCCCGTGCGGCGGCAGTGGCCCGGTCGTACCTGGGGTTAAAGGGCTATCTGGCGACTTTGACCTCGGCTGAAGAGAATGCCTTTGCCAACAGCAAACTGGGCGGCGCGGCGGCCTGGCTGGGCGGCAGCGATGCGGTTACTGAGACTTATTGGATGTGGCGTGACGGTCCTGAAGCCGGTATGGTTTTCTGTATCGGAACCAATCCGTGTGTTTCCCAGAACGGCGCCTACGTCAACTGGAACAGCGGCGAACCCAACAACAGCAGCGATGAAGACTATCTGCAATTCATCGCCGGCGGCACCGGCAAATGGAACGATCTGCCGAATAGTTCCGGTTCCATTCAAGGCTATGTGGTGGAATATGGTGGGACGGCCGGCGACCCGACGCTCCATATCACCGGCACGGTGAAGCTCAATGTGTTGCCCGACACTCCGCCGGAATTGACGGTTAGTGGTGAAGTGAGTTTCACGGCCGGCTACGGTCCGGTGGTCGTGGCGCCTGAACTGACGATCACCGATACCGACAGCCCGACGGATACGCTTTCCGCAGCGCGGGTGGTGCTCGACTTCAATTTCGACGCGGCCAACGATCGTCTGGGCATCCTGGGTCAGAGCGGCGTCACCGGCACGATCGGGGCGCTGAGCTGGAAGTACGATACGGCCACCGGCGTTATGGTGCTGACCGGTACGGCTTCCATTACCTATTACCAGGAAGCGCTGCGTACGGTCACTTATTACAATCTGGGTTTCCCGAGCGCTGTGACGACGCGCACGGTTGAATTTATGCTGGGTCAGGCGCTGGCCTTCCCCGGCAATGGGCATTTCTATGAACTGGTGTCCACGGTGGGGAGTTGGGATGCTTCGCGGACGGCAGCGGCGGCCCGGTCGTACTTCGGCAGACCAGGGTATCTGGCGACCATCACCTCCGATGCGGAACGGCGCTTCGTGGGCGATAAGGTTTCCGATGCGCATGCCTGGTTGGGGGGCGCCGGTTACGCCAGCGGTTCTGAATATCGCTGGGTGACCGGTCCGGAAGGGCTGGAAAACAGCGGTCTCGGGCGTCTCTTCTGGGCCAATGCTTGTGGTCGGGGATTCCAGGGGATTTGCAGTGCTACCGGGGAGTACAGTTATTGGTCTCCCAGTGAGCCCAATGCGGCGGATGCCACCAATCGGGTTTGGATGGGTTATCAGGTAGCCGAATATTGGGATGATACGACCAGCGGCAATATCGGTGTAGTTGACGGCGGTTATGTGGTGGAATACGGCGGTATGGGTGTGGAGTCTCCTCTGTATATCACCGGACAGGTGGTGGTGCATGTCCTGACCAACGCCGATCTGGCGATTTCCAAGAAGGCCGAAGACCTGAATGGGGAGCCGCTCTATAACGGCGATCTGGTGCGATACACCATTTCCGTGACCAATACCGGCAGCCTTACGCATACCGGTGTGGTGGTTCAGGATCAGTTGCCGGCGGGTGTGATTTTTGTTTCGGCCACCCCGGGTGGCTATAGCGGACCCAATCCGTTGGAATGGTCTCTCGGTTCTTTGATCCCGGGGGCTACCTGGACCGGCGAGATTGTGGTGCGTGTCGACGGTACCACTTCGCCGCTTCCGGGCAATGTGGCCCGGATCAGCAGCGATCAGCAACCGCAGACCAGTACTCAGCCGATCCTGCCGCCGGGTTCGTCGGATGTGATGTCGGGGTTGTTGATTACCAAGCAGGCGGAGGATCTGAACGGTAGCCCGCTCTATATCGGGGATACGGTGCAGTATACGATCCGCATCACTAATACCGGCGCGACGGCTATGACCGGGGTGGTGGTCACGGATACCCTGCCTGCCGGTGTGGTCTTTGATTCTGCGACTCCGCTCGGGTACACCGGCACGACCACGATTGTATGGAATGTGGGCGGGTTGGCGGCCGGGGCTTCGTGGACCGGGGTGATCCTGGTTCACATGGACGGTTCTACCACTTCTCTTGACGGCAATGTGGCGCAGGTCAGCAGCAATGAACAGGGGCAACATGGGACGGATCCGATCACGCCGCCGGGTTCGTCGGATCTGTTGCCGGGGATGGTGGTGGATAAGACGGCGGAAGATCTCAACGGGACGCCGCTCTACACCGGCGATATCGTGCGCTATACCATTCGGGTGACCAACACGGGCGCGACGACGATGACGGGAGTCATCGTGACGGATACCCTGCCGGCCGGGGTGACCTTCAATTCTGCTATCCCTGCCGGTTACAGCGGTACCACGACGGTGGTGTGGAATGCGGGTGCCTTGGCGGCGGGCGCTACCTGGACCGGGGTGATTCTGGTCCATGTCGACGGCACGGCGACGCCGATCGGCGGCAATGTGGCTTTGGTGAGCAGCAATGAGCAGGGGCAGCATGGAACTGAGCCGATCCTGCCGCCGGGTTCGCCGAATGTGACGCCCGGGTTGGTTCTTGCCAAGACGGCCGAAGATGTTAACGGTCAGGTGCTCTATCCGGGTGACCTGGTGCGGTATACGATCCGCATCACCAACACGGGGACGACGACGATGACCGGGGTGCGGGTGACGGATACGCTGCCGGCGGGGGTGGTCTTCACGGCCGCGACGCCAGGCGGATATACGGGGCCCAATCCGCTGGTCTGGAGCTTCGCTTCGTTGGCTGCGGGGCAGAGCTGGACGGCGATCATCAGTGTGACGATTGCGCCCAGCGTTACCACCATTGGCGGCAATATCGCTCAGGTGAGCAGCAATGAACAGGGTTCGCAGAATACGGATCCCATTCTGCCTCCTGGCGGCAGTACGGTGGTGACCAATACGGCGCCGCAGGTACAGAACGACCTGTACAATGTGCCGGAGGGTATCAGTACCACGCTGGCGGTTCTGGCGAACGACAGCGATTGGGAAAACGATCCTTTGACCGTGGTGGGGGGCGGGGCCGCGCAGCATGGGACGGTTTCCTTCATCAGCACGGGGGTCATCTACACGCCGACGACCGGCTATCTGGGCACCGATACCTTCACCTATACCGTCAGTGACGGATTGCTGCAAAGCACCGCCCAGGTGACCGCGACGGTGACGCCGGTGGCCGATCTGGGAGTCAGCCAGACCATTCAGACCACGCCGTCCGGCTATCGCATCATCATCGTGGCGAGCAATGCCGGGCCGCGGCCGGCGCCGGGGGCTGTGATTTCCGATACTATCCCGGCCAATCTGGTGGGGGTGAACTGGAGCTGTGCGGGCACCGGTGGGGTGACCTGTGCCATTACCGGCACCGGCAATCTCCTCAACGAAACGTTCGCGGCTTTCCCGGTGGGAGGTGTGGTCACCTATACTATCATGGCCAGCGATGCGACCGGCGTTCCGGTGACCAATACGGTGACCATCACACCGCCGACGACCATGTTCGACACCAATTTGGCCAACAACCGCTCTTCGCGGCTCACCGTTTACCGGTTGGTTTTGCCGATGGTCTGTAGGAATTGCCGACCGTAGAAACGTGAACCCTGACAGGGGAAACGTAAAAAGATCCGTGATTGCGCGCGCATTTCGATGCGCGCGCAATCACAATAAAAACAACCCTCGTACTTCGCCCCCTCCCATCCCCTATCAGGCAATTGAAGGCGTTGTGTCTGGATGGTCCCGGCCTTGTAGCGTTCCGCAAAGGGTATTTTCCCCGTAAGGTGCGACGCGCAGGATGGGGAGAGAGTTTTTTTGTTTGTATTTTTGCGCGCATCAGAATGCGCGCAAAAATACGGGTTTTCTTTCTCTCGCTTTTCCGGGTGATTGCTGTCGTAAATGGTTTAAGTTGCCTGATATGTCCTCCCATCCCTCCCCCATGTTGTGGTACAGGCGCGACGCGCTTTCAGGAGATTCTTGGGCGGGTAGCGCTGCCGGCATAGAGGTGAGGGGGAGGGCTCAGAGCGTCTCGCCGGAGCGACTCTGGAAAAAGCCTGTGTTTTCGCGCGCATTCTGATGCGCGCGAAAACATAAATAAAAACAACTCTCTTTCCTTTTCGCGCGGCGCATCCTACAGAGAAAGTGCCGGGTGCGGGTGAGGAGGATTCTCTGTTATTCAGCCGTATATTGCTTGCCGATCTGCCAGCCCGGTCCTAAATCCTCTCCCAATCTGCGATAGCGATTTTCAATCCCTGAATAGTAAATTGGATTGGCTTTCACAATGTCTATCTTCTGGTTTTCCCCCAGGATTTCCTCGTTGATGTATACCTGAACGATCTCACCGAAATAGACCGTATCCATTTCAAATTCCACCTTCTGTCCGGTATACCGGCATTCGCAGGTGATGGGGAATTCGGCTATCATGGGTGCGCTTTCCAGTTCGCCGTAGAAGGTGGTGAAGATTTTGGACTTGTCGACGTTGCGTCCGCTGACCAATCCGCAGTAATCGGTTTCGATCACATAATCAGCCGAAGGCACATTGATGCTGAAGGTGCCGTTCTCAAGGATGCCTTTGGGGGTGTGATGTTGATGGTTCAGGCTGATATAGGCGATGGCCGGTTTGATATTGACGCCGTTGACGAAGCCGGCAGCCAGGTAATTGGGTTTTCCCTCTACATTGGCTCCTACCAGAACGATCGGGACGACCGGCAAGGGATTCCAGGCCCCCGTCTTTATTTTTCCCATTTCACACCATCCTTTTCCACCGGGAATTGGATCTCAGCTGTGTATTCGCCCTGGGCGGGAGAGCCGTAATATAGTTCTCGTGGCGCCCCGACAATGCGATAGCCATGGTTTTCGATCCACTGGCCGAGGGCATAGTAAGCCGTTTGCATTCCTTCTGTTTTCCAGTCGGCTACGATGGTGGTGGCTACCTGGGGAAAGGCTTCGATTTCACGCACGACGATGGGGGGCATGGGAGCGGCGATTTTGTCGGGCGCTGTGTTGGGAATGATGAAGGCGCATTCTGTGTCGATGAGTTCGGTGGTATAACCTTCGTTATGATAGAGGGTGATGACCGGGCCGAACGGCAGGCGGTTGGCGGTCATCCAACCGGCAATGGTATTGAACATTTCTGCCCAATGTTGGGACATTTGCTCAAGGGCCGGCACTGTTTTCCGGATTGCGGCGATGGTGAGAGCCTCTACCGGTTTCAGGGTTACTTCGTAAGCAGGCATATTTCCCTCCTGGTTAAGATGGTTCAGGTGAGCCATGATTCGTTCCCGCCGCAGCAGCGCTGTTTCTACGGCGCTTTCGGCCAATGCTAACTGGGCTTTCAACATGCCGCGCAATTCATCGGGGGTAGGGTTGTTGCGGAGAATATGTGCAATTTCCTCCAGGGAAAACCCTACTTCTTTCAGCGCGAGGATCCGATTGAGGGGCTCCAGTTGTTTGATGGAGTAGTAACGGTAGCCGGTAAAGGGATCCACTCTGGCAGGCTTGAGCAAACCAAGCGCATCGTAATGCCGCAGCGTATCGATCGTCACTTTGCCTATGCGGGAAAACTCACCTATTTGGAACATGCCCATAGTGTAATGCCTCGGGTAACCCTAGAGTCAAGAGGGAAATTTAGATTCAGATTTCACCGCAAAGGCGCCGAGGGCGCAGAAAAAAAGCTCGTGTTTTGGCGCGCATTCTTATGCGCGCCAAAACACAAACAAAAAACTCTCTCTGCCTGCTTTGCCCAGTGCGTTGCTTTTTACCAAACAAAAGCTTTTTGCGGGACGTGGAAATCTAACAGCTTACCTGGAAAGGTAAAAGAAAACAGCTGTGTTTGCGCGGGCTTTCTGAAGCCCGCGCAAACACAATAAAAATAACACTCTTTTCCCGTCCGGCGCGTCGCTGCAAGCCGGCAAAAGCCTTTTGCGGGACGTTAAAAGCCGGCGGCATAGATAGAAATCAGCTGTCTGAGTTGCACGAGCCGTTAAGACATAGTTTGATAAAGTCGTTCATATCTTCCATGGAAGTGAAATAGAATTTTTGTCCGGTGAGGGTATATTCTACCGATCCACGCCATTGATCCGGCAGGGTAGTGCTCTCGTTCCACAGGCGAACGATAAAAAGATGCTGAGAACGACAGGGGTTATTTCCGTTCATGGTTTTATTGTAAGATTGAAGCGTCCAAAAAACGTCCAAAGCTAATCGACCTGTGCGATTGTTCATCGATTTCGGTTAAAGGCCGGCTTTTTGCGTCCCGCATAAGGCTTTTGTCCGGCTCGCAGCGACGCGCAGGATGGGGGGAGAGAGTTTTTATGTATGTTTTCGCGCGCATCCGAATGCGCACGAAAACATAGGCTTTTTCTCTGCGCCTTTACTGTGAAATCTGAGTGAATTATGCGGTACTGCTTTTTTTTGAAATGGAGTGACCTGTGTTTATTATCCGGGCCACCGATTTTCTTCCCAGGCGGCTTTGATTTGGCGGTTGAAGGGCAGAGTGTGATAGGTGGCGTGATATTCAGCTTCGGGGAGGGCGGCGGCACGTTGCTGCATGACCTGATAGGCCTGTTGGAGCAATTCATGGGCGCGCTTTTCATCTCCCCAGCCTCGATAGGTTTGCGCTGCCGCCCAGAGGATGTACTGTGGATGCATCATGGACGATTCCAATCCGGCATAGAGGGTCAACATTTCATCCGCGCTTTGTTTTGCTGCGATAAAATTGCCTTGCCGGCAGTAGGCGACCGTCAAATCGCAGAGATCGGTGCCCAACTCGGCCGGTTGTCCCAGTTCGCGGCGGATCATCAGTCCGCTTTCCATATGGGCAATCGCCTCATCCAGCCGGCCGAGTTCTCGTTCGGCGGCCCCCAGATTGCTCAATGCATTGGCCTCCATCACCCGGCTTTCGATCTGGCGAGCCAGTTCCAGTCCCCGATATGAGGCGGCATAGCTGGCGGGGTAGTCTTCCAGATAAAGCGTGATCATCCCTTCATTGAGCCAGCAGACGGTCTGTCCGCGCAGGTCGTTGAGATTGCTGAAGAGAGCCTGGGCCTCGCGGGTAAGGATGAGTCCTTCCTGGTATTGTCCCAGCCGTCCGACAATCAACATGCAGGTATTGATCAACACGGCTGCCTGACCCTGGCGTTTGCCCAGCTTTTGATAGAGACGGGCGGCTTCGAGATAGTGCCGGCGGGCTTCCTGGACCTGGAAGAGGCGGGCGGCGACCGATCCGAGACGGGCGAGGGCATCGGCTTCGCCTTCCCGATCTCCGATCTCTCGACTGAGAGCCAGCATTTGCGAGGCCAGGGTTTGGGCGCCTTCGAAATCCTGACGGGCGAACAACGACCCACTGGTGGCTTTGAGGGTGGCGACGATCAGAGATCGATTGGACTGCGCCTCGGTCAACCGACCGGCCTGCGTCAGGGCTGTTTGTGCCTCGGCGAACAGTCCCTGTTGGACTTCGGCGCCGGCGAGGGCGCAATAGCCGGCAATCAACAGGGCCGCATCGTTGAGTTGCAGGGCGAAATGGAGGGCGGTTTGCAGATGCGATTGGGCTTCAGCGCCGGCGCCCAGCAGGATTTGATACTCACCTTCGGCCAGTTCTGCTTCGGCCAGCCGGCGGAGATCACCGGATTGTGCGGCCAGGGTTTTGAGCTCCTGGAGCAGCGCCTGATG
The DNA here is from genome assembly GCA_964501335.1 of uncultured Anaerolineales bacterium. GTDB lineage: Bacteria > Chloroflexota > Anaerolineae > B4-G1 > SLSP01 > CAZCTC01. The sequence goes on along the minus strand of CAZCTC010000032.1, from coordinate 11,988 downwards.
CGTGGGGCGATCGTCGACGGCACGGCAGTAGAGGATACGGCGTTTGAGCAGTTCGTAGTAGAGTTCCTGGTCCGGCAGCCGGCAGGCCCAGCTTTCGAGCTGTTGGAGATCGGCCAGTTGCGGGGCCCGTTCGCCGCGGCGGCGGTAGATTTCTTCGCGTAGCAAGAGCGCGTTGACCTGCCAGCGGGGATCGGTTTCCACGGGGAATTCGGCACACAGTTCCAGGGCTCGATTAAGCGCGATCAAGGCTTCCTGGTCGGCATAGATCTGGAAATGGTGTTGGGCCACGGCGAGATAGCAGGGGACGGCTGCGGTGGGGGCGTTGCCATGATCGTAATGCCAGGCCAGCTCTCCGATCAATTCGCTGCGGCGGTCGGGGTAGAGGCTTTCCAGTACCTGAGCGATGCGCAGATGTCGGCTGCGACGTTTGGTGGGAGGGATCTCTTCATAAAGGGCTGCCTGGATCAGGTGATGGGCAAAGCTGTAGTCGAAACGTTCCCGGTTTTGGGTATCCCGGATCAGGTGACGTTCAAGCAGCAGGCTGAGGCTTTGCTGGGTTTGATTTTCATTCCAGCCGCCGACTTCGCGCACGACCTCGGCATCGAAGGCCGAGCCGGAAATGGCAGCGACCCCGGCATAGGCGCGGGTGAGTTCCGGCAGGCCGGCAAGCCGTTGTTGGATTACGGCGTGCACTTCGCCGGGCAATTGTTCCAGCTGCATCTGGCGGTTTTCCTGCCAGTGGAGCAAAAGCAATTCTGCAAAGAGGGGATGACCCTCGCTGCGGTCAAAGATTTGCTTTGCCAGATGGCGAGGCGGCGTGGTCAATTGCCGGGCGGCTTCCAATCGATGGAGCAGATCTTCAATGGCGGAAAGGGGCAATGGACCCAGTGCCAGATGTTGAAGCTGGTTTTCAGCATTGAGTCGTCGGCGCATGGCGCGCAGCGGATGGGATAACGGCATGGCATCTTCTCGATAGATGCCGACGATGAGAACTCCTGCATGGGGCAGGCGACGGGTGAGAAATTCGATCAGTTCGACCGTGCTGGCTTCAACCTTGTGGAGATCTTCCAGAATCAGCAGCAGAGGCCGTATTTCTGCCAGACTTTCCAGGCAGTGCGCGACGGCGTCGAACATGCGCATCCGTTCCTGAAGCGGGTCGAGTTTGGGCAACAGCGGCAATTTCAGCCGCTGGTTGAGTTCGGGGAGCAGGGGAGCCAGGGCGGCCTGGATGAGGGGGCCGACTTTCAAGGCGGCGATAAAGGAGAGTGCAGATTCCAGGGCGGCGATCAGCGGTTGATAGGGTTCGGAGATCAACGGCCCGCCGATGCCGTAGAGGATGCGGCCGCCTTGATTCTTGACGATCTGAGCCAGTTCCTGGGCCAGCCGGCTTTTGCCGATCCCGGTTTCACCACCGATCAGGGCCAGACTGCCGTTGCCGCGAGCTGCCCGGGCCCACCAGGAGAGGGCCTGTTCCAGTTCTATTCCCCGTCCGACAAAGGGGAGCGTGGAAATGGAGGGGGAAATTTCCTGGGCCGTGGGGATTTCGGAGGTGGGGCGGGCAGGAGGGGTTCCCGGCAGTTCCAGATTGCGCCTGATCAGATCATACAGGGCGCGGGTTTCCGGCATAGGCGTGGTTCCCATTTCACGGCGCAGCAACTGTTCGAAGTTTCTATATTCCTGGATGCCACCAGCGCTGTCTCCCAGCTCATAACGGATACTGATCAGCTGGCGGACTACATCTTCCCGGAAGGGGTCGCAGGTCAGCAGCTTTCGGGCCAGTTCCAGAGCCCGGGGGTGATTGCGTTGGGCCCGGTATTGCAGGATGAGCTTGAGCAGGATATCGAGATAGCTGTTGTGTAATTGTTCCCGGTCGAAGAAGATCCAATCGTCGTAGACATTTTCCAGCAGAGCGCCTTTATAGCAGGCGACGGCTTCTTCATTGGTGTCGGCCTGGCGGCTCAGGCGTTGAAATTCATCGACATCCAACCAGAAGTCGGATTGAGGGTTCCAGCCGATCGTGCCGGCTGTATTTAAGAGCCAGGGACGGTCCGGGGGTGTTTCCGGGAGTAGCCGTTGGAGATGGTGGATATGACGGCGCAGGTTGGCGCGCGCTGCCGTTTCGGTCTCGTCCGGCCATAAAGTAAAGGCTACCTGTCGCCGTTCGACGGGCTGACGGCAGTGTAACAAGAGGTAAGCCATGAGAGGGAGCGTTTTAGGCGGCGCGGAAAGTGGGATAGGCGTGGTATCCACTGCCAGCCGCGGTTGCCCCAGCAAACCGATAAACAGCGTCATGGAAGGCTCCTTTGATCGTAATCCGCCCTCCATTTTATATCAATAATTCAAGTTGCCATTTCGAGGTAGGACCACAGTTAACCGTGGTCGAATTTTTCCGGCAAAAAAGCGTGCTAAGGAGATCTACCGATAGGGGGAGAGAATGGCCCCTTTTCTCCCGCAAGCGGGATGCTACGCAAAGGGGGGAATATTAACTGCATTTTTGGCGCGCTGCTTTGCAGCGCGCCAAAAATGCTTAGTTATCCCCCCTTTCCCTCGGGGGAAAGGGGGGAATTAAAAGGCACCCTTTGGCAATTCTATTGGGCGACCACGGTTCCCTGGGGACCTACCGATAGGGGGAGAGAAAAGCCCATTTTTTCGCGCGCCGTCTGCGGCGCGCGAAAAAATGAATAAAAACCCCTCTATGAAGTAATTCATGAGGTTTTCTCAAAATGTTGCGGGTGGGGTTTTTTACGCTGCCGGCGACATTTTTGTTGTAAAGGAAGTCTTCGGGGAGTTCAACGATGAATGCCGGGAGTTCGACGGAGTCATCCGGGCAGGGGTAAACCGAAATAATTTGCTTGGGATTCACGGCTGGGATACAGCCGATGCGGTTTGAGGAAAGTTCTGTCTTGAAAATAGGCTTCGCTGGCCCTCTATCCCCCCTGCCCCCCTTTCCCCCAAAGACGCAGATGGGGGAAAGGGGAGGGAGTTTGGTGAAATCTTTTTTTTGCCTGTCGGGCTAATCAGCCAGGCTGTGATCCGCGTAGTAGGCCATGGCGGCGCACATGAAGTCGGCCAATCCGGGGCGATATTTTTCGTAGAAGGCCCGGAATTCCGGATGATCCACATAGTGCTGACCCAATCCCCGATAGACTTCCGCCGGGGCGGGATAGAAGTTTTCGATCCAGGCGTGATGTCGGGCGATCAACAGCTGCACTTCGGGATCCCCGGGATCGCGGTCGGCGACGGCGGCCAGTGCGGCCGTGACTTCGCCGCCTTCGGCTTTGACGGCTTCCCATTGGGCCGGGCTTAGTTTGCGGAGTCTGGCCTCTGTGGCCTGGACCCGGTCTTTACCGTAGCTTTCGCGGGCTTCCCGTTGATAGCGTTCGGCCTGCTCTTTGGTAAAACCTGCGTAGAGTTCGTCGTCGGTGAGTGGCATGGTATTTCCCTCCAGTTTTAGAATGGTCTTATTGACGGTTTGCAGGAGCCGTTCCAGCCGTTCTGCCCGTTTTTCCAGCTCCCGCCGATGTTGATGCAGGGCTCGGATTTGATCGAACCCCGGATCGTCCAGGATTTCCTGGATTTGTTGCAGCGGGAAATCGAGTTCCTTGAAGAAGAGGATTTGTTGCAGGCGCAACAATTCCGGTTCTCGATAGAGCCGGTACCCTGCTGCAGTTTGGGTCGCCGGTTTGAGGAGCCCGATCTGGTCATAGTGGTGCAGCGTCCGGACGCTGACCCCGGCCAGTTTGGCAAGTTGACTGACGGTGTAGGCTTTCACGTTTCTCTCCATGCCTCAGAGTATACACCCTGACGTAACGTCAATGTCAAGAGGCAAAATGAGGAATTTTCTATTTATCTACATTTTCGCGCGCCGCGCTACGCAGGCGGCGCGCGAAAAAATAAAAAAGTTGAAATTGGACGTTTTTTGGACGCCGGGTGTTTAAAATAAAACTATGAATGGCTAGAAAAAGATTGAAGCCAGGGTTTCAAAACATCGAAGGAGAGGTATGTCAGCCTTACGTCGTAGTTACCGTTGGTTGCGGTTTTTTTTCATCATCGCGCTGATGATGGAACTGGTTCTGTCTCCGGCTTTTACGCCGAAGGTGTACGCTTTGCCGACCACGATTCCGGTTACTGTTACTACCGTGACGGATGCGTTGGATGGGAAATGCGATCTGGTGGAAGCGTTGAAGGCAGTTGTGTATGCCAATCTGGGCATGTCGCCGGTTTATCATGAATGTACGGCTTCGACCGGGGAGAATATTATTACATTTACCGGTGCGGCCGCCGGCGGGACGATTGCGTTGACGATGGATCTGCCGACGATCTGGGGAGATACCACGATCCTCGGTCCGGTAACCATTCGTACGGCGCCGAGCCTTACGGAGACCCATGTCTTTGTCCTGGCCCCGAATGCCCGTCTGACTCTGACGGGGGTCACGGTTACGGGGGTTCACACCAGCGGCGCCGGTCCGGTGATCCTTGATGATAAGAATGCGACGGTCAATATTATCGCTTCGGCGATCTTGAACAATACGGCCGATAATGACGCCGGCGCGATTTATTCCAATGGTACGGTCAATATCGTGGACAGCACGATTACCGGCAACCGGGCGCTGGGTGTGGTTCCGGGAGCCGGCCGCGGCGGGGCGATTATGATGACCGGCTATGGGGTGTTGACGCTGATGCAGACCAATCTGGCCGGCAATATCGCAGCCAACGGCGGCGGCGCGATCTTCCTGGCCAATCGGGAGAGCAAGATTTCGGATTCGGCCTTCTCAGGGAATATTACCAATCCGATCACACCGACGGAGACGGGCGGCGGCGGCGCGATTGCCGTGAATCCCAACGCCGTATTGACGCTGCAACGGGTGGCTTTTAACGGCAACCTCAGTCCCAACGGCAAAGGGGGCGCTCTCTACAATGCCATTCAGTCGACTGTGTGGATCACCGACAGCTCGTTCAATGCCAATGTTGCGGGGACGTTGACCTCGGCTCAGTTGGGCGGGGCGATCTACAATATGGCAACGATGATGGTGGCCCGGAGCGCTTTCCTGGCCAACAGTTCTTTGAAGGGGGACGGCGGCGCGATTGTCGTCGATCGTGGGAGCGTTATCACGGTGAGCAATTCCACCTTTGCCGGAAACAATGCGCCTTCCGGTTACGGCGGCGCGCTGTTGATCACCAATTCATTGCAGACGACGCCGACTTCGACGGTTACCTTATTGAATGTGACGCTCTCGACCAATGCGGCGAACGGTTCCGGCCATGGCGGCGGGATTTTCAGCGGGCCGGGCCAGACGGTGCGTTTGGGCAACACGATCATCGACGGCAGTGTGGGGGATAACTGCTCCGGGCCGATCCTTTCGTTGGGACATAATCTCGACAGCGGCACGACCTGTCAGTTCGACGAGAATGCCGGTCGGGGTGACAACAACGACGGCAATGCCGATCTTCAGGCGCCCGGATTTAACGGCGGGCCGATGAGTTCGCTGCTGACGCAGAAGCTGGGGCTGGACAGTGAAGCTGTCGACGCCGGCGATGCGGCGATTTGCAGTGCGGCGCCGGTCAGCAATGAAGACCAGCGGGCCTCGGCACGGCCCAAGGATGGGAACGGCGATTTCACGGAAACCTGCGATATGGGCGCTTTTGAAAATGCCGAGCGCAAACCCGGCTACGGTTCCACGCCCGTGCAGCCCGGCCCGATCCATGTGGGCAATACGACGTTCGGCGTGGCGGTCACGACGGTGTTCAGTGCGTTCAATACCGGTGATTTCGTGCTGGTGCTGGCGAATCCGATTATCACCGGCAACAATGCGGCCGACTTCGGCGTCGATACTTCCTTCCCGCTTACCATTCAGCCCAACAGTTCGGAAAAGGGGATTCAGGTGCATTGCACGCCGACCGGCTCAACCGCCGGCCAACGCACGGCGACTCTGACTTTCAATACGACCGACACGAGCCATCCGATGGTCAGTTACAATCTGACCTGCAATGCTTCGGCGGTTCCGGTGCCGGGGTATGAATCCGAACCGGCAGCGCCGGGACCGATCGAGTTCCCGGAGACGACGGTCGGGACGCAGAGTGGGCGGGTGATTGTGATGCGTGAATCGGGCACGGCGGCTTTGACGATCAGTTCTCCGCAGTTGAGCGGTTCTCATGCGGCTGATTTTGTCGTCAATACCACCTTTCCGGTTCAGATCGCCGACGGCGGCGCGCCTAAGAATCTGAATATCAGCTGCGTGCCTGGGGGGCCGGGTCTCCGTTCGGCTACTCTGACGCTTTCGACGACCGATCCCAACAAACCGACGGTGGGATATTATCTGACCTGTAACGCCGTTCTGGATCCGGGCCCCTATATGGCTTATATCGGCAGCGTTGTCGATTCCAGCACTCGTTGGGGATTGAATGCGGCTTTTGGTGTAGCAGTCAGTCCGGATGGGAAAAATGTTTACGTTTCCGGCAATCAAAGCGGTTCGGTGACTGCCTATACCCGTACGGTAGTGAACAACGGCCATTTGTACTATGTGGGGGTTTATACGGCGCCTTTGGGATACAGCGATGCTGTTCGCCATATTACGGTCAGTCCGGACGGGAAGAATGTCTATGCGGCCGGTTCTACATCAGGAGCCGTCGTCACTTACGATCGCGATCAGACGACGGGCGCTCTTACTCCCGTTCACGGCAATGCGCGTACCGATCTGGCCGGCGCCGACGGCGTGCTGGTCAGTCCCGACAACCGGTTTGTCTATGCGACCGGGTCGGATGCGAATTCCGTGGTCGTTTTCAGCCGCGATGTGGAGGCGGATCAATTGACCTGGGTGCAGACGATCACCTCGGCGACTCACTTAAAGAGCGCCCGGGATATGGCGCTCAGCCCCGACAGCGCTTATCTCTATGTGGCCGGTTTTGTTTCCGGCACGCTGTCGGTCTATTCCCGCAATGCGGTGACGGGGAGGTTGACCTGGGTACAGACCCGTTCTCAGGGCGATTGTATCGATTATGTTTTCTGTTTTGGGGGATTGGATGGAATGTCGGGAGCCACGGATGTCGTGGTCAGTCCGGACGGCAACCATGTGTATGTGACGGGAGCCGTCAGCGATGCCGTGGTGGCTTTCTCGCGCGATGCGTTGACCGGAAAGTTGCATCATCTGGAGACGTACAAGGACGGCGTCTCAGGCGGGACCGGGTTGGACTCGGTTTATGGGTTGGCGATCAGCCCGGATGGGAATTACATTCTGGCGGCCGGATTCCTGGACAAGGCGGTGACGATCTTCAAACGTGATCAGGCTACCGGGTATCTTACTTACAAAACGATGCTGCAACGCAATCCATTGAGCGGGACGGGCGGTGTGCCGCCGTTCGACGGCGCGGTCAATGTGGCTTTCAGCGCCGACGGCGATAATGCCTATGTGACCGGGTTTGTGGATGATTCCATCACTGTGTTGAAACGGGCCAATCCTCAGCCGCAGCTCGACAGTCTGGTGCCGTCTTCGGCGCGGGTCGGCGGGCGCTCCTTTACGATGGAGGTCAATGGGGCGGGCTTTACGGAAGAGTCGGTCATTTACTGGAACGGTACGGCGCTGGCGACGACCTATGTCAACAGTACGAAGTTGGAGGCGTCGGTAGCGGCCGGTTGGATCGATATCGCCGGCACTTTCCCGGTGCAGGTGGAGACGCCGTATCCCGGGGGCGGTACGTCCAATTCGTTGAATTTTGAGGTGACGACGGCTTCCCAGAATCCGGTTCCGGCCATCGACCATCTGGTGCCGGCCGGAGCGATGGCGGGCAGCGGGGCCTTTACGCTGGATGTGTACGGTTCGGGTTTTGTTTCCGGTACGTCGGAAGTGCGCTGGAACGGTTCGGCTTATCCCGTGACTTATGTGGGGAGCGACCATTTGCAGGCGGCTATCCCGGCGTCGGCGGTGGCGCAGCCGGGGCAGGCCGGCATTCTGGTTTACAATACTTCGCCGGGCGGCGGCGCGTCTAATTCGGCATCTTTTGATATTGCCGCGCCGGGTGAGAATCCGATTCCGACGGTGACAGGGTTGCAACCGGCCTGGGTTTTCTCTCGGGGCGCCGGGAGTGCGCAGTTTACCCTGATCGTCAAGGGAACGAACTTTGTGGACGGGGCTATTGTCCAGTGGAACGGAGCGAATCGGCCGACGGTCTTTGTGGACAGCTCAACGCTGCGGGTCACGATCACCGGGGCCGACAGCGCTTATCCCGGTTCCAATGGAGTGAGCGTGGTCAATCCGGGGCCGGGCGGCGGCGATTCGAATGTGGAGCAGTTTACCGTGCGGGAACTGTTCGAGGTGATCCTGCCGGTGGTGATTAAGGGGAAGTAGACAGTAGACAGTAGACAGTAGACAGCCTGTGTTGTTCTGGAAAAGGTCCATGTTTTGGTGCGCCGGCCCTCACCCCCTGGCCCCCTGCTTCGCACCGCACGCGGGAGAGGGGGGACGAAAACGAGGTTGGGTTTGCTCTGGAAAAGGCCCATGTTTTCGGCGGCTTTCTGAAGCCGCCGAAAACATAAACAAAAAAAACCTCTCCCCCTGTCCAGCGCGTCGTTTCTTACGGGGAAAGGATCATTTGCGGGACGTTACAAGGCCGGGGCCATGCCATAAAGGCTTATTTTCAGGGAGGAAACGTAATCGACAGGAACCCAACGCTTTCGGTTATTCGTTATTTATTTGCTTTTTATATAAAATATCTTACTATATATCTAGCAAGGTGGTTCTTTATTCCCTCTGGATGTCCAGATTCCTCGATATCCAGAAGTTGCAGTCAAATTCCACCCGTTTCCCCATTAAGTTCATTTGGTAAACCTAAAGGAGATCTTAAATGGCGAATGAAAAAGCGGGCTCGACTGTGACGGATAATGCTCCAATCTTTGTAGCCACAGGGTTGATTCAACGCGAACAATCCGAATGCCGACAGGGAGAGATGAAACTCCAGGTGTATGTCTTCGACAAAGCCGGCGTTGTTTTAGGCACGGGAGATGTCGATGCTCAGGGCAATTATAAAGTACCCGTTCGATTGAAGGCTCCTGCTGCGGTGGAACTGGTGGCCGGGCCTCCGGGTGATCCTCAAGAGGTACGGCGTTCCAATGCTTATAGCCGGCAGTTCTCAGCTGCGGATTGGAAAGGGGATGGCCGGCGCTTCGTTTTGGAACATAATGCTTTGGTGCCGTTGGATCTCTGGATTTTGTGGTGGCCGTTGCATCTTTGTATCAGCGGCCATGTCTACAAAGTCGATCATCATGATGAGGCTTCTGTCCCCTGCCCGGTTCCTTATGTCAAAGTTGAAATCTTCGATGTCGATCGGGAGTTCTGTTGGTGGCCGTGGTTCCGCAAATGGTGGGAAGGCCTTCTGGATCGTCGGGTCTTCCGTATTCCCGATCTGATGAAGGAACCGCCGTTCCCGCCCAGGCCCTTTCCAGGTCCTGATCCGGTGCCCGATTTGAAGCTGGAGGATATGAACCTGCCGATCGGCCGTAATCCGCTTTTAGCGCAACCGCGGTTGGCGACTCAGCTTTCTTCTCCGATGCTTTCTTCCGATCGGTCGATGGTTTCTGATGTGAGCGCGGTTAATCGTTCTCAACTGGAGACTTCGGCGGCTTTTACGCGGGTAGGGGAAGCCCGTTTGATCGATAGTGCGGTGGCTTCGCGACTGGATCGTCTTACGTTGACTTCCAAGATTGCTCCCTGGGATATTTTCCCTCTTTGCTTCTACAGCAAGGCTCTGATCTGTGAAACGACGACGGATTGCAGCGGTTATTTCAAATGTTGTTTCAACTGGTGGCCGTTCCATTTCCGGAGGGGACGGCTGCGCTTTGATTCACGTCCCGACATCATCATCAAAGTGACGCAGATCATCGACGGTGTGGAGACGGTGATTTACATGGATCCCTATACCAGCACCCGCTGGAATGTGACCAATGCCCATGTCGATCTCTTTCTGGATAATGAAGAGGTGCGGTGCGGCAATGCCTGTGGTTCTTTCCCGACCGGTACGACGACTTTCTTTACGCTGGTTGGACTGGATGAAGTTTACAAGATCAATCAGGCGACCGGGAAATTCGGCAATGTAGGGTTTGGCGGGACACTGAATAACTGGGCCTATGGCGGCTCTTTGTTGTTCTGTGCCCTTTTTGGAGATACCTTGAGCACGGGGGCGCCCAAACGTTATTACCGGCTTTCTTATAAGCCCGGCCTGGGAAACCCTGATCCCAATGACAATACCGGCTTTATTCCGATCAACTATCCGCTTTCCGATACCCGGGTCAACAAGATTACTTTTGCCAGCGAAAACGTCCTGCTGGGGCCTCAGCCTCCGATCAACGGCGTGCCCAATCTCTACGAGATCCGCAATCGGGAGGATTATTACTGGTACAATCCCGACAAGATCGGGTGGTGGAACACGGAACTGGTCGAGGAGGATACGGGAATCTACACGATCCGTTTGGAGGTGTTCAACGAGGCGGGGGTGAAGTTGACCTCGGCGGATGTGGATTATCGGAACGGGACGGTCGCGCCGCCGGCTGTGTTGCCGCCGATGAACAATCGTTGCGATCTGGTCGTTTTGGTGGATAACAAGCCCCCGGTTTTGGGATTAACGGTTCCTGGTGCCAGCGGGGAGTGCGGTGTGGTGCCGTTTGAGGCGGTTCCAGGGCTTACCATCAATGCTTTTATCAATCAGGAGAACGATCGTTTGTATTACTGGCGGCTTTCTTATGTCAAAGGTATCTCCGGAGGGTCGGGGGTGTTGGGCTCGGATTCCGATCCTACGGGTATTTTGCCGTTGCCGTTGAATCTGGCGATTCCGGCCGCGCCGATGACGGCGGGGTTGACGGGGACCTGTGCTTTCGGGTTGACGCTGGGAGCCTGGCCGTTGGTGCGGAACGGCTTCGGCCTCATCCATTATGCGGAGAAGCAGATCGCGATTGCGATTGAGAAGTGCCCGGTGTGTCCAACGTTAGAAGTAGCCAGTAGAAAGTAGACAGTAGACAGCCTGTGTTGTTCTGGAAAAGGGCCATGTTTTCGGCGCGCCGGCCCTCACCCCCTGGCCCCCTGCTTCGCACCGCGCGCGGGAGAGGGGGGACGAAAACGAGGTTGGGGATTGTTCTGAAAAAGGCCAAAAGAAGTAGAAAGTAGACAGCCTGTATTGTTCTGGAAAAGGCCAAAGACAGTAGACGGCCTGTGTTGTTCTGGAAAAGGGCTATGTTTTCGCGTGCGGGCCCTCACCCCTGCCCCTCTCCCATGTTTTGTTGTTAAGCAGCGACGCGATTCGAGTTGTTGCGTTATGAGGTGCCGTTGCGAGCGATGCGGGAGGGAGAGGGGTAAGAGAGGGCGCGAGCGTGTCGCCGGGGTAATTCTGAAAAAGGCCAAAAGAAGTAGAAAGTAGACAGCCTGTATTGTTCTGGAAAAGGCCAAAGACAGTAGACGGCCTGTGTTGTTCTGGAAAAGGGCTATGTTTTCGGCGGCTTTCTGAAGCCGCCGAAAACATAAATAAAACAATTCTCTCTTCCCATCCAGCGCGGTGTAACGTACGGGGAAAGGGTCAGGTGCGGGGTGACGGGAATTTGTAAGGCAGGTGCAACGCACTTTTTTCACGTTGGTTGTATTGATGGCAGATAGTTAGAGGGCGCCCACGCAGGGGCGCCCCTACATGGATGATGTTCGGGTAGGGGCGGCCTTTATGGCCGCCCTATTGGTTGGATAGGCCGGGCGCCCACAAGGGGCGCCCCTACGGGCAGATCGATATAATGCCTGTTCTTTAAACAGAATTCGCGCGCCGTCTGGCGCGCGAATTCTGTTATTCTTTACGTTTCATGCTTTCCGCATGACGATGGGCAGGAAGAGCATCTTCGGCATGACGGTGATGCTCCGGGTGCTGATTTCGGGGTCGGAGCATTCATTGCCGACGCTGAGGGTGATGGTGTAGGATTTGACGGCGGCGGTGAGGGGGAAGGTGTGGGTGATGACGCTGCCT
>CAZCTC010000031.1:0-83702 GCA_964501335.1 uncultured Anaerolineales bacterium | reverse complement strand
CGCTTTGGCTTTTTCCGATGTTAAAAGAACTCATTTCTCCGACAGGCTGCTAGAAGGACCTTATGCGCATCCCAATGACGATGAACAACAAAGAAACCGTCAAACAATAATTTTCTTTAAATATTTTACAAAAGGAAGTAACTCTTATGGACCCCATTCAAACTCGAATCGACCGCGCCTGGCAAAAGTGCAAATCATGGATTACGGACTTCGACGGCTCCGCCACTGAAACCTACCTGCCCAACGTGACGCCCGACACCCTGGCCGCCGGCCTCGCCAAACTGGCGCCTTCCATTCTCAACCTGAGGATCTCCAAACTCTCCTCCGCTCCCTCCGGCGAATATGACGAAGGCGAAGACTACGAAGAAGATGAAACCGAAGATCGCCCCGAATTCATCGGCCTGGAAACCTTATCCGCCCATGTGACCTTGCTGCAAAAGGACGAAATCGCCGGCCTGAACATCAACTACACGGTCCGTCTGCTGGAAGATCTCGACCTCGATCTCCATATCGTCGTCCATCCCGCCGAAAAGAAAAAGATCGATCTGGAACTCGTCTGGTGGGCCGATCAGGTCTTTATCGAAGAAGAAACCTATCTGCCTCGCTTCGAGATCGTCATCCGCTACTTCATCGAATTGCAAACCCTTTTCGTCGCCCCCAAACTCTTCATCGGAACCGAAAACCTGGATGAACCAGGCCCCGAATCGATTAAATGGATTGAACTTTAAATGAAAATTCCGCGCCCTTTCTTCGCTGTGCTGGCCTGTCTTCTGCTGGTAAGTTGCGCTGCCCCTACGGCAGCCCCCACGCCGACACCAACCGTCACAGCCATGCCCAGCCCCACCGTTGAAATCTATCCCGAATGGGAACACTACTACAGCGAAGCCGGTCTCACCGGCACTTTTGTGCTCTACGATCTGAAGAACAATCGCTATCTGCGCTACAATCCCGATCGCTGCTCCCAACGTTTCCTCCCGGCCTCCACCTTCAAAATCATGAATGCCCTGGTCGGTCTGGAAACGGGGGTCATTCCCGATGCCGATTATGTCATCCCCTGGGACGGCACGGCCTCCCCCATCGAATCCTGGAATAAAGATCATACCCTCCGCAGCGCCATGAAAGAAAGCGTGGTCTGGTACTACCAGGAACTGGCCCGGCAGGTCGGCCATGACCGCATGCAAACGGCCCTGAATGCCGTCGGCTACGGCAACGGCGATATCTCCGGCCAACAGGACACCTTCTGGCTGGAAGGCGGGCTGCGCATCTCCCCCGACGAACAAATCGCTTTTCTCAAGCGCCTCTATCAAAACGATCTCCCCTTCTCTCAACGCACCATGGACATCGTCAAAGAGATCCTGATCATCGAACAGACAGATAATTACACGCTCCGCGCCAAAACCGGCTGGGTGACCCGGGTTCCCCCCCAGATCGGCTGGTATGTCGGTTACCTGGAAACAGCCGACAATGTCTATTTCTTTGCCAACAACTATGAGAGCGCCACCCCCGGCCCCGATTTCGGCGCGGCCCGGGAATCTATTACCCGCAGCATTTTGAAAGAATTGCAGCTGCTGCCCTGAAAATACCCCCAGAAAAGACCCTTCACAGAGGACACAGAGAAGAAATTAGAGAAAACCTCCTCTCTTCCTCTTCTCTGTGACTCTGTGGTGAAATCTCTTCTCCCTTTGAGCGTCCCGCACCTGTTACTTTCCCCCTCACATGCGCCGCGCAGGATAAACAGAGAGAGTTTTTTTGTTTATGTTTTGGTGCGCCTCAGAAGGCGCACCAAAACATGGCCTCTTCCAGAGCAACACAAGCTATCTACTCTCCACTTGCTGCCGGCTACTTTCTTTGGCCTTTTCCAGAGCCCCCCCCCAACAGTTTACGTTTTACGTCTGCCCCCGCTGTCTACTGTCTACTTGCTGCTGTCTACTAATTCAAGTTTGATTCTGGCTAAAAATTCATAGATATGCTATACTATATTTTATCTTTCCTCAGTACATAGTTCAGGATAACAACGACAATATCAAATCGGCATCGGCAAAGTTGCATAGAATTAGATTGTTCTCCCAGCAAAGGATTTTACAATGAACAACTGGGTCAAAATTCGCTCGATCCGGATAAGGATCATGTTGTGGGCCGGACTTTGCCTGCTGGTGACCGCGGCGGGAATTATCGCTTATGCCAGTACCACCCTCTATCAATCCAAAATCAACGAGGCCAAAAACCTCGCTCGCTCTGAAACGGAACAACAGATCGGCGAAATCGAAGCCAAAATCGACGACTCCCTCAGCATCGCCCGCACCCTGGCCGAAAGTCTGGTCGCCATGAAAACCCAGGGAATGCAAATTTCCCGCTCCCAGGTCAACCTGATGTTGAAAGAGATCCTGATCCGCAACGAACAGCTCGTCGGCAGCGACGTTTTCTGGGAACCCAACCTCGACGGTCTGGACGCGCTCTATGCCGGCAAACATGAAACCGGCAACACCGTCAGCGGCCGCTTTGCCCCCTATTGGACCCGCAGCAGTGGCAACATTGAACTCCAGGCCCTGAAAGATGAAGAAGCCGCTACCGCTACCTGGTATCTCATTCCCCAACAGACGCTAAGAGAATCTATTATTCCACCTCTTAATTATGAAGTTCAGGGAGAGCCCATTTCAATGACCTCCCTGATGGTCCCCATGACCGACACCGGCCACTTCTACGGGGTCGCCGGCGTGGATATGCCGCTGACCTTTCTGCAAAAATGGGCCGACCAGGTGCAAATTTACAACGGCGAGGGCAAAGTCATGCTGGTCGCCAATGATCACACCATCGCGGCCGCCACCGGCCATAAAGAATGGATTGGAGCATCGGTCCTCTCCCCTATCTCTCCTACCATTCACCCTGAATGGCAAACCAACGGCTATCTGACCCAATTCGATCAGGGCACCTACAGCTCCACCCTCAGCAACGGCCAGCTCCAGCTCTTCATCCCCGTCGAATTCGGCAAAACCGGCACCCACTGGACCGCCTATGTGACCATTCCCGAGTCCACTATCACCCGGGAAGCAGCTGCCGCCACCACCATCATGGTCGGGTTGAGCCTGGCATTGACCGCCCTGGCCCTGACGGCGCTCTGGTTCGCGGCCCAGCTGATCACCAACCCTATCCAGCAAATGACCCGACTGGCTCAAACGGTCGCGGAAGGAGATCTCCGCCACGAAATTCCCCTGAATTCCGCCGACGAGATCGGCCAGCTCGCCGAAGCCTTCCGTCGTATGACCTCTCATTTAAGACATCTGATCCAGCAGATCAACGAAAATGCCCAAAATGTCAGCTCGGCCGCCCAACAACTGATGGCCGCCGCCGATCAGGCCAACCTTGCCACCAGCCAGGTCTCCTCGACGCTGCAACAGGTCGCCCAGGGAACTTCCCAACAGGCCGAAAATGTAACCGAAGTCGCAGCCTCCATCAATGAGTTCAACGGCACGATCCAGGGAATCGCCAAAGGCGCGCAGGATCAGGCCATCGCCATTAACAAGTCGGTCACCATGACCATGCAGATCTCCCAGGCCATTCAGGAGATCGCCAACAGCGCCGGCATCGGCGTCCACACCTCCACCCAAACCGCCCAAACCGCGCGCGCCGGCGCCGAAATCGTCACGGAAACCATCCAGGGCATCGAAAACATCCGCACCCGGGTCGATCTCTCCGCCCAAAAAGTCCGCGAAATGGAAAAACACTCGGAACAGATCGGTGCTATTATCGAAACCATCGAAGATATCGCCTCCCAGACCAATCTGCTGGCCCTCAACGCCGCCATTGAAGCCGCCCATGCCGGCGAACACGGCAAAGGCTTCGCCGTTGTGGCCACCGCCGTCCGGGAACTGGCCGAAAAATCCGCCGAAGCCACCAAAGAAATCGCCATGCTGGTACGGGGCGTCCAGAAAACCGCCGCCCAGGCAGCTCAGGCCATGGATGAAAGCTCCACCGAAGTCACCCTCGGCGTGACCCGGGCCGGGAGAGCCGCCCAGGCCCTCTCCCAAATTCTCAACGCCGTCACAGAAGTCCATCACCAGACCGAATCAATCGCCGCAGCCACCCAAAAGATGGATACCCTTTCGCTTCAACTCGTCGGCATGATGGAAACCGTCTCTACCGTGGTCGAGGAAAATTCCGCCTCCACGGAACAGATGAGTGCCAACGCCACTGAAATCACCCAAAACATCGAAACGATCGCCGGAATTGCCGAAGAAAACAGCGCATCCACCGAAGAGGTAGCCGCTACCATCGAAGAAGTTAATGCCCAAAGCCAGGAGGTCATGACCGCCGCCCAATCTTTAACCGCCATGGCCCACACCCTCCAACAACTGATCGATCAGTTTACCCTTCCAGAAACAGCACCCAAAACCTCTCGCCATTTCTATCGGGGACCCCGATCCCGATCCGAGCGCCGCGCAGTTTCCGGCCCGGTCCCTCGCCCGGAAATCTAAAAAAGACTTATGTGATTTGCACCGCATTGACCAAACAAAACTTCATAAAAACTTATGGTATACTACAACTATTGTCCTCATATCTGTTCACACTGTAAGAGAATCACCCACCGAAGTTACATAGCTGCCAGTCCTGTCCCAACCATCACCAAAACAGGGAGAAGTAAAAAATGAAGTCTAACTCCATCCGTATGAAAATTGCCCTCTGGACCGGCG
Organism: uncultured Anaerolineales bacterium; assembly: GCA_964501335.1. Lineage (GTDB taxonomy): Bacteria > Chloroflexota > Anaerolineae > B4-G1 > SLSP01 > CAZCTC01. Next base: position 79,014 of record CAZCTC010000031.1, on the reverse strand, counting down.
CCTGTCTGCTCATTACCATCTTTTTCATGGTCGGCTATGCCGGATCGAACCTGTATGACGCCAGTCAACAAGCTGCTAAAAACAAAGTTGCGGCTCAGGCCGATCTGGAAGCTTCTAAAATCGAATCTCTCATCGGAACAGAATTAGGAACGCTCCGTGCCCTGGAAAACATGGACATGGATCGGGAATCCGCCAACGCCATTCTCAAAGAAATGGTTGAAGAGGATCCCCACCTCGTCGGCGCCATGCTCACCTGGCTCCCCAATGCCGATGGCCAGGATGCCAACTATGCCGGCCGTACTGCCACCGGCAGCAGCCGCACCGGCCGCTTCGCCCCGCACTGGATCAAAGGCCCCGACGGTCAGGCAACACTCCAAACCATCCCCGATGCCGAAATCGGAGCTTCCAACTGGTATACCAACGCCCAAGAACTGGCCCTGCAAGCTCAAGAAAACGAAGAGGAAGAGGAAGAGGAAGAAACGGAATCCGCCCTGCCCACCGAATACATCATGCCGCCGACTCCCGGCAGCGACAAAATCGTTGTCACCCTCTCGATGCCCCTGGTTTCCGAAGGCAAATTTCGCGGAGTCGCGGCCCTGGAACTGGATCTCTCTTTCTTACAGAAAGAGATGCAAGAAAACTTCAACCTCTACAACCATCACGCTGAGATCATCGTTGTCGCCAATAACGAGGTGATCCTCGTCAAAACTGAAGATGACCCCACCATCAACAAAACCGGTCAATTGCTGAGCGAGGTCCTCGGCGATGAATGGAAAAAGTGGATGAGTGAAGAAGAAAACGCCGCCATCCTGAGAGCCCAAAAAACCGACATCCGCATTCGCAAAAGTGTCACCGGAAACGAAGCTAAATTTTTCTACTTCGATGAAACCATTGTGGGCGAGGAAAAAGGGTCAACCTTCTACCTCTTCTGGAGCGACAAAGAAGTCCAGGTCCTTTCTCCCATCAAATTAACCTCCGCCGGAACCGTCTGGTGGATCTATATGACGGCCCCCAATGCAATCATCACCCGTGGAGCCGTCGATAAAACCCTCTGGCTGGTCGGTTTTAGCCTCCTGATCGCGGCCCTCGCCCTGGCCGCCATCTATCTCATCGCCCGACAACTGACCAACCCCATCAAAGAGATTACGGCAGTCTCCCAGGCTATGGCCCGCGGCAACCTCAGCAACCACGTCTCATTCCACCAAACCGATGAAATCGGCCAGCTGGCCGATGCCTTCCGCCATATGACTACCTATCTCAAAGAAATGGCCCGGATCGCCGACCAGCTCGCCGAAGGCGACGTGATTGCCGAATTTAAACCGCAATCGGATCAGGATCGCCTGGGCAATGCCTTCCGCCGCATGATCGCCTATCAACAAACGATGGCTGAAACAGCCCAACAAATCGCCCTCGGCGACCTGACGGTCGATATCACCCCGCAATCGGATCGGGACCAACTGGGCAAGGCCTTTTCGGAAATGATCATCAACACACGCAATCTGGCCCGCATGGTGAACGAAAACGCGCGCAGCGTCAGCCTGGCCGCCGAACAACTCGCCGCCGCCGCCGAGCAGGCCGGGCAGGCCACCGCCCAGGTCTCAGCCACCATCCAACAGGTCGCCGAAGGAACCACCCAACAGGCGCAGAGTGTCACACACATCGCTTCCTCAGTCACTCAGTTGGGACGGGCTATCGACGGTATCGCCAAAGGCGCCCAGGAACAATCCAACGCCGTCAATAAATCCGCCAATGTGACCGTGCAGATCAACACCACGATCCAGCAGGTCACCAGCAACGCCCGCACCAGCGCCCAAAATTCAGCCCAGGCCGCCCTGACCGCGCGCGCCGGCGCCCGCACCGTCGAAGAGACCATCCGCGGCATTGAAACGATCCGTCAGCGCGTGGAACTCTCGGCTGAAAAGGTCCGCGAAATGGGCCGCTGCTCCGAACAGATCGGCGACATCATCGAAACGATCGACGATATCGCCTCCCAGACCAACCTGCTCGCCCTCAATGCCGCCATCGAAGCGGCCCGGGCCGGTGAACACGGCAAAGGCTTTGCCGTCGTCGCCAACGCCGTCCGCGATCTGGCCGAAAAATCCGCCGAGGCGACCAAAGAAATCGCCGGGCTCATCCGCACCGTGCAAAAGACTGCCGCCGAAGCGACCAAAGCCATGGATGAAGGCGCTGCCGCCGTCACCGCCGGCGTGACCCGGGCCGGCGAGGCTGGCCATGCCCTGCATTCCATCGTCAATGCCGCCGAAGAATCCAACAATCAGGTCGAAACAATCGCCCATGCGGCCCAGCAAATGGACGCACTGGCCACCCAACTGGTCAGCGCCATGGAAACGGTCTCCGCAGTCGTCGAAGAGAACTCCGCTTCCACCGAAGAGATGGCGGCTAATTCCAACGAAGTGACCCAAAATGTCGAATCGATTGCCGGCATCGCCGAAGAGAACAGCGCCGCCACTGAAGAAGTCGCCGCCACGGTCGAAGAAGTCAACGCTCAGGTCGAAGAGGTCACAGCCTCCGCCCAATCCCTCAACGAAATGGCCCAGAACCTTCTCAGTCTGGTCTCCCGCTTCATTCTCCCGGAAGAAACGCCCAGGAAAACGGTGCCGCGGCCCCATCATTCAACCACCCCTCAGAGCAAAATTGCCTCACCGCAATCACCTCTGGGATATTCGTAAAAGAATCCAATCGATAGAATTTCTTTGCATTTTTTACGCGCCGCCAACGGCGGCGCGTAAAAAATAAAAAAGTCTTCAACCTCCCAAGGAGCGAAATCCTTATGGAAAATCAATTCGTCATCTTTAATCTGGCCGAAGAACCCTACGCCGTCAACATTGCCGCCGTGGACAGCATTATTAAGCTCCAACCCATCACCTACGTCCCCCACGCTCCCAAAGCCATCATCGGTGTGACCAACCTGCGCGGCAAAGTCCTGCCCGTACTGGATCTCCGCCGCCGCTTTGAATTGCCCGTCCAGGAACCGACCAAACTTACCCGCATCATCGTCGCCATCCTCAATGCCAATATGGTCGGCATGCTGGTCGACAGTGTGACCGAAGTACGTTATATTCCTTCCGAAACGGTCGAACCGCCCTCACCGCTGGTAACCACGCTGGATTCAGCTTTCATTACCGGCATTGCCAAAATTGGAGAACGGCTCATTATCCTGTTGGATCTGGATAAGGTACTTTCACCGCAAGAAAAAAGTGAACTGCAAGGCCTGCCCATTCCTACCGAACCCGCACTCCCGAACAACGACGGCGGAATCCCGTTTAGTGAGAATTAAACCATGGAAACTCTGACCTTCGGTCTAGCCGCCGATGAGCTGGAACTGTTCCTCCAGGATGTCAATGAAAATCTCCAGGCCCTGGAAGAAGGGATTCTCAGCCTGGAACAGGCCGCCGACCCGGAAATCCTCAACGCCGCCTTCCGCGCCGCCCATACCCTCAAAGCGCTGGGCGGCGCCATTCAACATTCCCGCATGGCCGAAATGACCCATGCCCTGGAAAATCTCTTCGACGCCCTGCGCAGCGGTCAACTGGCCTCTACCCCGACCCTGGGCGACGAACTGCTTGCCACGGTCGATGTGCTGCGCGCCCTGCGGGATGAAGTCGTCACCGGGCGGCCCAGCGGGATCGATACCGCGCCCCTGGTCGCCCGCCTGCGCGCCATCCCCACCCAGGCTCACACCCCCGCGCCGGCGCACTCGTCCCCCGCTCCGACCCCGGCCGATAATCTCTGGAGCCATCTTGCCATCCCCCTGCTGACCGCTGAACAGGTCAACCAGACTCATCAGGCGATGGCCGTCGGACTGACCCTGTGGGAAGTCGGCATGCTGGCCGATGCGGAAGGATTTGCCGCCGCCCGCTTCTTTCAAGCCCAACTGAGCCTGCAAGAAATCGGCACCATCCTCACCCAGCAACCCGCCGAAGACGATCTGCTCAGCGATATCCAGGAAGGAAAATTCTGGGTCCTGCTGGCCACCAAAGAACCGGTCTCGGCCCTGGAAAGCCGCCTGAAAAACATTTCCGACCTGAATGCCTTTGAACTGCGCCCCTTTGCTGCCGAACCGACCGAAGCCATCAAGAAAAGCACCCGCTCCACCTCGCTCGAACAGGATAAAACGGTCCGTATCAGCGTGGAACGGCTGGACACCTTGATGGATCTGGTCGGCGAACTGGTCACCGATCGAACACGGCTGATTCAGACGGAAAAACAGCTGCGCGAACAATACGGCAAAAGTGAAAATATCTCCGGACTCAATACCACCATCAGCCATCTGGGACAGATCATCGACCAGCTCCAGGGTGAAGTCATGCATGCCCGCATGTTGCCCATCAGCCAGCTCTTCGACAAATTCCCCCGCCAGGTTCGCGACCTGGCGCGCGATCTCAACAAACAGATCGATTTCATCATCGAAGGCGAGGCCACCGAACTCGACCGCTCCCTCATCGAAGCCGTCAGCGATCCCTTGGTCCATCTGTTGCGCAATGCCATCGACCACGGATTGGAATCCCCTCAGGATCGCCAACGGGCCGGTAAATCGGAAACTGGCACGCTCCGCCTCACCGCCGCCCACGCCGAAAGCCAGATCATCATCACCGTTCAAGATGACGGCCGGGGTATTGACCCCCAACGCACCCGCCGCGCCGCTGTCAGTCGGGGCGTCATGACCTCCGAAGAAGCCGCCCGCCTCAGCAACGATGAAGCAGTCGCCCTGATTTTCCGTCCCGGCTTCTCCACCGCCGAAAAGGTCACCGGCATTTCCGGCCGCGGCGTCGGCCTGGATGTCGTCCAGACCAACATCAGCCGCATGGGCGGCACTGTCATGGTCGAAAGCGAGCTGGGACAGGGCAGCACCTTCCGCATCGCCCTGCCGCTCACCCTGGCCATCGTACAAACCATGATCGTCTCGATCGGCGAAGACGTCTACGCCATCCCCCTGACCAATATCATCGAATCGCTCGATCTCAGCCGCATCAAAATCCACACCGTCAAAAATATCCCGGCCATCAACTGGCGCAATGAAGTCCTGCCGCTGCTCTACCTCCATCAGTTTTTTCACAACCCCTACGCGGAATCCTGTCCCGCCAGTCGCAAACCGGCCGTCATCGCCGTCACCTGGGGCCGCCTGCAAGCCGGGTTGGTCGTCGATAAAATCCTCGGCAAACAGGAAATCGTCGTCAAACCGCTGGGACCGGTCATCGGCAACATCCTGGGAATTTCAGGCTGTACTATCCTCGGCAATGGACGAATTGCACTCATTATCGACGTGCCGGGATTGATCAATATAGCGCTCCAAACCATTAAAGGGGAACGGGTTTGATGGTCCTCAATAACACCCTCTGGGAAGAACTGCTGTACGGATTGCAATCCGAAACCTGGGTCCAAACCGCCATGGGCCATGTCGCTCAGGGACTCTCCGAAATGATGCAAAAACCCATCTACAACGACCAACCCCATGTCCTGCGGATGCCGCTCTCTGAAGTCCCACTCCCCATCGGATCGCCCAGAGCGGAAATGGTCGGTGTCTATCTGGAAATTGAAAGCGGCCTGCGAGGCTGGACCCTGCTGATCTTACCGGTCAATCTGGCTCTGAATCTGACCGATGTAGTCATGGGGCAACCCTCCGGCACCTCAGTCGAACTCGGAGAAGTCGAACGCTCCGCCCTGGCTGAAGTGGGCAATCTTACCCTGACCTATTTTCTCAACGCGGTGGCCGAACTGACCGGCCAATGTGAAGATCTGTTGCCTTCACCGCCAGGCGTAATCGTCGATATGTTGGGGGCTATTCTGGATTTGCTGGTCATTCCGGCAGCCGAATTCGGCGATGAATTGACCATTCTGGAAACCACCTTTCAAAATAAAACCCAAACCATCGAAATTCGCTTTTGGGTCATGCCCGATCTCTCTCGATCTCAGCGTTATTAACCCGTGGAAGACAACTTACGCGCCGTCCTCATCAGTGAAATGATCATCAGCCAGACACCAGAGGATATCCTGGTCGTCTACGGCCTGGGATCCTGTGTCGCCATCAGTCTGTACGATCCCCAAATCAAAGCCGGCGGCATGATCCATGCCCTGTTGCCGCATGCCGCCGGCCGACCGCCGGGCAATCCAGCTAAATTTGTCGATCAAGGCATTGGAATCATGCTGGAAGAACTCCTGAAACTGGGAGCCCAACGCCGCCGACTGGAAGCCACAATCATCGGGGGAGCACGCATGCTCAGCGGCCCCGGCTTTGAAAACCATTTCAACATCGGAGAGCAAAACATCCAGACCGCCCAGGCCATCCTCCAAACTATGAAAGTACGCTTGCGCGGCCAGGAAATCGGAGGAAATGTCGGCCGCACCGTCAAACTGCACATCGCCAACGGCACCGTCATCGTCAAAACCCTCAAAGAAGGGGAAAAAATCTTGTAAAACTCTCTCCCCATCCCACGCGGCGCATCGCACCGGGAAAGAGCCCTTGGCGGGACGTAACAAAGCCGACAATGCGTTCGAAAAAAAGAAAAAGGCCGTTTTTTCGGCGGCCTCAGAAGGCCGCCGAAAAAACAAATAAATAAAACTCTCTCCCTGCTTCGCACCGCGCGTCGCATCATACCGGGAAAGAGCCCTTTGCGGGACGCATCAAAGCCAAAAGATGCACATTTTAAAAAACAGGCTAAACTTTAATAACCAGGGGCCATCCGCCCAGGAAAAGCGAGGTATCAAAAATGACCAAAGTGCTGATCGTCGATGACAGCCTTTTCATGCGCAACCATGTCGCCCGATTGCTCCAGGACTCCGGCTATGAAACCTTGCAAGCAGCCAACGGCCTCGAAGCCCTGGACAACTTCTGCGCCCAAAAACCCGACATCGTCATCATGGACATCACCATGCCCCACATGAACGGCCTGGAAGCCCTGACTCGCATCCGCGAATGCAACCCCGAAGCCAGAGTCATCATCGTCACCGCACTTTCCCAAAAAACCGTCGTCTCTCAAGCCCTGCGCCTCGGCGCCAAAGACTTCCTGGTCAAACCCTTTTCACCCGAACGACTGCTGGCTGCAATAGAAAAAATCCTGAAATAACGGGAGTGAATATGCCAATCCAGGTTCTTTTAGTAGACGACTCTGCCTTTTTACGCCATAAAGTTACCCAGCAAATCCAACTCATCGACCCCGACATCGTCGTCGTTGGACAGGCCCGTGACGGCCTCGAAGCCCTGGAAAAAATTGCCGAGCTACATCCCAATGTTGTCGTCCTGGATGTAGAAATGCCCAAATTAAACGGGCTGGCCGCCCTCAAACGAATCATGGTAGAATGCCCTACCCCCGTCATCATGCTCAGCGCCCTGACCCAACAAGGGGCCCGTATCACCATTCAGGCCCTGATGGCCGGCGCCGTAGATTTCATGCCCAAGCCCGTCCTGGGGGATGACTTCCAGACCGCCATGGTCGAACTCTGCGCCAAAATCAAAACCGCCGCCGGCGCCGTCCTCGTCAACAACACGATCGGCCCTCTCAAAGAAACTCCCGTCTTCACCAAACCCGGCCCCATCGAACTCCGCCGCACCGATCCGCTCATCGTCATCGGGGCCTCCACCGGCGGACCGCGCGCCATTCACCAGCTGCTGACCGACCTGCCCGGCGACTTTCCAGGAGCTATCCTCGTCGTTCAGCACATGCCGGCCGGCTTTACACAATCGCTGGCCCAACGGATCAACGGCAACGCCGCCCTGCATGTCGAAGAGGCCACCCAGGGACGCATCCTGGAACGCGGTCTGGTCCTGCTGGCCCCCGGGGACTACCACCTGCAACTCACCGGCGACTGCCGGGTCCATCTCAGCCAGGGTCCTCGCCGCAACTACGTCCGCCCCGCCGTCGACGTGACGATGGAAGCCGCCGCCCGCAGCCATGAAAAACATGCCATCGGCATCATCCTCACCGGAATGGGCTCCGACGGCCGGGAGGGCGCCGCCTCCATCAAAGCGCTAGGCGGCCGCATCATCGCCGAACACGAATCCACCTGCGTGGTTTACGGGATGCCGCGCTCCGTCATCGAAGCTGGTCTGGCCGATCAAATCCTGCCCCTGTCCAAAATCGCCCCCACCCTGGTCGAAATGATTAAATCGAATAATAAGTAGACAGCATCAAGTAGACAGTAGACAGGAAAAACTTTCTTCCAGAAATACCTGAAACAGGATTTCGCTGTCTACTGTCTACTGATTGAACTAATGGAATCGCAAGAATATTTCTACATCAAACGCAAAATTCTGCAGCTGACCGGCATCGATCTCGAAGGATACAAATGCCAGCAAATGCAACGTCGCCTCCAGGCTTACCTGACCCAGTCAGGACACACCTCCTGGCCGCTCTTCTTCCGTGCCATCCAAAACAACCCCGACCAGATCTCCCGGCTGCGGAATTACCTGACCATCAACGTCTCCTCATTTTTCCGCGACATAGAAAAATATCACTATCTCCGCCAGAACATCCTGCCCGAACTGCTGCACGGCCATCCCACCTTACAGGTCTGGAGCGCGGGATGTTCACGTGGATATGAACCCTATTCGCTGGCCATCATGCTCTCGGAAGCCACCAACTTCTACCGCTCCCATCGGATAACCGCTACGGATATCGACCAGGGCGCCCTGGGATGGGCTGAAGCCGGCGGCCCCTACACCGCCGATGAACTCTCTCACATGCAACCGGAATGGCAAACCCGCTACTTTCACAATCGCCCCGACGGCTACTGGATCACCGAACCGCTCCGCCGCAAAATCCGCTTCTTTGAACACAACCTGCTCGGCGACCCCTTCAGGCCGCCCGACAGCCCCGCCGCCGGCTATGACCTGATCGTCTGCCGAAATGTAGTGATCTATTTCACCAACGAAGCCAAAACCGTGCTCTATCAAAGATTCTACGAAGCACTGCGCCCCGGAGGAATCCTCTTCCTCGGCAGCACCGAAAACATCCCCAAAGCCATCGAACTGGGCTTTGAAATCACCGGCATCTCCTTCTACCGAAAAAAAACCTGAATAAAAGAAAGCCCCTAAAAACTCTCTCCCCCTGCTTCGCACCGCGCGTCGCCCCTTACCCAAAAAGAACCATTTGCGGGACACAAAAAGGATCAACCATACCGACAAAAAATTTCGGTCATACCACAACCCCGAAAAACAAAAGAAAAACCATATTTTCGGCGGCTTTCTGAAGCCGCCGAAAATATAAACAAAAAAAACTCTCTCCCCCTGCTTCGCACCGCGCGGCGCCCCTTACCCAAAAAGAACCATTTGCGGGACGCCACCATGGCGGCTATAATGCAACTGTACCCGTAAAAAATGTACCTTCAGGAGAAACACAATGATATTGCATTGCTATGGTGGCCACTGTCCTTTCAAAGAAGATTGCTACCGCTATACCCAACCCAACCCCGGGCGCGACGCATTCGGCAACATCCCCTATAACACAGAAACCAACCATTGCGAATATTTCTACTCCAACATCCCCTCCGAAGAATTGATCCGCCAGACCGCCTACTTCATCTGGCAAGGCCATGGCCGCCCCGAAAACAGCGCCCAACAGGATTGGGACGAAGCCTACCGCAGCCTCTGCGAGAGCCTGGGCCGAACCCAGAAAGAATAAAACCCAACCCTGCCGCAACCCCGGAAAACAAAAGAAAAGCCCTTGTTTTCGGCGGCTTTCTAAAGCCGCCGAAAACCTAAACAAGAAAACTCTCTGCCCCCCATCCCGCCTCGCCTCTTACAAAAAACACCTGTGCAGAACACAGTAAATACCCATAACAATAGAGCGCTGCCCCTTTCGGGGCAGCGCTCTATGTATTGAAAACTGTCTGCTACTTCGACAAATAACGTTCCAGCAGCTCCACAATCTGACGCTTCTGGAAAGTCCTCGCCAGATCGATCACCTTATCGATAAAAAGCTTGTACTGAGAGTTGCGCCCGCCCATCTCCGTCGCCATCTGCCGCAGTTTAACCATATTGCCCACCTGCGCCAGCTCATACAGCGCCGTCAATTCCGCCGACGACGGAATCACCATCGCATCGACCGGAGCCGCTGAGGTCTCTTGAGGCTGTGCCGGCGTCTCATACACCCATTTCACATTCAAATGCCGGGCCAAGAGATCGATCAACCGCTGAATATGGATCGGTTTGTGAATAAAGGCGTTGGTCCCTGCCAGATTGATCTTGACGATCTCTTCGTCCAACACACTGGCCGAAGCACAGAAAACCACCGTCTTCTCCAGAGTTGAATCCTTGCGGATCTCCTGTACCACTTCGATACCGGTCATCCCCGGCATCACCATATCCACAATCAACAAATCCGGCCGATACTCATGCACTTTCTGCAAACAGCTTACCCCATCCTCGGCCTCAACCACCTCAAAGCCCAGCGGAACCAGAATATTGCGCAGCACCGCCCGGTTGTGATCTTTATCATCGGCCACCAGCACCTTCAACCGGGGACCGGTATAACCGATCACCAGAATGCCGCCGGCCTCGATATTATCACCGCTTTCCACACTCCCGGACGCCTCGGCCAGATTCGCATCGAACCAGAAAATGCTGCCCCGGCCCACTTCACTCTGGACTTTAAGCTCACCGCCCATCAACTCCACCAACCGCTGAGTGATGGAAAGGCCCAGCCCCGTCCCTTCGGCCTTACGCCGGGCATCGCTGACCTGCTCAAATGGCTTGAAAATACGCGAAATCTGATCCGGCGCAATGCCAATCCCGGTGTCCACCACTTCAAAACGCACCCGTAGCCCCCCGGCCGGACTCTCCAACCGACTCACCCGCAGCGTCACACTGCCATGATCGGTAAACTTGACGGCATTGTTCAACATATTGATCAGCACCTGGCGGAGACGCTTCTCATCACCGCGAACCGCCACCGGAAAAACACCCAGTTCCTGAATGTCGAACGCAATTCCCTTCTGCTGCGCTCGAATCCGCATGATCCCCGCCACACCGCCCAAAAAATTGGCAAAGTTAAAGTCGATGGGTGCCAGTTCCAGCTTGCCGGCTTCAATTTTGGAGAGATCCAAAATATCGGTGATCAAGGTCAACAGATGTTCCCCGCTCTGTTGAATGATATTCAGCCCATCGCGCATCAACGGCGAAAGCTCCCCGCTCCGCTTGAGAATCTGGGCATAGCCCAGAATGCCGTTCAACGGGGTCCGCAACTCATGGCTCATATTGGAAAGGAATTCGCTCTTGGCACGATTGGCCTTTTCCGCCGTTATCCGGGCCAGCTGAGTCTCAGCCTCCGCCAGCTTGCGCTCCGTAATGTCGCGCGCCACCACATAGATCAACCGCTCATCGTTATAAGCCGCCGCGCTCCACAAAAGCCAGCGATAAGATCCATCCTGAGAAATATACCGGTTCTCAAAAGAGATCTTCTCCGCCGCCCCGGTAACCAGCCGTTGTAACCCGGCCTGGGTCTTCTCCCGATCCTCCGGATGGACAAAATCCACCAACGGACGGGCCAGAAGATCGTCCCGCGGCCACAGGGTCTCCCAGGCCGGATTAAACTGTCGAAAGAAACCGTCAAACCCCACGATGCCCATCATATCCAGCGAGAGGGTAAAGAAACGATCCCGCTCATTGATGGTCTGTTGCAAATCGAGATTGAGCATCGCCTGTGAAGCCAGCAGAGAAAAACGTCGCGCCAGATTGAGCTGCTTCTGCCCGAAATACCCCCGCTCCGAATGGGTACAGACAAGAATGGCCGAACGCGGTTCCCCTCGCAGCGGGATATGCAGCGCCGACCGTACCTTCTCCAGATAATCGGGATGGGCCTGCCATTCTTCAATCTGCGACACATCGAAAATCGCCGCCGGTTTACCGCTCAGCACCCGTTGAAAAAGCGCCTTGGGCACCCAAACCCGATGGGTAAATTCGGACGAGGTCGCCGCCACGGGCCACATCGTCCCATTGCGCCGCCCCGTCAGCACAAAAGCCTCTTCAAAGACCAGGATTTTCTGGAACACCGCCAGCAACCCCGAAAACATGGTCGGGATATCCTGAGTGAGCGTTAGAACCCTCAGGCCTTCCAACAGTCCCTCGGATTCCAGGCGCAGTTGACGTTCCTGCTCCCGGGCACGATCCAGGTCCAGAAGGGATTCTCGCAACAGCTCGGTTTGACTTACTTCTGCCATGGTGATGCTCTATCAGTTCACTTTCTATTCGAGATTGTCGGCTCCCAACACCAACACTGAAATCATCAAATTGCCGTGACGATTTTCACCGCCCATAAAGCACCCCTGTTCCCCAAAGGTAAAACCTCCCAGGAAAGGCTTTCCGCCCAGCGAGGTGCGCAAACTCTCCACCACATCCGGCACGCGATCCTGAACCGTCAACATACAGCCGGCACAGTAGATTACCAGCGCTCCGGCGATCTGATCCGGTTTGGCCGAATAGGTTTCCAGCGCCGCTTCGGCCACACGCCCGGCCCGGCTCACCAGACTTTCGCGCGTTCCATGCATCAACACCAGCTCCTCGCCCACATCCACCGTGGTGAAGAGCGTCAGGGCCCCCTCGGCCGTCACCGTCTCAGGATGCGAAAGCTGATAATAGGGCATCCCGCCCACCATCCCGACTTCCCGCCCCAACGGAAACAGCGTGGTCAGGCCCAAAACATTGCCGCCCCCCGCCAGTTGATCCTTCACCGCTCCCCTGGTCCACTCATTGTAAACTTCGGCAGCCGGACGCCCGTCGATCGTATAAAGGGTGCGCCCATCAGCCTTCGTGACCTTCCCCTTGGAAATCGTCGGCTCGTAACCGCTGTGAAAAGCAAACATCGACTGAGTTGAGGGGAACATTACGGCCAACACCACCGCGTTCTTGTAAACCTCACCATTGGCAAACTGGCTCCAGCCACCGGAGACCGTGTTGTCGGCCGAGCTGCCGCCGGCCACCGGCACCGTCGGACCTAAAACGGTCGCCACGCCCCGGATCAAAGCCTCTTCCTGGCCCGGCGCCGCTTCCATCCAGACCATCGCCGGCACCTCGCCCGGACGCCCGGCCTGATCCAACGCCTTCCGCACCGCCGTCGCCGCCGCCGCTTCCGCATCATCGCCTAAAACAGCGACCCCTACGCCGTAGCTCCCCTCCGGGTCCAAAATTCCCAACATCCCCAGCCCAAAACCGTCTTTATTATGATGCCCGGCATCGGTCATCAACCCCAGACACGAAGTACCGCCATGCAAATAAACTCCAGGGGCCAGTTCATGGAACTGACGCATCAGCACCTCACCGTCATACCCAATCGTACTGTGCAGAAAGACAATCTGAGGCTCACCGCCCAACTGCTCCGTCAGCGCCTGATACGCTGCCTTGACCGCTTCGCTCCCCTCCGGAGCTACCGACCAGGATGTCGCAATTCGCATCGCCTTCCTCCCCTGAAAATATGAGTTTTTTGTTTGTATTTTTGCGCGCATAAGAATGCGCGCAAAAATCCCATTTTTTCTTCTGCCTTTCCAGGCCTACCGCACAGATCGTCTACTTTTCATCCAATGCCGGCAGGACCACATGGAACGCGCTGCCCGGACAGGCCACCTCATCATGGCCCGCACTCTCCACCCAGATCCGCCCGCGGTGCGCTTCCACAATCCCCTTCGCAATCGCCAGCCCCACACCGGGGCCCCCGCCCTTGAACTTGGTGCGCCCCGAAGAATGGACCGACACCTCGCCGGTCTGATAAAACTTCTCGAAAATCAACTCATGGTGCGCCGGATCGATCCCGATCCCGGTATCGACCACACAGATCTCAATCTGCGGTCCCCCGTTGCCGTTCAGGTCCAATCGCCGGCCCTTCACCAGAATCGAGCCGCCGTCGGCAGTGTATTTGATCGCATTGACCACCAGATGATAGAAAACCTTATGGACCAGATCCGGATCGACCATGATCGCCGGCAAGCCTTCTACCCCTTCAAAATTCATCGTCAAATTGCGCTCTTGCAGCGCCGGTTGGAATTCTCTCCCCACCGCTCGCAAAATCATCTCGATAAAAGTGCGTTTCTTATACAGCTTCAGCGTCTGAATATCGACCCGTGTTACATCCAGAATGCTGTTGACGATCTCCTGCATCCGATTTTGCCCGGTCATAATCCCTTCCAGGGCATTTTGCACATCGGGATCCTGTTTGACCGCAGGTAAGGCTCCTAAAACCTGGGTATACCCCGAAAGCACCGTCAACGGAGTCCGCAACTCATGCGCAATCACGGCGATAAAATCGGATTTAGAGCGGTCCAACCGCTCCAGCTTATGGTAAGCCTGCTTCAACTCATCGGTCCGCTTCCAGACCAGCTGTTCCAATTGTTCGCTGAAATCCTGGACTTCATCGTACAGCCGGGCATTATCCAGGGCTATCGCTACCTGCGAGGCAAAGGCAAAAACAATCTCGGCATCCTCTTCTGTATAAGCGGTATCATCACAGCGCAATACACCCAGCAACCCTATCGGGTGATCCTGCGCCAGCAACGGCGCATTGATAAACGATCCCTGTTGAGCAAAACCGTCGGTCGCCTGCCAGCGTTCATCGACCTGCGTCACAGGGATCAACATGGGCTGGCCGTTATGGATCACTTCGGCATTCAGGGGATATTGATCGACCGGGATAGAACGATGGGTGATCGGGCGTCCGGTCTTATCGCGCCCGGCCACGACATGCAGCTCGTCATTCTCCAGCAAAGTCACCGTGGCCCGGTGATAGGTGATCACATGGTCCAGTTGGGTCAAAATCAAATCGAGGACCTGTTCCTCATCAAGCGTACTGGTGACAATCTTGGAAACCTCACGCAACGTGTCGGAAAGCTGGCGCCGTCCCTGTTCGCGCCGGTAAGAAGCATCCAACGCCTCTTTGTCGCGTTGGCTCTGCGCAAAAAGCCGCACATTATCGATAGCCACGGCAGCCTGCGTCACCAGCGTTGCCAGCAAATCGACATCATGTTGATTAAACTTCCGTTGATCCGCCCGGTTCATCGTCGTCACCGAACCGATCACCCGCCCGCGTGCCACCAGCGGCACCACAATCAACGCCCCAACCCCCGCCCGTTGCCGACGGTCGCGCGTCTCTGCCGGCTCGATCCCATCATCCGGGCTTAACGAAAGGACCGGCTGGCCCGGCGCCAGCAACCATTCCCCATCGCGGGTCTGTAACTTAATCCCTCCGGACGCCGCCGCCCGGAAAACCAGACCGCTGATCCCCTGTTCCAGTTCCGCATAAGGAATGTCCAGGTCGATCTCGCTCACGCCGCCGGCGCCCATCTTGAGCTCCACCCGGCGCTCTTCATGGTTCACCAGGAAAAGGGAAGTCCGATCGGCATGGACCAGACGGGTAAAATGATGGAGCAAATGCTGACAGATTTCTTTGAGATCGGTAGCGCCCATAATGGCCTGGGCGGCCGCCAGCAGCTCACCGGTCTCACTGAGGGAACCCTGCAAATCGCGGGTCAAACTCTGAAGGCGCAGATGGGTCGTCACGCGGGCCAGCAATTCTTCCTGCTGGATCGGTTTGGTGACATAATCCACCGCCCCCGCCTCAAAGCCGCGGACCTTGTCCTCGACACCGGCCAGGGCGCTCATAAAAATAATGGGGATATCGCGGGTATCATCGCGGGCCTTCAACCGTCGGCAAACCTCAAAGCCGTCGATTCCGGGCATCATAATATCCAGAAGGATCAAATGGGGGTGGGCCATCTCCGCAGTGGCGAGACCGTCTTCGCCGTCCAGCGCCGTCAATAAATCAAAGCCGTAAGCTGCCAGGTGGTCGGTCACGACCCCCAGGTTGGTAGGATTGTCATCTACGATCAGAATGGTATATTCCGAAGGGATAATAGAGAAGTTCATTGCCAGCCCCCCCAGACAACGTAGCCCGCCGCATCGGCCCCAGAGTATTGCTTCCTTATCCTTTATAGGTTAATTTGGGCAATTGTCAAATCGGTTCTTACCAGTCTTAATAATTTGGCGCGCCCCACATGGCCTTCTGGCTTGAAAATAGCCCAGCCGTGTAACATCCCGCACCTGTCACTTTCCCCCTGAGATGCGCCGCGCGGTGCGAAGCAGGGGAAGAGAGATTTTTTGTTTATATTTTGGCGCGCATCAGAATGCGCGCCAAAATATCGCCTTTTCCAGAACCGCCCCGGTAACGATCTCTTCCCCCTCTCCCTCCCGCATCGCTTGCGGCGATACCCGGCCACGTTTCCCCTCGAATCGCATCGCTACTTAACAACAAAACAAGGGAGAGGGGCAGGGGTGAGGGCCGGCGCGCCAAAAATGGGCTTTTCCTTCCCTTTACGTTTCACGTTTTAAATCGCTACCTCAATCCCCTCATAGCCCAACATCTCATAAGCCCCCCAAAGCATAAGAGCGTCCATACGATATCCCTCAAGATCCCACGTCAACCAACCGCCCTCCTCCGGCCGGGCCCGATGATAACGAACATTACAATCCGGCCCGAATTCCTCATCTTCGTTATAACCCAAAATGACCAGAAATTCCCCGTGCCGGCGCAACCGGGCCTCCAACTGCCGGGCATATTCGATCCCCTGCGCCAAAACCACCCACCCATTTTCACCCCGTTCCCGGCTCAAATAACTGCCCATATGCACATGGGTTTCGCTCGCTTCCAACCCGGTTAGATCCTGAAAAAAACGAAGCGTATCCTCGTTATCCAGACCCGGACCATAAAACGGCTTCAGAAGAAAGCCGCCCGTAGCAGTCTCAATCAACGGCGCCTCGATAATTTCCCGCAAACCGGGCACCAGCCGGGTCCGCTTCAACTCTTCCGTCAGCCGCGGATCATCCAACAGCTTTTTCATATTCTGATTGATCAACATATGGTTTTACTCCAGGGGCTGTTCCGGCCGCCAGCGGTCCACCTCGATGCCCCATTCATCGGCAACATACCGCCCCTGCTGCAAATAATGCAGATGGCATTCCAGATAGGCCGTAAATGAGGGATAGTCCGAAATAAAAGGCCCCTGACCGTCCTGAACTTCCATATTCAATAACTGATACAAATGGCCGTTCGGACCAGGAGCACAATCAATGCACACCATATTTCCACAACTATCTTCAGCAAAAGGAATCCAGTGCAAATGCCACCAGACCTCCTGGATAAAACCGCCGTCCCAATTGCCGAACCCCTCGGTCTTATGATGCTCAATACGGCCATCGTTAAAATGCCCTTGAGCCAGCTGATTCGCCATACGTTGCCAGCAATGAACTACCTCAGTTAACTCCAGACAACCATAGTTAGCATCAAAGCTATGGCGCAAATCATTAGACAACAGGAACTCCCGATAATCCGACGGCAACGTCAGCCCTATCTGCTGCTCAAACTGGACAATCGCCTGCTCCGTAGCCGGCGTGATCCGGGTATGATCGCCACAAGCTCCCGGCGCATAACGTTGATAAAAATTTCGTATCTCAGCCAGCAAAATTTGGATCATTCGCCATTACTCCATTTTCGGGGTGCCGCCCCCAACATGGCCTTCTGTCTTGAAAACAGGCTATCCAGAAGACTCACCACAGATCGAAGATATTGAAAATAGACACAAAGGACACATAGAAGAATTTAGAAAAAATCTCCTCTCTTCTTCTCTGTGATCTCTGCGCCTCTGTGGTGAAATCTCTTTTTCACCTTGTAACGTCCCGCAAATGGCCCTTTCCCCGTAAAATACGACGCGCGGGGCAAAGCAGAAAGAGAGTTTTTTATTTATGTTTTCGGCGGCTTCAGAAAGCCGCCGAAAACATAGGCCTTTCCCAGATGCGCCCCGGCGACGCAGGCTGTCTACTGTCTACTGTATACTCCCCTTCATCACCACCGGCAGATAAACTACATTCAACTGGACCTCCACCTGGAACGAGGTGGCCGCCTGGAGCTGCCCATCCCCCACCGTGACGGTGATCCGCGCGGTCCCGGTCATCCCCGCCGTCGGCGTGAGGGTCAACGTGCGGTTCAATCCGCTTCCGGCTACCACCATCCCCGCCGGCGGGAACAACGCCTCGTCCGATGCCGCCACACTCACCGTCAACGCCTCGCCCGGCGTATCCAGATCGTCCAGCGTCACCGCCAACGGCCCGACCCGCCGCCCGGACCCGGTCTGCTGATCCGCAATCGCAACGATCTGCGGAGCCTGATTGGTGCTGTTCACCGTAACCGTAAAGAGCTGCAAGGCCGTCGTCCCGGCCCCATCCTGCACCTGCAAGGTCACAGAATAGACACCCAACACCGCCGGGGTCCCCGTCAGCCGCCCGGTCCCGTTCCCCGTCGCCGTCCAGGAAAGCCAGCCCGGCAGCACCGGCGCCGTCACCGTCAGCCCATCCCCGGCATCGATATCCGTCGCCGTGACCGTGTAGACGTACCCCTGCCCCAACACCGCCCCCCGCAACGGCAGACTGCTGAAGAACGGCGCATCGTTGATATTGACCACCGAAATCGTAAAGGCCTGCGTCGCCGTCAGCCCGGTATTGTCGCTCACCCGCAGCACCACCGGATGAAGTCCCACATCGGCATTGGTCGGCGTGCCCGACAACGTCCCGCCCCCATTGCTCCCCCGGGTAAAGGCCAGCCACGCCGGCAGGATCGGCGCCGTCAGCGTCAACACATTCCCCGGATCCACATCCACTGTCGTGACCGCATAGTGATAGAGCAAATCTTCCTCAACCACGGTCAGCGGAGCGCTGGTAAACTGCGGCGGATTCTGCAAAATCCGGAAATCCCCCTCGCTCCCCGAATTCCAGGGAATCGCAAGCCAGGGTCCCGCCGCCTGTCCCAACCGATTGCCCGGTTTGTACAGCAACCGTACCCGCCAGCGATAGAGCAACCCCGGCGTAAGCCCGCTCACCGTCTTCGTCAACGTCACATTGCCCGTAACAACATCGGTCCAGGCGCTGACCCCGCTGATTACCCCGGTCGCGGTAAACGCCCGCCCCCAGGCCGCCACCTGCCATTGCAACCGCACCGCTTCCCGGCCCAACGGCATCCGCCCCACCAGCTGCAATTGCAGCGAACCGCCCGTTACCCCGCCCTTTAAAGCCACAGGCGCCGAGCCGTCGGCCCGCAGCTGCCGGGGCCGTAAGGCCAGCCCGGCCCCCCCATTGCCGTAATAGAGTCCGGTCCACCCCTCGTCGGTCTGACCGTTGTCTCGCCCCGGAGAACCCACCAGAATATCCCCATAGCCGTCCCCATTGACATCGCCGGCCCCCGCCAGCACCGTTCCCAAGCCGGCCCCGGCCTGATCGCCCTTAAGCTGCCAGCTCGCCGCCGGCCCGCTCACCGAACCCTGCCAGCCGAAAACCGCCCCCACATCATTGATTCCTCCGCTGTCGTAATTCGGCGCTCCGGCCATCCAATCGCCATAGCCGTCGCCGTTCACATCGCCCACACCGCTCACCGAGGTCCCCAGCCCGGCATTGACCTGGTTCACCTCACCGGTCCAGGCCGCGTTGGCCGGCGTCCCGGTCGCCGTCGACCAGCTCGCCCCGCCGTACCAGATAAAAACCGCCCCTTCGCCGGCCTCTCCCTTGCTGTAATTCGGCGCGCCCACCAGCAGATCGCTGAACCCGTCGTTGTTGATATCCACCGCGCTCCCACTCTGCCCCAAACGAGCGCCGGCCTGATTGGATTCCGCCGCCCAGGCCGGCGTATTGCTCAGCCCGGCCGGCCCTCCGGCATAGACAAACAAACCGCCCTCCTGAGCTTCGCCGTTGGTATACTGGGGCGCCCCCACCAACAGATCGCCGTAGCCGTCGCCGTTCACATCGCCGGCCGCCCCGCCCGAAAAGCCGAAATAGCTGCCCGTATACCCCGAGGCCAGGGTCCAGCCGGCCCGGGCCGGCAGTCCGCTCCCCGTCCCGTAATAGACATAAGCCGCCCCCGCACTGCTGTTAAATCCGGGAACGCCCACCATCACATCGCCCAATCCATCGCCGTTCACATCGCCGGCCTCGCCGACCCGATAGCCCAGAGTCTCGCCGCTCAACTCCCCATAAACAGCCCAATCGGCATTGGTCGGCGAACCATTAGCCCCCAACCCGGCCGGACTGCCGTACCAGGCCCAGGCCGCCCCATTGTTGCTCTGCCCCGACCGATCGTAGGCCGGAGCCCCGACCAGCAATTCAGAGCAGCCGTCGCCGTTCACATCACCGCCGTTTCCCACCGCCGCCCCTAACCCGGCACTGGCCTGATTCGATTCCGCCATCCAGCTGTAAGAAGCCGCCGGACCGTTAGCCGCTCCCAGATAAACAAAAACGGCCCCTTCGTCGCTCTCGCCGTTATCATAAAAAGGAGCCCCCACCGCCACATCCGCATAGCCGTCGCAGTTCACATCCCCGGCACTGGAGGCCGCAATTCCCAACTGCGCGGCGGTCTGATTCGATTCCGTGCTCCACCCGGCTGTCGCCGCCACAGTACGGGCCCGGCTGTACCACAGGAAAACGGCTCCCGTATCGAGCGCATTGCCGTTGTAATAGGTCGCGCCGGCCATAAGATCCGTCAATCCGTCGCCGTTGACATCCCCGGCCGCCGCGGCCGCCGCCCCCAGATTTGCCCCGGCCTGATTTCCCTCCATCACCGCAGTCGGAGAGACCGGCAAGCCGCCCCCACTGCCGTAAAAGACCAGCACCCGCCCTTCATCGGTATGGCTGTCGTCATAATAGGGTGCCCCCACGATAATATCGGCATAACCGTCGCCGTTGACATCCCCCGCCGACCCCATCGACCAGCCCAGATAATCGCCGTTCAATCCGGTATAATGCCAGACTCCGTTGAAGCCGGTCGGCGAGCCGTAATGCACCCGCACATCGCCCGCATTCGCCGCCCCTTCATAGGGCCCGCTGTAAATGATATCCGCATACCCATCCCCATTCACATCGCCGGCCGAAGCCACCGCAAACCCATACCGCGAAGTATCGCCGGTAGGATTATCGAAAGTCGCCCAGGCCGAGCTTTCCAGCCCGGCCGCCGTCCCCCGCCAGACATAGACCCGGCCGCTGTCGGTCTGAGTATTGTCATAAGAAGAGGCTCCGATAATGACATCCCCGTAGCTGTCCCCATTGACATCGCCGGCACCATTGACGGCATAGCCGAAATTCGCGCCGGATTGATCGCTCTCTCCCGACCAGACCGCAGTAGTCCGCAACCCGGTCGCCGACCCCAGATAGACCCAGGCCCGCCCCTCATCGGTCTGCCCATTGTCGTAAAGCGGCGCCCCGACGATCACATCGGAATAACCGTCACCGTTGACATCCCCCGCTCCGGCACAGCGGCTCAAATTGGCATTGGCCTGATCGCCCTCGGCCCGCCAGACCGCATTGGTGATCACCCCGCCGGTCCCCAGGCCGGTCGCCGAACCATACCAGGCAAATACCGCCCCCTCGTCGGTCTGACCGTTGTCGTAAAGCTGGGCTCCCAACAACAAATCCCCATACCCGTCACCGTTCACATCGCCGGCCGTGCCGACATACCGGCCCAGACGGGCATTGGCCTGATTGGATTCCACGCTCCAGGCCGAGGCAGTCGAAAGGCCATTGGCCGTCCCCAGAAAAACCCAGGCCACCCCTTCATCGGTCTCCCCGTGATCGTAAAGATCGGAGGAAATGATGACATCGCTGTACCCATCGCCGTTCACATCGCCGGCCGCCCCGACCGAATAGCCCAGTTCAGCGCCGGTCTGACTGCCTTTCAGGCTCCAGCCCGGCGTCGGAAAGACCCCATCGACCGCTCCATACCAGGCAAACACGGTCCCTTCGTCGGCCTGACCATTGTCATAAAACGGCGCCCCCACCGCAATATCGCTGAACCCGTCCTTGTTGACATCGCCCAACCCCGCTACCGTCGAACCGAACTGACTGCCGTTCTGGTCGCTCTCCACCGTCCAGGCCGGGAGAGTATCCAACCCACTCTGGGTCCCCAGAAAAAGGTAGGCCCGCCCTTCATCGATCTGATCGTTGTCGTAATTCGGGGCCCCGATCAAAATATCGGAATAGCCGTCATCGTTCACATCCGCCACCCCGGAAACCGAAAACCCGAACAACTCCAGATCGGCCCCGTTGTAAGTCCAGGTCGGAGAAGCCCCCAGCCCGGTCACCGAACCCTGATAGATCACGGCCCGACCCGAATTGGTCTTCCCGGTCTCGCTGTAATAAGGCGCCCCCAACAATACATCGGCATAGCTGTCGTTGTTGATATCGCCCGCCGGCGCTACAGCAAAGCCATAGCGCGCATTGGCCTGATCGCTCTCCACCATCCAGGGCGTCCCGGCCAGTCCTCCCGATGATCCGAGCCAGACGTAAACCCGCCCCTCATCGATCTGGCCGTTATCGTAAAGATAGGCCCCGACGATAATATCGGCATAGGCATCCCCATTGACACTCCCCGCCGTATTGACCGAATACCCCATCCGGGCATCGGCCTGATCGCTCTCCGCCGACCAGGAAGGCGTGACGTACAATCCTGCCGCCGACCCCAGATAGATCCAGACCTTCCCCTCATCGGTCTGACCGTTGTCGTACAAGGGTGCACCCACGATCACATCGCCATAACCGTCACCGTTCACATCGCCGGCCCGCGCACAGCGACTCAAATTGGCATTATCCTGATTGCCCTCGGCCCGCCAATCGGCATTGGCGGGCGTGCCGCTGGCCCCCAGACCGGCCGCCGATCCATACCAGGCAAACACCACCCCCTCATCGGTCTGACCGTTGTCGTAGTAGAGCGCGCTCACCAGGATATCGGCATAACCATCTTTATTGATATCGCCCCCGCGCGCTACAGCCCGACCAAACCGCGCCTCCGCCTGCCGGCCACTGGCACTCCAGCTCGCCGCCGGCCCCAACCCGGCCGCCGATCCATAATAGACAAAAGCTGCCCCTTCATTGGTATAGCCGGCATCGTACATGTCCGCGCCGACCAACAAATCGTAATAGCCGTCGCCGTTCACATCGCCGGCCGCCGCCACCGAAAAACCCAGCTCTGACCCTTCCTGATCCAATTCCGCCTTCCAGCTGGAAACGGCCGGAAGGTTTTTGGGAGCCGCACTCAACCGCAGAATAAAAGTCTCCGGCGCCGCAGGGAACTCAAACCGCAAAAGCGTTCCCCCCTTATCGGATTGGATTACCTCAGCCCAAACGACCAGCTCCCGGCCCTCCACATCATACGCCTGCCAATTGCCATAGCGCAGCACCGCCGTCCCATCCGCCTGATGCAACTGCACCAGCCCCGAATCCCCGGCCGACAGGATCAGATTCCCACCGACCGCCAGATCGAACTGGAAGGGCCCTTCCCGCTGGCTCCCCCGAAAATCAAAGCGCTGCTCCACCCCCCCGGCCGTATTGAGATCGGTTTCGCGCACCTCTCCCCCATCCCCGGCCGAATAGCGATAGAAAGCCTTGTTCTCCTGCGTTGTCGGTCCCGCCGGAGTCGTCAGAACCCGGGTTCCCCAGGCATAAGGACGAACCGTTACCCACCAATCCTCCGCGAGCTGAAGATCATCGGCCGGCGGCAGCTCCCGCGGCACAATCTGCAATCCTTCTCCCGTAAAATAAGTGCGAAATCCCTGCTCCCGGTTCGGCGCCTGATAAAAGTCCGCCCCCGCTTCTGTCCGGGTCAGGTTGTATTCCTGCCGACGCAAATCCTCTTCAATCGCCGACAGCCAATCCCCGGTCGCCCCGGGCGGCAAATCGGGATCAGACACGGGCATGAACGCCGCAGGCTGATCCCTCACGGCGGCCTCAGGAGCCGCCGCGATATATCCCATTCCGCCCGCCGGCGAGAGCAGGGTCAATAACATGAGGAAAATTCCTATCGCGCCCGATAAACGCCGCATGGTTATGCTCCTTAGAGGATTTTGAAAAGCGATTGTAGTGTCTGACGGGAAAACTGCCAAATCAGACACTTTTACGACATTTTCCTTATACTTTAACGACATCTCCTTTCTACAATTAGAACGAAAAAACAGAGAAGGAGATCCATCCCATGAAATTCTCGTTAAAAACATTGCGCGCGTTCTTATCCCTCCTGATACTGACGGCGCTGCTGCTCGCGCCGGCAACCGTCCTCCAGGCCCAAAGCGCCGCGCCACTCGACATGGCCGCCGTCGATTCCTATCTCCAGGCCCAGATGGCCCAATATCACATTCCCGGCATGGCCGTCGCCGTCGTCCAAGACGATCAGGTCGTCCTCTTGAAAGGATACGGCGATGCCGGCCACGGTCGCTCCGTCACACCCCAAAGCCAGTTCTACATCGGCTCTCTGACCAAATCGTTCACCGCCCTGGGAATCATGCAGCTGGTCGAAGAGGGCAAAATCGATCTCGATGCTCCCGT
This sequence comes from uncultured Anaerolineales bacterium, assembly GCA_964501335.1. Classification (GTDB taxonomy): domain Bacteria; phylum Chloroflexota; class Anaerolineae; order B4-G1; family SLSP01; genus CAZCTC01. Next base: position 54,668 of record CAZCTC010000031.1, on the reverse strand, counting down.
GCAACGCTATCTCCCCTGGTTCAAAGTGGCCGATCCCGAAGCCTCCGCCACCATCACCGTACGCAACCTCCTCAATCAGACCAGCGGACTGAGCGATCAAGGCGATCCCGGCGCTTCGGATTATGCCCCCACCCTCACAAAAGAAGTGGAAGATCTGCAATATGCCCGCCTCACCGCCGCGCCCGGCACCCAATTCCAATATTTCAACCAGAACTACCGCACGCTGGGCCTGTTGATCGAAACGATCAGCGGACAACCCTACGCCGACTATCTGCGCGACCACATCCTCAGCCCGCTGCAAATGCACAACACGACCGCCGATCCGGCCCAAATCACCAATCTGGCCCAGGGAAATGGACAGGCCTTCGGATTGCCGCTCCCGCGCACTCAGGAATTCCGCCCCGGCGCCCTGCCCTCCGGCTATCTCATCTCCAGCGCCGAAGACCTGAGCCATTACCTCATCGCCATGCTCCACGAAACCCGCTATGCAGAGCAAACCCTGGTCCAGCCGGCCACCCTGGAGCAGATGTTCACGCCGCCGTCCGGCATCGACAGCCAGTACGGCATGGGCTGGTTGATTGTAGAAGAAGAAGGGGAAAAGATCGTCCTTCACGGCGGCGCCGTAGAAAATTACACCTCGCAGTTCTTCATGCTGCCCGACCGCCAAATCGGCTTCGCCGTCCTCATCAACCAGAACGGCCTCTATCAAATGGAAACCGGCCATACCGCCATCCAGAACGGACTGTTGAATCTGCTCACCGGCTCGCCGGCCCCTGCCGGGCCCAACCTCAGCTGGGTCCTGGGCATTCTGATCGCCGTCGTCCTGCTCGACCTGGCCAATCACCTCCGGCTCTTCTGGCAACTGCCCGACTGGCACCGCAAAACAGCCCGCCAGACCCCGACCTGGAAATGGATCAAAACCGTCGGCTCACTGATCATCCCCGCGGCGCTGTTGATCGGGCTGCCGATGCTGCTCGGGCTGGCCATGGGCGACAGCGGCGGTGATTGGAACGATGTATACGGCATCGCACCGGACCTCGCCGTTTGGTTGATCGTCACCCTGGCGCTCAGCACCCTGCGCGGCACCATCCAGCTCTACCTGATCTCCCGACCCGCCAAAGCACCCATTTTCTAAATAATTCACTCAGATTTCACCGCAAAGGCGCCGAGAACGCAGAGAAAAGAACCATGTTTTCGCGGGCTTCAGAAAGCCCGCGAAAACATAAACAAAAAATTCTCTCCGAAAGAAAAAACATTTTCTCGGCGGCTTCAGAAAGCCGCCGAGAAAATAAATAAAAATAACTCTCCCCCATCCAGCGCGTCGCATCTTAAGGAGAAAGCACCTTATGCGGGACGCTAAAACTGCCCACCGCACAGATCGAAAATTCCTGAAAAACCATTGTGGGGTCGCTGTCCAGGACAGCGACCCCACAATGATCCGCCAATTCAGAAAAGACTCATAGTCCCCGTCCCGGCTCAAGGGCAGGAACCATGACTACCCCCTCAGGATTTCCGCATAATCAACGGCAGATAAACCGTAACACCTTTGGCCACACTCTTCAAGGTAATCCGGTTGACCGGAGATCCCTCCTGAGACGACGTTACAGAAAGCATCGTCACATCCCCCATGCCCCGAACCGCGGTCGTGGGAATGGAAACAACCACCGTAACGCTTATGGATCCGCCCGCCGGCAAAGTCACCTGAGTGACCGGCAGCGTCGCCGTCCAGAGTCCCGTCGTCGCCAGCGCAAAGGTATCGGTCAAAGAACTGATATTGGTAATCTGCACCGTGTGAGTCACACGCTTGCCCGGATCATCGCTCAACACCGGCAGCTCGGAAGTCATCACCACCGCCGGCAAATAGGCCGGGACAGATTGAACCTCACGAGAAGCCTCCTGATCGCGATAGAGCAACAACAGCCCCTGCTGACTGGCCGAAGCCGCTTCGCAGGCCTTGTAAGCGGTCACCGCAATCACCTCAGAAGTGTCGATATTCACAAAGGCATTGTCTACATCAAACCTGGGACAGGCCGGATCAAACGTATACCATCCCGTATTGGGAGCAGTATCCAGCACCACACTGTTGACAAACGAATCATAGCCCTGAACGTAGAACTTCAACGCCTGAGTCGAGGTCAACCCCAGAGAGGAGGCCCGCACGAGCAACCGCATATTCCGCGTATTTAAATCCGTATCGTTATAGAAACCGGTCGCATAACAGGAACCACCGACTTTACAATAAACACCAATGTTCTGTCCGGTAATTGAAGCCGGATTGGATTCCTGGTTATAGAGGTAATAATCCACCACCCCATCGTTATTGATATCGATCCGCACATAGAAACGGATGGCAAAAGGATGCGCCCGCGGCGTGCGCGCAGCAATGCCGAATTCCAACACCGTCCCTAAGCCGGTCACATCATAAGCCCGGGCCCCCACATCGGTCACATCCAGAGTGGAATAGGTCGTATTCGTCACATCGACCGGATCGGACCCCATCCAGGCATAAATATCGGCGGTGCCGGTGTAAGCCGCACGATTGGAAAGGGTCAACGGCAGCGTTGAAGTGTAGGCCGAAAAAGCATTCAAAACCCCCGGAGTCGCCGTCACATCAGCGGCCTTATGAGGGATCAACAGGAACGGCAGGTGCAATTCCTTACTTGCATCGCCGATGTCATTCAAAGCCACGAAACCGTCGAATTCCAAATCACCCATCAAGAAACCATTGCCGCCGTTAAGTCCGGCATTCATCGTCCAGGGCTTCAATCCCGCCGCCTCAACCCACATCCCCACATCAAAGGTCGTGCTCACACCCGCCGGGACCACAAGTTGCGGCGTCGAGAACTTCACCGTCATACCATGGTTCAGATCGTCAGAATAGATCGTGCTGTAAGTGAGATTGTAGGTATGGGTTACCGAATCCTGATTCCAGACCCGCACAGTCTTGGTCAGAACCAGCGTATTGGAAACCGCCCGATATCCAAAAGAAAGGCTGCCCTTGCCGTCATCGGCAGGATCTTCGCTCCAGGCCAGGACCTTCGTATTCAAAGCCGACAGCACCTGCACCCGGCCGGCCCCCTGAAGAGCCACCGGAGCCCGCATTCCGGTCATCCCCTGCAAGGTCATGGTAATCCGGGCCGTATTCATCATCGCATTGTAAACATTGAAGACCGTCCAGGTCGGGTGAACCTGATGCATCAACGCCATCACACCGGCAATATGGGGCGAAGCCATCGAGGTGCCGCCCTTCGAAACCGCCCGGTTGCCGGTTCCTATCCCCGCGGCGGAAATATCAGAACCCGGAGCCGTAATGTCGGGTTTGATCGCATTGTCCCATATTCGGGGACCACGGCTGCTGCCTCCGGCAACCGCATCACCCAGATCCAGGACATTGGCCGGATCGATCACCATCGTCAGCGTCATACTGGAAGATTTTGCCGCCAGATCATTGCCGTCATTGCTTCCGATCGCAATCGCGGGAATCACAATAGTCGGACTGCCTGCGGTAAAACCGCCGGCATAGGGTAAACCATTCAAAGTATTATTGTAGATGATCGCAGCGGCAGCCCCTCCCAACTGCGCATACCGCACCTTGTCCGAAAAATTACAGGTACCACGCTTGATCAAAGCTATGCTCCCCGTAAGGCCCGGAGTCACCGTACAGCCTTCACCGACCGAGATCAAAGTCGCCGTAAAGGTCGTGGTAGGCGGCAAAGCAAACCCGGCCGCAGTGAAATAAACACCTTCATAGGCCTTGGACATCGTCGCCGGAGAAGTTACCTGCAACATAGGGGCCGAATGGTGATTGGCATAAGAATTTGCCGTACTCAACACCCCCCGCGCTACAGAAGGCGCCCCGCCGATATAAGGTTTGTTTTCAGAATTACCAGCAGCGACAGCCCATAAAACTCCCGCATTCACCGCATTTTGGACCGCCACGGTGGTCACATAATCCTCATAACCGCCGCCGTAATTATTGCCGATAGACATATTGATCACATCTACCGTATCAGTAAAGGCGGCCTGCTCAATCGCTGCCACCATCGCTACAGGATCGCAGGAAGTCGAAACACTGCTACACACCTTATAGGCCCGCAAACTGGCGCCCGGAGCCACCCCCTGATGCACCAACACGGTTCCTGTAATCCCATCCGTCACCAACAACCCGGCAGCAATACTGGCCACATGGGAACCGTGACCGCCCCCAGTACCATCATCAAGGGGATCGGGATCGGGAACCCGAATGGAAACAGTCGACGTCCAGGTGCTTCCCACAAAGTCATACCCGCCAATGACCTTGGCTGTTGGGAATGTCATTCCGCCGAAAGTATCCGTAATGACCGTGTTATTGGTGCCGGTCGTGGCTTCCGTATAAGCAGCCACAGTTCCAGGCCCGCCAAAAGAAGCATGGGTATAATCGATACCGGAATCAATAATCCCGATCGTAACCCCGGAGCCGCTAATCCCCAGATCCTCCTGCGCGCTCTCCGCCCCAATCCATGGCACGCTATCCTCCAGATCCAGTTTGGCTTCCTGAACAGGATAGATCGCCAGAACGCCGGAGATTTCTTGCAGCCGGGCTACCTGTTGCGGAGTAGCCTGCACGGCCATCACATTGACCAGCCGGGAAAAACGCGCCAGCACTTTCGCCCCCCGCAATTCTGCCTGCCGGGCAATCGACAACTGCCAGGCATCCAGCCGGGCCAGATAAGCATTCTGCGCCGCCTTCGAGCTCAGCTCCCCGGCATTCATCCGTTCCAGAACCGGCTTGCCTTCCAACACCATCCAATAGGGTGACGCTGTCTGACCGGCTCCCGATTCCTCAACCCACCGCACGGGCAGTTGATCCCGGGTCTGCTCCGGTACAACCGGCGGCACCGGGGCCGCCGCTACTGATACGGGCCGCAACGCCGGCATCAGGGTCACCATCAACAAAAATACCAACACCAGATTCAACACTCGAGTTTTACTCATTGGGAAATTTCCTCCCTGAAGATTATGAACCTCGGGGTAAATTATAGAACCTCAATTTGCAAACCACGTTCACCGCCTGGACGGTTTATGGCTTAAGCCACCTGGTCGATTTAATTAGAAGCAAACAGGCTCTACAGGAGATAAAATCCGACCTGTGCGGTTAGCCCAAAAGACAAGGGAAAGAAAAGACATTTTGTCGGCGGCTTTCTGAAGCCGCCGACAAAATGAATAACAATAACTCTCCCCCCTATCCAGCGCGTCGTTTTTTACCTGGAAAGCACCTGTTGCGGGGATAAAACCTGTTTTTAATCCCGATTTTCCTGAAACTGTACAAAAAAAGGATCTTCAATCCGGCCATTTTTAGCTATAGCAAAAGAAACCAATGCTGTCCCCCATCACCCCCCACAAAAATGCCCCCACAGGGACCTAAATAAAAATTCAGGAGTTCGTGATGAAAAAAAGACTCTTTTCACTGGGAGGCAGCCTCATCCTCTCGACCCTCTTTCTGACCAGCCTCCAGGCTATGACCGTCAACCCGCCCCCGCTTCCAGTTCTCCCCCCCACAACAGTCTCTCCAACCTTCACCTGGAGCCAGGACAGCCGCGCCGACTGGCTTCAAGGGACTCCAATCAACCTGGACCTGGAAAGCCTTTCCGGAACGCTACAACTCGCCCGAAGCAAATTCTCTTCCCCGGAACCGCTCTATCCCCATCAAGAACCGATCGCCATCGCCGCTCCTCCCGCCGTCGCTGTAGACGGCAGCGGACGCGCCTGCGCTGTCTGGCAGGATAACCCGACCGGCCTCCATGCCGTCTACTCAGCCTGCCGTCCCAACGGAGGCAGCTGGGAACCGCCTCAACCCATAGCCCCCGGCAGCCCGGCCGAACAAAAAGCCCCCGATCTGGCCATGAACGAAACCGGCGTCGCCTGCGTCGTTTGGGAAGATTACCGCGAAGGCGCCCCGGCAATCTACGCCACCTGCCGCACGGCCGGCGGGAATTGGGAGACCGCCCGCCGCATCGACAAAAACGGCAAGGCCCCGCAGCTTGCCCCGGCCGTCGCCGTCAACAGCCAGGGAGAAGCCTGCGCCGCCTGGCAGGACTTCCGCCGCAACAGCACCGGCATCTACCTCGCCTGCAAACCGGCCGACGGGGAGTGGGGTGATTCCATCCGTATCAACGACGGCCGGAATCCCGATGCCAAATCCCCCCCCGACCTCGCCCTGGAAGACAACGGCACGGCCCACATCGCCTGGCTCGATCAACACGACGGCAATGCCGGCCTCTACGCCGCCGACCATCCTCGCAACAGCCCCTGGGCCGTCAACCAGTGGGTCAGCCCGATAGGATTTCAATCCTCCGAACCGCCTGCCGTCGCCGTCGATCCGTTGGGCAACCTTTACCTGCTATGGACCGGCAACGAAGCGCGCCGGCTCCAGTTCAGCTACCGCCTGGCCGGGGGAAACTGGCAGGAGGGGCCGTCGTTGACCGCCGGAACCACCTTTCCCGCCTATCAAAACCGCCCCGAGCTGGGCGTTGACGCCGCCGGCACCCTCTATGCCGTCTGGATGATCGTCGAACTTCGCCCCTATGTCATAGGCGGATACCACGAAATTTACGCCGCTCAGCGGCCTGCCGGCGGAAATTGGAATGTCCAGGCGCCATCCCCCGGCTCCCCCGAGGATTACATCCTGCAAAACTTTCCGGCCCAGGGAAACAACCATGCCGGTCACGTCCAGATCGCCTGGATTCGCACCCACGGAAAACAACGCACCCTGAAGAGCGCCGCCCATCCCCCGGCCGCCGATTGGATCGACACCGGCATCCTGGATACGCTCTCCGGAGGGGGCTATATCCGGCAACGGGATTTCTACGCCACCGCCAACCTGAGCGGAGAGGCTGCCGCCATCTGGGTCGATAGCGTCCCCCACGAAGAAGTCATCGCCGCCGCCCGGCGTCAGACTGACGACAGCTGGGCCACACCTCAGATCCTGGCTCCAGCCAACCCGATCACCTGCTACAACCATCCGCAGGCAGCACTCGACAGCGCCGACAACCTCTACACCATCTGGGAAGAAAGGGTCATGCCGTTCCATACCACACAATGTATCCTCCCCCATCTCCGCTTCTCCTACTGCCCTTCAGGAAGCTCCTGCACCCCACCCCAGAGATTTATCCCGACAGAAAGCGGAGGCCTCCAGTTTGCCCCCACGCTGGCCGCCAATGCCGGAGGAATCGCCTGCGCCGCCTGGAACCATCAGCAGGGAGGGATCTATCACCTGCAAACCAGTTGCCGCCTGAACGACGGGAGCTGGACTTCAGAGACGACCGTCATCACCGGCAACACCCCCTTTATCCGTCCCGGCATCGCCTTAGATCCCGCCGGCACAGCCTGTTTGACCTGGGAAAACCAGGGCACCGTACAGGCCAGCTGTCGCCCGGTATCCACGACCCTCTGGGAAACTCCGGTACAACTGGCCGCCTTCCCGACCGGTCAAGCGTACAGCCCCACCATCGCCGCCGACAACGAACAATTCTGCGCCGCCTGGATTGAACTTAACGCCGGCGCCTATGCCGTCTATCATGCCTGCCGCCCGCCGGCCGGCCCCTGGAGTGCAGCCATGAAAATCACCCCCGATGCCGCCACTGCGCCCAAATTCTCTCCCGCCTTCTTCCTGGACAACCTGGGAAATGGACTCGCCTCCTGGCTGGATAACGGCAACGGACAACGCGATCTCTATTTCAGCCGTTGCGACATGACCAACCATATCTGGAGCCCTCCCGCCCGGGTCAACGACGATCTCAACACACTCGACCCCGGTATCCCCTTCATCATCCCGAACCCCAGGCCCCAGGTCGAAATCGCCTGGCAGGAAAATCCCCTCACGCCGACGGCATGGGCGGCCCGCGAACTGCCGGCGCCGGCCTATCTCCCCTGGGGGCAGTACACCTCCCCGGTCTTCGATGCCAGCACCGTCGTCGATTGGAAACGCCTGACCCGGGCAGAGGAAACGCCCCCCGGCACCATTCTGACTCTGGAAACGCGCACCGTCATCTCCGGGGGAGCCGCCTCTCCCTGGTTTCAGAACCCTATCTTAATTGCCAATCCCGACAGTCAATATTTCCAGTATCGAATTACCTTCAGCGGCACCCCATCGGCCACCCCCACACTGGACCGCATCACCCTCACCTATCGCCACCCCGATCCGCCTTCCCCGCCGCGCTTTATCACCCCCTGCGGCCTGACCAACCAGATCACACCCACCCTCACCGGGAGAGCCTATCCCGGCAGCGCCGTCATCCTGCACGGAGACGTCTTCTCCGCCACCACCGTCACCGATCCCACCGGCCGCTTCACCTTCACCCTACCCCTTCCCCCGACAACCATCCCCTTCACCGCTACGGCCCGGAATGCCGGCGGGATCAGCCCGGCCTCCCCACCGCTCACCCTGACCGTCCGACCGGAATATCCCTACGATCCGCTCAATGTCCGGGGCGGAGCATGGACAGCCGACGGCTGGTTGCTCACCTCTCCCCGCGACAGCCGGGGCTGCGCCGATCCCGGCGCCGGCTGGCGAGTCTGGCTCGATCCAACCCGACCGTTCCATCTGACCGTACCGGTTTCGTTCACCACCACCGCCGCCGTCACAGTTACGCTGGGGCAACAAACCCGGACTCTTGCCCCGCTGCCTGATAAAACATTTTTCGCCAATTTCTATCCCCCGCTCCAATCCGGCCCGTTTCTCATCACCGTTACGGCCGACGACAGGACCATCACCAGCACCGGCAGCACAGTGACGATCAATCCGGGGCTTGTCTACTCCGCCGGACAACCGCTCACCGTCCCCCTGTCGGATGTGCTCGTCACCCTGTACTACTCAGACAGCTATCGCAATCAATGGCTTCCCTGGGAAGGCGAGGATTTCCAACAACCCAACCCACAGATCACCCGCAGCGACGGCCGGTACAGCTTTGCCCCGCCGCCGGGAATTTACCGGCTGGTGGCCCAAAAAGCCGGACAGGGCATCTATTTCAGCCCGCACCTGACCGTCACGGATGCCCCAATCAACCTGACGCTCCCGCTCACCCCTCAATGGAACCTCTACCTGCCGATCATGGCTAAAGAATAGCCGCCTGTATGATTGGCCCAAAAGACACATAAAAAATTCATGATTTCGGCGGCTTTCTGAAGCCGCCGAAAATAGGAATAAAAACAGCTCTCTCCCCATCCTGCGCGGTAGCCTGGGGCTTCGCCCCAGGCTACCTTAGTACGCCCCTTCAGGGCTTAAGAAAGCGCCTGCTAATGGGGCGAGGACAAAAAAAGCCTATGTTTTCGGCGGCTTTCTGAAGCCGCCGAAAACATAAACAAAAAACTCTCTCCCTCGCGTAGCATCCTGCGCGGCGGTTCTTATGGGGAAAGGATCTTATGCGGGTGAGGGAGATTTCTCAAAGAGGTGCAACGCACTATGATCTTGCAAGAACAGAAATCTTGCCTTCAGGTTGAGCCGTTTGAATCGACGGTTTTATGGATAGAAAGTGCGTCGCACCCTGAGTCAGGCTATTTTCAAAACAGAAAGCTATGCAAAAAGCAGCACCCCTAAACAAGTTATATCACTTGACAGGAAGAACGTTAGTTCTAAAATTGACGCAAATCTACCTGGAGGAACAAACCATGAACTCCATCAGCGTCAAAAAAACCGCCCTCAACCTGGGCGCCATACTCTGCGGCATCGCCCCCGTCGATCGCTTCCAGGAAGCCCCCCAAGGCTTTCATCCCCGAGATACCCTTTCCGACTGCCAATCCGTGATCGTCGTAGCCGGCCGGTTCCTCACCAGCACCCTGAACGCCGGCTCGACCATTCCTTACACCACCGTCCGCAACGACCTGACCCGCACCATGGATCACATGACGGTCCAACTCGCCGGCTGGATTGAAGAACAAGGCGCCCAGGCCCTGCCGACCGGCGCCATCGGACCGACGGAATGGGATGCCGAAACTCAAAAACATCGGGGAATTATCTCGCTCAAACATGCGGCCGCACTGGCCGGTCTGGGGAAAATCGGCAAAAACACCTTGCTGGTCAATGACCGCTACGGCAATATGATCTGGCTGGGGGCCGTAGTAACTTCAGCCGTCCTGGAACCGGACCCGCTGGCAAGCTATGAAGTCTGCCCGCCGGGCTGTTCCCTCTGCCTGAAATCCTGCCCGATCCAGGCCCTGGACGGCGTCTCCATGGATCAACTGCGCTGCTGGAATCATGCTTTTGGAGAAAAAGACGGCGGTGAATGGCGGATCAAATGCTTCACCTGCCGGAAAGTCTGTCCGCAACATCTGGGAATCCGCCGCCCCGGCAATTAGCCCGGAAAACACAAAAAAATCTCGACCTGTGCGGTAAGCCCGGAAAACAAGAGAAAGAAAAACCCCTATTTATGTTATCGCGCGCCATACAGGGCGCGCGATAACATGAAACCAGCAGGAAATTCCCGAACCTTTAACGCTTAAACCACCCCTTAATCGTCTCTACAATCCCCCACCCGCCGCCATTGGAACGACGATAAAAATCATAGAAACTTTGATCCGGAAGGGTTTTCGCCTTTACATTTCCAAAGGTCCGTATAAAGTCGTAGTATTTCCGTCGATAGAGTTCACGGACAACCCGGCAAAATTCATCCTCTCCCGCCAGGGAAAAGAACCCCGCCGCCTGATGGTAAACTCGAACGCCGATAGAGTTGTTCACCGCACAGGCAATCCGATAACAAAGCGGCAACCCTTCGTCATACCAGGAAAAACAGCCCACCAGGGTAGCCCGTCGAAAATAGCCGCCGTCATCGCCCAACATCATTTCAATCACACCGTCGGCGATCAAACGATGTTCAGGACGTAACCGCCGCACCGGGATGAGATTGCTCATCAGGGTAACTTCTACCCGATCTATGAGATCCTGCGTTCCGATTCCACTCTTGCCGCGAAAGCCCGTTGCAATCACCCCATCCCCTGCATCCAGAGGCACCGGTTCCACGCCATCCGGCAAAAGATGGATCACGTAACTTTCCAATCCCATGGCACCCCCCACCCTTTCCTAAAGTAAATATTCATCCAATCCGTTAACAAGGATCGTCGCCTGCCGGGCTGACCCGGCAGGCGACGATAAAAGCTAAATTGACCCGATAGCCTTGTGGATTAACGTTCTCCCTCAAGGTAAAACCAAACCCCCTCCAGGGTCAATTACAAAAAGGATATAATTCTTACAAACGATTTCCCGAAGCAGTCACGGGCAAGAGAACGTGAAACTGGCTGCCGGGGAAAGTCGTCTCATCATATCCGGAACTTTCCACCCAGATGCGGCCCCCATGCGCCTGAACAATCCCCCGGGCAATGGCCAAGCCTAACCCCGGCCCGCCTCCCATAAATTTGGTCTTTCCCGAAGAATGCAAGGCTACATCCCCCACCCGATAAAACTTTGTAAAAATCAGTTCCTGCACCTCACGGGCAACACCGATGCCCGTATCGGCGATGATAACTTCCACAAACTCACTGGAAACCGGGCCAGACTCTTTCATACTCAACCGGCGGCCGGAAACAGTAATTCGTCCCCCATCAGGAGTATATTTAATCGCATTATGCAACAAATGATCGAAGACCTTGCGCAAAGCTTCCCGATCAGCCTGAATCTCAGCCAACGGCGTCAAATCTGCCATCTCCAAGGTCTGATTGCGCTCCACCAAAACCACCCCCAAATTCTTTATCAAGGCCTTGAAAAGAGGCTCGATCGCCACCATCGACAGCGACAGCTCCAGTGTGCTGCTGTCGATCTTCACCATATCCAGCATACTGTTGACGATCTCATGCATCCGCTCGGCGCCGGAGACAATCCCTTCCACCTGCTGCCGGGTAACCGGATCATTTTGCACACAGCTACCCTTAAGCATCATATGGCTGAACCCCTTCACCAGCGTCAAGGGCGTACGCAATTCATGAGAAACCACAGCAATAAAGTTCGATTTATTTCGATCCAGCATCTCCAACCGCTCATAGGCCGTTTCCAGCTCGGCGGTACGTTCCCGCACCTTAGCTTCCAGGGAATGGCTGAATTGGGTCACTTCGGCATAAAGTTGAGCATTACGAATCGCCACGGCAATCTGCCCGGCCAGATTCAAAAAAACCGCCTGATCCTCATCGTTAAAAATCTGAATCTCATCGCTTTGAATATCCAACACGCCCAGCAACTGATCACTGAACAACAAAGGCAGGGTCAATTCGGCGGCCGTATCGGGCAGATTATCCGTCGGCATAAAAAGCTTATCCTGGCGGACATCATTCGCCAGATAACTCCGGGTATGGCGACAGACCCAGGAAATAATCCCGACAGGTGAGTCCACCGCCAGCGGATAGCCTAACGGCAATCCTCGGGAAAGATCTTTCCCCTGACCTACCATCAACACCACATGCTCCCGGGTCTCATCCAGCAACCAGATCCCTACAAAATAATAATCAAAACGGGTCTGAATAAGCCGGGCCACTTCATCTAATAAAGTATCGAGGGATAAAATTGAGGTGATCTGCCCGCTGACCTGCGCGCCAATCTGCAATTGCAATGCATGCCGGGAAAGCGCCTGGTTGGCCTGATCAAACCGGGTCACAACTTCCCGAAGCTGATTTTGCCGGGAATACAACTCAAGGAAAACGCGGATCTTGCTGAGCAAAATCTCGGGGACAAAGGGCTTGCTGATAAAATCCACCGCCCCAGCATCATAGGCCCGACGATGATGATATTCATCCGAGAAGATCGCACTGACGAAGATCACCGGCAGCAGGGCGGTACTCTCATTACCCCGCAACAGTTCGACCAGTTCATAGCCGTCCATCTCAGGCATCTGCACATCGATGACGGCACAGAAAAATTCGTGGTCTAAAACCAGCCCCAACGCTTCCATCCCCGAGGAGGCCTGCACAACTTCCACATCCAACCGGCGCAACAATTTTTCCAGAGAATAGAGGTTTTCTGGTTTGTCATCGACGATCAGAATTTCAGGCCTGGGCATGGTATCCGTGTTTCCATCCATGAAAATGCTATCCGCTAAATCTGAAACTATTGTAGCATATCCTGAGAGATAGGCTAAATCCCTCAAATGCTCCTAAATTGCCCTCGACCTGTGCAGTTATTCATTAGCATAGATTAAAAACAGTTTTTTACGCCCCGCAATCAGTGCTTTCCTGGTAAAAAGCGACGCGCAGGATAGGAGGGTGGGTCTACAGGGAACCGTGGTCGCCCAATAAAATTGCCAAAGGGCGCTTTTTAATTCCCCTTGCCCCCCTTTCCCCCAAGGGAAGGGGGAATCACTAAGCATTTTGGGCGCGCTGCTTTGCAGCGCGCCCAAAATGCAGTTAATATTCCCCCCTTTTCGCCCGCTTGCGGGAGAAAAGGGGGGGAAGGGGGGATATGAGGGGGAGAGAGTTATTTTTATTCCTGTTTGGGGCGGCTTCAGAAAGCCGCCCCAAACAGGGTGTTTTCCAGACTGACCGCCCCGGTCGATTGCCCTTAGCCCGGCTGAGGTTATACTTAGCTTAGCGCCATCGTTGCAAAGGGGAAAAATGACAGAACGCGAGCAATTACAACAGACCATTGCCCTGCTGGAAAGCCAACGTGCCATCCTGGGAGATGCCGTTGTCGCCGCTGCCATCGCCCCCTTACGGGCCCGGCTGGAAAGCCTGGATCAAACGCGCCCCTCTCTGCATGCCGAACGCAAATTCGTCACCGTCATGTTTGCCGATATTTCCGGCTTTACGGCCCTTTCCGAAACCCTCGATCCGGAAACCATCCGCGACTTGATGAATACCTGTTTTGAACAACTCGTCCCCGTGATAAAGAAGTATGGTGGGTCGGTAGATAAATTCATCGGAGACGGAATTATGGCCCTCTTCGGAGCTCCCCTGGCCCATGAAAACGATCCGGAACGTGCCCTGCGTACCGCCCTGGAAATGATGGACAGCCTTCGTGAATTCAACACCAGCTATCAACTCAACCTCGGCCTGCATTTCGGCATCAATACCGGCCTCGTCGTCGCCGGCGGCCTCGGCACCCGGGAACGCCAGGAATACTCTGTGATGGGCGATGCCGTCAATGTCGCCTCCCGGCTGGAAGATGCCTCCCAGCGCGGCGAAATCCTGGTCGGCCCCGACACCTATCGGCTCACCGCTCCGCTCTTTGAATTCGAAGCCCTCCCCCCACTTTCGCTCAAAGGCAAATCCGAACCACTCCCGGCCCACCGCCTTATCGGCCTTAAAACCACCCCCGGTAGCCTGCGCGGCATCACGGGCCTGACCTCCCCCTTGATCGGTCGCCAAATCCCCTTTAATATTTTGAATCAGGCTATCCTTGACCTGCAAAAGGGCACCGGCGGCATTGTCACCATCGTCGGAGAAGCCGGCCTGGGCAAATCACGCCTCATCGCCGAAGTCCACCAGGCTTCACAAACCAATCTGACCTGGTTGGAAGGCCGCTGTCTTTCCTATGGAGGCACCATCGCCTATCTTCCCTGGCTCGATATCATACGGGCCCTTCTGGGACGTACGGCCGACGACCCGATCGAAACGGTACAACAGTCGCTCCTGGCTCATATCGATACCCTCGGCCCGGAATACCGCGAGAAAATCTATCCCTATCTGGCCCGACTGCTCTCCCTGCCGTTGGATAACGAAAGTGCCGCCCGGCTGAAAGGAATTAACGGAGAAACGCTCCAATCTGGCACTTTCCTGGCCATAGAAACACTGATCCGGGAAATGGCCCACCACAAGCCCCTCGTCATTATAGGCGAAGACCTCCACTGGGCCGATTCCACCTCCCTGGCCCTGCTGGAACAGATTTTCGCTCTGACCCAGGAAGTGCCTTTGCTGATCATCGCCATCCTGCGCCCGGAACGCGAACACGGCTGTTGGAATCTACGCGAAATCGCCGCCACCCAATATGCGGCCTGCCATCACGAAGCATGGTTGGACCCTCTCTCCAGCACCGAAAGCGATCAACTGATCGGAAACCTGCTCCAGGTAGAAGAACTGCCCGCAGAACTGCGGGAAAGGATCCTGCGTCACACCGAAGGCAATCCCTTCTATATGGAAGAGATCATTCGCTCCCTGATGGACAACGGCACGATTATCTACAACACGGCCACAGGTTGTTGGCGCGCCACCCGCCTCGTTGAAGAAATCGACCTGCCCGACACCCTGCAAGGCGTTTTAATGAGCCGCATCGATCGCTTGCAATTAGAGACCCGCCATGTCCTGCAACTGGCTGCCATCATCGGCCGCTCCTTCCTCTACCGCGTCCTCGCCGAAATCGCCCGGGAAGAACGGCACCTCACCCATCATCTCAATCAACTCATGGACCAACAAATGATCCGGGAACGATCTCGAAATCCGGAACTGGAATATATCTTCAAACATCAGCTAACGCAGGAAGCCGCCTACCACAGCCTGCTAAAAAAAGAGCGCCGGCAATTCCACCAACAGGTCGCCGAAGTGTTGGAACGGCTCTTCCCGGACCGCACCGATGAATTGATCGGACTGCTGGCGCACCATTGGGAACGGGCCGAGGATCATGAACGGGCACGCTTCTATCTGACTCGCGCCGGCGCCCTGGCCGCCGCCCAATTTGCCAATACCGAAGCCGCGCTCTATTACAGCCGGGCCCTGGCCTTGATTCCAGAAGAACAGCTCGCAGAGCGCTACGAATTGACCCGGATACGCGAGCGGATTTACAACCTTTCAGGAGAACGCGCCAGCCAGCTCCAGGATCTCAATACAATGGAGGCTCTGGCCACGGCGCTGCAAAGCCCCGAACGACAATCCGAAGTAGAACTTCGCCGGGCCAATTATGCCTGGATCGTGGGAGAGTATGACTCCGCCATCACCCATTCTCAACAGGCCATCCAGATAGCCGAACCGCTCCACGATCTGGAACGGCAGGCCTGGGGGTACTTCACCTGGGGCCGGGTCTTAATGTACCGCAGTCAACAAGAAGAAGCGCTTATCCCCTGCGCCCGGGCCCTGGAACTGGCTCAGGCCTGCGGCAGCCGGCTGCTGGAAGGTTGGGTTCTGCGCAATATCGGCAATAACTGGGGATTTCAGGGATATATGGTCAAAGCCCAACCCTACGTGGAACTGGCTTTGAGCATCCATCGCGAACTGGGAGATCGAACAGGAGAAGCGGCCGCATTGAACACACTGGCCCTGAATTCATGGGAACAGGGTTGCCCCGATGAAATCCTCCCCCAGTTGGAACAATCCCTGACAATCTACCGGGAAACCGGAGACAGCTACGGCCAGGGAATGGTCCTCCTGAATCTGAGTTCCTTCTATACGCAAAGCGAGCAATTTGAAAAGGCCCAACGTTGCCTGGAAGAATCCCAGCGAGCCTGGAGTCGAACCCGCGACCGTGCCGGAGTTGCCGAAAACCTCACCAATCAGGGCTGGATCGCCTTTTACCAAAGGAATTATTCCCGGGCTGCCGAACTCTTCACCCGATCCACCGCTCAAGAAAAAGAGTTGAACCATCTGGCCGGGCAGGCCCCCGGCATGTTAGGGAATGCAGAAATCGCTTATGCCTGTGGTCGTTACTCAGAAGCCCGGCGGATCTTTGCAGCCCTGCAAATCATCAATACCGAACTTCACGACAAATTTAATTACCAGCTAATCCAATGCCGGCAGACCGATCTCAATCGAACATTGGGAATCTGTACAGAAGCCCGCTCCGTCCTGCTGGCAGTTCTGGAAAATGCCCGGACCCGAAATTCTCAACGGCTTAAAGAAATCGGATTGCAAACGCTGGCCCGCCTGACCTGCCAGGAAGGGAACTACCAGGAGGCCCATGATTACAGCCTGCAAGCGCTGGAAATCGCCCGGCGCTGGAACTATCCCAACTGGTGGAGAATTACTCAACTCTGGCTGGGCCATGCCCTGGCTGGATTGGGAGATGAAGAAAGCGCACTGACCGCCTATCAGACCGTTTTAAAACTCTCCCCCCCGGAAACCACCCCTCTTCATCAGGCCGATGCCCTGATCGGATTGGCCCGCATCGCCCTGCGCCGGGGAGAAATCGAGGCGGCCCAGGCCCGAATCGCACCGCTCATTCCGCTCCTCATGGCCGATTTCCCGGCCGGAACGCAAGAGCCTTTCCGCCTCTACCTCACCTGCTATCAGATCTTGCAGACCGCCGGAGATCCTCGCGCCACCGAACTGCTGGCCCAGGGCCGACGCCGGCTGCTGGAATGCGCCGCCACTCTGGAAAATGAAAATGAGCGGCGCTCCTTTCTGGAAGAAGTCGCCGCTCACCGCGAACTCAACACAACACCGGACTAAATCTATGCAATAGGGATCAACGCCTCTTTCTGCTTCAAAACCAACAGCGTCAGATCATCCATAATCTCCTGATCCCCGATAAAGCCGCGCACATCGGAAACAATAGTGCTCTTGACTTCTTCCGCGCTCCCTGCCCAGGCCCGGCTGGCCACATGAGAAAGCCGCTCCAGGCCGTAGAAATCGCCCTGCGCATTCTGCGCCTCGGTAATCCCGTCGGAATAAAGCACCACCCCATCCCCCGGCTCCAGTTCCACCGGGAATTCGCTGACAAAGCGGTCGATACTGTCCAACAACCCCAACGGAAAGCCCAGATCGATCGTATTGCTTACTTCCACCCGCCCATCTTTCCGGATCACGATCAAATATTCATGTTGCCCGCTCAAGCGCAGCGTTCCCGTGTCGTAATTCAACAGCGCCAGCGTCAGACTGCGATCCACTTTCATCCGTTGCAGGTTGTGGTACAAAATGTGGTTGAGCACGCCCAGGAAACGGGCGGGATTGCGTTCCCCACTCATCAACAACGTCCGTACCGCCGTCTGCAACATCAGGGTCACGACCCCGCTCTCCAATCCATGGCCGGTCACATCCCCGATGCTGATCTCCACCCGGCCGTTGTGTTGAAGCACATCGTAATAATCGCCGCCCACTTCTTCAGCCGGGAGCATATAACCGGAAATATCCAGGCCGTCCACCGCCCGCAACTCAGTCTCATCGGGCAACAGCATCTGCTGAATGCGGCGAGTGATGTTTAATTCAGTCTCCATCCGGGCGTTCGAAGCCATCAGCCGTACCCGCTCCGCCTCGGCCAGCTTGCGCTCCGTCATATCACGGATCACGGCCGCCAGAGCCATAAGCTGATGATCGGCATCATACAGCGGCGAGATCGAGATCTCACTGTCGAAAACCTCACCATCCAGACGCCGTAATTTCAATTCCCCACTCCAACCATGCCCCCGCGCTTCCTTCATAATCTCGGAAAACTCCTCAAGTCCTTCGGAGGGGACGAAAATCGCGACAGGCTGGCCGAGCAGCGACTGAGCTTCCTGTCCAAAAAATTTAGCGAACGCCGGGTTGAAATAGGTAGCCAGGCCGTTGGGATCGGCCAGACTGAAAGCATCCAGAGCATTGTCAGCCAGCGCCTTGAAAATCGCCACCTGATCTGCCTGTTGACGGGCAGCCTCAGCATTTTTGCGCGATTGGTTCAGCGCATTCTGCAACTGATCTACAAAGAAGATAATTAAGGCCGTAATTGCCGCCATCACGGCCGCCACAATCACAATACGATTGACAAAAGCATTTTCAGCCGTGCGGGCTGTAGGAAGATACCCCAGAGCATGCAACATTCCCATCGCCAGATAGGAAAGCAAACTGAAGATCAAAGTCCCCCACACGGCCCGGCGTGACTGGAACAACGCCACAATAATAATCATCAGCACATAGAACATCTTGCCGGGAGCATCGATGCCGCCGATATAGCCGCCGTAAAAAGCAATCACCCAGGAAATCGCTACCGGGAACCAGATGGCAATCCGCCAATGGCCGGCCTGAGCCACGCCCCAGGCACTGAGAAAGACAACATCCATCAATAAGGTCAGCCATAAAGTATCCGGAGGGATCGCCCCCATCGCCGTCGCGATCCCAAAAAGCACTGAAGAGACCAGAGAGACGGCGCTCAACAACAAAGTAATCACTTTGGTCATATATTCACGGCGCGCTTCATCAGGGTCGGCTGCCCGTGAGGTTGTAAGTTGATGCCAAACTGTAGTGAATCGGTTATGGGTTTCCATCGATTACCTCGATTGTAAAAATCAGCGTTTCAGGGACCGGTTAATTTTCGCGCTACGGGCCATAACGCAAAATCAATAAATTGACTTCAGCCCTTATCCAACCCGAAAAAAGGTCAGATCCAGTTCAATTTCAGGCCGGGTACCAGAAAAACGAGGTTTTTGAGGGATTTGTCCTGCCAGGGAATCTGCTTGCATCCATTGACAATGACGGCCCGACCGCCCTGTTCGTGCAATCGACTGGCAAAACGCGAAAGCTTCAGGAGGCCGAGGCTGTTCAGATATTGCAACTCATGAAGATCCACCGTAATGGTGGGGGGAGCCTGGGAGACCACTTCATCCATAATTTGATCCACCAAAAGGTATTCACTGGTGGTATAAGGACGTAACACACCCCTGAAAACAACCGTCCCACTGTCCGGTTGATAAAAAATATGGTAGTTCTCGCCTTTTACTTCCATGAACTCATCCTTTAACTATCCTGATTTTCCAGATCTACCACGTCTCTATTCTATCCGTTTTGTTACCTTTTGTCCAGTCGAAAGCCGGGAAGACGGGCAATTGATATCATATTTTGATGCACAAAACCGGCCGATGAGGTCAACCCCAAAACCGGGAAAAAATTCTATCCCCCGACACAAAGACGGCGGATCTCCTCCGCCATCCGGGCATTAACCTCAAAATGCCTTTCGAGAAAAACCAGAATCGCCAGCGCCGCCTCGGGACTGCGATCATACCCCGCAGCAAAATCGGAAAGTTGCAAAGCCAGCTGGGGAAAACGTTGCTCAAAACGACGTTCATTGGAGAAGGGATCTTTAAAAACCGGTTGTTCCGGCTCCACGAGGGAGGCCAGATCCAGCACCCGATCGACGGCATAATGTTGAATAAAACGCATGGCCGACAACTTTTCCCCACGTCGGTAACGTTCCATCCCCACATACAAATTGGTCAGGGCCTCTCCTACCACCCATGCGGTATCGTGGGGAGCCCAGGATTGCGGCATCGTCGCGGGAATAGCAATATTTTCCGCCACCTGAGGCTGTTTCCAGATCACCCGCCCGGGCGCAAACGAGATGCCCCGCAACTCATCCGGTTCAAAAACGGCAAATTCACAGAAAACGCCGTCATCAAACAGCAACTTATATCCATCCGCCGTATTTAAAAAAGCATAAGCGATCGGCCGGATAACGCTCAACCAATCCAGTTTCTCAATAAAAGAACGCTTATAGCCAGGTTCCACCACCGCAAAGAAATCCAGATCGGAATAGGCATCCAGACGGTTCAACTCCAGCCCCACCGAGCCCAGCCCGATCAGAGCCAGAGCATGACCCTTGCGCGCCAGCGCACCGCCGATTTCATCCAATCGAGTCAGGAGATGTTGTTTTTTATCCATAGAATCCTCGGCCTGGAATGATGAATTAAGAGGTACTAACAGTCTATCCAACTTATCAAAAGTGTCAAAAAGATGCAGGCAAAATCTGTCCTGAAAATAGGCGGGATTTTTAACGCAGAGTCGCAAAGAAGCAGAGACGCAGAGGCAGAGAAAAATAATAGATCTTCCTCTGCGCCTCTCTGCGCTCTCCGCGTCTCTGCGTTGAAATCTTTTTTCATCCTTCGGGGTGCATCCCTTGCATGGCGTTCTGTCCTGAAAATAGGGCTCCATGGCATGGCCCCGGCCTTGTAACGTCCCGCAAATAGTCCTTGCCCGGTAAGACACGTCGCGCTGGATGGCGAAAGAGAGTTTTTTTGTTGATGATTTCGTGCGCATCAGAATGCGCACGAAATCATAGCCCTTTTCCAGAGCCGCACAGGCGACGCAGGCTGTCTACTGTCTACTTGCCGCTGTCTACTTTCTTTGGCCTTTTCCAGAGCCGCCCTGCCAGCATGGGCAGTCTACTGGCTACTTGCTGCTGGCTACTTCCGCTGTTACAATACCCCCACTGTCAATCACGAAGGAGTCATACCGATGATGGGTAAAACGCATTGGATAGCGGGCGCGGCGGCCGCGCTGGCCGTTACCCGCTGGAGCGGAACCACCGATCCCGGCGTACTGATCCTGGCCACGGCGGCCGGTTCCATCGCCGCCCTCGTCCCGGACTGGGTCCAGATCAACCTGCCCGACGCTCACAAAAAAATCAAAGGCGCCTTCGGCCATCGAGGAATTACCCACTGGCTATGGACTGCCCTGGCCGTCGCCTGGATCAGCACCCGATTGGTGCCGTCGCCCTATCCCCTCGCCGTTTTGACCGGCTGGGGCTCCCACCTGCTGTTGGATATGATCGCCGGCGGCATCCCCCTGCTCTGGCCGTTGCCCCGGATCACCGTCGCTCACATCAAGACCGGCAGCCGCACCGATCGATTTTTCGGCGGCGCCGCCCTCGTCCTCCTGATCATACAGGCCCTCTGGATCGGGCTGGAATATCTGCGCTATATAAAATAAAAAAATCGCAACCCGTATAGTCATTCACTGGCATAGATTAAAAACAGTTCGTATCTTACGTCCCGCAACGGGCTTTTGAACAGTAAAAAGCGACACGCTGAATGGGGAGAGAAGAGTTTTTTTGTTTATATTTGCGCGCGCATCAGAATGCGCGCGCAAATATGGATTTTTTCTCTGCGCCCTCGGCGCCTTTGCGGTAAAATCCGAGTGAATGATGCGGGGCAGTGTTTTTTCTTTCTTCTTGTTGCTTTCCAGGCTTACCGCTTCGGCTTATAAAGCCCCGCCGCATTGACCGCCAACAACCCGGCATCATACGAAAGCTTATCCATCGGCAACAAGGCCGCCCCCATCTCCGCCGTAATCAAAGCAATCCGCGGACGCGTGTAAAGGTACTTCTCGATAGCATCCACGCCGCTGTCGAGCTGCATCCAGTGATCCCGGTCAAAGCGCTTGAGATTGATCGGCAAGGTATAGGCTCGCAGCGTCTTCTGCCCATTGACATTGTAATAGCTCTCAAAATAGGACATCGCCAGCTCGCGCAAGGAAGCGTAAACCGGCTCGCGATACCGCAGTCCTACAAAATTGGATTTGGCCACCGCACCGAAACGATTCCCTCGCTTGAAAATCGCCAGCACATGGTCGTCATCCATATCCGGCTCAGGCAACAGATCGACGATCAAAGGGGGATAACCCAACCGCCGTAAGGCAAAGACCGCAAAAGTTGCACCATCCAGACAATGAGCTTTGCGTTCCCGCAACACCCGGATCGGGTTGCGGTTGGCGCTTTCAGCGCTGTATTCGGTCTGATCCAAAAAAGCCTGAATCGCCGCCGGCGTATCCAACCCCGCCAGCAAGGATTGCTCTTCTGCCGTCAATTCCTGTTCCCAAGAAACCCCCATCGAAATCCTCCATAGAGAATTTTTTATTTATGTTTTCGGCGGCTTCAGAAAACCCGCGAAACCATAGGCCTTTTCCAGAGCCGTCCGGAGACACGCTCTTAGCCCTTCCCCCTCGTCCCCATGCCGGCGACGCCTCTTCACAAAGAATCTCCTGAAATCGCGCATCGCCGGTATTTCTATCTGCTTCTGCAAAGCGCTTCCACACAAAAGCCCGTGGTCAATTCCTCGGAACCATAATAAGGCGCCGGACCGATATAAAAGGGCCGGCGGGACCATGAACCGTCGGCCTGCTGAGTCGTCTCGATCCGCCGAATCGACTCGGCCAGCAAGGGCCCTCCCTCGCCGAAATTGAGCAAAGTACAGGCCCCCAGCGCCGCCCGTAGAGGCGGCTCCAGCGCGCCCGGCATCGCGGCCTCAGCCGTCAACCGTTCCAGGATGCTCTCCCGCGCCGCCGCGAGCCCCGTCACGCCGGCGAAGAAGGCCCGCGAAAACATGTAATAAACAATCCACGGGTCCCGATAATACTTGCTGCAGGTAGCCTCACCCTTATTGCGCACCACCTCCAGCAAATAAGCCAGCGCCGCCTCCGTCTCCGGGATTTCCCCCAGATAGAGCAACACATTGGCATTGACTACCGCATCGACTTCATGAAGCATCCCGGCCGCCAGCAGCTTAAAAAGCGACTCCGGACTGACCAGCCGACCGATCTCGGATCGCAACGCCGGCGGCGTCGTGGGACGCGGCACCATGTAAGTATAGAAAAGCCCCTGCGCATCTCGCGTCGCCAGCAGGAACTCCCGATTATCGGGAAATTCTCGACCATGGCACCATAAGATCTGAGAAACACACCCGATGACATCCAGATCCGGTTGCAGCCCTTCGTGTTGAGGATTCCGGGATGACCAGTAACGCCACAACCCCGGCCCCTCCACTTCAGAAAGCAAAAAATCGAGCCCTTTCTCGACCATCGTTTTTGCCCGGGGATCGGGCACAAAATCCAGCGAGTAAAGGATCAGGGCAGTAATAAAGGGCGTACTGTCGAACCGGCATTCCCCGGCCATTTCCGGATCCGCCGCCGCCAGGGTCCGAAATTCACCGTAATCCAGTTGATTACGCTGTAAAAAATCCAGCGCCCGACTTACGCTGTCGCCGTTCATCCCGGCGTCCCTCCCTGCTTCGCCTGCCGTAGCAAGGAGAGCAACTGATTGGCCGTCTCCAACCCCCGTTGAATCTCGGCCCGTTTCTCATTCAATAAGGTCTCGCGCGTCTCCAGGAAAGCCATAAACCCTTCACTGCCCAGCTCCCGCGCCATAGCCTTCAATTCCACCATCCAGCCATCCAACACACTCAGACTCCAGAGAAAGCCTTCTCGCATCACCCAATCCGCTACCGGCTCATCGGGACGGCGGCGCCGCTCCCCTTCGCAAAGCAGATAAGTTTTCGTCTTCAATTCCAAATCTTTACGCCAGTCGAAGAGATCGTTGTACATCTGATGCCAGCAACCAAAGAGATCCTGCGCCCGGCTCCAGCGCTCCAACGCCTCCACCTGTCCATAACGATGGGCAATCGCAGCCAGGGGGATCTTCACCGCGCTGGTCTTCTGCGCCGTCACCGTCATAAAGTGCTCCAGATCGAGGCTCTCCACCCGGGCATCCTTGAGGGTCGCATCGGCAGAGGCATACCAGGTATTCAGGAAAAACTGCCAGAACGGATGCTCCGCCGGAAAATAGCGCTGATAGATCCACTGAAATTCCGCCAGGAAGAAATGCATGGCCGGCAACAGCTGTAATTCAATCGTGGCATGACCGTCCATCAAATTATCCACCATCCGAATGGCGTAATAACCGCAGACCGTCGAACGGATCAAATCCGCCTGAAACTGCGGATCGGGATCCCGATGCAACGACAGCTCCATCCACCAGGGAAAAAGCAACATGGGATACGAATTAGGATGCTTATAGGGCGTTTCAAGGGTCGCCCCCTTCGCCAGATAATCCCGCATCCAGGTCAGAGTCTCCTGGCTTAGCGTCGGCCCGGCCTCGATCAGCCGTGCTTCCAAACCGACAAAGGCATCATGAATTACCTGCTCGCAAATGGGGTCATATAAACTCGTCATGGTGCTCCCTTTAACTAAAACCTCGCCGTATCCACGCTGCGAATATAACATGGACCGGATCGTTCAGCAAACCCAAATCTCCCCGCCGCTTAACCTTCCCCTTCCAGCTCCGCCAGCACAGCCGGATCGGCAATCGCCAGCGGCACATACCAGCCCTCCAGACAAACCCCCAATTTTTTCTCCACCGCCCAGGCAAGCAACGCCTCCCCTTCGACATAAGGACAGGCCGTCACAGCCACCCGGGCCTGCTCCCGATCCAACATCTGAAAAGGCTGGGTTCCCGGCAGACGCCGGCTATCCAACAACAGGAAATGGTTCCCCACCGGTGTCAACATCAAGGTAGCCCGGGGCCCCTCCTCGCCGGCCCAGTGCCGCCGCCAGGCCGCCGTTTCATCCATCAGCGCCCGGATCAAATCCAACCGTTGATGAGACTGGCAATCATAATCCGCCATAAAATAATAGGCCACCCGCTTCAGATCGCTGCCCGCCGGGAAAACATCGGCATAGGCCGGCAACGGATGCAGATCTCGCAGCCCGAATTGATCGCTGCGGTTGAGATAATCGCTGAACCGTTCAAAAGCCAGATGGGTCACCACCACCGGCGGCGGCAAATGGTGAATCAACGGCAACCACGCCAGCATCTCCTCATAGGCCGCCGCCTGGTCGCCCGGAAACCCCCACAGCAAAGACCAGACCACCTTCAGATCGACCGCCTGAGCATACCGCATAAACATCACATTCTGCCGCGCCGCCACCCCTTTGTTCATCAACGCCAGCAACGACGGCGACAACGACTCAATCCCGGCCTCCACCTTGGCAATCCCGGCCGCCCGCATCGCCCGCACCTGAGCCAGATTGATCCCGGTCCGCTGTTCCAGAAAGAGATCCAGTGCAAAAGGCGCCACCGCCAACTGCGGCAGCAAAGTGTCAAAATAATCCCGGGGCATGGCGCGATCGGTGCCGCGGATATGAAACCGTCCGTAACGCTCCGCCATCCCCTGTAAATCGGCATAGGCCCGCCGGGAGGATTTCTGCCGGTAAACCGCATCGGGACCGTTCAGCCCACAGAAATGACAGCCCTCAGCTTCCGCCCACCAGCACCCCCGGCTGCTTTCATACGGCAAACGGATCAGATCGGCCGACAAATCCGGCAGGAAACAGGCCTGCTGCGTAAAATAATCCCTAAAATCCGGCTGCGGCAATCCATCCAGATCCCGACAGGGTGCCCCCCCAATCACCCGCCCCTCCGGCAGCTGTCCAGCCAGCACCCCTTGCAAGAAGCGGGAAAAACTTTCCTCGCTCTCGCCGGAGAAAATATAATCGATCACCTGGCGCGCCGGATCGAGCGAGGAAAGCCCCTCGGCCAGCTCCCCGAAACAACCCGCTCCCCCCACCACCGTGATCATCTCCGGCCGGCGCTGCTTGACAGCCTTGAGCAAAGCAAAAGTCGCATTGACCGGCCCGAAGGTGAGCGTACAGCCCACCACCTTGTAATCCAGATCGGCGATTGCCGTCGCCATAGCTTCCGTCCACTCAAAAGCCAGCGCTTCCCAGATCCGCAACGTTTCCAGATCGGGAGCCGCTTCAACCGGAGAAAAAGGCGAGGTGCCGTTCAACAAAGCCGCCATCCGGGGACCAGAATTCACTTCCGGATCGAAAAGCCGATCGGACTCCAATCCCAGGGCCGGGAGACCATGAGCGCTACGGGCAAAAAGCCGCTCACCCGCAAAGGCCGAAAGCAGGCTCAGATTGATCCCCAAAGCCTGATAATTCTCCAGGCCCACCCCGGCCGCAAAGGTCAGATTGGCATAGAGCACCCCGACCCGCGTCCCGGCAGCCCCCGCCGCGGCCTGCAACAAATGTACCCCCAGAGCCGGCCCTTCCACCGATGCAAAAGGCGGCACGATCAGCAACGCATCGCCTGGAGGCAATAACGCATGGAAATCAACGGGCCCACCAGAATTTTGCATTCATCACCTGCTCTCTTTTTCTGTTCTGAAAATAACCCCACCGTGCAAAAAAATCCTTCCACGGGCGACCATAAAGGTCGCCCCTACACAGATGCCGCCCATGTAGGGGCGGGTCACCCCGCCCGGTAGCTGCCTTCAGAACCTGCATTGGGCGAGGGAACCTCGCCCCTACACAAACGATCTCCCGTAGGGGTACCCCTTGTGGGTACCCAATCCTGACAAATCGTCTATTTTCATCCTTCAGGGTGCCCCCCCGTATGGCCTTCTCTCCTGGAATTCCACATGTAAAATTATGACCATAAATGCTAAGGTAGCAAGTTCCTTGCTCCAGACAACAATTCGCCCGCCTTTTCAGGCGGGCGAAGTACATTACCCTTTTAACAAACAACTTCCCCCAAAAATCCGCCGCCTTTTCAGGCGGCGGAAAAACAGTTCATCCTATCTATCAAGGAGCAAAAGCCTCCATCGCCGCGGTTTTCCGCTGGCTGGCACAAGCAGTCAACAAATGATGGAGAGCATCCATATCCAGCTTTTCAAGCGATGCCAGGATTTCCTCAGTCGGCTCAATTCCCATTTCGGAGAGGGCCTTTTTCGGGTCTTCCTTCAATAACTTCAGGAATTCTTCACTTAGCATGTCCATGTTGATAGCCTCCTCAGAAGATTTCAAAAACAGTAAAATAACTCCCCGGCAACGCCTGACAGCGCTACCGTCCACCCCACTTTACACTTGCCGACGTTCTAACAAATCCTGAACCTTTTGAAAATCGTACTTAGCACCCAATCGTTCAAAAATTCCGGCCGCCCGTTCCAGATCTGCTCGCCGTTGGGGATCTGCATCTTTACGGTGCCGCCCCATTTCGTAACAGGCCAACCCTTCTACATACGGCATCTTCAATCCTTGTGCCGAGCTTACAGCTTTAGACCACAAAGTTAAAGCTTTATCCTGTTGTCCTGATATCCAGGCCTGGGTTCCCTTAAATAGCCAGCTCCAGGGTTTGGCAATGGAATAAGTCAGGGCATACTTATCCAATCTCTTACAGGCCGCTTTAGAAACAACCGCAGTTCTGTCCACAGAATATCCACTCTCCCATAATATCAAATAAGCATAAGTTGAACTTGCCAGCGTTAATAAAGATGTTGAATCAAAAGAAGTAACTTTTGCTGTAAAGCGGGAAAAATCTTCTGCAGCTTTAAACAAAGCCTCAGCATCAAACGCCTTAGAAAAAACGTTCATCTGTTGGGCGTAAAAAATAGGCATTATACGCTCATTCAACAGATAAGGATAACGAGCAATCAAAGATTCGATATCTCCTACATATCGCCGAGCCTCATCCAGATTCCCCAAACAACACAAACCCTCTGTTTTTCGGCAAAGAGTATAAAACTCATATAAAACATCTTTTCGTTGACGAGCCGAAAGATAAAATTCATCTGTCAACTTCATTGCTTCAGAAAAACTGCCCTGACAGTACTTAAATTCAATCAAGAAAAACATCGCCATATTCCACATATGGTGATCCCCTAACTGGGTCGACAATTCCAATGCCGTCTTGCTTAATTCGTCCACCAACGCCCAGTTTCCCACGCCGCCGTAATACATCACACCCATCAAGGCCCCATAAGCCCGCGCGGAAAGGTCCTCGGCTTGCTCAGCTACCATCTGGGCCCGCTCAAAATAAGCCCGGGCCTGACTGTGCCAGGGAACAAATCCCATCATCGTCCCTACGGTGGCAAAGCCCCGGGACAGTTCTTCCGAAGGTCCGACCTTTTCCGCCAGATTCAGCATCATAAAGGAAGCGTGCAACACCCCTACCATATCATTTTTGGAGAAAAGCGTCTCCGCCAGTTTCTCATATGCATGAGAAACCATCCGCAGCAGCTCCCGCTCCGCCGGCGTGACCCGGGAACTGTCGACCGGCCGCATCCGATACCCCACCTGCTGTCCCAGCGCCCCGATTAATCCCAGGGTCGTCTTGCTGTCCGCCTTAGAAACCGGATATCCCAGCAAGGCCAGTCCTCGGCTCAAATGCTCGCGCCCCTCATTGTACAAAGAGCGGTTCACATAAGCTTCCCCCAGCTGCAACTCCCAGCGGCCCCGCCGCGCCGACTCGATCGTCAATCCCTTCTTATCGACCAGTTCCAATGCCTGACTGAAAAACTCGATGGCCTCTTCATTGGCATAATTGCGCAGCGCCTGAACGCCCGCTTTCTCCAGATAGAGCAAAGCCCGGTCGCTGTCCTCGGCCTTCAACCAGTGATAGGCCAGCAACGGATAGAAAGCTTCCAGATCGTCTCGAAACACCTCTTCATACCACGCTGCCACCCGTTGATGCAATTCACGCCGTTGCGTGTACAGCATCAAATTGTAAGCCACCTCTTGCGTGATGCTGTGCTTGAAAATATATTTCAAATCCGGCGGGGGACTCTGGAACAGCGACATCAAATCCAACCCCGACAGCTTCTCCAGATAGTCCGGAAGTTGCATCCGATCGGTCTCCACAGGGAAGATATCCCGCAACGTCCGGAAAGCAAAAACCCGCCCAATCACACTCGCCACCTTGACCGTGGCCTGATGGGCCGGCGGCAAGCGGTCGATACGGCTGGTGATCACCCCCTGGATGGTGTCCGGAAAAACCAGGCCCACCCCATCCCCGGCCGCCGCCGAGAATCGCGCCACCCCCTGCGCATCCACTTCGACCAGAGAGGTGTCGCGCAACGCATACGCCAGCTCTTCACTGAAAAACGGATGCCCTTCGGCCTTCTCCTGAATCAGCTGGCTTAATTCCGGCGCCAGCTCCTTAGCTCCCAACCGTTGACAGACCAGGGCCAAAGCATCGTTCGCCGGCAGCACATCCAGCTTGAGATGCCGTACGCCGTCGGCTTTTCGCAAGGTTTCATACTCCGCCGGAAACGGCGCCGTCAACGGCCGCAAGCCCACGACCAGCAACAACGGCTGTACCGTCTGCTGCACCGCCGCCAACAACGCCCAGGAGGCCGAATCCAACCAGTGCACATCCTCGATGACCAGAGCCAGCGACATCGTCTCTTTCAGCCCCCGCTGCAAAAAGCGCACCAGCAGATCCCGCGTATTCTCGGCCCGCAGTTCCCCGCCCATCTGCCCCGTCAACTCATTCTCCGGCAAATTGAGCGGCAAAACCGCATTCAACAACGGCAAACGCTCCTGCATATAGGGATCGTCCACCACATAATCCGCCAGCTCCACTTGCAACGCTTCACGCGATTCCGCCACCTCATCGCCGCCCAATAGAGCCCGGAAAACCGGCCGCCAGGCGTAATAAGCGGTCGTATGCTCCACCGCATCGCCGGCCCCGCTCAACGTCACCACCCCCAACGTCCGGGCCTGATCCTGCAAATCGTCGATCAACCGGGATTTTCCAATCCCCGCTTCCCCCTCGATCAGGCAGCACCCGCTGCGCTTCTCCTTCAAATCCTGCAACAAGCCGCTCAAAATCGCCCGTTCTGCTTCGCGGCCCACCATCGGAGCTGCCGCATATCCATGCAACAGATGGCCGATTCGCCGCCGCTGCCCGCCTGAAGCCGCAAAAACCGCCATCGGCAGCGGCACCCCCTTGAACGACCACTCGCCCAACCGTTCAAAAGAATACCCCCCCGCAGAATTTACAATCCGCTCCGACACCAGAATTTGCCCTGGTTCCGCCCGGCCCATCAACCGGGACGCCAGATTGACCTCTCGCCCCAGCCCGCCATAGGTCTGCCGGGAAGGCCCGCCATAAGTCCCGATATAAACCGGACCCTGGCTCATCCCAATCCGGATTTCCTTGATGAAATTCAACTCCGGCGGCGGATTGCGCAGCTCCAACGCCGCCGAAATGGCCCGCTCCCCATCGTCCTCATGCGAAATCGGAGCCCCAAAGAGGATGTAAAGACAACTGCCCTTATCCCCCATCGTCAATTGCGTCAGATACCCCTCATAATGCGCCAGAATCGTCTGCACCCAGCGCACAAACGCATCCAGTTTGGCCCCCGCTTCCGGATCGCCGTCATAATCGATCCCGCTGAACTGTAAAAAGCAGGGAATCGCGGAACGGAGTTCCGCCAGCAACATCGCCTCACCACGTTCCACCCGCTGGCTCAACACCGGCAACAACCAGGGATTGACCGAAGCCGCCTCCAGTTCCGGCAAATCCGGCCAGGGCTCTTCCGGCACCGTCTCCGTCAACCCCTTGATCAAGGCGAAATTCTCACCCTGCGGCGTCAACCGCCAGGAATCGATCTGCACCCGATTGCCCAGGCTGCCCAGCACCTCGGCGCCCACCACCACCTCACCCCGATTCAATTGCTGTTCAGCCACCGCCATCCGATCCAGCAACGCCCCCGCCATCACATCCAACACCTGGATTTGCGGATTCCCCACCACAAACCGGCGGGCCGAACCGGCCATCACGGCAATCTTGACACCCAATGAAATAGGAGTTTGCCCGACAGCATTACCGGTATCGGAAAAAGATTTCAAAATCTCCTGCATCGCCAGAGCACAGGCCGTCGCCCGCGCCCCCTTATCCTTCTCAAACCAACAGGTCACCGCATCGCCGGCAAAACTGATCACACTGCCCCGATAACGATGGATGGCATCGATCAGCGCCCCGTAGACCCGGTTTAAATACAGGGTCAGTTCTTCAGCCCCGCGCTGCGGTCCCAAATCTTGCGCCAACGCCGCCGTTAAGGGAGTAAATCCGGAAACATCGGCAAACAACACCGCCCCCTGCGCATAATCGGGGGGGACAGAACCCTGAACCATAGCCTGAAGTCGATCCATTGCGACATAAACTGCCAGAGGATGTTGCATTTCATACCTCATTTCCTATAAGAAAGCCAGTTCACAGATAAGAGGGGATCAGAACCAGCCGCGATTAGTTTAAATTATCAAAAAAAGGGGAAGACAAAATCATTATAGCACAACTTCCAAACTAGAGTTCTGATATAAGGCTTGTCTCCGGGGGCATCCTTTCCCCCTCACCCTCCGAGTTACTTTTACAGCACGGCAAAAAACCTTTCCATGATCCGGAAAGGCAGGATTTCACTTTCTTTACATAGAACGGGGTCCTAACAAATCCCGCGTTTTCTGCAAATCATAGATTGCATCCAACCACTCAAAAATCCCGACAGCATGTTCCAAATCAACCCTACGTTGAGCATCCGAAACTTTCCGATGCCGCCCCATCTCATAATAAGCCAACCCTTCTACATACGGCATTTTCAAAGCCTGCGCTGTATTTACCGCCTTTGACCAGAAATTAAAAGCGGCATCCGAATTTCCTGATATCCACACCTGCATACCGCGAAGCAGCCACCGCCAGGGTAAAGCAATAGGATAAGCCTGAGCAAATTTCTCCAACTTTTTATAGGATCGATCCACCGCTGATTTCAAATCAGGATTCTTCAAACCTCCAGTTTCATAAAGCATCAAATAAGCTTTCGCTACATTCACCAATCCCGACAAGGCCGCCGAATCTAAAAGTTTTGTTTTGGTCACAATATTCCAACAATTATCAGCCGCTTTCAACAACGCCTTAGCATCAAAATCCCTTGAAAAAACGGTAATTTGTTCTGCATATAACAACCACAAGGATCGATCAGTAGATAAATAAGGATAACGCCCTAAAAACTCCTGAACAATACTCAAACATTCTTTAGATTCCTCAAATTTCCCATAATAAGTCAAACCGCTGGCCTTTTTGCAAAGCGCTGAAAACTCATATAAGATATCTTTTCTTTGGTGGGATAATGTGTACAACTCCTCAATCAACTTCATCATCCCGGAAAAATCTCCTTGACAGCTTTTAGCTTCAATCAAAGAAAACATACAAACATTCCACATATGGTGATCCCCTAACTGGGTCGACAACTCCAATGCCGTCTTGCTTAATTCGTCCACCAACGCCCAGTTTCCCACGCCACCGTAATACATCACCCCCATCAGGGCCCCATAAGCCCGCGCAGAAAGATCCTCTGCCTGCTCAGCCACCGTCTGAGCCCGCGCAAAATAAGCCCGGGCCTGACTATGCCAGGAGGCAAACCCCATCATCGTCCCGACAGTAGCATAGCCCCGTGAAAGTTCCTCCGATGGTCCGGCTTTTTCCGCCAGGTTCAGCATCATAAAGGAAGAATGTAATACAGGCGCTATATCGTTCTGAGAATAAAGCGTCTCCGCCAGTTTCTCATACGCATGAGAAACCATCCGCAGCAACTCCCGCTCCGCCGGCGTGACCCGGGAACTGTCGACCGGCCGCATCCGATACCCCACCTGCTGTCCCAGCGCCCCGATTAATCCCAGGGTCGTCTTGCTGTCCGCCTTAGAAACCGGATATCCCAGCAAGGCCAGTCCTCGGCTCAAATGCTCGCGCCCCTCATTGTACAAAGAGCGGTTCACATAAGCTTCCCCCAGCTGCAACTCCCAGCGGCCCCGCCGCGCCGACTCGATCGTCAATCCCTTCTTATCGACCAGTTCCAATGCCTGACTGAAAAACTCGATGGCCTCTTCATTGGCATAATTGCGCAGCGCCTGAACGCCCGCTTTCTCCAGATAGAGCAAAGCCCGGTCGCTGTCCTCGGCCTTCAACCAGTGATAGGCCAGCAACGGATAGAAAGCTTCCAGATCGTCTCGAAACACCTCTTCATACCACGCTGCCACCCGTTGATGCAATTCACGCCGTTGCGTGTACAGCATCAAATTGTAAGCCACCTCTTGCGTGATGCTGTGCTTGAAAATATATTTCAAATCCGGCGGGGGACTCTGGAACAGCGACATCAAATCCAACCCCGACAGCTTCTCCAGATAGTCCGGAAGTTGCATCCGATCGGTCTCCACAGGGAAGATATCCCGCAACGTCCGGAAAGCAAAAACCCGCCCAATCACACTCGCCACCTTGACCGTGGCCTGATGGGCCGGCGGCAAGCGGTCGATACGGCTGGTGATCACCCCCTGGATGGTGTCCGGAAAAACCAGGCCCACCCCATCCCCGGCCGCCGCCGAGAATCGCGCCACCCCCTGCGCATCCACTTCGACCAGAGAGGTGTCGCGCAACGCATACGCCAGCTCTTCACTGAAAAACGGATGCCCTTCGGCCTTCTCCTGAATCAGCTGGCTTAATTCCGGCGCCAGCTCCTTAGCTCCCAACCGTTGACAGACCAGGGCCAAAGCATCGTTCGCCGGCAGCACATCCAGCTTGAGATGCCGTACGCCGTCGGCTTTTCGCAAGGTTTCATACTCCGCCGGAAACGGCGCCGTCAACGGCCGCAAGCCCACGACCAGCAACAACGGCTGTACCGTCTGCTGCACCGCCGCCAACAACGCCCAGGAGGCCGAATCCAACCAGTGCACATCCTCGATGACCAGAGCCAGCGACATCGTCTCTTTCAGCCCCCGCTGCAAAAAGCGCACCAGCAGATCCCGCGTATTCTCGGCCCGCAGTTCCCCGCCCATCTGCCCCGTCAACTCATTCTCCGGCAAATTGAGCGGCAAAACCGCATTCAACAACGGCAAACGCTCCTGCATATAGGGATCGTCCACCACATAATCCGCCAGCTCCACTTGCAACGCTTCACGCGATTCCGCCACCTCATCGCCGCCCAATAGAGCCCGGAAAACCGGCCGCCAGGCGTAATAAGCGGTCGTATGCTCCACCGCATCGCCGGCCCCGCTCAACGTCACCACCCCCAACGTCCGGGCCTGATCCTGCAAATCGTCGATCAACCGGGATTTTCCAATCCCCGCTTCCCCCTCGATCAGGCAGCACCCGCTGCGCTTCTCCTTCAAATCCTGCAACAAGCCGCTCAAAATCGCCCGTTCTGCTTCGCGGCCCACCATCGGAGCTGCCGCATATCCATGCAACAGATGGCCGATTCGCCGCCGCTGCCCGCCTGAAGCCGCAAAAACCGCCATCGGCAGCGGCACCCCCTTGAACGACCACTCGCCCAACCGTTCAAAAGAATACCCCCCCGCAGAATTTACAATCCGCTCCGACACCAGAATTTGCCCTGGTTCCGCCCGGCCCATCAACCGGGACGCCAGATTGACCTCTCGCCCCAGCCCGCCATAGGTCTGCCGGGAAGGCCCGCCATAAGTCCCGATATAAACCGGACCCTGGCTCATCCCAATCCGGATTTCCTTGATGAAATTCAACTCCGGCGGCGGATTGCGCAGCTCCAACGCCGCCGAAATGGCCCGCTCCCCATCGTCCTCATGCGAAATCGGAGCCCCAAAGAGGATGTAAAGACAACTGCCCTTATCCCCCATCGTCAATTGCGTCAGATACCCCTCATAATGCGCCAGAATCGTCTGCACCCAGCGCACAAACGCATCCAGTTTGGCCCCCGCTTCCGGATCGCCGTCATAATCGATCCCGCTGAACTGTAAAAAGCAGGGAATCGCGGAACGGAGTTCCGCCAGCAACATCGCCTCACCACGTTCCACCCGCTGGCTCAACACCGGCAACAACCAGGGATTGACCGAAGCCGCCTCCAGTTCCGGCAAATCCGGCCAGGGCTCTTCCGGCACCGTCTCCGTCAACCCCTTGATCAAGGCGAAATTCTCACCCTGCGGCGTCAACCGCCAGGAATCGATCTGCACCCGATTGCCCAGGCTGCCCAGCACCTCGGCGCCCACCACCACCTCACCCCGATTCAATTGCTGTTCAGCCACCGCCATCCGATCCAGCAACGCCCCCGCCATCACATCCAACACCTGGATTTGCGGATTCCCCACCACAAACCGGCGGGCCGAACCGGCCATCACGGCAATCTTGACACCCAATGAAATAGGAGTTTGCCCGACAGCATTACCGGTATCGGAAAAAGATTTCAAAATCTCCTGCATCGCCAGAGCACAGGCCGTCGCCCGCGCCCCCTTATCCTTCTCAAACCAACAGGTCACCGCATCGCCGGCAAAACTGATCACACTGCCCCGATAACGATGGATGGCATCGATCAGCGCCCCGTAGACCCGGTTTAAATACAGGGTCAGTTCTTCAGCCCCGCGCTGCGGTCCCAAATCTTGCGCCAACGCCGCCGTTAAGGGAGTAAATCCGGAAACATCGGCAAACAACACCGCCCCCTGCGCATAATCGGGGGGGACAGAACCCTGAACCATAGCCTGAAGTCGATCCATTGCGACATAAACTGCCAGAGGATGTTGCATTTCATACCTCATTTCCTATAAGAAAGCCAGTTCACAGATAAGAGGGGATCAGAACCAGCCGCGATTAGTTTAAATTATCAAAAAAAGGGGAAGACAAAATCATTATAGCACAACTTCCAAACACAATATTTGAATTAAGTTAAAATTTAAAGAGTCATTTATTAAACAATTTTGGGCGCGCCCTGACAGGACGCGCCCAAAATGGACAAAAAACTCTCTTCCCTAAATCAACGGAATTCCATGCGCCCGACAGGCCGCCACCATATCCGCCGGCCAGAGACTGGCCTGCACCTCCCCAATGTGCGCCTTCCGCAGGTAGAACATGCACAGCCGGGATTGACCGATCCCGCCGCCGACCGAGAGAGGCAACTCCCCGCCCAACAACCGGCTATGGAACAATAATCCCTTGCGATCCTCATTGCCCCGGATCTCCAGCTGCCGCAGCAAAGCCGTCTCATCCACCCGGATTCCCATCGAAGAAAGCTCATAGGCCGAATCAAATATCGGATTGTAGACCACAATGTCCCCGTTCAATCCGTGATAACCGTCCACCGTCGGCGTCGACCAATCATCATAATCCGGAGCCCGGCCGTCATGCGGTTCACCGCTGCGCAAAGCCCCGCCGATCCCGATCACAAAAATTGCCCCATATTCCTTACAGGCCATCGTCTCCCGTTCCCGCGGCGAAAGATCCGGATAACGGGCCTCCAACTCTTCCGTATGCACAAAGGTTATGGTCTCCGGCAAAACCGGGTGAATCACAGGATAATAATGGGCCACAAATTTCTCCGTACGCCGGACCACATCGTAAATGCGCCGCACCACATCCTTCAGATAAACCAGCGTGCGTTCCTCCCGGGTCATCACCCGTTCCCAATCCCATTGATCGACATACAGAGAATGCAGATTGTCCAATACCTCATCCGGACGGATAGCGTTCATATCGGTATAAAGGCCCTCGCCCGGCTTGAAAGCCCCATCCGCCAGCCGCATCCGCTTCCACTTGGCCAGCGACTGCACGATCTCCGCCGGCGCATCGTCAAACGCCTTGATCGGAAAACTGACCGGCCGCTCCACACCATTAAGATTGTCGTTAATCCCGGTCCCCGCCGGCACAAACAACGGCGCCGTCACCCGTACCAGATTCAACTCAAAAGCCAGGTTCTCCTGGAAAAATGCCTTGATCCGCGCAATCGCCGATTCGGTCTCACGCACCGACAACAAGGGATGATAGCCGCTGGGCAGCACTAATTGGGATTCCATCGAAAGCCTCCTTGATTTATTTTTCCATGGTCCTCCGGGCTCAGCCTTTGCCCCTGGCTTTAAAACAAAAAAAGGCCACGGGCAAACAACCGCGCCCGTGGCCTGGATCAATCTGAAATTAGCTTACAGTCGATCCCTCCACGGGCGCGTGCAGTTATTATTATTATTCGCATTGTAGCTAAAGCCACAGAAGCTATAACCTGCCATTGCTGCGCCTCCTGGAAAGATCTACTGAACTGATGGTCATTGTAATCACATCATGAAAAATGTCAACCCAATATCGGCATCAAATATGACTTTCGTTTTTCTGCTTACCCCGATCGATTTCTCTCATCGTCAGCTCCAGATCAAAACGCGCGCCAAGATAGGTAAAAATCTCTACCGCCCGCGTCAAAATCATGGTTCGTTCAGCATCGGAAAACTTCAAATGCCGCCCCCATTCGTAACAAATCCGCCCTTTGACATACGGCATCCCCAAGCGATCGGCCGCCTGGATCGCCTTCCGCCAACACTTCTTCGCCTGCTCCGTCTGCCCGGCAATCCGATGCCTCCCCCCTCGATAAAACCACCCCCACGGCTTTCCTACCGGAAAAACCCGGGTATAAACGCCCAACCGTTGAAGGCTCCAACCGACCAACTCCTTCCATTCTGCCCGTTGCGGATTCCTTTCCCACAACACCAGACAACCCTCCGTCAAATTGTTCAGAGTTGATAAAAATGTAAAATCCGTCAAAGCCTGAGTCTTGACCACAGGAAACATCTCCCGCACAGCCTCCTCCAGACCCGGATAATCTTGGGTCTGTAAGGCCAGACGAATCCGCTCCCGCAAAACACGCCGCACCAGAGTCGTCGTCATCAAATTTGGATTTGCTTCCCCCAACGCCTGTACCATGTCGGCACAATTCTCCGCCGACTCCAGCTCCCCCAAACAACTATGGCCCCATACCTCTAAAGTCAAAGCAAAAACCTGATAGGAAATATCCCGCTGCTGACAGGTCTCCCGGTAAAGTTCACTTGCCTTTTGCAATCCCGCGCCAAATTCACCTTGATGATAATTAACTTCCACTTCAACGGTCATCGCCCAGTTCCAATAATGCCGGGCCCCGGACCGGGTAAAAATAGCCAAAGCCTCTCGACTCAATTTCAAAGCCGCTCCCCAATTTCCCAACCCCGAATAATACATACTTCCAGCAAAAGCCACCCACCCCCGGGTCAGATCGTCACCGGCAGTTTGCGCGACCTCTGTGGCATATCCGAAATAGGCCTGAGCAGCTTTATGGAAAGGCACAAACCCCAGCATAGAAGCGACCATCGCATATCCCCGCGCCAGCTCAGAACTGGCCCCCGCCCCCTCAGCCAGATTGACCAGCTGAAAAGAACTGTAAAGCGCCGAGGCAGATTCCCGGTTCGCATAACAGACCTCGGTCAATTTCTCATAGGCCCTGGCCAGAGCCAGCAACCGCTCCCGTCCCACACCGCTCCGTCCTACAAAACGATCCGGCCATAACCGATGCAAGAACTGGCGCCCCAGGGCTCCCAACACCGCGAGGATTGTCCTCGCCTTTCCCGAAGGCATAGGCTGTCCCAATAACCCGATACCCCGCACCAGATGCAACTGGCCTTCTCTGTACAAAGAACGATTGACACAGGCTTCGCCCAATTGCAACTCCCAGGTTCCCTGACGCTCGGCCGATACACGGACCGTACCGCGCCGGACCAGATCTAACGCCTGATCGAAAAATTCAATCGCCTCCTCATTCGCATAATTACGTAAAGCCTGCCCGCCGGCCTTTTCCAGATATTCTATCGCCCGAACCTCATCGCCGGCATGCATCCAATGATAGGCCAGCAAAGGATACACCACCGAGGGATCGTCTCCCCCCTGGGACTCATACCACAAAGCCACCCGCTGATGTAATTCCTGACGCTGCGTATACAGCATCAAATTATAAGTGACCTCTTGTGTGATATTGTGCTTGAAAATATATTTCAAATCCGAGGCCCCGGCACTCGATTCCCTGCCCTCCATCTCCTCAGGAATAATGCCCCGCAGAGCTCGAAAGGCAAAAACCTGCCCAATCACACTCGCCGCCCGGGCGGTCATCAACTGCGCCGCTGGAATTCGTTCAATATGCTGGCTGATAGCGCTCCGCAAAGAATCTGAAATAGTCTCAGGACTTCCGCTTTCAATCTCCACCACCAGCCTCCCAACCCCGCTTTCATCCACCCGCAACAAACGGCTCTCCCGCAACTCATAAGCCAGTTCCACACTAAAAAACGGATGGCCCCCGGCCTTTTCCAAAATCAAATGGATCAACTCCGGCGCCAGCGCCCGCACTTCCAAACACTGACAGATCAGAGCAACCGTCTCTGACTCCGTTAGATTGCCCAACGTCACAAGCTGAGCGCCAGCCCGCAAAGTCGCATATTCCGGATGCAACGGCTCGGTCGCAGGACGCACACCGACCAGCACCAACAAGGGTTGGATCTGCTGGATGACAGCCAGAGCCAGGGTCCAGGAAGCCGAATCCAGCCAATGGGCATCCTCCAAAACCAGCACCCGCCCCCGCATCCCACTCCAGCCCCGCTGCAACAAATGGATCAACAAATCGCGCGTATTCTCAGCCCGCAACTTTCCGCGCATCCAGCCGGTAAACTCATTTTCCGGCAACTCAAACGGAAGGATCACATTCAATAGCGGCAAACGTTTCAGCAATTCCCTATCGCCGCCGGCATAAACCTGTAACTGATGAATCTGCTCTTCCCGGGAAGCCAGCCCCTCAATGCCCAGAAGTGACTGAAAAAGTGCCCGCCAGGCAAAATAAACCACGGTACGTACCCGAAAATTCCCCGCCACCCGCAACGGCGGTATCCCCAACCGCCGGGCCGATTCCAAAACGTTTTCGATCAAACAGGATTTTCCAATCCCGGCCTCCCCCTCAATCACCAGGTTGCAGCCCTCGCCCTGCTGCAATTTCAACAAAGCCGCCTGCAATTGTTCCCATTCAACCCGTCGCCCAATCAACGGCGACGGCGGTTCAGCCCAAAACAAAGGGCCGGCCCGCCACTTCGGAACGCCCGAAGCCGCAAAGACCGCCACCGGGCGAACCTCATCCTTAAAAAACCGATCCCCCAAAGATTCCAGATTATATTCCCCGACCAGCGTCGCAAACCGCCCTGGAAGCAAAATCTGCCCCGGCTGGGCATAGTCCATTAACTGTTGCGCCAACCCCACAGAACGCCCGGAAATACCGTAAGTGCGCCGCTCCTGCCCGCCATAACAACCGGCCACGACCGGCCCCATACCGATCCCACCCCGCACATCCTTGATAAAATTGAACGCGGGAGGAAGATTGCCGACCTCCAACAAGGCGCTGACCGCCCGGTGCAATGTCCCTGAAAAAGACAATTCCAGACAGCCCCCCTGCCGCCCCAGAGTCAGCCGCAGAATTTCACCCCCATAATGGCGCAGCAGCACCTGCATCCAACGGATAAAAAGATCCAGTTTATTCCCGGCCCGCTGCTCCGCATCCCAATCCAACCCCGAAAAAGCCATAAAACAGGAAATGACCTCTCGAACCTCCACCCCGGCGATGCCCGCCGCCGGTGCCCATGGAGATAAAAGATCCGGCCTG
Organism: uncultured Anaerolineales bacterium; assembly: GCA_964501335.1. Taxonomy (GTDB): domain Bacteria; phylum Chloroflexota; class Anaerolineae; order B4-G1; family SLSP01; genus CAZCTC01. The sequence goes on along the minus strand of CAZCTC010000031.1, from coordinate 14,055 downwards.
ACTTCTAAAAAGGTCGGCCAGGGCCTTTCCGGCTCCATTTCCGTAATCCCCTGGATCACCAGATAATTCTTCCCCTGCCCGCCGGCCTGACGCCAGGATTTGATCTCCGCCCGATTTCCCAACCCTCCAAGCACCTCAGCGCCGATTGCCACTTCATTTTCACCGACTTCTGCCGCCAGTAAACGGCCCCACTCCACCACCTCACCGGCAATCGCCTCCAAAAACTGAATCTGAGGATCGCCCACACAGAAACGCAACACATTACCGGCCGTCACCGCCAGACTGATCGCCAATGCGCCCGGTTTGCCCGCCGGCGTCCGCCATTCCTGCGCGGCAAAAACCCGCTGCAAAGTCAACGCACATGAAGTGGCCAGCCCCCCCCGATCGCCGGGAAACCACCCGATCGCCGATTCCCCCGAAAAACTGATGATACTGCCGCCATAACGCTGGATAAGATCGATCACCTGGCCGTACAGCCGATCCAACTGGGCCTGCACCCCCTCATTTCCGCCTTGCAACCCACCCTCTTGAACCAGCAGAGAGGCCCAACTATTTCCACCCTCAATTCTGACTGTCAACACCGCCCCCCGGGCCGCATCAGGCAACGAGCCAGAGCCGCTATACAGCGTCTCTAATCGATCTGAGGGAACGTAAACAGTCGGAGGATATGCCATCACCACAGCTTCTTTCCATGATATAAAGGGAGTTGCTTTTCCACAACCCTGGTTTATTATAGCATAGCTCCCCCCATCAAGGCCGGGGGCGACACTCCAAAAACAAAAAAACAACATCCCCCGGACTCCCGGATTGAAGAGGAGATACATGAACTGCCAACAACTTACCCGACGCATCCTGATCTGGCCCTTGATCGTTACCCTGTTGTTGAGCCTGCCGGGCCCTCTCACTGCGACCCCACACGTCATCCCCCCTCAACCGCCCCCCCACGAAATCCAGACCATCCCATCACCGACAGATTCCACCGACCTCCCTCGCCGGATGTGGATCGTCCTGGCCGACCCACCGCTCATCGCCCACCGCAACGCCGGCCTGACCGATGAAGAAAGCTATCGCCGGCAACTGGAAACCCGCCAGCAAACCGTGGCCCAGGCTGCGGAAAAGCTCGGCGCCCCCGTCCTGGCGCGCTTGCAATCCCTGGTCAACGCCCTGGCCGTGCTGGCCACCCCGGAACAGGCCCGCCGGCTCCAAACCCTCCCTGGCGTCGTGACCGTCTATCCCGTCCAGGATGCCCAAATGGCCCTCGGCGAAAGCGTCCCCTGGATCGGAGCCGCCGCCGTCCAGCAATCCGGTTATACCGGCACCGGCGTCAAAATCGCCGTCATCGACTCCGGCATCGACTATACGCACGCCGCCTTTCAGGGCCCCGGCACCACCGAAGCCTATACCCTGGCCGCCCAATCCCCCGCCAACACCGTCATCACCGATACCTACCACGGCCTCCGCCTCTTTCCTACCGCCAAAGTCGCCGGAGGGTACGATTTCATCGGCAGCCGCTGGCCCTCCGGCCGACCCAACCCCGATCCCGATCCCCTGGATGACGGCCCCCAGGCCGGGCACGGCACCCACGTCGCCGGCATCGCCGCCGGCGTGAAAGTCACCGCCGCCCTGACCGCCACGCTGGTCTACCCGGGTGTGGCGCCCGAGGCCACCCTCTACGCCTATAAGGTGTGCAGCAGTATCGCCTCCAGTTGTGAAGGCATCGCCATCGTCCAGGCCCTGGAACGGGCCGTCGTCAGCGATACGGTCGATGTCATCAACCTCTCCATTGAAAATCCCTACGGCGGCGCCTACGAAGACTACGTCACCACCCTCGCCGCTGAAAATGCCGCCGCCGCCGGCGTCCTGATCGCCGCAGCCGCCGGAAACAGCGGCGACCACCCTTACAACGTGGCCGCACCGTCCGTGGCCCGCGGCGTCCTCAGCGTGGCCGACGCCTTCGCCTCCGGCCAATGGGCCCCGATATTGCGCATCACCGCTCCCCTCTCCGTCGCCGGGGATTACGAAGGCGCCTTCTTCCATTGGGCCCCTCGCCCGACAATCACCGTCACCGCCCCCCTGACCGCCCTGGAATCCGCCTGTGATTCCGCCTCTCTGCCCAGCCTCAAAGGCTACATCGCCCTGCTCCCCCGCAGCGGGTGCAGCGCCGCGCTCCAGGTCGCCAACAGCCAAACCCACGGCGCTCTCGCCGTCGTAATCTATAACACCGCCCTCAACGGCCCGCCCTTCACAGAGCCCGCCGATTCCGGGGTCACCACCCCCATCACCATCCCAGTCCTGACCCTCAGCACCCAGACCGGCAACCTTCTCAGCCGGACAGCCCTGAGCCATACCGTCACCGGCCGGCTGGCCCCGAATTTGCAGTTAAACCTGGCCGATACCATCGCCGCCAACGGCAGCCGTGGCCCCCGCATCTGGGACAATGCCTTGAAACCCGATCTGACCGCCCCCGGAGCCAATATCCAGGCCGCCGCCGTCGGCACCGGTAACCAGGCCGTCGGCCGCAGCGGCAGCTCCATGGCGGCCCCCCACGTCGCCGGAGCCCTGGCCCTCCTGCGCCAGCACTACCCCACCCACAGCGCCCTCCAACTCTACGCCATGTTGATGAACACGGCCCTTCCCAACCTGACACTCCAGGGCTTCAACGGCCGGCGCGCCCCCATCTCTCGCCAGGGTGCCGGCCGCCTGCAAATCGACAAAGCCATCGAAACCCTGACCTACGCCTGGAGCCTGGACCCTCAGGACGAAGGCCGGGCCAGCCTCTCCTACGGCTATCAGGTCGTCACCCAAAGCGCTACCCTGACCAAAACCGTGCAAATCTCCAATCGCAGCCTGCTCACCCGCACCTATGATCTCACATTCAAAAATATCTATCCCGACGACGAAAACCACGGCATTGCCGTCACCCTGTTGCCCGAACAGATCACCGTCACCGGCAAATCCAGCACCACCTTCCAGGTCATCGTCACCCTCAACGCCGCCCAACTGAAACCCTGGACCCTCAGCGGCGGAGACAACAGCGGGGACGGCATGGCACTGACCGATATTGAATTCGACGGCATGGTCAAAATCGAAGACACCGACCGCGAAGAAGCCGCCACTCTCCCCCTGCATCTGATCCCTCGCCCCGGCAGTCAAATCGTCGCCTCGCCGGACCCGCTGCCGATCCCCTTTTACGGCACCAGCCGGACCCTCACCCTCACCAATCAAAGCGCCATCCCCGGCCAGGTAGAATTCTATGCCCTGACCGGAGAGGATGCCGCCGAGACCACCCGGGGCAACCTGGATCTCACGCAAACCGGCCTCCGGCTGCTGCAACTCCCCGACATGGGCCTGATGCTCGATTTCGCCATCGTCACCCGCGAATCTCGGACCCACCCCACCCCCGATCAATTCTACCTGCGGCTTGATACCGATGGAGACTTTCAACAGGACTACTACGCCTTCAACGGCGACCTCTACCCCTCGACCGGCCAGAACATCGTCTACCTCTGCAAAATAGGAGATAACTACTGCGTCGCCTATTTCTTCACCAATACCGACCTCAACAGCCGCACCCGCAGCTTCCTGATCCCCGCCACCGTACTCTTTACCGACACCACCCATATGGCGCTCAACTTCGCCGTGGAAGCCCCCGAACCGTTCAACTCCGGCCAGACAGCCGACCGTGCGCCCAACACCGGATGGTACACCCTGGATGCCGCCCACCTTCTTTACAATCCCACCCCATCATCGCTCACCCTGACCGATCCGATCACCACCATCACCATCACCAACCAGGACAACCTCACACAGCTGGATACCCATCAAAAAGGAATCCTCATCCTTTACCCCGACCAACCGTCTTCCCGACAGGTCCAGACCGTCACCTTTGGAATCAATTACCGCTACCTGCTGCCCATCATCCAGCAAAGCGCACCCCCCTTCCACAAACTCTACCTCCCCCTCATCCTGCGCACCGCACAGCAATCTTTCTAAAATGTGAAAAAATAAAAATTCTTTCCGCCTGCTTCGCACCGCACGTCGCCTCCAACCGAAAAAGGGTCACGTGCGGAACGCTAAAAGGTCGCGACAAAAATGGAAACCAACAAAGAAATACAACAAAAAATCGAACGGGCCCGACAAGAAAATTGGATCGCCCTCAAACTGACCGGAAAAGAACTGAAAGAACTTCCCGTTGAAATCCGCCAACTGACCTGGCTCCAAAGTCTGGATGTCAGCTGGAACCAATTGACAACCCTCCCCGAATGGCTGGGAGAATTGACCCATTTATACCAGCTAAATGTCGCATTCAACCAACTGACCACACTGCCGGAATCCATGCAAAAACTCTCCGGCATAAGAGACCTGAACCTTAGCTACAATCAACTGACGACACTGCCGGATTGGATGGAACAACTTGTCCACATAACCTTTCTGGACCTCAACCACAATCAACTCACCCGATTGCCGGAATGGATGGGTGAACTGACCGAATTACACGATCTGAACGCCAGTCACAATCAACTCACAGCACTGCCGAAATTGCTGAATCGCTCAGAAACACTGACTGATTTAGATCTCCGAGACAATCCACTCCCGCTTTCTCCCGAAACCCTGGAATACACAGATAATCCCGAATACATCCTCCATGATTGGCGGAACTTCCTGATCGGCACAGAATCCACCTGACCCAAATTTCCACCATAAAGTGAGAAAAACATCAGTGCGGTTAGCCAGACCGGCAAACAACCGCCCAAATCTGGAAAAACCCGTATTTTCGGGCGCATTCTTATGCGCCCGAAAATACAAATAAAAAAATTCTCTCCCCCTCATCCTGCGCGTCGCCTCCAACCCCAAAAGAATCACCTGCGGGACGCCCCACGCCAACGACCAGCCCAACCTCCAAGCAACCCTACAAATCTGGAAAAACCCGTATTTTCGGGCGCATTCTTATGCGCCCGAAAATACAAATAAAAAAATTCTCTCCCCCTCATCCTGCGCGTCGCCTCCAACCCCAAAAGAATCACCTGCGGGACGCCCCACGCCAACGACCAGCCCAACCTCCAAACAACCCTACAGCTTGCGCAACTGCGCAAAATTATTAGAATATAGTTAGAACCCCCAAGGGGAAGAGACAACAAGGAGGAAAAATGTGCACCACATGCGGCAAACACCTGGCCCAAAATGTCTGGTATCTAAAACCCGAACAGCATCGTATCCGCTCTTTGGGTAAAATTCGCGACATCATCAACCAACACATGGATACCCTGCTGGTCAAAGCCATCCAAATCATCCGTAACAAACAACCCTACGGCCTCGATCGCTTCACCGGCATCAGCAAAAGCTTGGTCGATTGGTTGACCCGCACCTTTCACGGAGGCCAGGTCCTTCCCACCCAGGAAACCACCTTCGAAGTCATCGACATGGCCAACGAAATCGTCGTCATGCCCTGCCTCTGCCAGAAAGCCCTGACCCCCCAAAAGCCCGCCGACTGGAAATGCATCGGCCTCAACATCGCCTCCCAGGTCTACTACCGCAATAACAAACCCGATACCTTTCGCACCATCGATAAACAGGAAGCCAAAAACATCGTCTCCGAATGGCGGGGCAAAGGCGCCTTCCAGACCGCCTGCTGGCTCTGGGATGCCAACGTCAGCTGGCTGTGCAATTGCGACAAAAACTGCATCAGCCATCGCCTCCCCGAACTGGATTGGGGCATCGTCCCCAGCCTCGTCGTCGCCGAATTGACCCATCCCGAAGCCTGCACCCATTGTCAGGCCTGCGCCCGCTGGTGTACCCGGCCCGGCGCCTTGACCTTCGACCCGGATATCAAAACCCCCGTCAAAATCAACCCCGCCCTCTGCCGCGGCTGCGGACTCTGCATCGATCACTGCCCCCGCCATGCCCTGAACTTCGCCCCCCGCCAGACCTATTACGATGTCCTGCACAAAGAAATTCTGTCGCTAAGTCCTCCGGCATAACTTTCCGACCTGACAATAGGGCTCTATAGCCTTGCAGCGTCCCGAAAATGATCTTTTCCCGACCAGAGGCGCCGCGCTGACGCAATCGCCAGGCCCGCCCCCTCATCCCCCTATCCGGCAACTTAAGCTATTTGCGACAGCGACTGCCCGGAAAAGAGGGGAAGAAAAAGCCCATTTTTTCGCGCGCCGCAGACGGCGCGCGAAAAAATAAACAAAAAACTCTCTCTCCCTGCTTCGCACCGCGCGGCGCGCCCTACGGAAAAAGTGCCATTTGCGGAACGCTACAAGGCCGGGTGCTACCCGCGCAGCGCCTTAAATTGCCTGATATGGGTTGGGAGGGGCCATGCGCGCCAAAATATGGCCTCTTCCAGAGCCGCCCCGCCGATGCGATCGCCAGGCCCGCCCCCTCATCCCACCGAATGACAATTCACCATTTTAATATATGATGGCCCTCGTAGCTCATTTAACCACGAGCTGCTTAATTTATTACATATACCGGAGGGGAAAACAAATTCAGGAGAACCGTTATCTCACAAAGTCTTACAGATGAAAAACCTAAAAGGAGTTAAAAAACCAATGAAACGCTCGCTATTCAACATTTTGATGACCCTGGCTCTGCTAACCAGTATGTTTGCTTTTACGGCCGCCCCTGTCAGAGCCAACCCGCCGGCCCCCGAAGCCCCAGGCGAACCGACCGACACCGGTACCGGCACCATGAAAGGCATCGACAATCCCAACCTGGCCGATTACTTCCGCAATCAACAACGCTGGCAGCTGCTCGAAGCCGGTCAAACGGCCCAGGCCAACGCCCTGGGATTGACCGGAACGGATCGCGTCCTGGTCATTATGGTCGAATTTGGCGGCACGGATGTATTTACCTGGACGCCCGGTTCAACCTGGGACCCCTTGGGGCGCGCCCTGGAAAGCGAAAATACGAACGTCCTGGGTGATTGTTCCAGAATTATCACCCAGACCCGAGCCTTTACCTACACCGGCCCGCTGCACAATCAAATCGAACGGCCGGTGGGAGTGAATGATCGTTCTGCCGGCGCCATCTGGACCTCGGATTTCAACAAGACCTGGTTCCAGAATATGCTCTTCGGCAACGGCGTCGTCATCAGCTATACCATGCAGGACGGCACGCCCTTCTCCCAAAGCTTTGTCGGAAAATCGGTCACCGATTACTACAAAGATTTCTCCTCCAGCCAGTACACGATCACCGGTGACGTGGTCGGCTGGGTACAGGTCCCCCACTCGACCTGGTGGTACGATGCCGATGAATGCCCCGGCGCACGCTCCGGCCAACGCAATGCAAACCGGGGAGCAATCCCGGATGCCGGGAGTGCCGGCACGCTGGTTCGGGACGCCCTGAGTGCAGTCAATGCCATCAGCAATACCATCCCCGGCTTCAACTGGGCCAATTACGATCGCAATGGCGACGGCATCATCGACCGCCTGTGGATCGTCCATGCCGGTTATGGGGAAGAAGACAGCACGACGCTCTTGAACCGCACGGATTACGGAGAAGCCGCCGTCTGGTCGCACTCTTCAACCCTCTCGACCCCCTACTCCGTCACCGCCCAAATTGCCGCCGGCCCCTATATCATGATGCCGGAAAACGGTGGGATGGGCGTCTTCGCCCATGAATATGCCCACAACCTGGGCGCCGGAGATCTCTATGCCTACAACGGCGGCGAAACCTCCGCCGGCTTCTGGACCTTGATGGCCGATGACTGGGTGGGATATCCCGTCGGATTCCAGCCCCAGGCTCCCGATCCCCTGCACCTCGATATGTGGGGCTGGCTGAACCCTTATGTCATTACCGACACCAGCAAGGTCTACACAGTTACCCTGGGTCAGGCCAGTAAATTCCCCGGCGGAACCAATGTCTACCGCAGCGTCAAAATCCTCCTGCCGACCGGCCAGGCCCCCCAGTCCATCCAACCCTGGAACGGCCAATATTACTGGTGGGGCGGTAAAAATGTCCTCCTTAACGCCATGATGACCACCAATGCGGCCGTCACGATTCCAACCACCGCCACAATGGCTACCCTCAGTGCCGAAATGGTCTATGATACGGAATATGAATGGGATTTCCTCTGGACCCAGGTTTCAACCGATACCGGCACCACCTGGACCACGATCACCAACACCAACTCCGTCTGCTCGCACGCCAACGACTGGATCGGCGGCGCCTACGATATGGACAATGCCTGCGGTTTCACGGGCGCCAATCCCAGCACCCCCGCCCCCGACACCGAAACCTTCGACCTCTCCGCCTTCAAAGGCGAAAGCATCCTGGTCCGCTTCTGGTATATGACCGACTGGGGCACAAACGGCGCCGGTCCCTTCATCGACAATGTGGCCGTCACGGTCGATGGCACCCCCCTCTTCAGTGATGATGCTGAAAACGGAGACGCCAAATGGACCTATGAGGGCGGCATGGCGCGCAATTCAGGCCTGGTCACCTTCTCCCACAACTACTACTTCCAATGGCGCAATATCAATGCCAATGGCGGCTATGACAGCAGCCTGAGCGACTCCCGCTGGTACTACGGTCCGGCCAATACTGGCCTGACTGCCTGGTATAACAACAACCTCTACACCGACAACGAAGTCGCCGCCTATATGCAGGATTTCCCCGGCTTCGGACCTAAAGGGCAGATGCTCATCATCGATTCTCATCCGGAACCCTATCGCACCCCGGAAATGGTCGCTTTCGGTTACAACAATGAAGGCGGCAACACTGACTCCCGCGCCTCCATGCGCGACGCCACCTTCACGCTGTCCAACACCGTCGGTTTCACCATGACCACCAACTACCCCTACACCCCCGCCCTCCGATTCACCCACTACTACACCGGAAAATCGGCCGTAAACACCTTCAATGACAGCCTGGGTTACTACCCCGGCGCCGAATTCGTCAGCCGCGGCCCCGGCTATGATCCGATCTCGATGAAGTGGGTCACCAAACAATGGGATACCAGCGTCGTCGTCCCCAGCCAGAGCTTCTACGGCATCAAAGCCCCCGGCTACATCGGCACGGGAACCGCCCAGGAACAGTTCCGCTATGATTGTGCCTCTACCGACGAGGGCCACCTGGGCTGCAACTGGGTCAATGACGGTGACGGCCTGGGATATGACGGCGGCAACGGCAACCCGGCTGACTACAACGGTCAATACGGCTGGAAAGTCGAAGTGATCGAAGAAGCTGCCGATCACAGCTGGGCCAAACTACGCATCTCCAATACCGGTGCGCCCTACGCAGCCACCGCCACCAACAGCCCGTTCCACGCCGGCGGCGCCAACCTCACCTACAACGTCAGCCTCAACAACAGCGGCACGATCACCCAGACCCGGGCCGTCACGATCACCCTCGATCCGGCTCTGACGGTGATTACCAAAGATGTCCGGCTGCAGGGAGCCAACCCCTATACCTGGACCGGTGAAATGCTCGCCGGCACCCATACCAGCTTCAATCTGGTTGCCGCCTACACCCTGACGGAAACGGCACGGACCTTCACCACCACTGTGGATCACAACGACTTCATGAACGCCCCCCAAACCACCCCCCTCATCACCCGGGTGTCGACGATGAAGGTCTACCTGCCGCTGGTTCTGCGGAACTTTACCGCGAAGTAATCCCTACGGTTAGCCCGGAAAAGCGGGAGAAAAAATCCATGTTTGCGCGCGCATGAGAATGCGCGCGCAAACATAAACAAAAAAATAACTCTCTCTGCCTGCTTCGCACAGCGCGTCGCTTCGAGCCGGGCAAAAATCTTTTACGGGACGCTAAAATGCTAACTGCACAGGTCGAAAAATTTCTACCTGTGCAGTTAGCCCGGAAAACAACAGAAAAAAGCCCATATTTTCGGCGGCTTTCTGAAGCCGCCGAAAATATGAACAAAAAAATAACTCTCTCTGCCTGCTTCGCACAGCGCGTCGCCTGGAGCCGGACAAAAAATCGTTTGCGGGACGCTAAAATTCCAACCACACAGGTCGAAAATTTTTGCGCGCCCCTTGAAAAAGGGGCGCGCAAAAAAACACAAACAAACCATGAAAATCTCGTTCAACTGGATCGGTTGTCTCTTAGGCGCCGCGCTCTCCGCCCTCCCGTTAAATTTTCATCCGCCGGCGCCGCCCCCATCCTGCCCGGGGACCTACGCCCCGGGTATCATCCTGGTGCGTTACCACACCCCCCATCCGGCCACCGTCATCCTGCCCCAACTCCAGCTTGAACGCCGCTCCGTCCCCGTGGGCGAGGAATGTGCTCAGGCCGCCCGGCTCCGACAGGATCCCGCCGTCGAATTTGCCGAACCGGACTACCTGGCCCGCTCCCTGCAAATCCCCACGCCTCCCAATGATCCGGGTTGGCCGCAACAATGGGGATTACAACAAATCCATGCCCTTCCGGCCTGGCAAATGGCCCAGAGCAACCCCAATCTGATCATCGCCGTCGTCGACAGCGGCCTCACCCTTGACCATCCCGACCTCATCGACCAGCTCTGGCACAATCCCCGGGAAATTCCCAACAATCAGCTGGACGACGATCAAAACGGCAAAATCGACGATATCTCAGGCTGGCATTTTGGGCATCGCTGGGGATGGGATGGTACGCAATACACTTACCTGGCCTACGAAAACAATCAGGTTACCGACGACTTTGGACACGGCACCCACGCCGCCGGGATCGCGGCCGCCGGCTACAACAACGGAACCGGAATCGCCGGGCTGGCAACCGGCAGCCGGCTCCTCCCGGTTAAAGTATTGGATCAATATGGAGACGGCTGGTATTCCGATATCGCCGCCGGCATCGTCTACGCCGCCGACAACGGCGCCCGCATCATCAACCTCAGTTTAGGAGGCAGTGAAAGCTCGGCCCTGCTCCAATCCGCCGTGGACTATGCCCGCCGGCACGGCATCCTGCTCATCGCCGCCGCGGGAAACAACGGAGAAGCCGTCCTCTACCCCGCCGCCTGTGACGGAGTCCTGGCCGTCGCCGCCACCGATCCCCAGGACCGGCGAGCCGATTTCTCCAGCCATGGTCCTCAAATCGATCTGGCAGCTCCGGGCGTCGATATCTACAGCACATGGCCTCGCGTAGGCGGCTATTACACCCGTTCCGGCACCTCCATGGCGGCCCCCCTCGTTTCCGGACTGGCCGCCCTGATCTGGAGCACCACCCCCTCCGCCACCGCCGACGAAATCGCCACGGTCATCACCCACACCGCCGTCGACAACAACGCCGCCCTCATCCCCGGCTGGGACGAATACACCGGCTGGGGCCGCATCGACGCCGAACGGGCCCTGGCCCTCGCCACCCGTCGTCACGCCCTCTACCTGCCCCTGATCCTTAAATAGAAACACCTTGAAAATAGGACCGGAAAGACTCACCACAGATCGAAGCTATTGTAAATAGACACAGAGAAGAATTTAAAGAAATCTCCTCTCTTCTTCTCCGTGCTCTCTGCGCCTCTGTGGTGAAATCCCTTCTCTTTTTCATCTTTCGGAATCTTACTCCCCCTGCAACTCCCGGGCCGCCATACGGTAATAATGCCCCGCATTCTCCGCATCGTTCAACAACGCATAACAAAACGCCGCAGCAAGATAATCCCCCGTCTTCAAATAACTCGCCGCCTGCGCACGCAACCATGTATCCTTATTAAAAGCCTGACTATGCTCCCGGTTAAAAACCGGAACCTCCGGATCATTGCGCACAGGTTCTGCGGCCGGCTCGGCTCCTACCCCCAATAACCGTTGCAAAAAACCGCTCACGCCACCCATCGGTGACGCCGAAACTGGAGCCGCCGTCGGTGCAGGCGCAGGTACAGGCGCCGATGTAACCGACGTCTCCGGCATCGCCCAATCCAACACCGGCGGCGTGCTCACCGGTTGCACCTGTAAAGTCAAACGCCGCGCCTGATTCCCCATCACACTGCGTTCCAACGGCGCAAACCCCGCCCGCGGCACATCCAACCGCGCCTCGGGCAACAAAAAAGTGTAAACGTCGTCCTGAATCTTCAAAGCCCGGGCCAGCATCTCCCAGGGCATATCCGGCACCAACCGCATCTGCCAGGGAACGAACAGCGCCGTTTCCGACAACCGTCGCAAGGGGAAACCAAAAGGAATTCCCTCAATCGCCCGTTTCTCCCCCACCAAAATGGCCCGTTCCTGCCCCAGGAAAATCGTATACCCCTCAAAAAGATCCCCCGGCAAGCGATATAACAACCGCCGTAACCACTCCAGCTCCGTTCCATCCAACAACAAAGCCCTCACCGCCGCAGCCGGCCCCTCATCCGAGATCAACCGCACCGGCAATTCCAGAGCCAGCCCGCCGGCCTCATTCTGCGGCACCAGAGATTCCACCGCGACTCCCGGCAGATAGGGATCGCTCAAATCATCGCCCTCAAAAAAAGCCGGCGCCGGAGTGACGCACATATTGGTAAAATCAACCCCCGCAGAAAACAACAACAGGCTGTCCTGAGGGAATAACCCCATCACACCCCGCGGCTGACAGGGATAACGATATCCCCAGGCCACCAGCATCCGCCGGCCGCCCTCATGCCCCACCTCTTCCAGCACCACACACCGGGGCAGATCCGCCAGATAAGAAAGCACAAAAGCCGGCAAGCGCGTCCCCGTCGGCGCATTGGGTCGGGGTGCAATCTCCAACAACAACAAAGGCTTCCGGCTCCGAACCGCCGCGCCATTGCCCCCAGACTCCGAATCATCCTGCGGCAGGTGAAAACGAGCTACCCGATACTTCAAATGGTGTGATTGTAAATAGCGCACCAGCAACGAATAAAGCGCCGGAACCGCGAGCACAAAAGCCTTCTCCGGCAATCCCGGAGTCTCATGCCGCGAAATCAACGCCGCCCGTAAAAGGAACCTATCCAACGCCACGGCCGTCAACTCACGCCAGGGAAACTGAAAGGTCCCCTCGACATCCACAAAATACAAAACCTCCCCGGCCGCCCCGGCAGCAGTCCCAACCGCACAATCATACCCGCGGGGCGCCAGCCCATCCCGATAGCGAATAAACCACCGATCCTGCCCGATATACAACCGCCCCTGAGCCAGAACCGCTGCCGCCGCGACCACATCGTAAAAACGCACCCGATCCATGCCCGCCGGAGCCTTCAAAGCCAGCAAAGCCCGCTGACCATCCGTTGTGGCCAGCACCGCTACATGCCCCTCCAACGGCGTGATCTGACTCAACACCCCTAAAATCTGCACCAGGCGCCGGAAAAGCACACCCTTCCCCTCCCGGGCCAGGACCAGACAGCCCTCCGCCGCCGTCAGAATGGACTGAGAATCCGCTTCCACCCCCTGGAAATGCAGGGGAGTCCCCATAATCCACGGCACAGCCTTCCATGTCTGACCGTCGCCATCGCCGATCACCTGCGTCTCCGCAATTTTGGAAATGCCCGTGTAGCTTCCCGCCCGGCGATGAGTTTCACAAACTTCCGCCCCAGGAACGGTCTGATTGCTGCAACGTTCACCGTTCGGCAAAATCCACTGACATTGAGCCAAGGTCCACCTCTCCTCTATAGTTGAACTGAAATACAGCCGACTGCCGCAAGCAACAGGTTTAGCGCCCCGCAAAAAGTTTCTGTCCGGTAGGAACCGCCGCGCCGTGCGAAGCAGGCAGAGAGAGTTTTTTGTTTATGTTTTCGCGCGCAAACATATCTTCCACTCTTCCGGTCTTCCATTCTTCCAACCTTCCATGCCCTCACTCTTCCAGCTTCTTCTTCTCCGTCTCTTGCTGAGAGAGTTGCTCCGCCTGGCGTTCCGTAAAGGTCGCAGTAAGCCGGGTCGGCCCGGCATCTTCCACCTGCGGATGACGCGCCACCCGGGCCGCAATCACCCGCGCCACCTTATCGTGATATTCATCCCGCGCCGCAGGAGCATTGTCGTCAATGATAAATTCTTCGATCTCCCCGGTATCCCGGTTATATTTAAAACGAATCCGTATCGCCGGTCGTCCTGACGGTTCCATCGTCACCTCCTGTTAAAAACAGCTTTGTAACCGTTCAGGGGGTAGTAGCAGGGATGAGAGAAGGAGCAGAACGGCCAT
>CAZCTC010000030.1:0-87871 GCA_964501335.1 uncultured Anaerolineales bacterium | reverse complement strand
CAAGTTCTCTCGCCCTTTTCTTTTATCTAAATCCGAGTTCAGAAAGCCGCCGAAAATATGAATAAAAATAACTCTCTCCCCCCATCCAGCGCGTCGCTTCTTACCCATAAAAAGCCCCGTGCGGGACGCTAAAAATCCTCCCCACCCAGAGCGAAAAAACTCCAACCTGAGCAATGTACCCGAAAAACGAGAAAAAAACACATGTTTTGGCGCGCTTTCTGAAGCGCGCTAAAACATAAACAAATAACTCTCTCCCCCCATCCAGCGCGTCGCTTCTTACCCATAAAAAGCCCCGTGCGGGACGCTAAAAATCCTCCCCGCACAGAGCGAAAACATAAAAGTGACAACCTGGGTTAAAATAAACACAGTAATCCATTTCAAAAGGAGATTTTCTATGCCCACAGCCGAAACCTACCGCACCTTCGTCGCCCTGCCGCTCTCCCCGGCCCTGCACACCCGCCTCACCCAACTCCAACAGGAATTGATCCGCAGTTGCCCACCCCAAAGCGTCAAGTGGGTCAAACCCGCAGGAATCCACCTCACCCTCTTCTTCCTGGGAGAAATCCCCCGCCAGCAAATTGACCCCATCCAGGCCGCCCTGGAAAAAGTCGCCGGGGCCGCCCAACCCTTCTCCTTCGCCGCCAAAGGCACCGGCACCTTCCCCAATCTGCGCCGCCCCCGCGTCATCTGGGCCGGCCTTGACGAGCCCACCGGCCGGCTCCGTCAACTCCATGCCGCTGTGACCGCCGCCCTCGCCGCCCTGGGCTATCAACCCGAAGAGCGGGAATTCTCTCCGCATCTCACCCTGGGCCGCGTCGAGCGCGATGTCGCCCCCCAGGCATTGGAACGCATCGGCGCCGCCGTACAAAAAGTCCAGACCACCGACCTCGGCATCGAACAGGCCGTCGAACTGACCTTCTTCCGTAGCCAGCTCAAACCCACCGGCGCCGAGTACACCCCCCTGGCCACCTTCCGCCTGGGCGCCTGATAAAAATTCCAAATTAAAAACTCGCCGCCCCTTCGGGGCGGCGAGTTTTTAATCCATTCTTTATGGTTTCGTGAACTTTCTGAAGTGGTAAACCGCGAAACCTTAAAATTATTCCAGGGCCCGCCGATAGACCCGCAGCGTCTGCTCCGCCGTCGCATCCCAGGTAAACGTCGCCGCCCGATCCAGCCCGGTCGCCCGCAATCGATCCCGCAACCGCTGATCCTGCGCCAACCGCCGGAACGCCTCCGCCATCCCCTTGGGATCATCCGGATCGACCAACAGACCGGCATCCCCCACCACCTCCGGCAGACTGGCCCGATCGGCCACCACAGCCGGCGTCCCACACTGCATCGCCTCCAACGCCGGCAAGCCAAACCCTTCATAAAAGGAAGGCATCGTCAACAACAGCGCCCCATTGTAAAGCGCCACCAACCCTTCCGCCGGCGCCCGCTCGATAAACCGCACCCACCGATCGAGTTTCAATTCCTGAACTCGCGTAAAAATCTCATCATAAAGCCAGCCCGGCCGGCCCGCAATCACCAGCGTTCGCCGCTCCCCCAGCGCGTGCAAACACGAGAGCGCTTCCAGCAGCCCCGGCAAATTCTTCCGCGGTTCCCAGGTCCCCACGAACAACAGATAGCCGGCTTCCAGGCCGTAATGCTTCAACCCCGCCGCCAGCTCATCCGCCGGCAACGGCTGGAAAGTATTGTCGGCCGCCAGATGGACCACATTGATCTTCTCCGCCGGCACCTGCAACAACTCGATCAGATCTTTCCGGGTAGCATGAGAATCGGCCAGAATCGCATCGGCATGCGCCACGGCCCAGGCGATCTGTTCATTATAATAACGGCGCGCTTCGGGAGTCAGATATTGAGGATAGTAGAGGAAATTCAAATCGTGGACCGTAATCACAAACCGACGAGAGCCCCAGGCCGGAGGAATAAAATCAGGGCTGTGAAAGAGATCGAACTTTTTCAACGCCAGCTCGGTCCCCAGCGACCACCGCTCCAACCGATGATGAGGCGGAGTCCAGGCCCGGATATCGCCCACCCCTTCGGAGAGAACAGGTTCTCGCTCTCGCCGATGTCGCACCAACGAGAGCGTCCCGGCCGGAACGCGCGGAATCAGATGTTCCGCCACGCGCCGCGCATAATGCGCAATTCCCCCGGGAGCATAAGCATGTAACCGCAAATCGATTCCGATCCGCATAAGTCGAGTTTACCACACCCTGTCCGAAGAGCAAATGCAATTCTATTTGATTTACCGCCCGCCGCCCCGGCACCGTGCAAAAAATCCCTCCGAGGGCGGCCACATCGGGCCGCCCCTACCCGAACACCGCCAATGTAGGGGCGCCCCTGTGTGGGCGCCCAACCCTGGCAAATCGGAATGGTTCAAATATAAGTTAACATTCTCATCGCGAGGCGGATTTTGCCACGTTTGGGAAGCAAGGGCATTACCGGATTATTTCCTTAAAGACCATTATCTCCAGTAAGGTGTACTTCCCAGCACGGGGGAGAGAGTTTTTTATTGATGTTTTCGGGCGCATCAGAATGCGCCCGAAAACATGGCCTTTTCCAGAGCCCTCCCGGCGACACGGGCTGTCTACTTGCTACTGTCTACTTTAGGAGAAAGTTTCTTTGTTCACGTTTTATCCCCTCCTACTTGTCTTTTCTCCCGTTCGTGTTACAAAGGGGAACGAAAATTCCGAAACGAGGCTAAACCATCATGTCCTCTGTCGACAAAGATTACTTATCACTGTTGTTGGATCGCTACTGGTTTGCACCGCCGGTAGCTCTCTGGCGTGCGATCGAACTGCGCACCCTGGCCGCCGAAACCTTCCCCCGCCCCATCATGGACCTGGGCTGCGGTGATGGATTGATCGCTTCTGTCCTCTTCGAGGGCCAGCCGCCCATTGAAATGGGCTTTGACCCCTGGTGGAACCAGCTGCGCCAGGCCGCCCACAGCGGCCTCTACGGCGCAGTCCAGCAGGCCATGGGCGATACCCTGCCCTACGCCAGCAACAGCTTCCAGACCGTCTTCAGCAACTCCGTCCTCGAACACATCCCCGACCTGGACCCCGTGCTGGCCGAAGTCGGCCGCGTGCTGAAACCCGGCGGCCGCTTCATCGCCACCGTCCCCAGTGACGCCTTCCGCCGTATGCTCTACGGGTACCGCGCCCACGTCGCCATCGGCGACCTGCCCGGCGCCGAGGCCTACGCCCGCGAAGTCGACCAGTTACTCGAACACTACCGCTATCCCACCCCCAAAGAATGGGAAGCCATGCTCGCCCCGGCCGGCATCAAACTGATCCGCGCCCGCTACTACATGCCTACCGAAGCAATGGAACTCTGGGACCAGGCCAATCAAACCTACGGCATCGGCAAAAACAGCAAGCCCTACTACCGCTGGCTGGCCTCGCCTCGCCTCAAGCGCCTCGGCTATCAGGGACTGGTACGCCGACGTATCGTCAAAAAACTGAGCGAGGAATGGCGCCGGATCTACAATCAGGATCCCCCGGAAGGCGGCGTAGGCGGCGGCTTGCTGGTCGTGGGAGAAAAACAATGACCGTTCCCTCCACAACAGAATGGGACACGCTCGTCGCGTCCCATCCTGCCGGCACGATCTTGCAGACCAGCGCCTGGGGCCGGCTCAAAGCCGAATTCGAGTGGCAATGGGAATGGATCAGCACCGGAGAAAAAGCCGGTGCCCTGATCCTCTATAAAAGCCTGCCGCTCAACCTCGGCACTATTGCCTATCTGCCTCGCGGTCCCCTGGTCGACTGGACCCGACCCGAAGAAATACGCACCACATTGCAGGCCGTCGAAGCCGCCGCGCGCCGTCGGCGTGCCTGGGCCCTCTGGATTGAACCGGAAGCGCTCGATACCCCGGAGCTGCGCAGCCGACTCGCCGACCTGAATCTGAAACCCAGCCTCCGCACCATCCAACCACCGCGCACGATCTGGATCGATATCCAACCCGAAGAATCGGAAATCCTGGCCCGCATGCACCAAAAAACCCGCTATAACATCCGCCTCGCCGAACGGAAAGGCGTGACGGTACGCGAATGCGGCCCGGAAGCCGTCGCCGCCTATCACGCCCTGATGGTCGAAACGGGCGAACGGGACGGATTCGGCATCCACAGCGAAGCCTACTACCGCCGCGCTCTGGAGATCTTCCATCCCCTCGGACAGGCAACCGTGCTGCTGGCCGAAGTCGAAGGCCAGGCGGTCGCCGGTCTGATCGCCTTTGCGCTCGGCACCAATGCCTGGTACTTCTACGGCGCCTCCTCCGAACGCCACCGCGAGAAAATGCCGCCCTATGCCCTGCAATGGGCCGCCATCCGCTGGGCCCGGGCCCGCGGCTGCACCCGCTACGATCTCTGGGGCATCCCCGATGCCGAACCGGAACAACTCGAAGCCGAATTCAGCCAACGCAACGATGGCCTCTGGGGCGTCTACCGTTTCAAACGCGGCTTCGGCGGCGAAATCGTCCGTTACCTCGGCCTATGGGAAAAAGTCCTGAATCCACTCTACCCCCTGGCACTGAAACTGAGACGCAACCTGTCCTGAAAATAGCCCAACTTAAGGTGCGACGCACTTTCTATCCCTAAAACCATCGATTCAAACGGTTCAATCTGATGATAAGCCGCCTGTCATTGCAAGATCAGAGTGCGTTGCACCTCCTTGGGAAATCCTCCTCACCCGCACAAGTCGCTTTCCATATAAGATACGCCGCGCTGGACAGGAGAAGGGAATTTGTTTTTTGGGAATTTGCACGCCTCAGAAGGCGTGCAAATTCCCCCAGCCGACAGATCATTACGTTTCACGTTTTTTATTTATGTTTGGGTGCGCATCAGAATGCGCACCCAAACACAGGCTTTTCCAGAGCCGTCCCAAGGAGACCCTATGGCCACTCTCATTATCTTATCGGCAATCCTGCTGCTCCTGCTCGGAGGAGCCATCTACTTCTCCAACACCATCCTCTACCCCAAACGCTGGACCGTCGAAGCCTCCTATCAACAGGAAGTCTCCGACGGCAAAATCATCCCGGCCGACTTTGAATCCCTCCCCAAAGAAGAAATCCGCCTGCGTTCCCCTCATGGCTACGACCTCTACGGCCTTTTCATCCCGGCGCCCGACTCCCGCAAAACAGTCATCCTCTGCCACGGCCACACCTACACCCTCTACGGATCGGTCAAATATATAGAGATCTTCCGTAAGCGCGGCTACAACGTCCTGCTCTACGAACACCGCTATCACGGCCGCAGCGGCGGCCCCAACGTCACCTTCGGCTATTACGAAAAGGACGACCTGCGCGCCTGCGTCGATTGGGTGCAGGAACGTTTCGGCGCCGGCTGCGAAATCGGCATCCACGGCGAATCGCTAGGCGCCGCTGTCGCCCTGCAACACGCGGCCATCGATCCCCGTCCCACCTTCTACATCGCCGACTGCCCCTATGCCAGCGCCCGGGAAGAGTTCGCCTACCGGTTAAAAGTCGAGTATCACCTGCCGGCCTTCCCACTCCTGCCGCTGGCCAGCTGGATCACCGGCCTGCGCTCCGGCTTCACCTTCGACAAAGCCGCCCCCATCGCCGGCATCGACCAGGTCACCACGCCCATCCTCTTCATCCACGGCCTGGACGACCGCTACATCCCGCCGGAATCCAGCCTCCGCCTGCACGAACGCAAACCGGGCCTCAAAGCACTCTATCTGGTGCCTGAGGCCCGGCATGCGCGGGCTTACTGGACCAACCGCCGGGAATACGATCGCAAGGTCGGCCTCTTTCTCGATTCAATAAAATAAAATGGATTTGCGCGCCGGCTTCGCCGACGCGCAAATCCAGTCTGCCAACCTTCCGATCTTCCGATCTTCCAGTCTTCCGATCCTACTTCTCCACGTACTTATATCCCAGCGATTCCAGATAACGCCGTTCTTTCTCTGCATGGATCTCAGAAAGTTTGGCCTTGATCGCCTCCCATTCCTTCCCGTCCAGCGGATACCAGTGCAGCGTAAAGAAACAGGTCAACAACAGCAACGCAGGAACCAGCATCCAGGCCACAATGATTCCCGTTTGAGCATCGTAGCTCTGCGCACTCAACGCCATGGCTCGATCGTAACCGAAAGCCCCCATAATCGTCAACATCGACCACTGCCCCAGGCTGATCGCAGGCTTGGTCACCAGACTGTTGATCCCGGCATACATCCCTTCCCGCCGCAGCCCGGTCTTGTGCTCGTCCATATCCACCACATCGCCGTTCATCAACGGAATCAGAAACATCCCGCCGGAAAAGCCGAAGCCGAAAAGGAAAAAGCCCAAAACCGCCGGAACCATCAGGCGCCCGAACAACAACATAGTGAAACAGCCCACGGCAAAGATCAAACTCATGATCCGCGTGCTCTTCTTCACCCCCCAGCGATCTCGATAAGAAACCCACAATACCGTCCCCAGAACAATTCCCAGCGCCAGTGCGCCATAAAAGGGTTCGCGCGGCATGCCCAAAGCATCGAAATAATTCCACATCCCCTGCATCAACACAGTCTGGACAAACATAATGGTAAAGCTGATGGTCTCAAAGACCACAAAGGAGCGATTCTTAAAACACTCCTTAATCGATTCGATAAAGCCGGGCTGTTCTTCCGCCTGTTGCAGATGCTTTTCCTTATAGAAAAAGGTACTGATAAAGACTATAACAGCCATCCCGATGCCGAAACCGATCAACACCCAGCGGAAAAGGGTAATCCCCGGCATATCGCCCGGCTGCGGCTTGACTGTCCCTTCAATCACCATCGGCACCGCCAGCGTGAACACCATAAAGGCGATCTTCCAGATGTAGATCCCGCTGCGCGCCTTGTTGGAAACGGCCATCTCATAAGGCATGATGTAAATGCTGGTGGCAATCGCCGTGTACAACGAGTCGTAAATGAAAAGCCCCACCAGCATCTGGATAAACATCAACGTCTGATTGTTGTCGCTGCCCGGCACCCAGATCCAAAAAATGACAAAGCCCAACGCAAAAATCGGCGCCCCATAACGGATGTAAGGCAGTCGCCGCCCCAGATTGCTTTTGGTCCGATCGCTGATGTAACCGAAGAGCGGATCGTTGACGGCATTCCAAAGACCGAAAAGCAACCAGACTACACCGGCCAGCTCCAAAGAAAGCCCTCGCAAATTGACAAAATAGTAAGTCAACGCGCTCGAAGCAGCCAGAGTCTGTAAAATCGCGCACGCCGCATCCGCGGCCGACACCCAAATCTGACTGTGGAGAGGAATTCGCTCTTCCTGCAATGTTATCTCTGCCATCGATGCCTCCCTATAAGTTTTTTGTTTATTGAACGCACCCCTTACGGGGTGCGCTCAATAAAGTTTTTCAATTTTAACGCCAGTAAACCGACTCCCACTCGTCGAGGAGAGTCGTCTTCGCCTCCACCAGCCGCCAGCCGTCTCCCGTCAAAACCAACGACCATTCCACATTCCACAAGCGGCCCATCACATGGCTGCCTTCATTATCCCAGGACGTGACCATTGCCGCCACCTTTGCATGCGTATCGTCCCCCCCGTCCGGGATATCGTGAGCACTGCCAATTTCAACCTTCAATGTCGTATTGAAACCATTGCTCCAGCTCTCATAGGGCGTGACAGACTGGGTATCCGGCGCCAGCAACGCATAGGCCCCCGGCAAATCCCGGTCATTCAACGCCATATAAAAAGAAACCACAGCATAGACCGCCTTGTGCGACGAGTAAGTATGCGGGCGATCCAGATAATACCAGTCATAACGATCCGTCGTCCAGCCGTAGGTCTGACCATCCCACGTATAAATCACCGACCAGGCAAAATCCGGGGCCGCCGGCTCGCGATACCCCACCAGGATGCTGTCGGCCAGTTGCCCATCCCGCCGCTCAAAGCGGATCCACGAATCCCCGGTGAAATCGCCCAACCGTCGATAATCCGCCCCGTCCCAGACAAAAAGCTGCATCATCGTCTTGTTGCTCTGGGTATGCCCGAAGATCGCCACCTCCACCCGACCGTCCGCATTGACATCCCGGACTTCCATCTCACAGGTGGCAAACTCTCCGAAACCATAGCTCGGCTTTCCCGCCTCCGGCTGCGCCGGCTGGAGTTGATAGAACTGCGTGCCGTCGAGAATAAAAGCGCTCAGCCAGCCACTGGGAGCTTCGCGATGCGCCAGTGCAATCCATTCCGGAGTGCCGTCGCCGTCGGTATCCTCATGGCGCAGACAGAGCAGCGACGATCCATCGTTCAAATGCGAACGCACCGATGCCTCCCCCTCTGCCGCCGAGACCGCCAGCGGGGCCGGATTGGGAGTCGACGTGGGTGTGGGCGTCGGCGTGACAGTCGGAGTCGGAGTCATGGTAGCCGTCGGGGTCAGCGTCGGCGTAGCCGTCGGCACCAGTGGAATCACCACCGTCTGCCCGGGCCCCGTACAGGCCGCCAGCCCCAGCATCAACGCCGCCCCGCCCAGACTGCAAAGTCGTTCTAAAAATCGCATCGTTACACCAAAGACTTCCCCAGCGAACGTCCGATCAACCAGCGCTCCCAGCGATCCAGCGCATCCTCCAACCGGATCTCATCCTGCACCAACGAAATCCGCACATATCCCTCGCCGCTCGGCCCAAAAGCCGTCCCGGGCGCCACCGAAACGCCGGCCTCGACCAACAGAGCATCGGCAAACTCGGCCGAAGTCTCAAATCCCATCGGAATCTCACACCAGACATAGAGCGTCGCCGCGGCCGGCGTGTACCAGATCCGCATCCGATCCAGACTCCGCACCACCATCTCCCGCCGCCGCCGATAGATCTGATTGCGATTTGCAATCCATTCGGCCGGGAGATTCAGAGCTGCCACGGCCGCTTCCTGGATCGCCGGAAAGACGCCTGTATCCATGTTGTTCTTCACCCGGCCCAGCGCTCCGACAGCCTTCGCATTGCCAACCGCCATCCCGATCCGCCAGCCGGCCATATTGACCATCTTGGAAAGCGAGTTGAACTCTACTGCAACCTCGCGGGCCTCCGGAATCTGCAAAATGCTCGGCGCCTCCGTCCCGTTCCAGATCACCTCGGAATAAGGATTGTCGTAGGCCAGCAGCAGATCGTACTTCTTCGCAAAGGCCACCGCCCGTTCCAGGAAAGCCAGATCCGCCACCGCCGCCGTCGGATTGTGCGGATAGTTCAACCACAGCACCCGGGCCCGGGCCAATACATCGGCCGGGATCGCCTCCAGATCGGGAAGGAAATTGCGCTCCCGCAGCAACGGCATCCGATAGATCTCCCCGCCGGCCATCAAAGTCGGGTTGGTATAGGCCGGATAGCCCGGATCGGGCACCAGCACCACCGCCCCCGGATCGACAAAAGCCGTCGGGACATGGGCAATCCCTTCCTTGGAACCGATCAACGCCAGCACCTCGGTCTCGGGATTCAGCGTCACGCCGAAACGCCGGACATAATAGTCGGCCACCGCCTTACGGAAAGCCGGCTCCCCGGCAAAACTGGGATAACCATGGACATCATCCCGCCTCACCGCAGCACAGAAAGCCTCTAAGACTTCCGGAGCCGGCACCAGATCGGGACTGCCGATATCCAGGCGGATCACATCGTCCCCCTCGGCTTCCATCTGTTGGATCTTCTTTCCCAGCGTAGCAAAAACATAAGCAGGAAGATTTTGAACTCGTTGGGCAACTCTCATTTTGCATGCTCCTGATTGTTTGAAGTCAAACGTTGAATGACATCAGCCACCACATGCGCCGTCTCCTGCCAGGAAAAACGGCGTAAATTTTCTCGACCACGCCCCACCAGATAACGGCGCATCGCTTCATCGCGGGCCAGATAAGCCATGCACGAAGCGATCGACTCTTCGTTCAATGGATCGATCAACATGGCACTCTTGCCGGCCACCTCCGGCAGGCTGGACGTCATGCTGGTCAACACCGGCGTATCACAGGCCTGCGCCTCCAGCACCGGAAAACCGAATCCCTCGTACAACGAAGGAAAAACGAAAAAAAGCGCCCCGGAAAGCAGGGCCGCCTTATCTTCCTCCGCAATATAGCCCGGGAAAAGCACCTTCTGCTCCAGCTGCAATTCTTTCACCCGGACCAGAATCGGCTCCGCCATCCAGCCGGTCGGCCCCGCCAGCACCAGCGTCAGTTCGGGATGATCGGGCAACACCTTCGCAAAAGCATTGACCACCCGCAGCAGATTCTTGCGGGGTTGAATTCGTCCCAAATAGAGAATGTAGGGTCCGGGGATCTTATAGCGCAGCCGCACGGCCTGCAACGCCTCCGGATCGGTCACCGGCGCCAGCGTGGCATCATAACCGGGATAAGCCACCGTAATTTTGAATTCCGGCACCTGATATTCCCGGATCAAGGCATCGCGGGTCGCTTTGGAATCGGCCAGCAAATGGGTGGCCTGCCGGGCATCGCGCCGCGTCCCCCAATCCAGATAGAAACGCTGCGCCCAGGGATGGGCTTCGGGGAAAAAACGATAGCCCAGATCGTGGATAGTTACCAGAGTACGGCGAGAGGGATAAAGCGGCAAAAGATGAGCCGGCACAAACAACAAATCGGGGGGACAGTTGAGCATTTCCCAGGAAAGCCGGAAATGTGTCCAGAGCCGGGGAAAAGGGATAAAACGCCGTTCCACATAAGGGGCATTCCCGTCCAGATCGGAAGGCTGCGGCCGCTCCTCAGGCAAAGCCTTCCGCCGAAAATAGAGCCGGGCACGATAGTCATTGCCCAACGTCGGGAACAACGGCAACAAAGCCCGAATCAGGTGGAAAGAATAGCCCTCTGTGCCCGTAGGGGCAGCGCTTTGAGCGCGACTGGCATCAATTCCGACGACGCAAGGCACTGAACTCCTCCAGCAAGGCATCCACCGGCAACGTCTGCGTCACCGGAGAGGGATGAGCTTCCACCCATTCCTGGAGGGCTTCCTGCACAGCAAACATTCCAGAAGGATCGGCGGGATAGAGCGCCGGGCTCATCCCCAACGGCAACACGGAATGTCCATTCAATGTGGTCAACCAGCTATCCCAGGATGCTGTATCAAATGTCTCCACAAAATTCGGCAGCGGCATCCACAAAACCGGTTTATCCGCCGGAAAAGACGGCTGCATCTGATGCAGGAAATCCACGCTATCCGTACAGTTCCAGGGCAACCAGACCGGCAACAAAGCACTGTTACGCACAGCCCACGGTGCTACCTGAGTAAACGTTTCCAACAATACCCCCTGAGGCGCTACCTGCGCCTGAGTCAACAATCGCTGCCACACCCGGAACGCCAGCCGGGAAAAAAATTCAGGCTGTCCCCCATCCAAAGGAAAGAAACGATAATTATTGTCGCGGGCAAAACGTTCGACATCCTCCCGCAACGGCGGCAGGGTTCCCCATTCCGATTCCGGCATTTCAAAAGCCAGCCGGCTCTTCAACCCCCAATGCCCCGCGCCCGAAGTACCGTCAGCCTTTTGCAGCGCCGCAATCTCCGGACGCCCTTTCACAAACTCCTGCGCCGTCACGGCCCCCAGTCCGCCCACCTGGAACCAGTGCCGATCCCCCATCAGGTACATCAACCAGGGATAGTGACAGTCCACATAGAAAATCGTCCCGCCCGGCTTCAAAACCCGGTCGATGAAATGTTGATAGACCTTGGGCAGCTTGAGAAGCTTGTAACGAATATGGTTGACATACTTGACCAGGAAACGGTCGTGCAGAGGATCATAATGGTTGGTAACGGCCAGATTGGTATTTCGGGGAAGAATCCGTCCCGCCAGCGCCGCCCCATGTGTCTGATACGTCTCCACATCGTCCAGGGGCGAGGAATCGCGATAGCTGGAGACAAAGTGTTGCGAAAGAAAGGGGACGCCCAGCGCCGTTGCCAGATGCGCCACCCCCCCGTTGGGAGCGCCCACAATGATCGCATCAAAAGGCCCGCTGACCCCATCGTACAGCGAAACGGCCCAGGTCACCAGATCGTCAGTGGAAATCTGATCGGCCCAGGACGGATCGATCGCCGATGCCGCGATGAAACGCTCCACCGCCGCGATCGCCGCACGCTTGCCGCCCTTTCCCACCAGACGCAGCAGCTTGCGTTGCCAATCGGCAATTTCCCACACATTCAAAGGCTCGCCCCGCAGGGCCGCCGCAACTGAACGCATCGCCACCGCCGAAGAATCAGTCCGGCTGATGGCCTTCCAGGCAGGTCGAGATGGTGTTTGAGGGCGACGTTCCGTCGTCATAGCAACCTCTATGGTACTACGTTTACCAATGGAATCGGTACGACAACCAAACAGAAAATCACCACAACAATCCATCCCAGCCATCGCCGTTTTGGATCAAGTTGTGTGATATCGTTCAGCGGCGCAGGGTGCTGCGGCCCCATAAACCAGCCCAGCCCTCCCCAAACCAACCAGGTAAAACCGGCCGGATTACCGACCAGCAATAACAGCGCCCCCCAAATCAAAGCAGCAAACACAGCCCCCCGGGCCACCGCCCAGGCCTTGCGGCCCCAAAGCGCATAGGCGACATGGCCGCCGTCCAGTTGCCCGATGGGAAACAGATTCAAGGCCGTGACCAACAAACCACCCCAGGCCGCGAAAGCCATCGGATGGACCATCACATCAATACCGTTGGAAGGAAGAATTTGCTTGAAAACCACCAGTTTGATCAACAAGTAAAGCAGTGAATTTCCTTCCATTACATAAGGCCCTGAAACCGGCAGCGGCTCCACCTTCGAGAGCAACAGCCCGATAATCAAGAGAGGCACCGCCACGATCAAGCCCCCCAGAGGCCCGGCAACCCCGATATCGAAAAGCGACTTGCGGCTGCGCATCGGAGCCCGCTGCAAAATCACAGCCCCCATCGTTCCCAAAAAACCCAAAAAAGGCAAAGGAATAAAATAAGGCAACGTTAAAGGAAAACCATGGCGCCGCCCCACAAAATAATGGCTCAGTTCATGTACTCCCAGAATTGCCAGCAAAGTTCCGGCAAAAGCGGCCCCTTCATCCCATTTGAAAGTCTGTTCAATATTTTGCAGTCCCCCTGTAACAAAGACTGCAATAGCCGTCAAAATAAACAGGACCAGATTGACGCGAGGATCGCCTGTTTTGCCGTCCGGCACTTCCGGAATTGCCTGCAACACCTGATCGCCGTCCCGCTCCGTCAATAAGGGCGTGTATCCCAGAGCGGTAAAACGTTCCAGAATCTGATCGAAAGCAGCTTCCACATCGCCGCTCATCCGTCCGACAAATTCCACCGCGGGATGTTCACCGCCTTGCAATACCCGTACCGCCTCAATCTCCATCAATCCCGCCAGCGCCTGCTGTAAACTGCGAAGGGTCATCCCTTCAATCAGCGGTTGTATCTCACCCTGTTCCATTATTCGCGATCATCCTTCCCTTCAGGTCGTGCTTCAATTTCCCGACGGAATTGAAAACAAAGCCCGGCAAAGAAAACTGCCAGTCCCAAATCCAACCATAAATCAATCCGTCCCGGGCCTAACAGCGAAACCGGGTCATCCCGAAAAACGGTCAGTCCCGCTTCGATCAACCAATAGAAAGGCCACACCCAGGCGCCCCGGCGTCGTAACGCAATGGCCGGCAATAATAACACCAGCGCCAGCACCATCCCGGCCGGCTGAACCGCCATCCGCAAGGCAACGGTATGATAGAGATCCGGAGCCCGGATCAACATCCACGCAGGGAATGTACTGACCACCGAGACCTCCCGACCCCAGGCGCACCCGACATCCCAGCAACCCCACCAGGCTCCGGCCGTCACCGCCAGCGCCGCGGGGGTCAACCAGCTCAACATCGGCAGCAAAGCTCCCGGATGATACCGCCGCCAGAGCCAGGCTCCGGCCAGCCCCCCGAGCCAGGCACTCCCGCCATGCAACCCTCCGACTTGTTCCGGAGTGAAAATCGCCCCGGGGTGGGCCAAAAAATAAGTCGACTGGCCGCACACATAGCCCAGGCGTCCCAACACAATAGCCCCAGCCAATACCGACCAAAGAATACCGGGGACTTCCCGGCGGCTGATTTTATACCAGGACGCCGTGCATTCCAGCCACAACAGCCCGACCAGCGTCCCACGCAGCACGCCCAATGTATAGGGTTGCAAAGTCCATGCACCAGGGATCATGAGTTTAGAAACAGTATAGCATAGCGTCGAGGAAAAACAAAATATGAATCAAAACAAAAGGCCCCCTCGAAAGTGAGGGGGCCCTGGCGGAAGGATCCGCTAAATTACTTGACCTCGATAACGGCACCGGCGCCGCTGAGCTTGGCCTTGGCGTCTTCAGCAACTTCCTTGGTGACGGCGGTCAGGACGGTCGAAGGCACACCCTCAACCAGTTCCTTGGCTTCCTTCAGCCCCAGGTTGGTCAGCTGGCGGACGACCTTGATGACCTCGATCTTGTTCGGGCCCTGTTCCTTCAGGACGACGTCGAACTCGGTCTTTTCTTCAACCGGTTCAGCCGCGGCAGCAACGGGAGCAGCAGCCATCATAGCCACGGGGGCGGCGGCGCTGACACCGAGCTTGGTTTCCAACATCTTGACGAGCTGGGAAGCCTCCATCAGGGAGAGGGCACTAATTTGCTCAACGAGCGTATTCAGATCAGCCATGGTAAAGAACCTCCTTCAGGTTTAACTTATTACTGTGAATTAAAGAGTGCAGCACTAGGCTGCGGCCTCGGCGGCAACTTCGTTGGTTCCGCCCAATTTGTCGGCATAGGCCTGCAGGACATTGAGCACCTGGCGAATGCCCCCGGCCACGACGCCCACAGTCTGAGTCGCCGGCGCGTTGATCGTTCCCAAAACCTGCGCCAACAGCACTTCGCGGCTGGGCATGTCCGAGAGCGAAACGGCCTCTTTGGCCCCGTAGAAATGCCGATCCATAATCGCTCCCCACATGGAGAAACGTGATTCATCGGCTTCCTTGGTGAAATCCCGGAACAACTTGGCCATCGGGGGAACGTCCTGATGGCAGAAAGCCACCAGCAGCGTGCCCTTGATCATGTCTTCGGGGGGAGTAATGCCCTGTTCCTTCAACATATGAGTGAAGAGGGTATTCTTGACCACGAAAACTTCCCCATGCTGTTCGCGGACCTTGCGGCGCAATTTTTGCATTTGTGCGACAGTCAGTGCCGAATAGTGCGCCATCAACACGCCCTTGCTGCGGGCGAACTGATCAACGTACTCCGCCACCAACTCTTCTTTTCGCTCACGCGAAATAGCCAACTTGTCCACCTCCTTCCGCTTATACTACAAACCCGGAACCGACCGGAGCCGGCTCCGACTCCACACTAACAAAAAAAGGTCCTCACGTCTGCCGACGCAAGGACCTAGATCGCCCGTTTCAACGAACGTAAAGCGCACTTAGGGTCCAGCCTCGGCAGGAAATTAAGCGCCCAGACGCACCTGCTGTCTTCGGCAAGACAGGGAAATCAGCCCAGATGAGAAGAAATTTTACCCGGCACTTTCCATCGCGAGCGCCTGATTGGGATCCACTTTGACCCCCGGGCCCATCGAAGGAGTAACCGTGACACGCTTAACATACGTGCCTTTGGCGGCCGCGGGCTTCGCCCGGCGGATGGCTTCCATGATCGCAGCCATGTTTTCCAGCAGATCCTGCGCCGACGCGCTCACCTTGCCCAAAGGCAGGTGAATGTTGCCGGTGCGGTCCAACCGGTATTCAACCCGACCCGCCTTGGCTTCTTGAACCGCGCGGACCAGATCGTCAGCTGAAACCACGGTGCCGGTCTTGGGGTTGGGCATCAAGCCCTTACGACCCAGGACACGACCCAGTTTACCGACTTTGGACATAATTTCGGGCACAGCAATCGCCACGTCGAAATCCGTCCAACCGTCCATGATTTTCTTGATCCCTTCGTCATCGCTGATGACGAAATCGGCACCCGAAGCGCGCGCCGCAGTATCCGCTTCAGCCGAAGCGAAAACCAGCACCCGCACCGTCTTGCCCAAACCATGGGGCAAGCGCACCACACCGCGGATCTGCTGATCCGAGCGGCGGGGATCGAGGCCCATGCGCAGGTGCATTTCCACAGTTCCGTCGAACTCGGTGTAACTTACCGATTTCGCCAGTTCCAGGGCATCCTTCGGCGCATACAGGTGGTTGATATCAACCTTTTTTAATGCTTCTAAATACTTTTTCCCGTGCTTTGCCATTTGAATCCTCCTCGTGGTCTAACGGGCCAGGCCCTCCCACAGGACTGAGGACTTAATCAGTGATCTCAATCCCCATGCTGCGTGCCGTTCCCGCAATCATCAGTTCTGCCGCGGCGATATCATTCGCATTGAGATCCTTCATTTTCACTTCCGCGATCTCGCGCAGCTGCTTGCGGTTAATCCGGCCCACTTTGTTCCGGTTGGGCTCAGCTGAACCCCGCGGCACCGACGCGGCCTTGCGCAGCAAGTCCGGCGTGGGGGGGGTCCGCAATTCGAACGTGAATGAACCGTCCTGAAAAATTGTAATTTCAGCCGGCACCACGTTTCCCGCCATTTGAGCGGTCCGCGCATTGTACTCTTTGCAGAACGCCATCAAATTGATGCCGTGCTGACCAAGAGCAGGACCGATCGGCGGCGCCGGATTGGCTTTCCCGGCCTGAATCTGCAACTTAACGACTGCCTTAATCTTCTTCGCCATCTTATCTACTCCCTAATCTGGGCTTCATCCCAGGCGCTTACACTTTTTCGACCTGCAAGAAATCCAACTCCACCGGTGTCTCCCGGCCGAAGAACGAGACCAAAACCCGTACCTTCGTCCGTTCCTCATCGATTTCATCCACAACCCCGATAAAATCGGAGAAAGGACCTTCGATAATCCGCACTTTCTGCCCGGGCTTGAAGGTGGCCCGAACCTGCGGAGCCGTGGCTTCCATTCGACGCAAAATCCCCTGCACAGCTTCCGGCCGTAAAGCCGTCGGCTGATTGCCCATCCCGACAAATCCCGTCACGCCCGGTGTATTCCGCACCACATACCAGGAATCGTCGGTCAGGATCATCTGCACCATAATGTAACCCGGAAACAAACAGCGTTCAACGGTACGCCGCTTGCCGTCTTTAATCTCGATTTCTTCGACTGTGGGAACCACAACCTGAAAAATGAAATCCTGCATCCCCATCGACTCGATCCGCTGTTCCAGATTATGCTTAACCTTGAACTCGTAACCGGAGTAACAATGGATCACATACCAGGCACGTTCATCTTCAGCAGGGGATTCACCGTCGTCGTTAAATTCCAGGCGCACCTCTTCCGGAGGTTCGGGCGCCCGACGCGAAGAAGTTTTAGGTTCGGGCTTTCCCTCATCCATCCCAAAACGCTCCAACAGCCGATCGGCTGGGAGCACGGGCTCGGCCCCGAAGTCCTCTTCGTTGGAAGAAGGCGTCTCGTCGTCATCGATGAGGCGCTTATTTTTAACCACGGGATTAATTCCCTTCGTGTTCTTGACTGACAAAATAGATGGCTACCAGCAAAGCAATACCAACCACCACACTGGCAACCATATAGACAGGGCTGCCCGACACAACTTCCTTAAGCAGCCACCCGAATACAAGATCCAGAGCCCCCAGGAAAAGGGACATCCCGATCATGACGATCAGGACGATGCGAGTCATGGCCAGAGTCTCCTTACGAGTAGGCCAATGCACCTTGCGCAGTTCTGCTCGGGTTTCCCGGACATAACGCACCAGCGCGTTCTCTTTGCGTTCTTGTTGTTCAACCGCCACTTTAATCCTCCTACTGCGCCTTACACTTTAAGACACCGCCCCAAGGGCGGTGTCTTATAAGTGAAAAGGCAGGCGAGGCAGGAATCGAACCCGCAACCTTCCGTTTTGGAGACGGATGCTCTGCCAGATTGAGCTACTCGCCTGCGTAACCGATTATTTAGTTTCGCGATGCTGCGTGTGCTTGCGGCAGCGCGGGCAGAACTTCTTCAGTTCCATCCGATTCGGATCATTACGCCGATTTTTCTCGGTGGTGTAGTTCTGCTCTTTACATTCCAGACAGGCCATAGTAATTACTGGCCGGATCGCTTTTGCCTTGGAGCCCATTTTTCACCCGCTTGAGATAAAAATAGCGGAGGCAAAGCCTCCACAAAGCCCACAATGAGAATTGAACTCATGACCCCACCCTTACCAAGGGTGTGCTCTACCTGCTGAGCTATGTGGGCACGAAATGGGCAGAGGCGGATTCGAACCACCGAAGACGATAGTCAGCTGATTTACAGTCAGCCCCCTTTGGCCGCTTGGGTATCTGCCCGTGTCACTATCCCCGAAAGCCGACGGTGGGAATCGAACCCACAACCCTCCGCTTACAAGGCGGATGCTCCGCCGATTGAGCTACGTCGGCGCATTGAACATTCCAACCTACCGCCGCGCGGGATGAAGGTTGCTCCCCAACCTCAGCAGGCATAAGTATACACCAACCCTTTTTTTTGTCAAACGAGGCAAAAGGGTAAAATCCCGTCTGCCCCTCACCGTATTCATCCCTCTACGGTCCGGCCTGCTGTTTCCAAGAAGACAAGAAACCGTACGGGCACTTCTTTAAGTAGAATACGGAAGGGCATCAACTTCCATCCAGCCGACCGCCTCGCAGAAAACAAAACAGGCTTTCCCGTAAGGTAAAAGCCTGTTTCTCTTTGGTGCATCCCGCCAGTTGGGGATCTATTCAGTTGGTGTGCCCTCAAAGGGCTTCTAAACCCTTTTTGAGCAGACTTTTTTTAACGTCTCGCTGGGAAGGACTTTTCAGTCCATTCTGAGAAGACTTTTTTAAGGTTTCGCTGAAAAAGATTATAGCATGGATTTTGTTTTTTGAAAAACTGGCCTTCCCATAAAAATGGGAAGGCCAGTTTGATTGCTTTATGATCCCGGTGGGAATCGGATGTCCCACAGTTCCTTTAGCCATTCGTTAGGGATACATCTTGTAATGCATCCTCCGCTTACTTCTACTCTGGCGAAAAGATCCAGAATCACCCCTCGTTTTACTTTGGGATCATCGTCCTGGAACTTTACCAGCAGTTGGCGCAGGCGCCGGAACGCGGTGTCCAAAGCGGAGATTTTTCGCTCTGGCGGTTCGGCGTGCAGTTGCAGAACTTTAGCGTCGACTTCTTCCTTCGCTTTCATGTACTCGGCTTCTGAAATTAACCCATCGGCGTAGATCCGAGCGATCCTGGCGAGTTTTTCCCGCGCAGCTTTCAGATTTTCAACGTCTTCCTGTAAGGTCATTTGCGGGCTGACGGTGATGTTGAGAATGGCCTTCTGGAGAACTTCGGACGTTTTTTCGATGTCGATGTTCCCGATTATGGATTTGATGTGGATTTCGAGCTGGTCGGCTTCCATGTACGTCTCGGCGCATCCATACCCTTTGTTGTGGCGGTATCGGCGTTTTTCATACTGCAGCATTCCGTATATCCGCGCTCCGCAATGGGCGCAGGTTCCGATACCACTCAGTAGGTACATCCCGGTGGTAATGTGAGCGTGACGGGAATGGATTGAGTCTTGTCGTTTGGCGATTTCTTCAATCGTCGTCGAGTCCACAATTGCTTGGTGAGTATCTGGGATAACTTCTATTTTTGACTTAGCTTCTTTGGAGCAGCCTACGGTTATGTTTCCTCCGTAGATCCGCCAACCGTCGAGTACGCGGCGAACGTCATCTTTTGTCCATTCTCGGGGCGTTCCTCGCCGATCATGGAACATCCACTTTTCAGCATTCATGCGGATAGCGAGTCTTTCGTTTGAGTCCTCGCTGTTGAGCGCCATCTCATAAAGCCGTTTTACAGCGTCCGCATAGCGGCGCTCCAGGATGGTTTCGTCAGGGCCTGGAACGAAGACTCCATTTGCGTCCGGTTCCAGCTTCCCGGTTTCCGAATTCCGTATGTATCCGAAAGGGACAGTCCCCCAGTGCCGGCCCAGCTGGTACCGACGATATTTAATTCCGGTGATCTGGCGTTCGGAAGCCAGATCGCTCTCGACCTGATACATTGCCATCAGGATGGTGGTGATGGCCCGGCCCATCGCCGATCCGGTGTCAATGTTTTCTTTTACCAGGATTAAGCGTTTTTTCTGCTGCTCCAGGTAATTGATGAGTTTCAGGCAGTCGAGGGTGTTGCGGCCGATCCGGTCGAGGGAATAGGCGGCGATGCCGGCGACTTCGGGGCGGTCGAGTTGGGTTTTCAGGGTGAGCCAGCCGGGCCGGCCGGCTTCTTTTCGCCCGGACCGGTGGCCGTCGATATCCTCGTACCATTCGGTCTCCAATCCCTGGACAATGCACATTGCGTTCACTGTAGTCGCCTGAATCTCTGGCGAGATCAGGTCTTGGTCCGTGATAACCAAGCTTTTCCGGCGGTAGCACAAAATAGTTGACGGTGATGTAGATGACGGTGTTTTAGCGTCCATTTTAAATTAGCCTCCTTTGCTAACTGCTATTTTTAGCACGAGGCGGCGATTATGGCAAACCGATTTGGGGTAGAAAAAAACGCCGGTCCAGCCGGCGGTATATCGTGGGTTTAGACTTCTTGCGTTACTTGAATAACTGTTGGAGTGAACCATAAAAAAGCGAGCATGCGCAAAAGAACATCAGTAAAGTAAATATGATGAGGATTATTGAGAGTATGCTGTTTCCGATTACGGAAGCTGCTTGTTGAATGGTGAATAAAATCAGATAAAACTTGTTACCATCAAACTTATTTCCGCAGTTTCGGCAAGGGGTACCAGAGAAATAAGTAGAGTCAACTTCCTTCATGCATTTTGGGCAGATCATAATTCCCTCCTTAGAGGATCTCCTTTGCAAGATGAAGATTTCTTATTTTAGGTTTTTTTGAGGGATTGTCTATCTGCAAACGTTTGCAGATGCGAGCGAGTTGACAAATACGAAATAGGCCTTAAAATAAGGTTGTAAAAAGAAATTTACATCCTTTTTACAAAAAAAGCGGGTTGCGGGGTGTTGATAGCACTTACCGCAACCCTGGCCCCACAACCGAGATAGGCGGTGCAGGGATGGCCTAATTGTACCATAATTAAGGCTCCCGCAAAACCTCCGGCGGGGGCCTTTCATTTTCAAACCACAGGGAGGTTAGTATGGACGCAGTACTCGAAGCTTATCTGGAAAAAGGCCGCGCTCGCGCGGAACAGCTCCGTCTCCTTGAGCAGGAAAAAATCGAAGCTCAGGCCGAAGAGGATCTCCAGGCTTGGGAGCAGCTGGCCGAAGAGACGCGCAAGCTTGTTCCCAGCGAATTGAAGTTCCTCGTTACAATCCCCTTTAACATCAAAGGTCTTCCCCGTGTTTCCCCTGACGAGCCTGGGCGTGTTGAACGGATTCCCGTTCGCGTTGATGGCATCACTGGAATCATGTGTATCCGCGTTTCGTATGCGCGCGGCGACGGCTATTTCCTCTACTCTGATCTTCGTCGGGGTGAAGGATGCATCGAAGTCAATACCTTCTTTTCATTCGGCGATGACGGCGAACTGGAATTCGATTGTCCTGAGTTCTTCACGTCGATGGAAGGAGACATCGCTTTTGCGCGGGCTTTCGGCGTTGCCCAGGAAGCGCATGCGGCGCGAGAAAAGGTCGTCCAGGAGCAGGAAGAGCGGAATAAGCAGCGCATCGAGGCCATGATCAAGCCGTCCTGGTCGGATGTAATGTTGAAAAAGGCGCAGGACGCTGTTGTCTTGAGTGGTGATCCGGTGGTCATTGTCCTCAGTATTATCGCTGAGTCCCTGGTAAAAATTGCATCCAACCTGGACCGGAAGGGGTAGCGGAATGAACAGCGCTATCTTGATCCCGGTTCGGACTGAAGATCTCGCCCATGCCTTGATCGGGCTGGACGAGAGCGGGATCGTCGCCCTGGTGACGGCCATTATCGGCCGTCGCCAGGGCGATTTGTTTGTTGTGCTCTCCGGCCTGCAGTCGGCGGCGATCGAGCCGCTCGCCCGGGTCGATGTGGATCGGATTATCGACGAAATCCAACATGCAGCTGACCAGGATGCGGGCGATGCTGGGGATTTTGGAGGTGAGGAATGATCGACGTTACCTCCCTTCAACAACTGGATGAGAAAGATGTACAGATTCAGGCGCTCCAGGCCGAAGTCGCCCGGCTCCAGGTCCTGGTGAATGAATACGACCGGCTCTCCGACCAGATCGGCGTCGAGCTGATGACGGCCGATGAGCAGGCGAAGATGGAAGCGGTCGCGCGGGCGTTGGTGGATTGGTACGACCATTCTACCGGTACAAATTATCGCGCGCTGCAGCGCCAAGTTGAGGTTGCGCGCGGGCTACTGCGGTTGATGGATGTGCGGCGATGACGAACATTAAGCTTGCCATCAGCACTCACGTTCGTCTGGAAACCGGCGAGTGGGTTACGTACAAAGACCTGAGCGAGCGGTATGTTTGCCCGGTCTGCGGTCTGGCTCCCTCTGTGAATTTCGACGGGAAGCGACACTTCCCGAAGTGCTACTGCGGCGAGACCAAAGTGGTCGAGTTGGCTCCGGCTCCAGTTGAGGAGGTGCAAAATGCCCAAGATCGTTAGCTTTAACGAGCGAGGCGTCCTGTTGAGCACCGGTGCGTCCCTCTCGTACCGGGTTTTACAGATTGGATATCGTTGCACCGAGTGCGGAAAGGTTCCAGTGGGGTCCTGGAATGGACAATTGCGGTTTATGTACCCGCGCTGCGGCTGTGGAGTGACTCGGACCGTTGTTTCTCTGGACACGCTGCGGCAGGAGGAAGTTGATACCGCTCTTGCTATGGCTCACATGCCTCAAGAGTATCGGGATTTGTTTGGGATCGACGAGCCGGAGGACCGGCCCGTCGATTCTAAAGTTGACCTTTCTGCTCTTTTATGGGGAGGTTAGTCATGCCGCTCAAAGATCGTGATGCAAGACAGGTTAAACGGCTGAGCCGGCTGGGTGTGGTTCGGCTGGGCCATACGGAAGAAAAAATCCGGGATGATGGCCGGAAGGTGAAGTTTCCGGTACCGGACGATCATTTCGTCCTAACCGATGCTCCGGCTTTGCTGGCAGCCTATGGCGATTGCTGCCGTTCGTTGCCGGTTATTTTTGTTTTTGATGAAGTGGAGCGGGCTTTCAGGGCTTCGTACAGCGTTTGGGCCGGGGGCATTAACGTCTGTTCCGGCGACGGGGAGTTCATCTCCGCCGCCAGCTCCTTTCGGACGGAGCGGAATGAAAAAACCGGGGCGATCACGGTGCATAACGCTCCGGGTGGGCGGCTGGTAGAGGGTGGTCTTGCGGTTCGTTCTTTCACGCTGGGAGAGGAATCCTTTAAGCCGGGTGACCGGGTGAAATGCAGCGGTAGCCGGCGTGATTTGTATCCTCACTGCCGGGCCTGTAAGGCATCGGCGTTGCTAAAGTTCACGGTGGCCGATCCGCAACACAAAGACCTGCTGCGGCTGGGATATTATCAGCTGGCGACCGGAAGCGGTCGCAATTATGACAGCATCGATTACACGTTGAAACAGGTATACGCGATTTTCGGGAAGATCTCGTGGATTCCGATGACGCTGCGTCTTGTCCTGGAATCAACGATCTATGAGGATAAGTCTCGCGGTGGGATTTTCACGCATGGAGAGCGCTGGTTCGTTCAGCTTGAACCGACGCAGGAAGTAGTTCGGCAGATGTACCTGCGGGCTACTAAGGGGGCCTTGATTGCCAGTCCTGGCGGGGCTCTTGCTATCTCCGGGCCGGCAGATCCTTCTTATTACGATGATGATTTTTCGGAGGGCGTGTCTGATTGGGAAGAGGATGCTCCGCTTCCTCCGCCCCATGCCGGGCAACGGGCGGCGCAGGAAGATCCGAGCGAGGGGCAGGTTCTGGATGGCGAGCCGGTTAATCCTGGCGAAGATCCATATGCCGGCATGCCCGAGCCGGAGTATCTCTCCGCTCCGGCGGCTCCTTCTCGGCCGGCAGCGCCGGCCAGCAATCCGGCTTCCGCTCCGGCGGCTCCGGGCCGACCGTATGCGCCGTTTGTGGTAAAGGATCGGTTGGCGACGCGCGCGGCGCATTACGCCGGGAAAGCTCCGACCGATAAGCAGTACGGGATCGTAGCAATGCTGCTGGAGATGCCCTTCGCGGGCGATGGGCAATCAAAGGAAAAGAGACATGCGGTCCAGCTTTTCCTCTTCGGGCAGGAAAGCCTGCGCGATGCTGGCGCGGGCGCGGTGCTGGCCGCGCTGAATGACTGGCTGAAGCCGGTCAAGGACTCGGGCGGAAATTATAGCGTAGACGCTATGGCCGCCAAGGAAATCGTGGGGATCTGGGACGAGATCGCCGCTCAGGCTCCGCTGGCGTCGGTAGAACCGCCTGCCCAGCCGGAGCAGCTGACGCTGTAGTTTTTAGGGCTGCCGGCAGGACGGCTCGCCGGCAGCCTGGGTAAAGGTGAAAAAATGGAAGCGAAAGTAACGAAGGGGCGGGCGGTGGAGATTTCCAACGGGAGCGGGGTGCGCCGGCTCTTGATGGCGCAGGTAGGTAATAAATCCGTGAGCGTTTCTGTGTTCGGCGCTCGCGGGGGGCAGATGGGGGTTGTCCTGGTTGACATCGACTCCCTGGTCGATGCCGTTGCAAAGCTCAAAGAAATTACGGGAGGGAATCATGGGAACTTACCGGCAACGTCTGATTGAGGTGGCGGGCGAATTGACCGCTTTGTACATAGAGCGAGCCGAAAAAATGGAGATCCTACGGCATGATGAGGCAAGCCTGAAAAAGCGTGAGACTGACTTGCTGCGCGGCGTCGATTTCAAGGCCTTGGGAAGCAACGAGCAGCAGCGGGCCGTGGCGATCGCGGCCTTGCTCAATGATGACTCTGATTATGCTGGCCGGTTGCAATACATCGGCAGAGTCAAGAATCTCTTGGGCGTTGTGGACGCTCGCATTGCCGGCCTGGAGATGGAGGCGACAGCGCTGCGGTCAGCGATCCGGGAGTGTCAGGTGCAGTCGTTGTCTCCCTGGATTTTCCAGGAAGCTGCGGACCAGGAGACGGATTGCGACCAGATGGGCGGGGATGTCTTCGATGTCGGCGATGCTGTTCCTGATGTTTCCGTCTCCCTGGATGGGACAAAAATCGAAGAAGACTTCGACATTCCCGACTTTGGTGAGCGAGTCGCGGCGGCTGTGGCCCCGGCGACGCCGGCCCAGAAGGATGGGCAATGGCAATTGGAGGCTTCCCGGCGGGAGGCGGAGTTGAACGCCATCCATGAAATCATCGGCGGGGCCGCTGGTCAGTCCACAAAAGAAGCTGTCCTGGATTTCTATCAAAAATCGCGCGAGACCGTTTTGCAGCTGAACGCGCGTAATTTCGAGGCCGGGAGTATGGGGGCTCTGTTGGCGCAGGGTAATGGGGAATCGCTGGAGAAAGCTTTGGTTCGTATTGTTGGAGGTCTTGCTAACGGTTCCATTGACTACATCAACGGGAAGAGCGACGGAGAAAATCTCTCCAAGCTGTGTGAGGCTTCGCTTTCTCGGATTCGGTTGTTCTACGGGTCAGAGAGGTAACTATGGCTACATTCAGGACCTGCAAGGATTGCAATCTTCGGTTTTCTGGGTGGAAGTGCCCGCGTTGCCATCCCCCCAAGCCGCGGGTCCTGGGTGCGCTGTCTCACGGTGGGGGCGGCTCCGGTCGCTCCCATCGGACGGCCAGTTCGATTCTTGGCCGGGATTCTCTCCCGGTAAACAACACGTTTCAGATTGTGAGCGGCGCGATCGCCGCCAACCAAAAGAAGGAGCAGCGGGAGATGGTGAGCAACAACAATCGGATGCTGGCGTTGGACATGATCGTCTCGGACCCGGATCTTCAGACCCGCGTTCAGATGGATCTTTTCACGGTCGGCGAGTATGCCGACAAAATGGCTGAGGGGGCAAACTTTCCTCCGGTTGTGGTTTTCAGCGACGGCGAGCATTACTGGTTGGCCGATGGCTTCCACCGGGTGGAAGCCGCGCGGCAGGCCGGCATTGAGATGATATGGGCCGAGATCCATACGGGCGGAAAGCGGGAGGCGTTGCTGTATTCCGTGGGGGCGAACGGCCGGCATGGGATTCGCCGGACGGATGACGATAAGCGCAAGGCGGTGCGGATGCTTCTGGCGGATGAGGAATGGCGCGGCTGGAGCGATCGAAGGGTTGCCGAGGTTGCGGATGTCTCCGGGCCGTTTGTGGCGAAGATTCGCCGGGAGATGTACCCGGACGGGGACCCTGGCGAACGGCTGGTGGAGCGGGGCGGGAAAGTTTACACGATGACGACGGCCAACATTGGCCGCGAAGCAGAACCCGAACCGGCTTTGCTCCTGGCCGAGGCTGCTCCTGTTGTGGCTCCGGCCCAACTGGGCGGGGCGTCGGCCTGGGCGCCGCGCTTCGCTGATCGGACGGCTTCCATTTCCGCTCAGGTCACCGATTTGATGCAGGATGAACCGGTGATTCGGGTGGGCGGCAAAGTTGTCGGTGGTCGGCCGGCGGTGTCTTCGTTCGATCCTGACGAAGAAGCCGAAGAGGTCGGCGAGATTGAGGAGATCGGCGAAGAGACCGGGGAAGAATCCGAAGATGATGAGGTCGGCTATGAGGAAGAGGTTCCGGCTCCGCGGGCTCCGGTGGTTCAGTACGTGACTCCGGTCCGGCCGGCTCCCCAGGCGCAGCATGCTCCGGCTCCGGCAGTGAATCCCGTTGTTTCTCGCGTTCCCGTTCCGGCGACAGCGGTTAAGCCAGTTTCAACTCCGGCGGTGAATCCGATGCCGGCTCCGGTTCCGGTGGCGAAGCCGGTTGAGGCTGCTCCTGATAAATCGAAGACTGCCGTCATTATGATTCGGGTTCAGGAAGGGCCGGACCTGGACAACCGGCGCGTAATCGTGACGGTCGGCCTGGATGGGGCTGGCCCTTCTGTCTGGCACAGCGGCCGGTATGCTGATCTGGCGTCCCTGGTGGACGTTGCTCGGAATGAATTCTTCGGCGGGAAGGAGTAAAAAATGGCAAAGCGGATTTTTGTTTACGGAGATAAAGAATACGAAGACCACGATCCTTCTATGTCGAAGGAAGAGGTGCGAGCGCAGTTCGCCGGGTATTTCCCGGAATTGGCAAACGCCAGCATTGAGACGAAGGTAATGCCGGACGGCACTGAGCGGGTCGTGTTTGCGAAGAAAGCGGGGACCAAGGGGGCGTTTTCCTCCATCCCCAGCGATGAGGAATTCCTGCTGCTCCAGACTCGGGTCGAGCATGTCCAACGGGCTGGAGACACGCACATCGATCTGCATACCGACGTTGTGCTGGGCCTGATGATGCAGGCTCAGGCTTACCGGTCGATTCTGAAGGCCAATGCCATGGGGGCGTTGGTGGCAATTCTTCAGGACTACTTCAAGGACCATGACGCTGGCCTGGAGACCGGCGAGGTTTACTCCGGGATGTACCCGGCGCACATCTGGAAGGCAATTGAGGCGCTGGACTCGATCGCCGGGCCGGGAGCGGCGCGCCGGGTGTGTGTGCAGGTCCAGGCGCCGGAACTGGCTCCTGCAGGCGAGGGCCGGTGAGGTGGCCGGCATAGATGTGGCGGGCGTAGTGGAGCGGCTGGCTGGTTTACAGCCGCTCCGCCTTCTGGGCGTTGAGCTGTTGTTTCAGTTGGAAGAGTTTTATCCAGTTTACCCGGAGGATCGGGAATTTAATCAAAGGCTCGAACGCGACCTGGAGAAGGCGGCCGCTGAAATTTCCGGGCATGTCAAAAGGATGGAAGGAATCAATGCGAGATGTCAATCTTTAAAACCGATACCAGCGGGGGAAGTTCCTCAGGGATTTTGAGTTATTACGAGCTGTATAACCGGCTCTTTGATGTGCTCCCTTCGGGGTTGCAGTGCGTCAGGCCGGCCCGAGATTTATTGCTTTCCTGGACTACGGGGCCGTATCGGCTGCGCCGAATTCACAAACTGCTATTCGGCGAGAATCTTCGGGGAGATCTGAGTTTTGTTGAGGTTCAAGCGGAGTTCGTCGATAAAGTTGACGCAGAACTCTTCCCGGTGGATCTGGCGATGTTGGATGGGATATTTGATACCTGGGACTTTGAATATGGGTCCGAGCCGGATGTTTTAATGTATGGAATTCCATTCGTCTCGTTTGGCGTTCCGCGTGGGGGAGCATCTTTCGACGAATTGGAAGAATACGAGCGGGTTTTAGTCGCGTGCATGGACGCGGTTTCAGGTCGGGCTTCTATTCCGATTGAAGATTACAGCGGCGAGGAAGATATCGCTATTCTGTATTCCGAGCTGCTTTCGGAAGCCGGTCTGCTGGGGGAAGATTCCGATGACGACGATCCGGGTTTCTTTTTCTTTGAGAACGAGGACTGGACTCTCGATAGGTTCAGAAAAGAGACGGGCATTTTTTCAGGCGTTGACTTTCTATACCAGTGCGTTCTGGGGAACACGAATAATCCGTTTATAGACACTCCTTCGGCGTGGCGCGTAGACTGTGGCTACGATGATACTGAGATGGTGGTGGATTATGATGTGATCAGGCGGTATGCGGATTTTTACGCTCGGATTCGGGATGATGTTGAGCGGTTTTATCGTTTCACAAACTGGTACGAATCCACTGAAAATTCCAGGCAGCTTCTGTCGAAGTTCTTTGCTTCAGTCGAGGAGGAATATCGTGCTTAGAGTTCATGCTTCCAACGTGTTTGAGATGGCCCTGGGCGGTTTCTCGGTGCCGGCGGAGAAGCCTGACACGCAGGTCTTACGGGCTGAGATACGGGTTTATTCGGAGTCGATCATTTTGACGAA
The DNA here is from genome assembly GCA_964501335.1 of uncultured Anaerolineales bacterium. GTDB lineage: Bacteria > Chloroflexota > Anaerolineae > B4-G1 > SLSP01 > CAZCTC01. Next base: position 59,101 of record CAZCTC010000030.1, on the reverse strand, counting down.
ACACAACGAGGGCGGGCAAGCTTATGCGACGTTTGAGGTTTCTCCTGAGGATCTCGCTGCCGTTTTTGGCGGCATTTTAATCGAGACTCCTTTGCTCCCTAAAAATACAATTTTTTACCGCCGGGCCAATGGACGCGAAGAAGCGGCTGTCTATCTTCCACCTTCCCAGCGGAAGGTGAGGATGGACGGGGGCTGGTCGGGGAAGATTCCGTGTCCGCCGCTCTTGTTTATCACGGCCAAAACTTTTATGGTCTTTGCGGTCAAGCAACGGCCGGTGGATATGGGATCGAGGCTTTTTAAGGCTCCTTATCCCAACATATACGACGACGGTCATGTGTGTCAGGGAACGGCCGATTTCCCGGCTCCGTCTCTGGACGGCATTTCAGGGGCCATTAAGGAATTTTTTGAGAGCTATTTCAATAACGATCTGGGGAATCAAAAAAGCAAGCGCCATAATTCCAGGGTTACCGAATTGTGGCGGGAGATTGAGGGGGTGTCTGCTTACCCCATGAATGATCTCATTGAGGCCGGTCTCACTTTGGGGGAGGTTCTGAATGGAAGCAGTTATTAGTGCGATGAAGTTCAATCCCGTATGTTACGGAATCATGGGCGACGAGGTCCCTGCCCTGGAGGGGAAGGCTTACGGTTATGTTTTGGCCGGGAATGGGGTGTTCAAGCGGGCAGAGAATTCCCACTTTGATGTGTGCGTTCCGATCTCCCGCGTCCGCGTGGCGGGGCTGCCCGAGATCCGGCCCTGGGTGAAAATCCGACACGGGAGAATCCCTGAGCGGTTGCTCCTGACTACTCTGGAAGACGCTCGCCGGCAGGCGGCTGTTAAGCCGGTTGAGGCCGGATACCATTATTCGTTTCAAAACGGCATGGTGCGGTTGACGCGGCCGGTTCAGACGGCGACCGCTGACTCGCTCCAATATTTAGGGGGCGATGGTCCTGAGACGTTTTGCGACCTGCATTCACATTGCAATTATCGAGCGTTTTTTAGCGGTACCGACAATAAAGATGAGTTGGGGTTTCGCTTTTACGCGGTTATGGGTTTGATTTTCGAGCGGCAGCCTGAGATCCGGGTCCGGTTGGGAATTTACGGTGATTTTGTCGATCTTCCGGCGACGGTTTTATTTGGGGGAATAGGGGAGATGCGTGACATGGGGGAATTTTCATGGAGCAGATAAAAATTGAAAAGCGGGCGCGCGTCGAGTTGGGAGAGATAAAGGGGTACGCCATCATGCTGGTGGGGTGTGGGGGAACGGGGTCCTTTATGGCGCTTCACATTGCCCGGTTGGCTTATCACCTTTTGGATCGAAAAGGGATGACGGGGAAGGTCGGTTTTGTCGATTATGACTCTGTTGAGAGGAAGAATCTTGGCCGGCAGAATTTTTGCCCGGCTGAGGTGGGGATGCCGAAGGCTGAGGCCCTGGCGCGTCGGTATAGTCTGGCTTTCGGCCTGAATATAGAATTTGCGATCCAGAGTTTTAACGATCAAACGCAGGAAGCTTTTTTCAGAGAAGCGACGTCGGAATTTGGCCCGAGGATTTTAAAAATCGTTATTGGGTGTGTCGACGGCGCGTCAGGGCGGACGGCGATCCATGAGGCGCACAAAAATAGTTCTGTATGGTGGCTCGATTGTGGAAATCATCGGGATTCTGGACAGGTCTTGCTCGGGAACAGCAGCGTTCAAAAACCGATGGTATTGATGGGAATGTGCAACGAGATCCCTCTTCCGTCGATCCAGCATCCTGAGTTGCTGGAGGTTCAGGAGGAAGCGGAGCATCCTTTGAGCTGCGCCGATCTGGCGGTGATGGAGCAGCAGTCGCTCATGGTCAACACGGCCATGAGTACCTGGGCGGCGTCGTACCTGTCTCGGCTCCTGGTGAGTCGGGATCTGGACGTGTATGCGACCTACGTCGATCTGGTTTCCGGGTCGGCGCGGTCGCTGGGGATTGTGAGGTAATAAACTTAAAAACACGAAAGGGAATTTGATATGTATCACAAAGTCATCATCATCGGAAACCTGGGCAGAGACCCGGAAATGCGCTACACGCCGGACGGCGCTCCGGTCACCACCTTCAGCGTGGCTACCAATCGGAAGTGGAACAACCCGGACGGCTCCCAGGGGGAGGAAGTGATTTGGTTTCGGGTGACCTGCTGGCGGCGGCAGGCCGAGACGGTCAACCAATACCTGAAAAAGGGAAGCAAGGTGTTGGTGGAGGGCCGGCTCCAGCCGGACAAGGAGACCGGCGGGCCGCGAGTGTGGACCGGTGAGGACGGGAAGCCGCGGGCGTCGTTTGAGCTGACAGCGGAGAACGTGAAATTCCTGAGCGGGTCGGCCGGGGATGGTGACGTGGGCGCGCCGGTGGGAATGGCCGGCGGGCGCCGGCCTGGGGCCGGAGGTCCTCCGCCAGACGAGGAGGACAACATCCCGTTTTAAGGGGTATTTTCTCAGGGCCCGGAGCGATCCGGGCCTTTTTCTAATTTGTTACTGAATTGTAACCGATTTGTAGTGCCTTCATGTTGACAGAATAGACCATGGCGTTAAATTTCCCTTTAGATGGTAAAATATTAGTTAAGGAGGGGGTTATGGCATCTGTGGCTGCTCCGGCGAAAATCCAACCTGCAGTAAACGACGAAGCGATGTCGGAGGAGGCGATGATCAAAACAGTCCTTATGGTCGGGCGTGAAATTATAGCCCGGTCTGGTTTCGGTAAAATTATCATTGAGATTAGCGGTGGAGAATATGCATACGTGGTAAAGGAAGAGTCTCTCCAGCTTAATCGGCGGACCCGTAAAGCTGCAAGACAATAATCCTACCCTATAGTTGGTTTTCTGACCGCCTGTCAGGAGCAAAGATCCCGGGGCAGTTCGAGCAATCGAGCTGTCCCGGTTTCTATTTTAAATTCAAGTGGAGGATCGTATGTTAACCAATTTGTTTTCCAAAGTTCGGTTTTCGGTAGCGTTGGCCGTTCTGGCTGCGCTGATCTTCGCTGCTCCTGCGGCGGCCGCCGGCCTGGGTCAGGGCGGGGATGGAGGGGTTCAGATTCCATCCCTTCAGTCTGTGATCCAGGGGATTGCCGATGTGGCCCTGGCTGCTCTCATCGTCGTTTTCCTGGGCGAGAAGAGTAAGTGGTTCCAGGACCTTGCTCCCCAGGTTAAAGGGTGGGTAGTGTTTGGATTGGTGGTAGTTCTCCCCTTTGCGGCCGGTCTGCTCCTGCAGTATGTTCCTCCCGATGTCATCTCTGCTTTGGAACCCCACTGGCAGCGTTTGGTCAAGGGACTGATGGTCTGGGCGACATCCCAGGGGATCTATTTTCTGGGGATTAAGCCGGTTCAGGCTTATCTCCAGGAACAGAAAGAAAAAAGCGAGGCGGGGGCCGCAGCGGTGGCTGGATTTCTGGTCAGCGGACCGGGTCCCCAGGGAGATGTCAAAGATGTTGGATCGGGCGGTGAGAATGGCGCAATCCGCAGTTGAGGGGATTTTTCAGACTGTCGGATTAATATTGGCGTTTGCGATCATCGCCCTGGTGGCGCTCCTGCGGGAGCGTCTCCAGGGGGATTTGCAAAGGGCGTTTGATCGGCTTTTTGGCGGGGATCATGTGTTTACCGCCAGAGATGTCGAGCTTGACCGGAGCATCTATAGCGTGCTGGTCGAGATCCGGGTCAGAGCCGGTTTCGATCGGGTGCATCTGACGCAATTCCACAATGGGAATTTCTTCAGCGCCAGGAACCCCGTGTGGAAGCTGAGTCGGACGCACGAGGTGTGCCGGCCAGGGGTTTCGTACCATGCGCGGGATATGCAAAATATCCCGATCAGCGTGATGATCGATCTTTTAGCGCCCCTGTGGGAAGAAGAGCTTCCTGCAGGGGCGTCGCGTTTGTTATGCGACTGCCGGCCCGGATGCGATCGGCTCATTATCTGGTACGACGTTCCCACGAGCCCAGACAGTATCTCGAAAGGGATGTTAGGCGAACAGGGCGTGGTAACCATGATGGTGGTCCCTGTCCTGGACGGCGAGAACGTGGTCGGGTTCATCTGCGGCGACAACTGTGACCTGGATGATCCCGAGACCGGACAACAGTATCGGGGCCGCATGATGTGCTCGGCGGCTGCCCGCATTGGGTATCTCCTGGAGAAGCGCCGGGGCGGGGCGAAGAGAAAATGAGCCGGAAAAAGTTCCTGTGGGACCAGGAGCAGGCCGATCCGATCGCCTTGTGTCATGGCGAGTCGGTGCTCGCCAATTCGGCCCTGCGGGATTACGCCATGATGGCGTACCCGGAGGGAACCGAGGGGTTAAAGCCTGGCTCCCTGCGGAAAACTCGCCGGCGGTCGCTGCGCATTCTGTTGGCGTCCTATCAGGATCGGCTCCGGTTGGGCCAGACTGCTCCGACCGATAGCTGGAGCACGCTGTCGTCGTGGTCTAAGAACTTCTTGTGGGTGGAGCGGTCCCAGGCTTTTGATCTGCTCCTGCAGGAGAAGATTCTGGATGCTTTCATCGATCTGCAGATCAAGGAGAAAGATCTGCGGATCAAAACCCTGACAGCTTACCGATCGAAGCTTCTTCAGGCGTTGCAGCAGATCGATCCGGCTGCGGCGACATGGGCGGAGATCACAGCCGGGATCAAAATGGTTACAGAGGAAATGCGGCGCGAACTGGGCGAAGAGAAGTTGGCGGTCGATCTATCGGTGGCTCCGGGGCAGCGCAACGACCTAGAGAAACGAACCGACGAAGAGCTGGAACAAATGAAACGCAATCTGCTGCTGGCCTTCGGGAAGCCAGGTGGGGATGGCGATGGGCCGGCGTGAGGATCTGATCCGCTACGCGGAGATCCAGGCGGAGCAGTCTCGCCGATCGAACGGCGGCGAGATGGATCTCCTGACCTGGACGATTATCAACCGGTCCTATTTGCGGCCTGACAGTCTATTCGATCTGCAGACCCATCCCTATCTGGTCGATCTGTACCGCGAAAAGGCGCGGCATCTGGTGCTTTACAAATCCAGCCAGATGGGCGCGTCTGAATATGCGGTTTCGCGCGCTTTGCATGCAGCGGACGTGCGGCAAGAGACCGTGATGTACCTCTTCCCTACGGATCGGCACATCACGGATTTTTCTACCGAGCGGTTGGGCGGGGCGTTGGAGGCTTCTCCCTATCTCGGCTCCATCGTTGGGGATGGCCCTGGCGATGGGAGCGAAAAAAGAAGGCGGGGGGCGGATCGGGTCACCTTGAAGAGGATTCGCAACCGGTTTCTCTATCTGCGCGGTGGGCAGGTCTCGCCGGACGGGCGCGCGCCGGGGTTGAAGTCGGTGGCGGTGGACTTGTTGGTCTTTGATGAGCTGGACGAGATGGACCAGCGAGCGCCGGCCATCGCGCTGAAGCGGCTCGGGCATAGTAAGTTCGCCGAAGAGCTGGATATATCAACGCCAACCTATGCCGACATGGGAATCGATGAACGGTGGAAGCTTTCCGATCAGCGGGAGTGGTTCGTTCCCTGCCCGCGGTGCGGCGAGCTGCAGGTAATGACCATCCAGGGTGTGGTGATCGAGTGGGATGCTCTGGAGCGGCCAGCGGCGTGGCATGGGATGAAAGAAGGGCGCGCTTTTGTGGCGTGCCGGCGTTGCGGGGCCGAGCTGGATCGGACAGCGGCGGGGCGATGGGTGCCTCGTTTCCCTGGGCGAGATATTGTCGGTTATCACCTGACGAAGTTTTTCAGCCCGGTCACCCAGCTCATTGATGTGGTGCGGGGGTTGCAAGTCATCGACGAGACCAAGCGCCGGGAGTGTTTCAACCAGGATCTGGGGGAAGTCTACACTCCCAGGGGCAGTCGGATTGATGATGCGTTGCTGGATTCGGTGCGGCGGGAGTATGCCCTGGGACCGGTGGGGCGTGAGGCGACGGTGGCTGGCTGCGATGTGGGAAGTTTGCTCCACATCGTGATCCGGGCGTTGCCCAGAGGCAGCGAGGTCGCTCCCCTTCGGTGGGCCGGTGCGGTGCAATCGTTCGAAGAGCTGGCCGGCCAGCTGCGGCGGTTCAATGTGAAGACGTTGGTCATCGATGGATTGCCGGAAACCCGGAAAGATCGCGAGCTGCAGGCGCAATTCCCCAGGGGGCTAGTCTGGCTGGCATTCTTCGGATCGACGGCCAGTGAGAAAAAGGCGGAGATGGCCGTTCCCAATCAAGAGGAGGGGACGGTGACGATTGATCGCACGCGGGCTTTCGACCAGATGTACGCCGAATTGATGGACGGGCATCGGGTCCTGCCGTTGAACATTCGGGATGTACCGGATTATTACGAGCAGATGAAAGCGCCGATGCGGGTGTTGGAAAAGGCCGCGGATGGGAAGATGGTCGCCCGCTATACCGAAGGCTCGAAGGCCGACCACTTTGCTCTGGCGGAAGTTTACTGTGAGGCGGCGCTGGCAATGCCCAGGCCGGCTCCGTTGCCCGACCAGGCCGGTGTTCGGAAGCCTGGCGGAAGCGAATGGAATTAAGGAGAATCATATGCCAGGAAAATTTAAGGAATTAGGGTCCTCTGGTCTGTCTCAGTGGGGCCGGCTGCTTTATATCGATCCAGACCCGCGCTTCCGCTGGCCGGCTGGGGCCCGGGTGTATGACGAAATTCGGCACACAGATCCCACGGGAATCGCCATGCATCAAATTCTGACGCTGCCCATCTTGAAGGTGCAGTGGCGCGTCGTTCCTGGGGGCAGAAAGACGCGGGGAGACCAGACGGCGGCTGAGTTTGTGTGGGATTGCCTTTCGACGATGCCTGACATGTCGTTTCCTGACCTGTTAGATGACATCTGCACCATGTTCACTTACGGGTGGGCGTGGTTTGAGATGGTCATGCGCAGACGGTCGGATGGGACGGTAGGCTTTGGGGAGATTGCCTTTCGTCCGCAGCATTCATGGTATCAGTGGGTGATCGATGACGAGACCGGAAAGCTCACTGCAATGGAGCAATACACGCTCAAGGGCTCCAATGCCATCATCCCGGTCGAGCGCAGTTTGCATTTCCGAACTTGTCGGGATGGGAATATCCCGGAGGGGCTTTCGATTTATCGGGCGGCGGCGCGGGCGTATCAATTCAAGAGGCGGCTGGAGCAGATTGAGGGGATGGGATTGTATCGTCGGTGGGCCGGCTTCCCGGTTGTCACGCTGCCGAACGGCGCGACGACAATTGAGGAAGAAGGTCAGAAATCCGACGAGCAGAAAGCGAAGGATTTGGTAGAACAGATTTACAACGATGAGGTTATGGGCGCCCACCTTCCATCTGGGTGGAGCATTGACCTGGGCGGTCCGCAGGGGACGGTGGACGACACCTTGGGGGCGACCATCATGCGCAAAGATCTGGAGATGGCCCGGTCGATTTTGGCGCAGTTTATGCTGGTGGGGCTCCGCGAAACGGGGACGCAATCCCTCGCCGGCACTCTGATGGAGGCTTATTGGCTGGCAATCGAGGCCTATCTCAACTCGATCATGTCGGTCTTCAATCGGAAGGCGATCCCTTACCTGATGCGCTGGAATTCGATGCGGGGGGTGACCGGGATGCCGGTGCTTACCTGCTCTTCGCCCAGGGCGCTGGATCTGGGGGCGATCGGGCAATTTATCGGGTCCCTGTCGGGGGCCGGGGCTTTCACTCCTGATCGGGACGCGGAAGTCTTCCTGCGTTCTTTGATTCCCGGCATGCCCACTGAGGTGGCTGAGGGGGTAGAGGACGACGAGCCGAAGCCGGCCGGCCGGCCGGGTACCGGGAAGCCGGCCCTATCTGACGGGAAAGACGGGGAAGCAGAGGAAAAGGACCCGCCCCAGGGCGGCGAGGAGGACGGTGAGAGGGACGGAGAAGATCCGGCCGCTGGCGAAGAGGTCGAGCCAGAAGAGGATGCCCAAGAAGCCATGCTCGGCGGCACTGAGACCTTTGCGGTGGTGCCGGCTGCGGAGCGCCAGCAACGATACACGGCGGCGGCAGACGCCAATGCCCAGACGCAGCGGGCCAACCTGGAAAACTGGGCCGGGGACGCGGCGGACGCCATCGCTGGCCTGGGGCCAGAGACGACCGAGGCGGATCTTCGATCGAAGATCGACGATTGGACGCTGGTGGGGATGCTCCTTTTTCGGGAGCGTTCGGTCATCGACATCGCGGCGGCCTTCTGGCTGGCTTTTGGGAAGCCGGCGGGCGGGTCCGAGGAGAACGCAGCGCTGAGCCGAGAGACGGATATGGCCGACTCCTATATTGGATATGATGGGCCGGATAGAATCCGGCGCGTCAATCCGGATGGGGGCGGCACTCTATTCGGGGACATTGCGGGAACGCTGGAGGGGCGTATTGCGGCGATTCTGCTCCTTTTGAAGGCCGGCCGGCGGCAGGAGGCCGGCGCGGAGTTCATTGCAGCGGTCAAAGAGGCTACCAACAGCTACGCGCGCGGAGGGCTGTATGCGGGGCATGTGTGGCATTCTATCTGGGCCGGGGCCGGCCAGCGGATGACGCCGGTGGAGCGGGCGACGGTGCCGGTTCGCTGGGTGATGGACAATTTAGCGAAGCATTGTTCGGAATGCCCGCGTTACGCGCGGGAATACGCTTCCTGGAATCAGATGATTGCTTTTACCCAGGGGACGTTGCCGGGACATGGAACCCCATGCGACGGCAATTGCCGGTGTGATCTCCAAAAGTACGAAGGAGGGCGGTGGGTATGGCTTTAAAACCTGGAGGGGGACAGACGGCAATGGTGACTCTCCCGCGGGCGATGGCAAGCTTTTTAAATCGGATTTTTTCTCTCCCCGAGGGCGTGTTTTTGATCCAGTTGGTCAAGACTGGCGGGGGCGCTGCGGGGGTATCGAGCTGGTCGGTGATGCTGTCGGGCGCGTTGGAGCGGCCGCGCGAGGAGTGCCGGGCTGACGGGATGCAACAAGTGTTGGACGGGGATGCAACAGCGGCGGGATAGGTTTCTGTCGGATCGCAACTATCTGCAAACGTTTGCAGATAGAAAACGGGCCCGGAGGCGATCCGGGCCCGTCTTTTTATTCCTGCGGGGGGAGCATGGCGTAGTTCAGGAGAAGGATGGCGAATTGAAGCGCTTCCCGGTCGGCCCGGGTGCCGGGCTCCAGATGCAGTCTTGTCACCAGGGCGTCGAGCCGCCGGCGGATGGTGGGGTCGTCGATTTTTAAAATCACCCAATCCTCGCCGACTTCGGAGCGCTCCGGCTGGGGGCGGATCTCCGGGTCGATCTCGCCCAGGGCGGAGGCCAGGGCGAGGCGGAAGGCTGCGGTGTAGCCGGTAGAGTTGGCCGGCCAGCCGTGCGCGGCGCAGATGGCCTTTAGGGGGGCTTGATTTCCTGCGTTGATCGGAAGGCTGTAGTATCCTGCTCGGGGCATTTTCACACCATCCTTCTGTAAGCTTCTTCTATCTCTCGGGCGGCGTCTTCCTGGCCGATCCGGTCGTCGAGGACGATCCGGGCGCTGGCCCGGATCTCTTCGTCGTCTTGGTCTTCGGGGTCGCCGGCCAGATTGAGGGCGGCGACCATCTGGGCGAGCGCTGCGTTGCTGAGCCGGCTCATCCATGCGGCGCTCATTATACCACCTGCCGGTTGCGATCCAGGAAGGCCTTTGTGAGCAGGTCGTGGGCCAGATCCTGACCGCATGTCAGGATGAGCACTGATTGCCCTTCAAGAACTACGTCGTAGATTTCCTCGTCTTGTTCGTGGTTCGCTTCATCGATCTCGATGATGACGCGGGCCAGGACATGCGGGGGTAGCAGCTTCATCCAGTATTCGTTTTTGGTCGGTATGGTTTTCATGTTGGTCTCCTTTTGTTGTGATGGGCGCCGCCGGCCGGCTGACCGGCGGCGCTGGTTTGTTTAGCCGACCTGCGTGATTTTGCGGGTGATCGGGTCGAAGAACCCGTGCCGTCGGAGATTCCGCGGCTGCTCAGGCAGGTCAGGTCGTAGGGGATGGCGCGGGCGAAGGCTTCTTCGTCTTCGGTCATCGTGTTGTCTACCAGGGAGAAGGAGCTTCCCAGCGTGATGTCTTCTGCGATTACGCACTGGCACTTCGGGCATTGCCATGCGAAGATGTTTCCGTTGTAGGGCGTATTTACTGTTTTCTGGCTGAGTTTCTTTCCGCAGGCTGGGCATTCAAAATCTGACATTTTAAGGGCTCCTCTCGTTTCTTAATTTTCAGTCTACGTTTCTATTATACCTAATTTTAGGTATAATAGCTATGAGACGAACGTCATAACTATATAAATTGAAAACCCGCCGGATTGAAAATCCGGCGGGTTCCTGTTGTCTAAATTGTGTGATTGGCTGGGAAAGCAAAGTCAGAATTGAGACCTGTTATTTTTTATCGGTTTTACTAATCTTCCTCTCCGTCGCCATTTTCCCCCTTTTTTTCCTCTCCGCCTTTTTCTACCCCTTTACCCTTTTCTCCTTCTTCGCTCTTTTCTTTCTCTTCGCCCTTTTCTCCCTCCCCGCTTTTTTCTACTTCTATTCCTTTTGAGGAAGAAGATGATGATGATGATGATGGTTGGGATTGCACCATGGAGGATGGGTCTTGTAAGAGTTTAAGATAATGTGCGAAAGCTGGCGGCAATTCTTTCTTGACTGATTCTTCTTTCGTGAAGGATTCTTCTTTAGTCAAGTTATCGGAAATAAGACGTTTATGCGCCGGCGTTGCGTTTCCCTCTGTTACTTTCTTGTCTTCGATAGGTTTTCTTGTATGATTATCTTCTTCATATCCAAAAGAATCCAGATCCTTCATGCTTGATGTAGAGCTTGATGTATTGGTAGTGAGTTCTGTTGTGGTAGTATTTGTTGTCATCGTTGTATTTTGAGAAATTGAAGACTCTTTCGAAGAGTCCTTTATCTTGTCATACGATACTTTTAACGTAGGATAGGCCATTTTTAATGCTTTTTTGTGGAGAGCGAGTTCTGCCTTGCATAAATTACAAGGGTATTTAACCCCAGCTATTGCGACTTGTGAAACCGGAATCTCCCTTTTTAGATATTCGGCCAGAACAAGCAGCAGCTTTTGTTCAGCGTGCCATTTCTCTTCTTTTACCGGTTCCTTTTCTTTTACCTCTTCTTTCTCTTCTAGCTTTGCTTTTCCTCCTATTTTTTTCTTTTCCTCTACTTTTTTTGCTCCTTTCTTTTCTTTTGCTTTTTCCCCAACTTTTTTCTTTCCCTCTACCTTTTTTGCTCCTTTCTTTTCTACTTTTGGGCTGCTACTGTCTTCAGAAGAATCGCTTGTTGGAGTCGATAAAATAATTAAAGGAGCTGCAGTTGTTTGTGCTTCTTGGACACTGGATACGACTTTGGCAAATTTTTGCTCATCAGGGAGGGAAACTAAATCAATCCAATCCTCGACAATTTTAAGATCTTGGGAGCGGGCAACTTGAAGATCCTCATAAGAGCGCTCACCTTTAGTACTCGATAGCTCCTTAGGAAGTCCCTCTTTTGCGTATGAGAGTGCAAACAAAGATCGTAATGCTGTTTTTGTTTGGGATGCAGTGCTTCCTTCTTGGGGTATTTGAGCTGCTAAAGCGGCTGTTTCTGCATTACTATTGCCTGTGAGCACAATTTTCCCATCGATAAAGATAGCCTGTGCTTCTTGACCGCCTTTGGATATTTTCTTCCCAAAAGTGCGAGCCAGGCGAGACAATGAACTGAGAACTGCCATATGATTCTTATTTACTGGTGAATTTAAGGCAGGTATTAAAATGAAAGAACTATTTGCCTCCAAAGCAGCGCTTTTACCGACTATTTTTTCTGTTTCTTTTGGATTACTTAGATTTTCAAGTTGTTCTTGCTGCTGCGCGAATGAGTTGCTTGATTTTTTAACTGGCTTTTTCCCCGATGATGATGTAGAGGGAGAAGAAGCCGTCGTTATTTTTTTTACCAAGCAGTCTTCTTTAATTTCAGAGAGCGTTATTAAATCTTGAACGGTATCCCCTCCTTCCCATTTAATGGGAATCCAATCGTTATTCACTCTTCCAATCTTATATTTCCCCATAGCTGAGCTTCCGTCAGTTTTTTCAACCTGACGTTGGATCATCGGTGAAGCCTGAATTGGGGAATGATTCAGTCTTTGAGTTTGAATCATTCGGCTTGCAGCTTGATTACCGAAGGTTCGTTGAATCGAGGGTAATGTACGAGGGTTTAAAGTGTGGGCATTTAATCCAGTGGGCGAGATCATGGGCGTCTCGAATCCATCGGGCGCAATTCCTGAAACTTGAGGCTGCGAACTTGGGTTAAGATGCGGCGTTTCTGATTTTGGCTTTTCAACTGAACTTTTTGTTGGCATGGTACTTACCTCCTGGGAAACAAGGGAAATAAAATAAATGGCGGGTTAATTTTATACTATTCTAACGCATAAGATCGCTTTACGTTAGTTAAGTTGTGCCAGGGTTATGGTTAGGTCTATTGTAATTAGAAGGTGTTAATCAAGCGTTAGTCGAGGGCTTAAAAAGGGATTTTTAATGGGGGTGTACTTTTATAGAAGAAACCCGCCTGATTTTCAATCAGGCGGATTTCTTCTGGGTAATTAATCGGGCGGCATGAGATCCATGGCTTGATCGATGGAGTCGATCAGTTTTCCGAGTAGATCGACGTTTCTTGTTGTCGGGTTCTCGTGATCCTCCACATACATGTTAATTCTGGAATTCAATCTTTCGAGATAATCTGCGATCTGACGTTTTCTTTCTTCGATCTGTTTTGTGAGTTCCATTTTCCTGTTCCTTTCGTTTGTTTTTAGCTGGCCGGCTCCTTTCGGGGCCGGCCCGAGGGGATTAAAGGGCTTTAATCTCCCGGCCGTATTCGGCCAGGGTGCTGGCCGGCAGTCTCTGCGGAAGGCGTTCGCTCAGATCTACTGCCATCCGATCGATCAGTTCTTCGATGGCTTCGGAGGCTTCGTCGCTGTAGAGGTTTAGGTCGTTCATCACTCCCTCTGTCATCTGCGTGGTGATGTACTCTCCGGTCTCCTCTTCGAGGGCCAGTTCGGCGTATTCGAGCAGTTTCTCCTGGATCGCGGCGGCGGTTAAGTTTTTCATCTTATGGGTCCTTTCGTCTTTTGTTTTTTTGTGGGCCGGCGTCCTGGGGGCGCCGGCCCGGTGGCTTTAGCTCTTGAGTCCCATCAGGGTGTTGAGGATGGTATCCAGTTCAGCGCCGAGTTTCCGCATAGTTTCCGTGTCTACTTCAGCGGGTCGGTCTTCCATTTGCTTGCGTTTGAAGTAGGTGTGCAGCAGATGGGCGTTCCAGGCGGCTACCCGGACGTAGAATTCCATCTCTTGCTCCGGGTCCACATGGCCGGCCCGGTCGATTCTCAGCCCTTCGAAGACCTCCTCGAAGATCCCCGTGTTCCAGGCCAGTTCCCAGTTGACCATGATCGTTTCTCCGCGATCTTCTATTACGGTGCCGTGGTTCATGATGCCGTTTCGGATTTCGGTCAGTTGCAGTCCAGTTAAGTTTTTCATGGGTCTCCTTTTGGGTGTTGGGTGGGCCGGCTCCCTTCGGGGCCGGCCCTTTGTTTTTAGATTTCCATTAAGCGGCTGTAGGCTTTTTCGAGTGATTCCGCGATAAACCGTAGGTTTTCTACCATCCTGTCGCTTTTTGCTGCGTCCTCTGTCGTCACTTCGTTGTAGGCGATGATGTCGCCGATGTAGATGTTGATGTGGCGTTTTATGCATTCGGTTTCGACCGTTTTGTCTTCCTGGTTTCGTGTGAAGCTGGAAACCTGTTCGTCGCTGTAGGTTCCATCGCTCCACTTGACCACCAGTTGCCAGCCATAGTCCCTTTGGACTTCTCCGCTTCGATTTTCTTTGTTGACCGTCTTGCTTGTGAGGTTCATTTCTCTGTTCCTTTTTGTGGGTAGGTGGGCCGGCTCCTTGTGGGGCCGGCCCTTTGTTTGTTCTATTCGCCCATCATGTATTCGCGGGCGTGTTCCAGGGCTTCGACCAGCCGTCCCAGCTCGCCGGCGTTGGGCCAGTTGGCTTTTTCCGTGCATTCGCTGGTGACCGCTGCGATGTAGGCGTTGATCTCTTCCGTCAAGGCCTGGATGCGGCGGCGGTTGGCTTCGATGTTGATGGCGGCGTTGTTGCGGCTTGCGGGCAGGGCGATGTCGGTGATTTGCTCTTCGCTGCCGGTGCCGTCGTTCCACTCGATTTCCAGCGTCCAGTCGAGGTCCTCGACTACCTTGCCGATTTTGTTCTCTTTGGTCGCGGTCATTCCGGTGAGTTTCATTTTTTAATTCTCCTTAATTCTTAATTTTCAGTCTATGATTACATTTTACCTTAATTTAGGTACAAAGTCTATCAGACGAAAGTCATAACTATCTGTATTGACTTCTTAGGCCTTTTGTTCTATAATCTTATTGATTGACGGCCGGCGCGAGCCTACGGGCCACCGCTCACCGGCCAGGCCTTGGACGATTACACACACGGGCCGCTGTTGCTTTATGCGACGGCGGCCCGTTTTTTGTTTCTGAGCGACGCGAGCCTACGGGCCACCGCGGCGCTCGCTGGCCCAGGAAGGTGCGCACACGGGCCTGCCCTGCTCCCATATTGGGAAGCGGGACAGGCCCGTTTTTTATTTCCCGGAGGTGGAGGATGGCAAAACCGCAGGGTGATTTTTTTATTGACCTGTATTCGATGGAGGGTGGAAAGTCGTCTGCCGCGCGCGCGCTGGCCGGCGAGCCTATTTTGATCCTCCCGAAGGGGACGTTTTATCGCAACGGACGGGCTTACGAGGTAAACGACGAGACGATCAAGGAATTCCTTGACAACTATGCCAACCGTTTAAATCGCGGTATTCGCAGGGATCGCCTTGCGGTGGATATTGACCACGAAGGCGGCGCGGTTGGTTGGTACAAGGACTTGCTTGAGTTGCCGAACGGCCTGGGGGCTACGTTCGGTTGGACAAAAAAGGGGCGCGCGGCTCTCGAAGAAGACGAGTTTGCTTATTTCTCCCCGTCGATCTACTGGGAACAGACGGACCAGGTTACAAACCAGAAGGTTCGTAACCAAGTAGGCGGAGGCGCGCTCACGAATTACCCGTTTTTCGGGGAAATAACCGCTCTGTATTCTGCGGGGGGCGGTATTTTATATCTTGGTGATGGAGATGGAGGTTCTATGGGCAACGGAACGAACGGCGGAGGCCAGGGCGGCGGCGATCAGCCGCTGACCATGGAAGGGTTCCGGGCGTTTTTCGCTGAGCTTTTTGGCGGGCTGCGCTCTATGCAGCCGGCCGGCCAGCAGGCGCCGGATATGTCAGAGTTCAATCAGAAGTTCGCGCAGTTCACTTCCGAGATGGCGACCATGAAGACTCAGCTTCAGGAAGCCAACGCGAAGCTGACGGCCAAGACGGCCGAGAGCGACCAGTATAAGGCGCAGTTGGAAGGGGCGGCCGGCCGGATCAGCGTCATCGAACAGGAACGCCAGCTGGAGCGCTTCACGATGATGGCGGCTGCGAAGTTTTCGCATATGCCGGGCGAGTCGGGCCAGCTGGCGCAGCAGCTGCGCTGGCTGTACAGCATGGATCAGGAGAAGGATCAGTCGCATGCGCAGTTCTTCTCTCAGTTGCTGGAGAAGGCGGATACTGTGCTCGCTGAGGCTTTCTCGGCTCGGGGGTCTGGCGCTACCCGGATCGGCTCCGGCAAGACGATGGAAAAGATCAACGTGGAAGTCGCCAAGTATCGGGCCGCCCACACGGAGGCGGACTATACCCAGGCTTTGTCTGAAGTCTTTGCTCAAAACCCCGACCTGTATCGGGAATATGAGTTGGAACAGGACGAAAGCCAGAAAGGAGGCCGGTAATGGCAGCAGCTCCTTCAGGGCCTGAACAGCTTCTCTCGGCTCCGGCCGGCGAGGCTTTGACCGACTATCAATGGCACTTTGTCAAATACGACTCCAATGGTGCCTTTGTGAAAATCGCGGCCGCGACCGATGTTCCGATTGGCGTTCTCCAGAATGCTCCGGCGTCGGGTCAGCTGGCTACGGTTGTGGCCTTTGGTCCGACCAAGATCAGCGCCGATGGGACGCTGGCGGCCGGCGATCTGATTGGAACGTCTGCTGATGGGCAGGCGGACAAGAAGATTGCGGGAACGGATGTCACGGAGTACATCCTGGGTCGGGTTTTGGAAACCGCGGCGGCCGGCAACATTGTCGCTGCCGTGGTCAATTGCATTTCGCCCGCGCGGGCGGCTTAAGGAGGTAGGACGATGCCTGTTGAACAACCAGGTGCTGGAGATTCCCACGTCAATCAGCTCCTCACCAACGTCAGTGTTGGTTACAAAAACGAGGAGTACATCGTTGACCAGATCTTCCCGGAAGTGCTGGTCGAGAAGCGCTCTGACATCGTTCCCGAGTATGGCAAGTCTGCCTGGGCGCGGGACGAGGCCAAAGAGCTTGGCGAGCGTGAGGCTGCTCCCGTGGGCGGCTATACCACCGATGTGACAAAGACCTACTACTGCAAAGAGAAGGGCTTCGGTCACTTTATCTCGGATGCGCGCCGGAAAAACACGGACCGGCCTTTCGATGCGGACATCGATGGCACCGAGTTTGTCACGGACAAGCTTGCGCTCAATCGCGAGCGCACGTTTGTGGCTGGCTTTTGGAAAACCGGCGTCTGGGGAACCGATGCCAGCATCACGAAGTGGAGCACGTACGCGACCTCTACGCCGATCCAGGACATTCGCACGGCCGCGCGCGCCATTCGGCGAGCCCTGATGGGGAAAAAGGCCAACACGCTGGTCCTGGGCGATCTCGTGTATGACGTGCTCTGTGATCACCCGTCGATTTTGGACAGAATCAAGTACTCGTCCAGTTCCAGTCAGCCGGCCATGGCTACGCCGGCTTTGATGGCTCAGTTGTTCGGCGTTGAGCGGGTGTTGGTGGGGACATCGATGTATACCGCCAGCCCTGAGGGAACGGCGGAAGCGTCGGTGACCTACGTCAGCAACTTTGACGACGATGCCCTGTTGCTCTACGTGGCGAACCGGCCGTCTCTCTGGACGCCGACCGCCGGCTATACCTTTACGTGGCGGACGGCCATGGGTGGGCCGCGGCTGATCAAGAAACGCCGCGATCCGATGACGGACAAAGGCGATTTGATCGAAGGCTATCAGTACTTCGACATGCATCAGATCGCCAAAGAAGCCGGCGTTTTCTTCTCGGACGCCGCGGATTAAGAGGAGGCTGTCAATGTCATGGGTTGAGGCGCGTAAGCCGTTTTGCTACCTTCCCGGAATGAATGTTAAGCCGGGGCAGATTTTCGAGCTGAAAGGGTGCGTCAACGATGGCGGCCTGATCAGACATGGACTGGTGGTCGAGCTTTCTCCGCAGCCGACCGAGAAATCGCTGAGCAAGCTCCCGCGCTGCGGGACTTGCGGCGCTTACTTTCGGGATGAGGGCCAACGCGATATCTGCGGAGAATCCCATGAGATGACGGTAGAGGACGCGGACATGGAAAATCGCCGGCGGATAAAAGGTCGGCTTGATCTGGCAAACGAGGCCGATCGCGCGGCCGGCCGGGTGTAGCGATGGCGCTCACGGACATCGAGCGAATTCGGCTGACGATTTCTGACCGTCAACGGCTGGCCCTGCGGGAGACTGCGGGGCTGGGCGACGGTCAGAATCGGCAGTTTGTTGTCCAGCTGCCGCCGGTGGTGGCCGGCACGGATGTGGCGATCGTGCGCGCCGGCGGGGTCGAGACCTTGCTGGCGCGCGATGCCGATTACACCATCGATATCGCTACCGGGTTGATCATCACGACGGCGGCGCCGGCGGCCGGCGCGGAGGTGGTAGTCACCTACAAGTGGGCTGCTTTCAGCGACGCTGAGCTGCAGGAATTTCTTGACCTGTACGGGTCCTGGCAACGGGCGTCGATCGCCGCTGCGCGGTCGTTGATTGCAGATACCGACCGCTTCATGCGGTACACGTTTGGTCAGGAGACCGTTGACCGGTCCACTGCTTTACGTGCGTTGCAGACGGTGATCGAAGAGCTGCGCTCCGACAAAAGCGCTTCGGCGGCCGGCGTGGTCATCGCGACCAGCCCCGACCAACAAAAGGCGCTTGATCCATTCAGGGATTTGTGAGGCGGATATGCCAACGCGAACGCAATTCAACGGAAGAGTAAGGCAAGCGCTTTTTAAAGCCGCTTTGAACCGGGTCGCTTCTGACCTGTACACGGCGGTTCAGATCTACCGGAAGACCAAAGGCGGCCAGCAGCAGCGGGTCGGATTCTTTACAGCTCGCATTGCTGAGGCGGCCGGCGACGGCGATGCGCAGACCGTTCAGGGGACGGCTGGGCAGGCCGGCTTTGTCATGCATGCGCCGACCTACGCCAACATCCAGGCCGGCGACGAGGTGTGGACTGGTTCGGAGCGGTACCGGGCACTTTCGCTGGCTCCCAATCCGGCCGGATTAGTTGTCAGTTTGGAGCAAATCCAGTAAAGGGGGCGCATGGGCAACGAGGTTGCGGCTTTCAGCGGTGAGGTTTTTCTCTGGCGGTTTGTTCCCTTTGCAGTCGGCGAAGGTTTCTTTGTGACGCAGGGGATGGCCTGGCAGCGTCCGCCGGTCCCAACCGGCTCCACCCTGGTCTCTGATGGTCAGCGAGTTGGGACCGTCACGAAGATCGAGGCGGAGAAGGAAGGCCGGTGGAAGATCTTTTACAAACCCATCTGCAAACGTTTGCAGATGGAGGGCGGGCCGACCGGCCAGGTAGACGCGGCCGCTGAGGGCGACCATGGCGACGCGGTATAGCGACCTTGCGGCCTGGGCCCAGGCAACACTGGAGGCGGCGCCGGAAGTTACTGGCGCTATCGTCGACGGGAGCGCTGGGATTTTCGGATCTGGCGACTTGACGCCGGAGTTCCTTTCGGCGGCGCAGCAGACCCGGATGGCGGGCTCCGGCTCCGGCTCCGGCGTGCTGGCTGTCCTGGTAATGGATCGAGGGGAAACGAAGGGCGGCAATGGGCGCGTGGCTCGCTGCTCTGTTTTCATTTATGACCGCTCCAACGGTTACGGAGAAATCCGGGATGTCAGGGATGCGGTGATCGACGCACTGGTCGGGAAGCCTGTGTTGCTCTCCCGCGGAGCGGCCATTGTGACGGTCCGTTACGACGAGCGTGGCGGACATGAAAAGTTCGCTGATTTCGATCTGGACTTCGAAGAGGTCAAGTTCGAAGGCGATCTGGTTTACAGCAAAGATCAGGAATTTTACGGAGGGTAAAGATGACTGCTGTAGGTAAAGTTGTTTCTGGTGCCGGGTTTCGACATGCCCGGTTTTTCGCGTTGGGGTCGGACGGTGCGGTTGTGGTTGCGACTGCCGGCGCGACCGGTTATGAAGGCATGCTCGCTCAGGGCGCCAGTTCCCTGACTCCCAACTTCGCCGAACCTGAGGTCATCACCCATTACGGTGATGATAACGTGTTCGCAGCTGACACGCTTCCCCCTACCGAAGTCGGGACCATCGATTTCAAAACTTCCAAGAGCAACCTTGATCTCGATGCGATGTTGCAGGGGGTGAAAGTCAATACCATCGGCGACATGCAGGTGATGGGGATGGGGACGGATCAACAGGGGCGAGAGCCTTTGGTTGGTCTTTTTGCTTATCGTCAGGCGCTGGATACTGACGAATCGAGTCCTACCTTTGGGAGTCGGCGTTGGAAGTACATGGTGGTACCGAAGGCGCATGCCATTCCCAAGGGCGGCGCAATGGAAAAGAGCGCCGGCGATGAAAACGGCTATACCATCCAGCCGACGCCCAGCAAGACGCATTTGTGGGGAGCCGAATACACGAAAGCCGCTGACGGGTACACGCGCGGAAAGGTGTCTTTCGGTATTACCGAGAAAGAGCCCAATGTTGTAGCCTGGAAAGGCGACGGCACCGTGACGGTTTTTAACTTGCCCACCGATAAGCCGGCCGCGTCGGCGGCTAAGGTTTATTTCTGGGTGGATGGCGAGTATAAACCGACCGGACCGACCGCGTCGGCTACCGCGATCACGTTCTTGACAGCTCCGGCCGCCGGTGTAATCATCTTCTGCCTGTACGAGATGGCGTAATGGGCGATACACGCACTGTCGAATTCAAGGACGCAGGTCACGACATCCGTTTGGTGGTCCGCGAGGCCACCGCACTGGACGGCATGAAACGAACTGTGCTCCAGGGACGGGCAGAGCGCTACATCAAAGAAAGCAGCCTCGCCGGCCTGGCCGGCGGGGCTGCCGTTGTTATGGCGCGGTACGCTTACCCGGCTTTGATCGCCGCTACTGTCCAGGCAGAGGGTCTGGATATCGAGATGGATATCGATACTTTTTTGGAGCTTCCTGAGCAATTTTTCTGGATCTGGTCCGAAGCGGTCTTCGACCTGAATCCACACTGGTCGCCTTACGAAACGTCTTCGAGTCAGGAGGCCGAAAAAAACGCAGGGAGTCCCATCAGCGAGACGTAAGACTCAAGCTGATGGAATACAACCGGGCGCTTAAGGAGTCAAAAAACGCCGGAAATCTGGAAGATGATGGGGAATGGGAACTTTATAAACCAGAGTTATCCATACCCCTGTGGAAAATGGGGAAAAGTTTTGACTGGCAGATCCCCCTCTTTGCCGGAGGGATGGCCGACTGGCCGGAGTGGTTTATCCACGATATGGCGATCCTCAACTGGCAGGATCGCATGATCCGGCGGGATATGGGACTGGATTGAGGCGGCGCGGGGTGGCTTTTGCCTCGCGTCGCTATTTTTAGGAGGAGCATGGACGCGATCAGGAACAGAATCACAGAGGTTCGAGAGATGACGTTGGGAGAGATCGACGACAATCCCCGGAACCCGAAGACCCATCCCCAGGAGCAGCAGGACGCTCTTGAGGGAGTCCTGCGGGAAGTTGGTTGGGCCGGCGTCCCTCTCGCTTACTACTCCGCGCGCGCTGGCGGCCGGCTGGCGTTCGTCGACGGTCACCTGCGCAAGCGCACTGTGCCGGGGCTGACTGTGCGGGTAGCGATCACCGACCTGACCGACGAAGAGGCCGACCTGCTTCTGCTGGCCTACGATCCGATCGCCCAGCTGGCGAAGGCGGACAAAGGCAAACTGGAAGAATTGCTCCTGCAGGTAAAAAGCGAAGATCCGGCGGTTGCTCAGTTTCTGGAATATCTCGCCAATCAAAACGGTCTGCTGGCCGGCGACTTCTCCCCGGAGGGCGACCGCGAGCCGACCGTAGCGGAGTCGGCCCAGGAGAAGTGGGCGGTCCAGGCCGGCGACCTCTGGCGCATCCCCTCTTTGGCCCATCCCGGTCAGGCGCATTATCTCCTATGTGGGGATTGCTCCATCCCGGCCAACGTGAAGCAACTGTTGGGCGATCGTAAAGTGGCGCTCTTGCTCACCGATCCGCCCTATGGAGTGGACTACGGCGGGAAGAGCGACTTCCTCGATCTGGTCAGCCGGCGGCATTCCTCCACTGCGAAGGCGGCTTCGCGGGAAGTCGCCAACGATGCGCGGACCGATTACCGCGCTTTCTTCGCGTCTTTCCTCCGTCCGATTCCCTGGGCGAGCTACAACACCTTCTATATTTTCATGTCGGGGCGCGAGCTGCACAACCTGCGGCTGGCTCTGGACGATTGCCGGCTCACCTTGAGCACTTATCTGGTCTGGGTGAAAAATCTTCACGTCCCTGGGCGGTCCGATTATTCCCCGCGCCATGAATTTGTGGCGATGGGCGACCGCCGGGAGCGGCGCGTGATCGAGGCGGCCGGCCCGGAGAAGGCCTTTTCTTTTGTAGTGTACGGCTGGAGCGGCCGGCACAAGTTCTACCGCAAGTTTTGTACGACGGTTCTGGAGTACGACAAACCGGCGGCCAACCCCTTGCATCCAACCCAGAAGCCGGTCGAATTGATCGCGCGGCTGATGAGCGATGGGTCGAAGCGAGGCGATGTGGTCTACGATCCCTTTTCTGGGTCGGGGACGATGTTCGAGGCGGCCGAGACCATGGGCCGGCTGGGGTTCGGCTTCGAGTTGAAGCCGGAGTTGTGCTCCGTGATCCTGGAGCGGTTGGCCGGCCTGGGATTGAAGCCTGAAAAAGTGGAGAATGGGAATGCCGCTTAAAGTTACCGTTGCTCGCAGTAAAGCTTCGGATTCCTGGTGGAAGTCGCTATCTGAGGTCGGCCTGCTCTCCAACCGGGAAAGCGAAATCATCGCCGACGCGGCGCGGCGCGGGATCGCGCTTAATTTTGAGCGGGAGAGCGAACCTTCGGGCGAGCCCTGGGTGCCGCTGGCGCGTCGCACTCAGGCAGAACGCCGGTTGGGCATCGATGGGCGCGGGATTCGGTTCAGCGTTGGGGCCGAGCATCCAATCCTGGTGCGGACTGGCGACCTCAAGCGGTCCTTTACCGATCCGCAGCATCCCCGGAATGTTACGCAGTTCATGCGCATCCTGGGCCGCACCATCATTATCCTCAGCGCCGAAGACGATCCGAAGACGCCGAACCGCATCAGAACGTTGAATTCGGGCGGTCTTACGATGAGCAATTCAATTGTGCCGGCCCGGCCCTTTATCGGTTTAAGCCGGGATGCTGAACGTCAGGTGGAAAACCAGGCCACCCAGGTCATTTACCAGAGGATGCGCCGGCTGGGCGCAAAGTAGGAGGTCCTTATGCCTGATCTGAGTTTGCAGATCTCGATCGACGGCCGTGATGCGCAGTCGCAGGCGCCGGCCCTGCGGGCGCAGCTGGAGCAGGCTCTCACGCTGGAGATCCCGCTTGCCTTTGACGAGGCTGCTATCCAGGCGCTGATCCAGCGTTTGGACCAGCTCAACATCGGCGGGGCCGTGAAAATCAAAGGCCTGGATCAGGCCATTGCCCAGGTCGAAGCCTTGCGCGCGGCCGGCTCCGGCCCGCTCACCATCGCGGGGAAGGTAGAGGTGGAAGGGCTGGCTGAAACTGTGCGGCAGATTACGGCCATGCGCAGCGCCGCCGGGAAAGTCGGCTCTGCCCTGACGGAGGGGCTGGTGGGCCAGTGGGGACAAGTCGAGAGCTTGCTCACCGATTTTCAGCGCCGGCTCACTGGTCTGGTCCGTCCTGGCTCCGGCAACATCGCCGACGACATCATCGCCGACTTGCCGGGTCTGAATATCGCCCTGGACGAAGCCGGTAAGAAAACGCTCAAGCTCACCGAGCAGGCGCGCGCGCTTCAGGGAGAGCTGGACGCGATCAATGCCCGCATGGGCCAATTGGGGACAACTCCCGTCAATCCCATGGGCGGCGGGCCGACTTCGGGCCTTTCGGAGTTGTTCAAGGGTCTGGACGAAGCCGGCACCAAGGGCGCGGTCACTCGTCGGCTCAAGGAAGTGGACAGCGAACTGAACAAGATGACCGTGGATATTGGCGGGAAGACGGTCAACTTGATTCAGGAGATCAAGCGCCGGCAGGCTGCCGAGATGCAGGCGGCGAAGGCTGCGGTGGACGCGCTTCTCCCCCAGATCGAGGCCGTCAATCAGCAGATGGAAGCGGCGCTGGCGGCGCGGCCGGCCGGCTCGGTCCAGCGGCCGGAAACCTGGAGCGAAGAGCGCCGGCAGTGGGAAGCCGAATACCAGGGGCTGCTGGCCGAACAGGATCGGCTCAATCAGCAGTTGAATCAGGCGCGGTCCCTGCGTATGACCGGGGACAACGAGCATCTGATCGAGATGCTGGAGCGGCGGCGCAACGAGTTGGAAGGGCCGCTGCGGGACGAGTTGAAGTTCTGGCAGGAGTGGTCGTCGAAGAGCGTGACGGAAGTCGCCAATGCGTTGCGCGGGTCCGGCCAGAGCGCTGCCGCGACGGCGCTGGAACAGATGCAATCCCTCGCGGAACGCCGGCGCGATCTGATCAGAAAGATGGAGACCACGCGCGCCGGGCTCCAGCAAGGGGCGACGACTGAGCTGCCGAAGGGGGCCGAGGGTACGCTGGTCGATTTGGTGGCGGGCGAGCGGGCTCTGGCCGAAGCGGCTGCGCCGGCCACCATCGCGCTTTCCGAGCAGCAAAAGGTGCTCATCAAGTTGGTGGCGGCCCTGGACGCGGCGCGGCTGTCTGCAGACGGCATGGGGAAAGCGGAGCGGGAAGCGGTGAGCCGGCTGGAAGCGGTCGCTCAGCGGGAGATCAAAGGAACCGTCAAAACCGGCGCGCCTTTGGAGGAAGGCGGGGCTGCGGCGCGCGAGATCCTGGGCCGGCTGGCGCAGGAGGTCGAGGCTACCCGGCAGGCCATGGAGCGGTCCCTGGATCAGCCGGTTATCGAAGGCGCGACGCAGCAGGCGACCGGGCTGCTCAAAATCTGGGAGACGGTGCGGGACAAGTTGGTCGGGCACTCGGTGGTGCCGGATATGGTCCGGGATGTCAATGAGTGGCTTGCCCGGATGGGGGCGACCGGGCTGGACTACAACGAGTTGATTGCAGACTCGGAGCAGGCGGCCGACCGGGTAGTGGCGGCGTTCCAGGAAGCGGCGGCCGGCCTGCCGGTGGACGCTATCGATGCCCGGATCGGCGAGCTGGAGGCGGATATCTCCGGCCTGGGCAGCGAGATGGAGGGGATGATGACGCGGGGGACGGCTGCGTCGGCCCGGTATCAGGCTATGTTTGAGCAAGCCGTCGAGGACGCGCGCCGGCTCCGGGGCGTCAATCCAGCGGATGAGGCCATGTATGCCCAGGGCTACCTGCCGACCGGCTTCGGCGTCGGCCAGGAGTCAAAATTCTATAAGCCGGGGGCCATGCGCGGCTCGAATATAAGCGAGTCCGATGATTCCTGGCATAAAGTTCTGAGCACGGATATCCAACAAAAGCAACGCTACAGCGCCGACGAACTGAAAAAGCTTGACGAACTTTCTTCGCAGATTTCCGCAAAGCAGTCCCAGATCGCCCTTCTGTTGAGTCAGCGGATGGAGGGCCTGACGAAGGCCTTCGACGCAGCCGTGCTCCAAAATGATGAGACGGCGATGGAGCAGCTATGGGGGCAGATGGAAGATCTCCAGATGCGTCTGCAGGATGCCGGCGCGGACATGGAATCCTTTCAGCTCCGGGCTGCGGCTGAGGCTCCTGATCTGGCGCCGGAGGCGGCGGCTCCGGCTGAGCCGGCGGACGCTTCGGTCGACGTTACCGCCCAGGCGCGGGCGCAGGCGGCCGAAGCCGGGCAGATCGCCCGCGCGGAAGCTGAGGAGCGCATTCAGGAGGCGCGCCGGGCCACTGCCGTGGTCACGGAAGGAATGCGGCAGGAGACGGCGGAGGCGCGGGCCCAGGCGGCGGAGCGATCGCAGGCGGCCAGGGCTGGGGCTGAAGCGCAGATCCAGGCGGAGCGCCGGGCGACGGCGGAGGTCACCGCCCAGGCAAAGGCGCAGGGGGTCCAGAAGGAGCAGGCCGCGCGGCGGACAACGCTCAAGCTGCAGGCGGATCGGACGGCGGCGCTGGAGGCGGAGAAGCGGGCGACGGCGGAGACGAAGGCCGGCGCGGCCGTGATGGTCGAGGCGGCGAAACAACAAACCGAAGAGGCGAAGCAAGAGGTTGTCGCTAAAAAGGCCGCGGCGGCGGAGCAGACCCGGCTCAATAAGCTGACGGCGGAGGCGCGGGTCCTGGCCGGCAGCCTGGGTAAAGACTGGGGCGAGGTCGAGGCCGACATGCAGGCTTCCGGCAAAACGATCGACACGGTGGTCGGCGAGTTGCGACGGGCCCAGGCCGAGCAGCGCCGGCTTACCCAAAACGCCAAAGAAACCGAAGACAAATACAAAGGTTCATTCGGATGGGCGCGGCGCTTCGCCGATGAGTTGAATAAGACTCGCATGAATTCCATGGGCATCATGCAGATCTTCGGTGATCTGGAGCAAATCGCCATGCCGGTGGGCTTCGCGGGGACGGCTGTCACCGGCGGGCTGACCATGGCAGGGAAGTCCTATGTGGAATACGCCAAGGAGGTGGAGGGGGCCGGCCGTTCATTGCTCCTGACGCGAGAGCAGACGCGGCTCCTGGGCCAGGAAATTATCAAAACCGCCGGCGCGACGGGGCTGCTGGAACCCGACCAGCTGGCGGCCGGCACGGCGGAGTGGGCTCGGGCGACCGGTCAGGTGGTAGAGGGGCAGGAAGACATTGCCCGCATTATGAAGGAAACCCTTCCTATGCAGCGGCTTTCCGTCCTGGCTAACGAAAACATCACCGACATCACGGAAGGGACGGCCGCGGCGATTTCTCAATTCGGGCTCACCATGGACGATGTGGAAGAGATCACCGCTAAATTCTACATTACCAGCCAGAACTCGATCGCGTCGGTCGGCAGCCTGGCTGAAGGGCTCAAATACGTGGGGCCGCAGGCGCGCCAGATGGGAGATTCCCTCTCTGACGCTTTTGCTGTGCTGGGAACGCTGGCTTCCAAAGGCGTGCAGGGGAGCATGGCCGGTACCGGCTACCGCACCATGTTGGTGCAGATGGTCGATCAAAGCAAAGAGGCCAAGGCGGCGCTCGCTGAAATCTTCGGGCCTGACCAGAATCCTTTCTTTGATGCCCAGGGGCAGTTCATTGGGACGGCGGCCGCGATCGACAAACTGGCGGCGGCTACCGAGAACATGAGCGAGCAGGAAAAGTCGGAGTTCCTCAACAAAATCTTCGAGACCAGGGCCCTGACGACGGTGACCTCCCTGATCGAGGCGCAGACCGAAGGGCGCAAGCGGGGGATCAACGTGCTTCGGGCTCAGGCCGATTTGATCGATGGGGTGACGAACTCGGAGACCGAAGCTTACGCGGCGATGCAGAAAGAGTTGACCGGGGCGACCATCGCTCAGATGGGCGCGATTGATTTGTGGAATAAGACCATTGACTCCTGGAATGAATCCGACGTACAGCGGGTTGCTCAGGCAGAGATGCGCTGGAAGGGATTCTGGCTGACCATCGGGGCGGATGCGCTGGATGTGGCGATGCCTGCCATCGAGACTGCTATCGGAATGCTTGAAAACATGACGGATCTTGTGCGAGACAATCCAATTGCAAAATTTGCAATCGGAACTTTGGGAGTTCTTGGCGCGGGTGGAATTGGTCTTGTAGGGCTTGCTTCTGGTATCAGCTCACTCGGAAGAGTAGTGGCTGGGACATGGTCAACGCTCGCTGCCTGGAAAGCGGCTTCCGCTGGCGAAGCAGCGGCTAAAAATGCCCAGGCCGGACAGATCGTCACGGCCGGCCAGCAGTTTCAAGCCACTGTCGTTGCAGCTGCTGAGCAGGCAGCCGCGGCGCTCCAGGGCGGCGCGACGACGGCGGCAGCTACCGAAGAAGGCGGCGCTGTAGCTGAGTCGGCGACGGAAGTGGCTGGCGGCGAAGCT
Source organism: uncultured Anaerolineales bacterium (assembly GCA_964501335.1). Classification (GTDB taxonomy): domain Bacteria; phylum Chloroflexota; class Anaerolineae; order B4-G1; family SLSP01; genus CAZCTC01. Next base: position 31,796 of record CAZCTC010000030.1, on the reverse strand, counting down.
GAGACGGCGATCGAAGTCGCCGGGGCGACAACTGAAACCGCCATCGAAAACGGCGGAGCGGCTGGCAAGGCTGCGCTGGGAGCTGCCGGGGCGGCCGCTCCCGCTGTAGCCGGCGGCGCTATCGCTACCGGCGGGACTGTTTTGACTGCCGCCGGGGGCGTGTCGTTGTCATCGCTCCTGGCGGCTATTTCAGCTCCCGTAGTGGCCGGCGGGCTTGCCCTGGGCGGGGCCGGCTATGAAGGGCTGCGGGGGCTGGGCGTCATCGACGGGCCAGGGCTGGACAAGTTCGCGTCGGTCGCCGCCTATAAGATCGGCTCTCTTTTCAGCGAGCAGACCGGCCAGGATTGGTTTACGGCCGTAGCCCAGGCCACCGGGGCAATGAAAGATTTTTCTCGGGCGACGGATGGAATGTCCCAATCGGCCCAGGATGCCTGGGCGGCGCGATACGCGGGTCTGGCCGGCCAGTATGCCAGCGGCGGAGGAGGGCTGGAAGGGGTCGCCCAGATTAATAAAGGGGCGGCCGGCGGGGTTTCTCAGGACGATCTGGACAAAGCCATCGAAATTTATGAGGCTTATCTCAAACGCCATACCGAAATCATCAAAGACGCGGCCGATGATATCGCCGATGCCGGGCGGGATCTCCAGAAGGATCTGGGCAAGCTGGAAAAGGACTACTACAAAAACCGGGATAAAACCGCCCAGGATTTTTACGACGACGAGCAAAAACGCGACGATGAGGTTCGTCGCCGGCAGGAAGAGGCGCTCCGCGAGCATCAGCTCAAAATGCAGCGGATGGAGGAAGACCACTATCTGGCGCTGTGGGAATTCTCCATCTCCCGCGATGCGTTGAGCATGTTCAAAGAGAATCAAAAATATGACCTGGAAAAGAAACGGGCGGAAGAGGACTTCGCCAATAAACAGGCCACCGACACGGAAAATGCGGCGCGGGAGCGGGCAGAACGACAGGCGCAGTTCGAGCAGCGGATGGCCGACATGCAGGTCGAATACGAGGAAGAGCGGGCCAACCGGCTGCAGGAATACGCCGAACGGGTCGCCGAGATCCAGCGGCAGCGGGATGAGGAACTTGCGGCGCTGGACCAGGAAAATTACGAAAAAATCAAAAAGATCATGGGCTACAACGCCGAAGAGCAGGCGCTGCTTGACGCCCATCGGACGGCGATGTTGGCCGATATGAGCCTGTGGTTGGATCACAATCGCCAGCTCTGGCTCAATTATGTAAGTTCGCTCCCCACTCCCCAGTGGGCCGCCGGCGGCGGTTCCTCGCCGGCCGATTACTATCCCCAACCGGCGGCGCCGGCCCATGGCGGCGCGGCGTATGCGCTGGGCGGCTACGTGACGGCCACCGAGCCGGCCCTGGTCCATCAGGGCGAGTTCGTTATCAATGCGCGGACGGCGGCTCAGATCGAGGCTAATATGGGGCCGATCACCCAGGGCCGGCTGGCCGGCATGTCTGCCGGCGGCGGGGACGTGGTGGTGCAGGTGCCGATCGACGCCAAGTTCGTCGGGGTGGCCGATGCGGATCGGGACTGGATCGACCAGAAACTGGACGAATTCGCCGGCCAGGTCACCGACCAGGTGCTCGGGCAGGTAGCCCGGATTATCAGGTAGGAGGATTTTCTATGGCAGACCCAGAATATAAAGTCGCTACTTCTGTCCCCTGGGGCGATCCCTGTAACGCAGAGGATGTTTTTGGCTACATGCCGTCGTCGTCTTATTCTCCAGGCGAGCGGATCACAGATCTGAGCGGGCTGCAGCCGTTTGTCGGCTACCCGCGCAGCAAGTGGAAGTTTCAGTCTATCCATAGGGATAAGCTGGCGGCGTTCTTTACCCTGATCGGCAATGTTTACTCCGCCCAGTGTTATGTGCGGACGCGGGACACTTTCGATACCTGGGCCGACTACCGGGCTATTGTCATCATCCCCGATCCGGCCGGCCTGGAGCGCTGGGGGGAGCACTATAAAGATGTGGTCCTGGAGTTTATTTTGTTGGAGGCGGTCTAATGGAACTCAATCAGGCGCGTCTGGGAATGCTGACAATTCCGTCAACGGCTACCTGGACCGGATCGGTGACCGCCTACGACGAAGCCACCTACACGCTGACCGTCTCGACCAGCACGGGGGCGCTGGGGGCCTGGATGCGCAATCTGGTCCTGATCCATGCGTCGTTTGAGATGGTGCGGGTCCGCGAGGTCGATGCGGTGCTGGGGACGATCAAGTTGGCGGAGAATCCGGTAACGTTCGCCGGCGGCGATACGGTGTCCATTTATAACGCGCGCTATCCCTGGTCGCGCTATCAGACGATCTCGAACGGCGTTGTCTACAAGGACGGCGACATTGCCTTCCCGGACCCGTGGCAGCGAGAGCTGCCGCCTTCACCGGTGGCGTCGGTGCGCAAAGTGGGCGGGGCGTGGTCTGAGGCGGTCGTCGTTTCCGTGTACGAGTCGTTTGACGCGACGGCGATCGCGTCGGTCCCCAACATTACCACAGGATCCCCTTTGTCGTATGCCTGGAGCGCCGGCTTTGGGGGCGTGGTGACCGGAACCGGGCCGGAGGTCTCGATCATGTTCACCACTCCCGGATTCCGGTATTTGCTCTGCACCATCACGGACGCGAATGGGACGGAGGCTTACCGGTACATCCCCGTCTGGGTCAATCCGGAATATACCGCGGTCCTCAGCTCCTGCTCGGCCCGCTGGGCTTACAACAAAGGCTGGGAAGTGGATCTTTCGATCGAGGCTCCCATCAGTATGTTGCGCTATTCGCAAGCGTGCATTGTCGATCTGGAAAGCGGGGATGTGATCTTCCTGGGCTATCTGGTAATCGACCGGGATACCAGCACTTTCGAGCGTAGCCGCTGGTCGTTCAAGCTGCTGCCGGCGTTGGCGTTTTCTTCCTACCTGCATGCTTATCCCTTCATCGTCACCAACATCACCGGCGTGACAACGCCATCCAACTGGGCGCAGGTGTACGAGCTGACGACGGCGCGGGCGTTCTGGTTCTTGATTTACTGGCACTCGACGCTGAGCGAGGTCAGTAACGTCTCGGTCTCCGCCGGCGAATCGATTGCCGGCCAGGAATTCCGCGGGGGCAGCCTGATTTCCCAGGTGGACTACCTAACGAAGTCTACCTTCTGGGCGGTGCGGGGGTATCTCTCGGGCGGGGTGGTGGTGACTCCGCAGGAACTGTATAAAGACGCGGCGACTTGGGCGGGGTATTCGGCGGTAAATCTCACAGCCGGCTCTTCCCTGGAGGGCGAGGTGGAGATCAACCGGGCGCAGCCTTCGGTCAGCGAAGTCTTTGCCGAAGGCGTGTACCGGGCTCCGGGCGGGAACTATGCGCCGGCCCGAACGCGCGCGCCGGCGCATCCTGATGCGTTCGGCGCGCCGGCGGAGTTGAATAGCCTGGCTCCCCATGATGAAGCGCAGTTGCGCCTGTGGGCCGGCCGGCATTACGGCATCGAGAACTATTCCGACAAAGTAACACTCAAACCGCGCAGCTGGATCGATCCAGCCATGTACCATCTGGTCGATTTCATGGATAAGGCGCGGGGAAAGACAGAGCGGGCGGCGGTTGAAGGGGCGCGGTTGGAGTACAAGGCGGCGTCCGGCCGGTGGGCCTTCTCGATCGAGGCGCGGACGTTCGGCGTGACGGCCGGCGCGGTCATGATTATCTACCCGCCGATCGAGACAATCCCCACTCCGCCGCCGCCTTCTCTTCCCCCTGTACCGCCCCTTCCCCCTCGGCCGGAATCCTGGCCCACTGAGTGGTACTTTTTCTCCAACCTCCTGGGGGTCTACAAAACCAACAACTTCCCGCAGCCGTCCTCTCTCGCGCAGCCGACCTGGACGGCTATCAATACCGGGTTGAATTCGCTTAAATGCCGGGTCGGCGCGATGAATGAAAGCGTCGGCTATTTATTTATGCTGACCGAGGATGAACGGTGCATCTACCGCCGCTCTGCCGAGGCGGCCAGTTGGGCCGTGTCGCTCACCGCCGCGCAGGCGCGGGTGGCTTTGGGGGTCGGGGCCGGCACATTACACTGGGTGACCGTTGACCAGTCCACTGGGCATGTTTACGCTTACTTCTCCGGGGCCATTTACGATGTCGGCCAGTACATCTTCAAGAGCGTAGACAACGGCGTAAGCTGGACGAACTGGAAAATTTTGGACGCCGGCCCGATCTATCAGGTCGGCAACCTTTTCGTGCGCGGCAATGTGATGTGGCGCACGTTGAATATTGGCGGCTGGATCTCCTACAGCCCAGACTCGGGCCAGAACTGGATCGACAACAACAATTTGGGCGCCAGTTCCTGGACTCCCTGGGCGACGGTCTCGGCTTTGGATACTTCGAAGGCTTTAGTCGCTGGGAATGGTTTTGGCGGGCCAGACCTGGTAAAAGTTCAGGCTCCGGGGATGTCTCTCACCGTGCTGCAGGACTCGAAGAACTTGGGTCTCGGCCATCCCGACCTGCTGGCGATTCTGGCTAATCGCTGGAATTTTCAGCGGGTGATGTCGGGCGGGAAGATCTATTCGACGACTGACGGCTGGCAGACTTTGGTGACGGCCAACCCGCCCACCATTAACTTGGCGGGTATATGTCATCTGCTCATGCCGATGACGACGCAGACGGATTGGTTAGTCACCGGGCGGTACGAAGGCCTTACGTCCGGCTCCCCTCATGGAGTCTTGACGCTGACTCGGTACGACGCCGAGCCGCGCGGGCGCTCCGGCTCCTCTGCCGGCTCCGCCCCTTACACAAACAGCATCCCCTGTACGTGCGGGGGGGCTTGTTATCACGGCATCCTATTCAAGCGGTAAAGGAGAACGATATGTCAGGTTTGAGAGAGTTGGAAAATGCGGCTCAGGATCTAAGCCACAAGGGCGTGCTCCTGCGAGGGCTGCTGGGGGATGACAACAAAAACTTTCATCCCCTGAACGATGATGGGACCGAGCGTCCTGAGTGGTATGTGCGGGTGGCGAAAGCCGGCGGGTATGAGCTGGGCGTTTTCCCTGGGCGGATTCGCCCGATGTGGAACCTGCCCGTGATCATCCAGACGCATCCGCTGCTCGGCGTGCAGTACATCGCCGAGACGGACGAGACCGGCATCCAGATCGGGAATTCGGGGGGCAATCCGATCGTACCGCCAACATGGCGCGTCGATCCGCATGCCTGGACGCATGAATTTCGGAGCGGAGCGGACGATGTTCCGTATTTCCTATCATTTCATCAGATCTACGAGCTGCGGGTCCAGCCGGGGGCGGCGGCCGGCCATGTCGTGGTGCAGGGTGGGCAGTATTACTGCGCCGGGGCTTTTCATCAGGCCTATGAGGCGGTAGATGTCGATCTCACTACGTACTATCATGAATCGGAGACGCGCTACGTCCTGATCTACTTCAATTCGACCGGCGAGGTCGGCGTCTATGCTCCGGGCGCACAGACATTGGAGGCGCTGGCTTATCCTCCGGCCGATGTGTATGTGACGGCTGCCGTCAAGCTCCAGCCGCCGGCGGATGTGATCGATTGGCTCAATGGGGAAATTATCGACCTGCGGACCATCTCCCAGAAAACCAGCACGGAGACGTTCCTGGGTCTGGGCGATACGGTGGACTCCTACACGGGGATGGCGCGGAAGCTGGTGCGGGTAAACGATGACGCCAACGGGCTGGTCTTCGGTGCCAACCTGGACGACATCGATAATGTAGACGCGGCCGCTCCCGTGACCGGTCAGGCGTTGGTGTGGAGCGGGACGGCCTGGGTCCCTGATGATGTCGAGGCGTCATTGACGGTTTCCGATACAAGCAGCGTCGATCTTGCGTTTGATCCCGGTACGCATGTCCTGACGGCTGCGGTTAAGCTCGCCCTGAATAGCCATATCTACATCCCTGAAGCCGGCGGTCTCGATGTTTTGATGGAGATCAACGATCTGACCGATGTGTTAATCAGTTCGCCTTCCAGCGGGCAGACGTTGGTTTATAACGCGGCTGAGGGAGCGTTTGAAAATCGCGGCGGCTCCGGCTCCGGCCTGGACGCCGATTTGATTGACGGGTACCACTATACCCAAATCATCGACAATTCCTGGACCAACGTGCTTTCTCACGACGGTCCTGGCTCCGGGCTCGATGCCGATACCCTGGACGGCATCCATGCCGCCGGTTTTGCGGTTGCCGGCCACAATCATCAGCTGCGCAGTCTCTCGGATGTGACCTGGGGGACTCCCGTTAATGGTTACATTTTGGGGTATTACGACTCGACCAACAAAGTCGAGGTCAAGGCTCCGTCCGGCTTCGACATCCCCGTCATGCATGGGGTGAATACGTGGTATTTGACGAATACTTTCCAGGGGGGGACCAATCTGGGGACGGAATCGGGCGCTGCTGCGGGGTCCTTGCGCGCATCAGGGTCTGTGAAAGCCAGCTATCTGGTGGCCGGCACTGCAACTGGGACCGACGCCGGCAGCGTCAATGCGTCCGGCGCCGTCAATGCCGGCGGGAATGTCAATGCCAGCGGCGTCGCGGCCGGCTCGGTGGGGACTGCGCCGACCGCCGGCCAGATCTTTGCCGCCGGCAAGATCGCCACTTCGGGCGGGTTGTCGGTGGGGTCCCTGACGGCGGCTCCTTCAGCCGGGCAGATTCTGGCGTCTGGAAAAATCGGGACTTCCGGCGGGATGGCGGTGGGGACTACCGGGGATGCTCCGGCCGCCGGCGAGATCTACATGGACGGCGACCTGCGGAACGCCAAGGGGGCCTTCTTTGGAAACAAAACCACGGACCCGGGCGACGGAAATGTGGAATTTACGGGAGTCCTACGCGCTTACCGGGATGGAGCGTTGCGGACTGGCTATCTCACCGTTCCTCTTACCTCTCCCCTGACCAGCTCCGATTGGAATGGAAATACCAAGACTGCGGCATCTTATACCATCGACACGAGCGTCACTTTCAGCGCTCCGGCTGGGATTAAGATGGCTCTGGTTCGGCTGGCGTGCAACTGGAGCGCTGCGAGTACATCGTACTACGCGACGGTCGGGCCGGCCGGATCTACGAGCGTCGCCATGGCCGTCAAGGCCAATCTGGCGACGTACAATGAGCAGACGGCGTGGGTTCCCTGTGACGCAAACGGGGACATCGTGATCACGGTCGGCGGCGCGAGCTGTCTGGCAATTGTGCAGATCTGGGGTTATGTGCTGTGAGCCGGCGGGGTTGCAAAAATAGACCACGGCCTAAAAATTCGGGTATCACTCCCGGAAAGGAAAAAAGAATGAGAGTTATCCCGTTGAGCAATGGGCAGAAGACTGCAGCTCTCGCCATCATCCGCAGCCTGGAGACTGCGAAGGCTGAGGTTCAGGCGCAGGAGGAAGCGCTCACGGCGCTGGCGGTGGGGTTTTCCAGCGTGCTGAGACCCAGCATTTCTATTGATGGGTGCCGCTACGCGTTCCAGACTGTTAATGGTCAGTTCAGTCTGGTGATTCAAGATCCGGTTCAGCCGGCTCCGGCCCAGACCGATCAGCCAGCTGAGGCGACGGAAGCGCCGATCGAGGTTCCTTCCGCGTAGCTATCTGCAAACGTTTGCAGATGCGAAACCGGGCCCTGATAAAGGGCCCGGTTTTGTATTTTTAGGGTTGTTGAAATTTTTTTATCTAATTGTGGGTTTCTTCCTTGTGTAGTAATAATGCTTCTATTTTACGGATAGCATTTTCTTCTATTACACGGGCTTCATCTTTTTTCTCAAAAGCTTCGATAACTTGTTTACCAATTTCCATCTGAACGTGGGATGGTGGATTCGGAATAAGAACAGAACCGATTTGCGACTCTTCTATATGATCAATTACTCCACCATAAATTTCACGTACTAATTGATGATATCCGTAAGGTGTATTTAAAAATGCTGCTAGATAACCATTTGTAAACTCAGAGTCGGAATTTTTACAGGTTATGCGAGCAATGTTGTTGCTTCCTGCCCATCCTGTTATTCGACTTGTAACTAACCCGATTTTCCCTACTGTTCCGTCTGAAGTTATCAAAACATCTCCTGATTTTAATGCCAACAAGTCTAAAACTTTAGTAAGGTTTGAAATGTACCCAAGATCATAATGTCGCATCTGAGGGAGGTGTGAAGGACGCAAAAATGGGACTCCATATTGGGCAGTTACATAGATGCGTTTAAAGCGTGGCGGAAGGTAAATATTTTCTGCTATTTCGTGTACAGGGACTGGTAGGTATTTTCCTTTGTGTAGTAATTCTGTGACTGTTCGTACAACTGGTATGTGGTACGAAACATCCAAGCGATCATTCAATTCGGATGCCTTTATGCTAAATGCTCTAGGGTGAGGAATATAGAGGCGAGTTATAGATTGTGATGTATTTGAAGCAGAGATATACTTCACAAAATCTTCATCAAAATGAACTAGCCCCAATCTTTCATGAAGTAGATCGTCAGCTTCATCCAACATTTGGTTTGCTTCATCTCGCAATGTGTAAGCTTGCATAATGGCTGTGTGTATTTCCATTTGTGCTTCTTCTGGTAGTAGTGGCACTGGCACTTTTGCGAGGTGGTGCGGTTCGAGATGGTTGATGGCTGAGCCATATTGATCTTTAGAAATTAGTGCTTGTCCAATTTTCGAGGAAAGAAAAGCGTACAGGTAACCTCCCGGTATTTCCCGAGGTTTTACTCGAATTGCATCATCGGTAATAGCGAAGTGAGATAATCGTTTATTCACGATTACACATCTTCCCACTGTTCCAGAACGGGTAACTAATATCCAATTTGGTTGTACTTGGCAGACATTAACTGCCCTTGTATTGTTGGCTAAAAATGCTTCACTGGTCGGTCTAAATTGGAGCATTTCAGATGCTGTAAGGAACGGCGTACCGGCTTTTTGGCTTTTTGCATAGATACGCTTAAATCTATTAGGGTAAAATGGCGGTTCGGTCAATTGGTCCAGTAATTGCATGGGAAAACCGCTGTCTTTTACGATATGCAAAGCTGTAATAGCATCATTTGCATAATAACCACCATCAAGTCTGCTTTCGCCATTATAAAGCCAATGAGACGAAACCGTTGCTATTGAAATTGGATTTAACCATCCTGATTCAATGAATTGCTGGTGACGTTCTTGATGAGTAAGAATGTGATCGTTTATTTCAGCCATTGATCCATCTCATTCGTTCTTGTTTAGATAACCATTCCTTGAAATAACGGACGACCTCAGGTAATTGGTCGAATTTTTCACGTACTTTTTGTCGGCGTTGTTCTGTCATAAGTTGTCCATTAGCATTGCGTCGTGTTATTGTGATGGTGTCCTCGTATTCAATCAATTCCCCTTCTGGTGTTCGAAGGTAATGAATTTCTCCGCGGCGATCATGCCCAACGGCTTCAGGTATCGTCATAAAGACTTCATAGTCACGGCTTTTGTGGGCTTCCTGTTCTATCATCATCTCTTCGCGTGTTTTCTTTTGCAGTAATAAAACACTTGTTTGGGTGCCAGTGTACGGCTCGAATGTGACTTGAGGTAAGTCTATGCTTGCAATTACACGTGTACGCTTGAGTATCCAGCGTCGGATAAATGCAAGGCCAGGGTTTGATAAAATGCTGTCAGGAAGAACGATCGCCATTCGTCCATTAGGTTTAAGTAATTGCAGACAACGTTCTATGAATAATTGCTCGGGCGGCATGGATGCGCGGCGAGCGCCATTTTCCATTTCAAATGTGGATAATTCAAACTGTGCCAGTATATGAGGATCATCTATGGGGATTCTTGATCCAAAAGGTGGATTTGTCAGGACAATGTCAAATTTACCTAGTTGTACATGATCGCTTACATCCGAGATCCATTCACCAGATGGTAAAAGTGAATTGGCATGATAAACATTAGTGGAACCGTCACCCTGCATAACTAAGTTCATTTGTGCTGCGCGGACTAAAATTGGATTAAAATCAATCCCTGTAAGACATTGGTTAGCAGTTTCTTTTAATAAACGTACGGTTTCTTCTAAGGCTTTACTTTCATTGTTCGGCCATTTAGTGCGTTGTATTTTTTCGAGATGTTCACGCCACACATTTAGTACCGCTACGAGAAAACCGCCAGTTCCACAAGCGGGATCTATGGTATGCAATTTAAGCCATTTTTCAGGTGGGTAAGTTGCCAGTGCCATTTGAGCCGCCATATCGCAGACATTGCGGGGAGTGAAAAATTCTCCTCTATCTCCACGTAGATTACTGCCGACCAATTGTTCATAGGCTGCTCCTTTTACATCGGCAACAGTTTGTAACAGTGAATATCGTTGCAACTCACCTACTACATAAGCTAACACCCTATTGTCCATTCGGATTTGTTCATCGGGGGCGAAAATGTACGGGTAACGATTTTTTACATCTTCAAAGAGTTGTTCGATCGTTTTCTGTAATCTTCTTTGTCCAATTTCGGAGCGGCGTTCGTCATTGCTGATAAAAATCCGCATCTCACCCGATGAGGTATCCTCATCATAAACCTTGCAGAAGATTAACTTTAGCAATTCCTGAAATGCGGGCTCTTTTTGTAAGCCTTGATTTCCGTAAATGTAGTTGTGACAGCGTTTTAGTAAGGAGATCAATTCTTCGTGTGCCGGAACAAGTTCTGTAAAGGTAATAGGTTTTGGAGTATCGTAACCAGAGCGTGGAATATCTGTTGCTTCTGCAAAACATACTTCGCCTTTGTCGGATGTTTGTCGTTCCCATACTTGTAGCTCGGAACCTATCCACATTCCAAAATGAGCATTTGCACATGCAGAGAGGTATGATTTGAGTTGTTCTGTGCCATTATCGCGGTCAGTGGGGCGAATTTCTTCTCTCTTGCATTCGATAATTATTTTGATGTTTTCTTGTTTATGTTTAGTTTGAGGTAGAAAAATTGCTATATCAACACGTCTTTTACTACTTCCTAATTTGACGGTAAACTCGATTTCAATATCGGCTTTATCATATCCGTAATCTTCTACGAGACTCCTGGCAATACGTTGACGTACATGTTCTTCTGGGGTATCAGCCCGTAGTTTGTTTGTTATAACGCATTGTAGTTTCCCCAGCGGTACGAGGGTAATTGTTTCTTCGGTTGTCATCATTTCAGGTCTTCCTTGGGTGAAAAATATAGATGGTTTTGGGTAATTTACCAAGCCACCTTGCCCAGAAAAATATTTAAATTGTTTTCTTGCTGCGGTGGATTTTACTTTAGTTTTCCAGATAAGAAATCAGGTTACGGCTCACCTCTGATATCAGTAGCTGTTTCAATTGTCAACTCCCAGCCGTTATCTCCGCGTAACCGCATCCTGTATCCCGGGTCCCCTCGTTCTAACTTCAGGCATGCCAGAAGTTTTTGAACAGACCCATTCCCCGTCACTGAAATTTTCACCTGTTGTCCATTTTCAAAAGTAAAATTCCTTCCGATGGTGGCGTTTTTTGGAGGTCTTCCCGCTCCAGAACGGCACCCCCCTGATTTTCCCTGTTTTCCGGCCATGTAATCCTCAATTTTAATTTTAAGATTAAAACGATGTTTATAGATGATATTTTTGATGTAAATGCTACTCATTTGAATTGTACTACAAATCAAATGAGAGATCAATAGGTTATTGAGCGAATTTCCTAAGAGATAGGTTGGGAAATAAGAAAGCGCCGGCAACTTGCCGGCGCTTTCTTTGCGTTTTTGGGTGGGACTGTTTTTTATTTGTTTTCGATAAACTGAATAAATTTTTCACGATCAAATCGCAACCCTACAATCTCTCTGGCTCGTTCTTCCATGTTTTCAGTTCCTTGGGGGCAAGAATCAAAAACAAACCACTTTTTACCATCTGAAAAAATGATGATTACATATTCATCTTGAATAATTACTCGAGCCTTTTTTACAGTGGCTGGATCATCGCACCAACCTACTCCCTCCGGTGTCACTCCCATCCATGGTCCTTGGTAGGGATATGCGTAGTCGTAGTTGTGCAATTCTGCGGCTCGGCTACCTCCAACTGCGTAGTTTACGTAACGGACTGGGGTAACTGGATCAATCCCGACGTTATACTCAAGCAGAAGTTCTCGCAACCCTTCAGCGTCAAGCTTTCCCAGAGCCGTTTTTGAGATGCTGTCATTTGTTGTTCCAAGCCAACCTGTTAATTTTTCTTCTCCAGATGCAATTGTTTTTCCTGGTTCTTTAAGGACTCTTATAATATCGTAGCGATCTGGATTACCAAGATCTTGTAGAAGGATTGGGTAGTAGGTGTCGCTTTCATTTAAATAGGCGCGTTTCCATTCGTGAAGTGCCAACGAGACTGCCCGATTTTCATTTCCTTTTAATTCGGGGTGAGCTTTAAAAATTAGATAAATGGTTTTTTTGTCTGCCTCGGTTATTTGAATCCTTGTTATATATTTCATGCTGTGTTCCTTGTGAGTGATTGCATAAGTATAAATCCATATTGTGAGCGAACAAAATAAGAAAGCGCCGGCCAGTAGGCCGGCGCTTTCTTATTTTCTGCGGTTGCGCCTGGCTATTTCATCCAGTTCGGACTTGGCGTCCTTCAGACGCTGCTCTGCTTCCCTGAGCTTTTCCTGCAGATGGAGAATTGTCGCGGCGAACTGGGGCAGCGTCTCGTGGGCTGCTATAATGAACTGCGTATCATCGAATCCAGGGGAGCTGTAATTTGAAACATTGAGCACGTCACCGTTGTGACGGGAAATAATCCCCCCTCCCCACTCGCCGGCCTTTCTGCATTCATAATGATGCCAGTTTCCGGGCGTTGCCTTCGCCATGGAGTTGATGGCCTGGGACAGCTCCGGGTACCCTGCTGTATCCAACCGAGTCGCTATTCGGACCAACTCTTCCTTATTCATTCTTTCCTCCGTCGAAAATTCCCAGCCGGCGCTTGATCTCTTCGACGAACGGCTCAGTGTTCGGCGGGATGCTCATGTCGTCTCCGCCGACGATGGCTTTGGCTTCGTCGAACGTCATAATCCCGTACCGCTTGCACTGATTGATCGTGTCCAAGACTCGCAGCCATTCGTGTTTTTTCATGGTCATGAATTTTTGAATCATTGTCCACTGGGCAGCTTTGTCGCCCCGCTGCGCAGCAAAGGCAGTTCTGAGGTCGGCGTCTATTTCATCTATTGTGAGTACTGGCATGATGATTCTCCTCATATCGTGATAGTTGTTCTGCGGTTACCCGCTTTAATTCCCCTCTGAGGTATTCGACGGCGGCCAGGGCTTCAGTCAGTTCGTTCGCCATTCGCGGGATATCTTGGCGCGCTGCGGCGATGAATTCAAAGTCCGGGCCGATCGGTTCTTGCGTGACGGACATCACTGGGCCGTTCGCGCTCATTAAGGTTCCCCATCGATTCCATTCCCAGGGGCGGGCCTGGGCGGCCATGGCGCGCCGGAATGCGTAGGCGGATTCTGGATGTGATTTCAGCAAAGTCTCGAAAATCTCTTTGTTGTTCATGATTATCCCTTTGAGCAAACCTTAAAGGTTATAGCCCAGACCCAGGGATTTGAGTCCCAGGGGTGCCGCTTAAAATTTATGTAATTCCACAATGCCTCGAAAGCTGCTCGCGGACAGCTGTATCTTGGCTTGGAGTCTCCGGGCATGTAATAGGCTTTATACCCCACATCAAAAGGGCCGGTTATTCCTTCGGCTATGGCGTCCAGAGTTCCTATATTGTGCAAGGGTTCGGTTCGGATGTGGACTATCTCCAGAAGTAATCGGGAGGCGTTTCGAGGCATGAAGATTGGCGATCTCCATGCAGTTGAAGGAATGAAGTCCATGTCGGCGCGGTAATAGATTTTATTGGGCGCTTCATCTGTCCAGCTCTCCCGAACCCACAATCTATCCCCTACATTCCCATAAGGGCAGCGGTAAGTTACCGGGTGAAAAATTCCCACCTTTCCACTGGGGGATGTTGGAACCCAGCCCAGCGGACCAGAGTATTCGATCCTGTCTATTCTGCTCCCACCGGTAGGGGATGGCTGGGGTTTCAGGACGCGCCGGGTTTGTGTTTTGTGGCCGGCCAGGATCGCCCTCACGCTTTCAGCTGTAAAAATAACGGGCCTTTCTTTCATTCTGCTCCTTTTTGGCAGTCTGTCGGTCTGTCGAGTCTGTCGGGCCGGTCAGTCTGTCGCAATTCTTGCCAATTCTGGCGTTATCACGCGCGCATTGTTCTCGTTCGCGTCTTTTCTCAGCCAACCGCGCGCTTCCCATTCGTCGGCCAGCCGGCGGGCTGGCTTTTGCCCGATTCCCATCCGGGCCTGGATATCTGGGATCGTCAGCCGACCGCCCCGCTCCGCCTGGGCCCAGGCAACCATCTCTCGTTCTGCCGGCGTCAGTATCCCCCTGGCGGCCACCGGTCCGATCTTCCCTGCCAGCTCCACTAAGGCTTCCTTCGGCAGGTAGAAGGCCTGCATCGGTCCCCAGCGATCGGTGACGGCAGTCCCTGGCCGGCTGGCAGCAATCCGGAAGGCGTCCTCGATTCCCATCCGGCGGGCGACCTCCAGGCTGCGGACGCGGAAGCCGATCACCGTGCCGACCTGATTCCTCACTTGGCCGACTACCTCTTTGCTGAAATCCTGGGCGGCGAAGATCAGGGTGATGCCGAATTTTAACCCACGCCATGCCAGTCGGGCGGCTGCTCGGGCCAACGTTCCGCGATATCCGCCGCCGGCGGCAACAGTGGCATTGAACTCGTCCAGGATGACGATGATCCTGGGTAGCTGCGGCAGTCCTTCGCGGGCGGCGACCGTATTGTATTCTTCCAGCTTCTCCGGGAAGCCGGGGGCAGATTTGAATAAGTTCGACCGGTTTTCGCACTCGGCCAGGGCGCACTCGACGATCTCCAGGGCTTCTTCCGCGCTGCCAGCGATCGGGGCCAGCAGGGCCGGGTTGCCTTCCAGCATAGGGAAAGTTGCGCCGTCTACATCAGATAATAGCAGCCGGCAGCCTTCCAGCAGGGCCTGATAGACCAACATGCGCAGGAAAGCGGATTTCCCGGAGCGGGTCATGCCGGGCACCATCATATGGCCCAGATCCGCCCAGGTTGCTTTGATGGTCCGGCCGGCGGCGTCAATGCCCAGCTGAACGGCTCCGCGTTGGAAGCCAGGGAAATCGGCGCGCTTGGGCAGCTGCGGGGGCGGAGAAAGCAGCACGGCGTAGCGCAATCCGGAAGAGTTGCTGAGATGTACCTGCCGGCCGCCGAGGTCGGTCGAGAGATGATGCAATAAGTCGTTGCTCATGTAGGCTTCCAGGCGTCCTACTTTCTGTGTGTCGATGGCGCCGAAGAGCCAGGTCATTCCGTCTTCCTCGGTCAGGGCCCAGTCGCAGAACTCCGGGGCCAGTCCTCGTCGGCTTAAAGTCGAGGGGATAACTTCCATAATGGCGGCAGCTTCGGCCTGCCGCGGGCGGGTTATTTCGATGGCGTTGGTCACGCTTCCTCCTTCTTTGATCTGAACCATGCGTCATACATCGCGTCCGCTTTCGCTCCGGTGAGCATGGCGCGACCAAGTCGGTTATTTGCGGCCGTCTTTGCTTTCAAGCTTTTGGCTTTTTTCATGTCGGCGTTCGCGGCTTCCATCTCTTTCAGGCAGGACACTTCGGTGGCGTGCCATAGGACTCTGGCGATGTCGCGCGGATGGACCGTGATGTAGTTATCCTGGATGAATTGGATGAGTTGGTCTTTTGTCAGATCGTTCAGGGTGAGCTTTTCGAGCGGCTTAACCATTACTTTTCCTCCCCGATGATTTCTCTGTCTGTGATGGCGGCGGCCAGGGCCTTCGGCTTCACATCGTCCAGCCAGCGGCGCACTTCAGCCGGCGGTACGATCCGCAAACCGGCCGGCAGCGGCCTGGGTTCGACGGGCTCCGGCTGCGGTTCGGCGGTCAACATTCGGGCGGCCTGGGCGACGCGCTTCTTCTGGGCTTCGCTGCCGGCCGGCAATCCCCGATGGGCCAGATCGACGGCCTGATCGCGGGCGGTGACCTGGGCCTGCCGATCCGGGTCGGCCAGGGCCGGCTGGCTCACGCTGTCGTTCATCAGGAGCGTAGCCGGGCCCATCGAGCGGTCGGCGTCGACGACGGCGATCCCCAGACGACCGGTCCGCAGGACCAACAGGGGGGCGTCGCCGCGCGCATCTCGATTGACGACGCGCAGCCGCATCTCCAGGGCTCCGACGAGCCGATACCCGCCCCACAAAATGAAAACTACGGCCATCGCCAGGATAGCCCAGGGGCCGAAGGCCTTCAGTGGGTAGATCATCCGCTCCCGCTCCGCGTCCAGCCGGGCCTTGTCGGCCTGGGCGGCCTGGACTGTCGCCTGCGTGCGCCATGCCTCGGCGGTCGCGGTTGCCTGCATTCCCCAGGCCATGGCTGTGGCTTGCGCCTGGGCGCGCAGGGCGCTCTCTGTTGCAGTAGCTTGGGCATGGAAGCGCTCCGCATCGGCGGTGGCCGTCGCCTGTTGGGCCTGGGAGGTCGCGGTGGCTTGCGCCTGCTGGGCCTGGACCGTTGTCTGCCATGCCATAGCGGTGGCCGTCGCGCTTTGAGCGGCGGCGCGTTCCTGGGCTTCCCATGCGCGAGCGGTAGCTGTCGCGTGTTGGGCCTGGGCCGTGGCCGTGCTGGCCGCATACGCAGCGTTGAGTGTGACCTGATAACGTTCGGCTCCTTGCCGGGCTTCGATCTCGGCAAGGTAGGCTTCAACCTGGGCGGCCGCAATGGTTGGCTGGAGATCCGACGAGGTAACCACTGGCGCGGCGGAGGCTGCGTACATCGCCGGCGAGCTGCCGGCGGCAGTGCAGGCTGTGGTCAGGATGAGGCCGGCGCAGATTGCCCAGGGGGCCAGGGAGCGGGCCTTCACTGCGGCCACCATCCGGCGGGGATAATCGGGGCTGGGTCTGAGTCTTCGACTTCCAGCGGGAGTCGCTCCCACTGGGCCTGCGTGCCGATCTGATAGCCGTCAGCGTTCCGCACGGGCGTAGCGATCGCGGCGCGCCGGCGGGTGTTCTGCGCCAGCAGCGCTTCAGCGGTCGGGATCTGGGTCCGGCGTTCCAGCTCCATCTGCAGCTTTGTCACCTTCCAGGCCAGGAATGCGACGGCGGTCGCAGCAGTTACGACAACGATCACCATGCCGATCGCCATGATCGTCACGCCGACCACCGAAGTCGTCTGGCCGGCGGCGGCGATCGCTGCCGCGTCGGCGGCGCGGGCCGTAGCCCAGGATTGCGAGATAAGAGCGCCGGCCAGCGTAAACAGAATGATGAAAACAGCAATCATAAAAATACCGCCCATAAATCCCTTAGGCATTCCGCTCCTCCTCTGCTTCCTGGATGGTGATGGTGACGCCGGGTTCGTCCCCGGTGAATTTGTCGGCCTGGAGGCTCACGACTTGGCAGTCGTCGGTCCAGGCTTTCCCGTTCAGGCCGTCCAGAACGGACTTGACCAAATTGTCCACATCGACGCGCCGCCGGTCCGGCAGCACAAAGATCAATTCGATTTTTACTTCCCCCTGGAAAAATGGGCCGCGATAGTAGGTCTTGACCAACTGCTCATAGTTGTGGGTTTTCCTGGGTGTGTAGACGTTCCCGTTTTTTCCGAACCGCGGGCGCTCTTTTGATATCGGCTTTCCGGGAACAAAGACCGTGTAAGCGTTGGTCACTTACTCTCCGCAACTTCTTCCAGGAATTTGCAGATGTATGCTCTCTGATCTAGAGTCAACGTGCTACCCTGGCATCCCTCAAGCAGACCAACCGCTTTATCGAGCAAGTCGGCCTTCCGCATCATGACTTCGAAGTGTTCGTCGATTTTCCTGCCATCGGGGCAACGCATGGTTTTCTTCATGTCCTCGAAGGTTTCGTTGCTGATATCCAAATCATCTTGAAGTCTTTGGGCTTTTTCTTTCAATGAATCACGCTCCGCGACAATTTGGCGGATTTTCACGTAGAGGCTTTCGCCTTCTTGTGCGCCAACGAGGTCGCGCAGGATCGTCAGGAAGTCTTGTAACAACAGCATTTCGGTTTCAGCAGTTAAAAATCCGTTCATTTCGTGACTCCTTTTAATTTTCGACCTGCGCCATCTCCCGCGCGGTCTTGGCGTATTCCTGCGCGGTGCGTTCTTTCAGCGGCGCGAATCCGCGCGCGGAAAGGATCTCATTCACTGCATCTGCGGTCATCTGCGCGCGCTGGCCGTTCAAACCGGCGCAGATTGCGCGCCATGCTGCGGGGGTGATGCGTGCGCTGCGCTCTTCTTGCGCCGGCTGCGCGGGGTCTGCGTTCGATTCGCGCTGATCTGCGGCTCGTTCGCGCTCCATGCGCAGTTGCTCGATTTCCTGCGTCAATGCGTCGCGCTGCTGCCGCGCTTCTTTCGCGGCGGTTTGCGCTTCTCGCGCTTCCTTGCGCGCAGCTTCGGCGCGGGCTTTCCAGTCCTGCTCCGCTTGCGCCGCGAGGCGCGCCAGTTCTGCGTCGCGCTGCGCGGCGGCTGCGCGGGCTGCGGCGTCTTCCTGCGCGATCTGCGCGCGCTTTGCGTCCAGATCCGCGGCCGCTTGCGCGATATCTGCGCCGGCCTGCGCGATCTGCGCTTCGAGGTCGCGCAGCTGCTGCGCCAGCTCGGTCCCTTTGCGCTCCAGGTCCTGGAGGCTGGCGGCGACGCTGCGGCGGGTAACGTTGCTGCGGATCTGGCCCATCAGCAACTCGTACCCGAGGAAAAGCGAGACCGGTGCAGTGCCGCCGATGACCCGGGCGAGCAGATTGTCCTGGGCATGCAGCACGTTGAACACGATACTCGCGGCAGTGAATAACCCGACCAATCCCCACTGGTACAGCGTGTGCTCCTGCAGGAGCGAGTTTCTCATCACGGCGAGGCTGGCCGTGATCATCGCGCCGTCGACGACCAGAGGAAAAAGCCAGGCCAGGGTCGGGCTGATGCCGTTGCTCAGGGCCAGCTGGTGCAGCGCTTCGTAGCTGAGCACGAACGCTGCGGCGGCCAGGAAGAAGACCATGCCGGCGCTTAACAGGGTTATTACGCGGATCTCGCGGGATTCAGTCATTTAGCACTCCCTCTCAGTTGCGGGTTTTGTTCGATGTGGATTTCGGCAATCTCATGGGCCGGCGGCAGATCAATATTCCGGCCGGCTGCGTATTCGATCGTCCAGGCCGTCAAGATCCCACGTGCCAGATTGATGATTTTCTTTTCCTCTTTCTGGTCCAGCTCTGCTCCCAAGGCGCGAAGTTCTTTGCAAACCGTGTTCCCATAAACCAGGGCCCGGACCGGAAGGTCTATCATATTCAGGGCTTGCTGTGCGTTCATCGTTTTCCCTTTCCTATCTGCAAACGTTTGCAGATACCTTTAGCGTTTTCACTGCGCCATTTCCATGTCGAAGTTTTGCAGCTGCTCGCCGATCGGCGAGGCGTTGCTGATTTCAGCGAATCTTCCCCAGAATAGTTCGGCGGTGCCGATGATGCCGGACCGGTTCTTTCGGACGATAAATTCAAGAATATTGGGTTTCTCGGTAGCTTCGTTGTAAACCGAATCCCGGTATACAAACGCGACCACGTCGGCGTGCTGCTCCAGATGACCGGACTCATATAAGTCGCCCATCTGGGGCCGCTTATCCTCTCGGCTCTCGACGGCTCTGCCGACCTGATGCAGGGCGAAGATTGGGATCTGCAGCGACGCCGACATCAGCAGCAGGTGCCGGGCCAGATTTCCCAATTCAATGTTCCGATTCTCGGCTTTGCGGTCGCTTTTGTCGCGTTCATCGTTCGCCAACAGGCCAAGATAGTCGACGACCAGGAAATCGACCGGCTTCCGGTTGTGTTCCCGGTAAATGGTCGAGCGGACCCTGCTGAGCGTCGATTGTTGCGTGATATCGTCGATTACCAGATCAAAGCCGGAGAACTCGTCCATGGCCTGTGTGATCGTCGGCCATTCGCTATCGCTGATCCAGCCTTTCTCAACTCGCTTCGAGTCAACGTGGGCGGCCTGACAGATCATGCGGTTGGAGAGTTTCTTGGCGCTCATTTCTGCCGTGATGTACAGGGCGCGTTTTCCCTGCCGGCAGATGTTGGTAGTCAGCTGCAGGGCCATGTTGGTCTTGCCCATTGAGGCTCTGCCGGCCAGGATAAAAAGGCCGGGCTTGATTCCGTCCAGCAGCATATCGAGCGCTTTTAGTCCTGTGGACAATCCGCGAACCTGCCCATACTGGAGCGGGTTCTGGTACCAGAATTCCACATCGTTGTAGAAATCCTGGGCGAGTTTTTCTGCCGTTACCGGACCGTTTTCCGGCTTCCCGGCGGTCATGATTTTCCCGGCGATTGTATTGGCGCCCGGCTCCGGGTGATTTTCATAGTCGTAGGCAACCTTCGCCAGATCTGTGGCGATGTTCAACAGCCGGCGGCGGTAGGACATTTCTGCAACTTCCTGGGCGTAAGACTCGGCGTTCAAAGCCGAAGGAACAGCGTTGATCAGTTGGGCAATGTAAGCATGTCCACCAATCGGGTCCAACTGCTCTTTTGCGGACAACTCGTTGCAGATCAGCAGGTAATCGGTTGACGGCTGACCGGCTTTCCAGAGTTTCATGATTGCCTGATAGACCCAACTGTGCTTTTGGAGGTAGAAATCTTCCGCTTTTACGATAGGATCGATGAGGGCGGCGCATCCAGGATCGATCATGAGCGATCCGAGCAGGGCTTCCTCAGCGTCGATATTTTGCGGGATGGATTCGGCTTTCGGCATTTTGTTCCTCCCTGGGAATCCTTTTATCTGAAGGTCTGACCGACCGGGGCGACGATCGCCGGCTTTTTGCTTTCCTGCTTTTTGACGGCTGGGATTTCTTTTCGGTTGTAATAATCGCGCATCCAGGCGATGTTATCGCCTTTCCAGCCCAGCAGCTTGCCAGCCTGCAGGATGCATCGCAGAAGGTCGAGATCGGTAAATCCGGCGACATTTTCGTATTGATATTCGGGCAGCCTTTGCGGGCTGTAGATTTCGTTGATAATGGCGACGGCCGGCGGGGCCTGGACTGAGGCCGGGGCTTTCCCACGTTGCTGGCCGGCGGTGGCCGGCTGCGGGGCCCGGGCGAGGTTTCCGGCTTCCGGGTTCTGGATGCATTTCTTGATCCATCCCCATCGATAACCTTTCCCTACAGATGCCCTGAATACGGCTTCCCAGCGCTCTGGATCGTCACAGGTCTTGATCAGATCAAGGATGTCTTCGCGGACGAACGGGGTAATCATTCCAATTTCCTGTTCGTACATTTTGGCGATTTTTCCGACAATCTGATTTCCCTGGGGATTCTCAGGCGGCGTTTCTGGGGTAAGAGGTTTTGAAGGTAAAGTTTCGCGCGCGGGCGTTTTTTCTTCTCCCTCTTCTTCTCTTATACTCTTATTAATATAATTATGTTTGCGATTTTCCGCTTGCGGTTTTTCCGCTTGCGGATTTTCCGATTGCGGAAAACCGCAATACGGTGAAGCATTCATTTCCGGCTCCGGCGGGGTTTCTGGGATATAATTCGGGTCGAAGTCGGGTTCGGCCGATGTATTGTCCCAGCTGGACAATTCGAGCGGCTCTCCCCAAGGGAGATTTTCCACCTTGGCCTTGCGCTTCTTGCGGCGCTGGTCCGGGCTGCTCCGCTTTTCCTCTGGCATCGGTTCGCTGTAGACTACGATGTCGTATCTGGAGAATCGCCCCTTTTCGCGGACTTCGATCCGCACCATGTACCCGGCCAGCTCCAGCTCTTCCAGAGCGCTGCGGACAGCGGCTGATCCGTCTGGAGAGCGGCGGATCAGGTCGGTCAGGTTGATTGTCCAGTTGTCTGGGCGGCTGAGGCAATACGCCAGGATTCCCTTTGCTTTCCAGGAAAGGGTGGCGTTCTCCAAAATAGCCAGGTTAATCATGGCGAAGGGGATAACTCCCCTTTCTACTCGGACCATGCTTTTGTCGTTCATCACGGCTGCTCCTGTATGGATTCGGCTCTGGCGTCTATGTCCAGGGCTACAGATAGGCAGGCTTGAGCCGTCGCGAGTTCTTCTTCGTCGGCGCTCATACACCAGTTTGCGGCTCGACTCACCAGAGCCGCGGCTTCCAGTCGTGCCGCAGGATTGCCGGCGACGATCATATCGTCGATCCTCAGCGTATCCTCGGCGCATGCCTGTCCCCGATCGGCTACTGCAGCATAGGCTTCGCCGGCGCATGCCGACGCGATGACCAGCAGCAGACCGACCGCCCAGGCCGGCTTTATCATGCGGCTACCTCACCGATCCACTGCCGGTTTTCCCGGCGGATCTGGACCAGTTGGGCGCGGCAGTGACGGGATAAACAAACGCGGACGTCGTGCAGACCGTCCGTCGTCTTGATTGAGCAGCTGCCGCAGAAACCGCCGCCGCAGGCGACGCATTTGTGAAGGTGGGAGCGGGTTTCCTGACAACTGTTGCAGGGTTTACGGTTTTTATTGATCGGTTTTATCATGGCTCCGCTCATTTTCGAACCATTCCGCAGATCCAGATATCGTCGCGGTTGACGATGCAGAGGCCGAAAATGCGGAACTTAACGGCGAGGATATGCCATGGCTCCCACACATCTGAAACGCAGTAACCACTGGCTCCGCTGGGGATGGTTGACTTCTTCGAGGTCCCTGTGGCTACGACGATTGGCTTGATCGTGTAGACTTCTTTCCCTTGCATTTGCTCGCCGGCTGTCCAGTCTGCCATCCCCCTACTCCTTTCGTTTTGTTTTTTGGTGCCGAGCGCCGTATTCATCGGCGCTCGGCTCTCCCTGATAATCCGTTACCATATTCAATTGTAGGTGGGCGTCAGTCTTCCCTGACGGAAAGGCTGCCGGCGATCCGAGCCGGTCTCGGCGGGGCGCTGGCCCGTCTGATTGCGTTTTCTCCCATCTGTCTGCGGTTGCCTCTCTGCGGCCGGCGGTTGGAGCACCGGTGGCATTCTGCGTTTGTCCTCCCCGCGGGGCTGAGCTTCCAATTGTCCCAGCCCCTTTGCCCAAGGAGGTTCCGGGTGCCGTGTGCCCGGATTAGAACCTGTGGGAATCGGACCCACTGCGCTGAGTCCCACCAGGGAATCAGGTTCCAGAAGATCTACTGACTTTTACTGTGCCTCCCCAGCGCCGGGTGGCATTGCTGTTGTGGCGGGATTTCCGCGTATCGAGGACTTTTCCCTCGTCGATCAATTCCTTTGCTCCATCCTCGGAGATATAGCCGGTTTTAATCCAGATCTCCAGGGTGTTTGAATCGCATGCGTACTGCGTAGTGTCGCTAGTCGAAGATCGCGGCATTGGTGCCTCCAGGCGCGCTCGCGCGGGATGTGTGCTTTTGGGGGCCGAGGGTGTCCATGCGGCGCTTATGTTCTTGGAGATCGGTTTTGTTAACGAACAGGAAGCGTCCGCGCTTCATATGGCGGATTTTGTTCTGTCCGGCCAGTTTGTGGAAATACGGGATTGAATAGCTAAATTCTTTTGCGGCTTCCTGGGTGGTAAGCCATTCCTCGTTACGGTCCATCGTCTCGTTCATATATCCTCCGGTGGATTTTTAGGGGTATCAAAAACCCCGCCGGGGTAGGCGGGGTACTCTGCCAATGCAGTTATTCTTTTCCGCCGCCTATCTCGGCTCCTTCCTGGTCGAGCTATCAACTCTCAAAGGAAGGAAAATCAATTTTACTACCTCAGTATAGCGCGAGTTCTGTTTGTGTCAAGTTTTTGAGGTAACTGGAAGAGGAGGATAAAAAAACGGTCGGGGTTTACCCGACCGTTTTTACTGGAGGCCAATTTCCGTGCCTTCTTGGATCATGTTTTGAATTTCCAAGAAGGTCCATTTTTTCTTTATATTTCAAGATATCTTCCTTTTTTATGAAAAGCATCCTTCCGCGTCTTATAGGAACGATATCTCCATTTTTAATTGCTTTCGTAATCGTAGCGGGAGACCGACCGATAAGTTCAGCCGCTTCTACTCCTGACAGCCAGGTTGTTTGATTTGTGGGATCGAACTCAAGTTCGCTGGTGGTATCTTCAATGGATTCCATTCAGCACTCCTTGTTGAGGAAACAAAAAGAGCCCTTCCCCCGCTAAGGGAAGGGCTCGGAAAGGCGACCTGTACAGCGGAGGTCGTTACAAAAAGTGCCCTCAAAGGGATTCGAACCCTTGTACCAGGCTTGAAAGGCCTGTGTCCTGGTCCTCTAGACGATGAGGGCGCCTCGACTCGGCTAATTCTAGCATAAAGGCTAAAACTGTCAAGCGAGCCTAAAATCCTCTCCCCATCCAGGTTGAGTTTCCACCGTTTTAACGAAAGACTGCCGGGCAAGATCTACTGTTGGCTGATTTCGATTACAATATCTCTATCCCATCCTCCCGACTCAGGAGATGCCGTGCCAGAATCGCAATTTTCAACCACCCCTACAACCCACTGGCGAGCTTATCTGTTGGGTACCTTACGCATCGAACAGGACCACACGCCAATGGTCCTGCCCACCTCACTCAAAGCCCGCGAATTGTTGGCCTACCTGCTGCTCCAGCGAGGTTTAATTCAACCGCGGGCACTTCTGGCCGGATTGCTCTGGCCGGAGCTTTCCGAAGCCCGCGCCCATCGCGCTTTGAATACGGCCCTCTGGCGTATCCGCCGCAGCCTGCCGGGATTGATTGAAACTACGGCGGGAGGCCTGTTGATTTCCACCGGCCCAGAACTGTGGATCGATGTCGAAGCTTTCCACACTGCGGTCCAGACAGGCCTGTCCTCCACAATCGGGCGCAGTATGGCCATCGCCACCCTTCGGGCCGCAATTACCGGGTATCCCAACACCCTGCTGACTGGCTATTACGCTGAATGGCTTCCCCCACTGCGCGCACACTACACGCAACTCTATCAACGAGCCCTCACCCGTCTCAGTCAGGTCGAAAAAGAACGCGGGAACTACAAAGCCGCCTTGCAAATTACCCAACAGCTGGCCCAACTGGAACCCCTGGACGAGTCGCTCCAACGGGAAATCATGCGGTTAGATCTGGCCCTCGGACAACCTCAGGCCGCTTTACAACAATTCGAGCGCTATCGCCTCCTCGTACGCGATGAATTAGGCCTGGACCCCGAACCGGCTACCTGGGAACTGGTCCAGGCCGCGGCCACCATCGCTCAACGCGCCGGCGAAGTTATCGATTCCCACATCCCCACCCTGACCGGTCGCCAGGGCAATTCCTTTCTGGAGACGGGCCGCCTCTCGGCCCTGCCGTTGATCGGACGTGAACGTGAGCGTGAGCGCCTCCTCGAATATGTCGAAACCCTGTTACAGGCCCCCGAGCGTGGCGGGGGCGTGATCTTGATCGAAGGAGAAGCCGGCGTAGGTAAAACACGCCTGCTCCAGGAAATAGCACGCGATGCCGCCTGGCGCGGCGTGGAAGTCCTCTGGAGCCGGAATGAAACAACCGGACCCTTTGCGATCTTGATCGCCTTGATCCGCAGCGGCCTCACGCCGTTGCGCGCAGAACAACTGGCTCAGGTCGTCGCGCCGATCTGGCTCCAGGTGCTGGGACAGTTGATCCCGGAACTGCATACCTGGCTGCCTCAATTGGGAACGCCGCCCGCTGTGGACCATGAACAGGCCGGCCCCCGCCTGCTGGAAGCTCAGGTGCAGCTTCTGCGGGGCTGGTCCCAGTTACACCCCCTGGTGCTGCTCCTGGAAGATCTGCATAAGATTGATTCCGACAGCCTTGCCGTTGAACCCGAAGTCGCCCAACGGCTCCGAAATGCGCCGATTTTGATCATAGGAAGTTACCGGGGTGCCGAAGCCCGGGCTCGATCGGAAGTATGGCAGGCGCTACAAACCCTGGATCGCCAGGTCGTCCGAGAACGCCTGGAACTACGCCGCCTGGATGTACACGAAACCGCGGCGCTCACCCGCTGGGTATTGGGCAACAACTTTCCCGCCGAACGTTTTGAAGCGCGAGTCCATTGGGAAACTCAGGGCAATCCCTTGTTCGTACTGCACCTGCTGCACTGGCTGTACGAAACCGGAATGTTGTATCGCAATCCGGCAGGCGAATGGGCCACCCCCTATGACGAAACCACCTCCGATTATGCCGAACTACAGGTTCCGCCGCTGATCGCCCACCACCTGACTCGCCGGCTGGAACGACTCACGCCGCCGGCCTATCAGGTCGTGGCGGCCCTGGCCGTGTTGGGAGAAACGGGTTCCCTCACCACCTTAAGTGCGCTCCTGGCTATAGCTCCGCTCGAGTTACTGCCGATATTGCAAGGGCTGGAACAGAGTGAATTTGTGATCCAAACCGCCCGGGGATATGGGCTCAGCCACGCCCAATTAACGGAAGTAACCTATAATCAATTGCCCGAAGTCACGCGCCAGACATTACATCGCAAAGCCGCACAGATTTTAAGTCAGGCCCAGGAGAAAAGCGTGGCAGCAACCGTAGCACGGCACTGGTTACAAGCCGGAGAATGGGCCGCGGCCGCGGCGAACGCCTTTCAAGCCGGAGAAACGGCCCGTGCACTCTATGCCGGAGAAACGGCCATTAATTGGTATCGCCAGGCGTTAACCGCCCTGGAACAACTCCCCCCGGAACAACAAGATCACCGGTTACGCATCCAGATTCATCAGGCCTGGGGAGCCGTCTTGCTCTTTACGGATCATTATCCCGAAGCTTTCGCTCAATTGATGATAGCCCTTTCATTGGCAGAGGCTACATTAGATAAAGCCTCCCTGGACGATACCGGAGCCCATCTATTAGGACAGGTGTATACGGCGCTGGCAGAAGTAGCGGATCGGCGCGGTGACTACGTACAAATGATGGCGGAAGTGGACCGAGGACTCAGGGCGTTGCAAGGAATCGCCCCCACAGTCGAAATAGCCCAACTCTATTATTGGTCTGGATGGGCCGAACTTCATTTGGGCGAACATATTCAAGCCACCGCTAAACTTACCCGGGCCCTGACGCTGGCCGAAACGTTGCCCGCTCCCCACCTGGCCGCCGATTGTCAACGCGCTTTGGGCGTCGTCGCCCGCTGGCAAGGCGATCATATCGAGGCCCGCAGCCATTACGAAGAAGCCATCGCCCGCTATTACCAGCTGGGAGATCAGGCCGGCGCCAGTAAAGGGCTGCATAACCTGGGCATCCTTATGTGGCATATGGGAAATTACGCTGAAGCCCGGCTCCATTTCAGCCATGCCTTAGAGGAATACCGCGCCAGCGGCCACCAATACATGGAAGGTCACACGTTGAACCTGTTAGGCTCGGTCAGCTATATGCAGGGGAATTATATGGAAACGCGACGCTATTACGAAGAATCTCTGGCTCTCCTGAAAAAGTTGGGAGATCGCCAGGGGGAAGCGCTGACCCTCATGGGATTGGGCCAGCTCTACGCCCGTCAGGGTGATTATCCCACCGCCATCGCCTTAAATACCCAGGCCTTACAATTGTTTCAGGCAATTGCCGACCGAAGCAACGAATGCGGCACATGGGCAAATCTAAGTCTCTGTTATGCCTTCCAGGGTGAGAACGAAAGGGTCGCCCAATGCAACGAGGCAGCCCTGCATCTGGCCCGGGATCTGGCGGATTCGGCCATGGTGGGACACATCCTGATCAGTCTGGGCAGAAGTTGGTTGATCCAAAATGCGGTAGGACCGGCAGAACAGGCATTTATAGAAGCGTTGAATATCCGCCGCACCTTAGGAGTTCAGTCCATGGTGATAGAAGCCCTCGCAGGAGTAGCTGCCGCGCATCTGGCTCGGGGAGCCCGCGCCGCCGCCCTGACCGCCGTAGAAGAAATCCTGACCTGCCCGACAACACATTCTTGGGAACAAACGGAAGATCCCTTCTGGATTTATCAGGTCTGTTATCAGGTTCTGGAAACTCTCCAGGATCCCCGGGCCGAGAAAGTAATGAAAGATGCTTACCAACGATTAAACGCCCTTGCCGCGCAGTTTACCGATCCAGCCGTACAGCAATCTTTCTTAAACAACATTCCGGCACATCGCGAATTGGTCACCGCTTATACCCAACATCAGGCCCGCCGGCAAATGGGGCAACAGACGGTACAACTGCCCGCCATCACGGCCCCCTTGCGCGGACAGCTGCGAGCAGAGCAATATGTGCCGGTCACCTGGACCGTAAAAGCACCGGAGGATCAGCGGATCGCCAACAAAGTAACCCGGCGACAGCAACAGCTGCAACGCCTCCTGGCCGAAGCGGCCGCTCAAGGCGCCGCCCCCACTGTCCACGATCTGGCCGCCGCCGTGAACAGCTCCTGGCGCACGGTGCTGCGCGATCTGGAGACGCTGCGCCGGACCGGCGATCCCTGTGCCACCCGGGGAAAACGAGATTCTCTTTGACAGCTCCCCGGAATGGCAACAAAGTCGCCTTTTAAGACCTCCTGGATTCACCCTCAGACCGTCTATAAAAAACAAACGAAAAACCCTCTCCAAAAAATGGCAGCAAACTCCCTCTAAGGACGCCCCCTCCCGCCGGCACAGTGATAAAGCGGTGATAACCGCTTGTTACAATGGATGAATCCAGGCCGCAGGGCTTACTCCCTTAAAACGGCTTAAGCCCTGCGCCAATTCAATTCCAGGAGGCGAAGGATGAGTTCTCCCAAACAGCGCACCCGCCAGGGATGGACCCGCTGGCTATGGAGCGGGCTAAGTGTGACGATCATCGTCACTCTGCTGCTGGGCAACAGCGGATTGGTCACCGCGGCCGGAGAAGCCCTGCAACTGCTCCGGTCGGCCGCTCCCCCCCCACCCGAAGCGGCGATGCCATTGACCGATGTGGCCGGTCAACCCCCTCTCGTAGATGTAAAAGCCGCGGAAGCTCCCACCGAACGGCTACGGGATCTGGGCCTGGAACAACTGCCCGCCCCGGCACAAGGCCAATTGCCGCCGGGCTGGACTAAGGAACAGGTCGCCAATCCACCCCAGTGGACGACGCGCATCGCTGGACCAGGCGCACAACAAGAATATGGGCCACGCGGCTTGCAGCTGCGGGAAACTGTACCGGGGCGCGCCGACCTTGATGCGCCCGTGCCGCCCGATCCGTTCACACCGCCGCCGCTGGCGGTAAACCCGGAGCGAGGGACACCGGCAGCGATATCACCACAGCCGGTGCCACCGGGAAAAATCGCGCCGCCGCTCCCTCAGCCGACGCAGGGGCCGGTCGAAGGGCCGGTCGTGCCAGGCGATACGCTCCAACCGGTTAAGCCGGATACCCAATCAACGGGAGGCCCCCATGATTAAGCGGTTGATGATTTTTGGCAGTTGGTTGACGGTTATTGCCTTGCTCCTGACTAATATTGCACCGGTGGCGGCCGCCGGGGGTGGCGGGATGGGGGGAAGTGGCAGTGTAGACCCGTACTACGGGACCTTCTCGTTGGAAATTCCGATTGTGGTGCCGCAATATCACGGCGTAGAACCGGCGCTCAAGCTGGTGTATGGCTCGAATAACGGGCGCAGTCAAGTGGGCGTGGGATGGAGCCTCCAGGGGGCTTCGATGATCCAACGTGCCGCGCCCGGCGGCGGCGCGCCGAAATATGACAGCAACGATATCTTTTACCTGGACGGCGCTGAGTTGCTGCCCGATACCAGCATGGGGGGGACCCATTCGACGCGGATCAAGAACTATACGCGCATCCAGCAGGATGTGGCGAACAACAAATGGTATATCTGGGGCACTAACGGCAGCAAGGCGACGTATTACGGGGAAAATTCCGCCTTTGGCAATTCCTACCGCTTTTATCTTATGCGGGTGGAAACGCCCACCGGGCAATTGGTCTGCTACAACTATGGGACCTTAAATAACGATAACGATTTGTATTTGTGGAGTATTTCCTGGGGGTCGGCGGGCTATTGCAACAGCATGTATGAAACGACGGTGCTGTTTCATTACGAGAATGGGCCGGACACGGCTTATTATGGGGCCGGGCCGGCCAATCCCTGGTCCATGCGCAAGTACAATGCCCGGTTAGTCAGTATAGAGGAAGTCATCGGCTATCCGGTCAACCGGAAGATCCGGGCGTACAAGCTGACGTATACTACCAGTGCCACCACCGGCCGTTCGTTGTTGGCGAGCGTGCAACAATACGGCAACGATTATACGATCAGCAATGGGAAAATTACCGGCGGGACGGCGTTGCCGGCGATGACTTTTGGCTGGCAAGCCTCCAGTGCTACTTATAACTTACTCAGTTCTTTTCCCAATTCCTGGGGGTATTCTGGGGATCCCAACTCAGAGCAATGGTTTGTCGGCGATGCGAATGGTGATGGCAAGAGCGATTGGATGCTGCTTTACAACAGTGGCGGCCAGGTGCAATTCCACACAGCGTTGGCAAATGGCGATGGCACATATACCCTGGTGGGGCAAACGCCTAGCGGCTGGGGCTATTCCGGGGATCGCAATAGTGAACAATGGTTCGTAGCCGATGCCAACGGTGATGGTAAGAGCGATTATATGATGGTGTATAACAACAACGGGGTGGCCTACCTGCACGCCGCTTTATCCAACGGCGACGGGACCTATGCTTTGACGCAGCAAAGTACCGGCTGGGCCTACTCGGGTAATCGCAATACTCAGCAATGGTTTGTGGGTGACGCGAACGGCGATGGCAAGAGCGACTTTATGATGATTTATAACAGCAATGGCACCGTTAATCTCCACGCGGCGCTCTCGAATGGCAATGGGACTTACGCCATCACCGGACAAGCTACCGGTTGGGGCTACAGCGGGGATCCCAACTCAGAACAATGGTTTATTGGCGACGCCAATGGGGATGGCAAGAGCGACTTTATGTTTTTGTACAACAACGCGGGCCAGGTACAGTTCCACACCGCGTTGTCGAGCGGCAATGGCACCTATACGTTGCTCGCCCAGGCCCCGATCGGTTGGGGGTACTCCGGAGACCGTAACTCGGAGCAGTGGTTTTTGGGCGACGCGAATGGCGACGGCAAGTGTGATTACATGATGGTCTGGAATAACAACGGAGCGGCAGTGCTGCACACGGCGCTCTCGAATGGGGATGGAACATTTACGGTACTGACCAGCCAGACGAATGGTTGGGGCTATTCTGGTGATCCCGCCTATCACCAATGGTTTGTCAGTGACGCGAATGGCGACGGCAAGAGCGATTTTATGTTGGTTTGGAACAATAATGGCCAGGTGGCCCTCAACACCGCGACCTCGAATGGCTATGGCGTCTATGCAGGGACGTCCCAGACTACCGGTTGGGGCTACTCGGGAGATCGGAATGTCGAGATTTGGGCGCTCGGTGATGCCAACGGGGATGGCAAGAGCGACTGGATCTTCCTCTACAACAACGGCGGCAAGGTCCATTTCCACACAGGGTTGAGCGATGGGCTGGCGCCGGATCTGCTCACCTCGGTGGCCAATGGGATTGGCGGCAACACCAGCGTGACCTACAAGTCGTCGGCGGCCTGGGTCAACACCGCGTTGCCGGTCGGTATGGTTTTCCCCACCGTGGCCGCGTTGACGACCTCGGATGGCCGGGGCAATAGCAATACAATCAACTATAGCTATCAGGGGGGGCTCTTCTCCTGGACCGATAAGCGCTTCCTGGGGTTCCGCAAAGTGACGGCGGTACTGGATCCGCAGGGGAATTTCACAGAGACCTATTACTGGCAGCATGTCGGCTCCACTGCCAAGCCAGAGATTACGTACTACAAAAACAACAGCGGTCAGATTTTCAGTTATAGCAACTACCAGTACACGGAAAACAACAGCGCGCCGTATACATCTTTGCTGACCCGGCGGTGGGACTACGAATGCAATCAGACCAC
>CAZCTC010000029.1:0-89653 GCA_964501335.1 uncultured Anaerolineales bacterium | reverse complement strand
TGCGGGACGTTACAAGGCCGGGGCCATGCCATAGAGCCCTATTTTCAGGACAGAACGCCATGCCGGGGGCGGCACCCCGAAGGATGAAAATGGATTATCCGGGCGCTGGCCCTCTCCCTAATCCCTCCCCCCTGCGGTTGTGAAGGCGCAACGCGCTTCCAGGAGATTCGTGGCGAAGATACGCCGCCGGCATCGGAGTGAGGGGGAGGGACTTCAGAGTGCGTCGCCTGTGCGGCTCTGGAAAAGGCCATGTTTTGGTGCGCCTTCTGAGGCGCACCAAAACATCAACAAAAAAACTCTCTCTTCCGATCCAGCGCGTCGTATTTTACGGGGAAAGGGCCATTTGCGGGACGTTACAAGGCCGGGGCCATGCCATAGAGCCCTATTTTCAGGACAGAACGCCATGCCGGGGGCGGCACCCCGAAGGATGAATATGGTTTGTCAGGATTGGGTACCCACAAGGGGTACCCCTACGGGAGATTGTTTGTGTAGGGGCGGCCCGATGTGGCCGCCCCCGGTTATTTTATTTCAGGGTGCGCTCAGTTGTTTGAGCAGGGTATCGACCTCGGTGAGGCGGCCGGCGGCCAGGGCCAGCCGGGCCTTATCCAGGGTGTGATAGCGTTCCAGCTGGGCCGGGGTTCCGGTAAAGCCGGTGAAGAGCGTGTCGTAGGCGGCGGCGAGCGCCTGGGACTGGCGCAGCAGCTCCGTCCCGTCGATGGTGGGATCGGGGGCGGCGGCCAGGGCGGCGGCCCATTCTTCTTTCAAGGCGGCGAGGGAACGATCGTAAAGCCCTTGATAGTCGCCGGAGTTGTAAAGCGATTTGAATTTTTCGATGCCGTAGGTATCGATCAGGTATTGGGCAAAGCAGCCGGCGGCGTAATAGTTGGGCAGGTCGCGGATGTGACCCTCAAAGCGGAGCGTTCGGGAGACATCGGGCAGCTGGTCGGCGCGCTGGTAGGCCGTGCAGATTTCCTGTAGGGGCAGATGTGCGGGGTCGTTGACGATCCCCATGCCGGAGTAGACGGCCAGGCCTTCGCTTACCAGGGCGGAGGTGGGGCGTCCTAGCGTATTCCAGGCGAAGAGATGGGTCAATTCATGGGTGGTAATGTATTGTTGATCTTCGGCGGTGCCGGTGCCGTCTTCCAGGAAGAAGCAGCGCCGATTGGCGGAAAAGCTCTGGCCGCGGAGGGCGAGATTGGGCGGCGCAAAGAGGGTGCCGGCGATGTAGACGTCAATGGTGCTGGGGAGTTCTTTGTTGAGCAGCGTTTCCAGGTGGTCGAGTGCCCCGTCAACGCGGGCGACCAGTCCCTGCGGATCGCGGGCCGGGTAGGTGTTGGGCGTATAGTGCAGGCGGAAACGCGAGGTCTCTTCGATTTGAGGATAGGCGGCGGCCAGATCGCCTTCCATGATCGAGAATTGCCAGGGGCCGGCCTGGAGGGTGACCGTGGCAGAGGGCGCGAGGGTGGCGGTGGGGGTGGCCGTTACGGTAATTTTCGGTGTCGGCGTGGGGGTGACGGTTGTTTTAGGGGTGGGAGTGGCGCTCACTTTGGGAGTCGGTGAGGGGGTAACGGGAATGGGGATCTGGAGCACCTGTCCGACAAAGATCGTTTCGTCGGAGATGTCGTTGGCGTTCTGGATCGCCTCGACGCTGACTTTGTAGCGCAGGGCGATGCCGCCCAGCGTGTCACCGCGGGCGACGGTGTGGGTGATGATGGTGGAGGGGTATGGGGTGTTGGTTGCTGTGGCCGGCAGGACGGGGGTGGGGGTGAAGGCGGCGAGGCCCGGAATGATCAGCTCCTGGTCGGGGTAGATGACATCGTTGGTGAGATTGTTGAGGGTGCGCAGTTCATCCATGGAGACGCCGAATTTTTCGGCAATGGTGGAGACCGTGTCGCCGGGTTGGACGTGGTAGATTGCCGGCTCTGTGGGCAGAGGCGTGTGGGTGGGCGTTGCGGTGGCTGGTTCGGGGGTGAAGGTGGCCGTGGCCGGCGGTGGTGGGGTAGGGGTGTGCAGGTCGCCCGGGGGCAGGATGTCGGTGGTGAGGGTGGTGATCGGCTGGTTGTTGGGGCGCGGCCGGTTCCAGAGCAGGATGCTGGAGACGAAAAGCAGGACGATCCCGACGCTGGCGAGGGCGATCCATTTCCAATGTAATTGTGGGGTCAGGTCTTTTAGGGGTGCCGGTTCTGGTTTTTTATCCTCCAGAGGAGCGGGCGGATGGTTTTGTAAGGTCACGGTAATACTCCTGTAATATTCTATTTTGACCAGGTGGGAGCCCAATCGGCAAAATTGGAGGAAGGGATGAGGATGTGGCGATTGGAGCTGTCGCTGTTGATGACTTCGATGCCTTCGGTAGCGTTGTAGATGATTAAGCCGGAGGCCGACATATCCGGCCGGCCGCTTTGGCTGGCTGAGGTGATCTGGGTGAACTGTCCATTTTGCAGGGAAACCGAGAAAATTGCTATGGGGGTGGTGACGTTTTTCTCTTCCGTCGTATTAATAAGAAGGCTCCGGCCGTCGGGCTGCCAGGCCGGCCAGCGGCAGTGGTTTTGGGTATTACCGCAATTGGTAAGGATCGTGATGCTCCCGTTCGTTAATGAATAGATGTAGATTTCCCAATGGCCCGTTTCGTTGGACATGTAGGCCAGCGACCGGCCGTCGGGGGACCAGACCGGGGCCCGGCCGCGAAGATAGAGGTCGATTACTTGTAGAGTCTGGATGTCGAGGAGGTAAAGATCACCGTTTTCGTTGGCAGCCTCTTCGCTGATGGGATTGGCGCGGAAGACGATCCGGTTGCCATCGGGAGACCAATCGGGTTCGCGTTCGTTGAGATCCGGTTGTCCGTACCAGAGAAAGAGTTCTCCGGTATCGGCGTTGCCGATCCAGAGATCATAGCTTGTGTTGCCGTTGGATTGGTAAACAAATTGTTGTTGGTCGGGCGACCAGGCGGGTTCAGCTTCGTCGATTTCGGCGGTGCAGGCGAGGCAAATCGGGGTGCTGCCGTCAGCCTGGGCGATGTAGATATCGCTGTCTCCGACATCGCCATGGGCATAGGCGATGCGTAGCGGAAGATCCGGCGGCGGGGTGAGCGTGATATTGTAGATTGGATCGAGGGTGGGCGGTTCTTCGGTGTAAGGCGTGATTTCCGGGGTCGTCCCGTTTTCGTAGGGGGTGTTGGGCGTAAGGGTGATGATTTCGCGGGTGAGCGGCACATCCGTGGGCGTGAAGGTGAGCAGGCCCGGCAGGATAAAGAGGGCGCCGACTCCCAGCAGGGTGCAGACCACCAGCAAACTCAGT
Source organism: uncultured Anaerolineales bacterium (assembly GCA_964501335.1). GTDB lineage: Bacteria > Chloroflexota > Anaerolineae > B4-G1 > SLSP01 > CAZCTC01. The sequence goes on along the minus strand of CAZCTC010000029.1, from coordinate 86,359 downwards.
CCACCTCCGATCAGCAGGAAGGGGAGGTTGGATTTCCTGGCCGGCGGCGGCGGATAGGGCGGAGCGACCGGACCGGGCCTGTTTCCCGGATCATCAGGGGGAATCTTATTGGTCGGAGGTTGATGGGAAATCGGGGTCGTGATCGGGGTCAGGGCAGTGGCCATGGCATTGGCGGTGGTGTAACGGTGGTCGGGTCGCAGCTCGAGGGCCCGCATAATGACCATTTGGGTTTGGGGGGTGACCTGGGGGATGATCTCTCGGACGGCTTTCAAGGATTGGGGTTCGATGATCCGATGGGTGGCGGTGGGCGGAGTCATGCCGGTGAGGGCGTGATAGAGGGTGGCGCCCAGGCTATAGAGATCGGTGCGGGGATCGGTGTGGCCGAAAGTGGAATCGTATTGTTCGGGAGGGGCGTAGGTGGGTGTGCCCATGCCGCGCAGCAGGGTATGGGTGCGGGGATCGTTGGGATTCATGAGTTTGACCAAACCGAAATCGACCAGGACAATGCGGCCGTCTTTGCAGATGATGAGGTTTTGCGGTTTGATGTCGCGGTGGATGATTTTCTGGTTGTGACAGTAATTCAGGGCGTTCAGGATGGCGAGTCCCCATTCCACGACGCGGGCTTCCGGCTGGGCGCCTTCGTGGATCAGCCGTTCGGCCAGGCTTTCGCCTTCGACGAAGTCCATGACGAGGTAGGCGTTGCCGTTCTCTTCAAAGGAATCGGTGACATGGACGAGGTTGGGGTGTTTGAGGCGGGCCAGGATTCTGGCTTCCTGGTGAAACTGTTCGCGGAGCCCGTCGAGCTGTTCAGGGGGAATATCAGAAGGGCAGAGGAGCTCTTTGACGGCAACGGAGAGATTGAGCCGGGTGTCCCAGGCGCGGTAGACGGAGCCCATACCGCCCTGACCCAGCAGCCGGGCGATACGGTAGCGATTCTGTAAAATGATGCCGGAACTTAAAGGCATAAGAGACTCCCCTTTATTGTTTTCTCACGAAGCAGGGCGATGGTGCGTCCCGCAAAGGGCTTTTTCCTGGTAAGAAGCGACGCGCGGTGCGAAGCAGGAGGAGAAAGTTTTTTGTTCATCTTTTGGGCGGCTTCAGAAAGCCGCCCAAAAGATGGGTTTTTTCCTGTCTACTGTCTACTTGCTGCTGTTTACTTCTTATTTGATATCCTTCTGGCGCAGCGAAAGCAGGGTGCCGCCGGTGAAGAAGAGTCCAAAGCCGATGAGGATCAACCAGTTGCGGATCAGGTGTTCGGGCGTGCGGGTGTAATCCAGCTGGAATCTGGCCGGAGAGCGCACGGTGATGGGGTCGGGTGTGAAGGTGATTTCGCGGGAGACGGTTTTGGTGACGGTCTCTATCGGGTTTTCGATGATGGTCGGCACGGGAACTTCTGCCATTTCGGTCACGCCTCGAACCTCGACCGGAATGGTTTTCGTTTCCGTGATAATCGTGACGGGTTTCCAATCGGGGTCCGGTTGTTCGACTTCGGTAGAAACTTCCTGGGTGAGCGGGTCGGATTGAAATTCGTTGCGGGAGAGCCGGTTGAGCCCTTCCAGGTCGGCGGAGATGCCCAGGCTTTCGATAACCCAGCGGGTTTGGGTGAGCCGGGAGAGCTGGCCGGCCGGCCCGGGCAGCTCGAAGATCACGCCGGCGAAGATGATTTGGAAGAAGAGGAGGAAGAGGATCAGGTAGATGACGGAGTTGCTGTTGGGCACCAGGGAGGAGATGAAGAGCCCCATCATGATCGAGACCAGGGCCCCCAGCACCAGCGTGATGTACATTTCCAGCAGGGCCGGCAGTATCACGCCGTCAAAGGGATATTCGACTTTCAGCCCGACCACGATCAACAGCAGCAGACATTGGATCAGGGCGAAGGCGCTGAGGACGAGCACTTTGGAGAGAAGATAGGGGACCAGCCGCAGGGTAACCATCCGTTCGCGCTGGTAGATGGCCTGTTCTTTGACGATTTCGTAAGCTGAGGCGAAGACGCCCAGCAGGACGGAGGCCAGTCCCATCATAAAGAGCAGGGTCTGGCTTTGGGTGACGATGTAATAGGAGGCAGTGTTTTTTCCGGCGGCCAGATCGGCGGCCAGTTGTTGGGCGATGACCCGTTCCGAATCGCCGACGAGCCAGTTGGGTTTGGAGATGATCAGGAGCAGCAGGCCCAGGATCGGCATGATGGAAAGCAGGATGGTGAGCAGCAGCCGGTCGCGGAGGACCAGATCGACGTACCGCCGGGTGAGGACGGCGAACTGACGCAGCGGATTGACGCGCGGCATCTGGGCGGTTTCGGCCGGACCGACGGCGGCGACGGCGGGGCGGCTTTCCAGCCGGTCGGCGACATATTTTTCGTAGTAGGGCGACTGGCGGAAGCGGGCTTCCCATTCTTCGGCGACCTGCCGGGCTGATTTTTGGGGGTCGGGGGCGTTGAGGATAGCGTAGATATCGGCGAAGTCATCGCTCTCGATGCCGAAGAATTTGCTGGCCTCTTTGGGCGGGCCGAAGTAGACCATGCGACCCTGCGCCATAAAACAGACGTGATCGCAGAAGGTGATATTGGCCGTGGCGTGGGTCACCAGGATCACGGTGCGGCCGTTGTCGGCCAGATCGCGCAGGGTTTTCATCATCTGTTTGTCGAGTCCCGGGTCCAGCCCGGAGGTGGGTTCATCGAGGAAGAAGAGACGGGGATCGGCGAGCAGTTCCACCGCGATGCTGACCCGTTTGCGCTGGCCGCCGCTGAGGTTGCCGATGACCTGTTCGCGTTGCGATTCCATCTGGACCTGCCGGAGGACTTTGGCGACGCGTTCTTCGACTTCTTTTTCGCTGGTGTCGGGCGGCAGCCGCAGCCGTGCGGCATAGCGTAGGGCATTTTCCACCGTGAGTTCTTTGTGGATGATGTCGTCCTGGGGGACATAGCCGATCAGGGTGCGGTAGAGGTCGAAATGTTGATAGAGATTATCACCGTTGATGAGCACTTCGCCGTCGGCACGGGTGAAGCCGTTGAGCGCTTTGAGTAAGGTGCTCTTGCCGGCGCCGCTGCCGCCGACCAGGGCGACGAATTCGCGGGGGTAGATGCTGACATTGACTTCGCTGAGGATCTTCCGGCGTTTATTGTTGGGGCCGACTTCGCGGTCAAGTTTCACGCCGTCGACGCGGACGCCGCTGGTGGCGCCGTAACGTTGCAGCCCGTGGGCATCTTTGATCAGTTTGAAGGGCCCGATCTGGACGACATCGCCCTGTTTGAGGGGGACGGGCTGGCGAATGCGTTGCCCGTTGACGAAGGTGCCGTTGGTGCTGTTGAGATCGGTGAGGATGTCGCCCCGGGTCGTATGGTCGAGCCGGGCGTGGTTCCAGGAGACGACGGCGGCTTCCAGCGGCAGATCGGCTTGAGGATTACGGCCGATGCTGAATGATTGCGCCTGTTGATCGCCGAGGGCGGTACCGCCCAGGTGGGCCTGGCCGTGGAGCAGGGTGTCTTTCCCGTCCGAGGGCAGGCGGAAGGTGAGGCTGACCGAGTTGCCCTGGGGATCGCCGATACGCAGGATGTCGCCGTCATGGAGGGCAACCTGGGTCTGGCGCTCGCCGTTGATGTAAGTGCCGTTGGTGCTGTCGAGATCGGTGTAAATCCAGGCCGGATCTTTAAATTCCAGCCGGCCGTGGTTGCCGGAGACGTAGGATTGGGGCAGGACGATGTCGCTGGTGGGCATGCGTCCGATTGAGATGTTGGTGCGACTGAGGCGAACCTCGGTGGGAGCTTCACCCATGGCGCGCATGATCAAATAAGGGCGAATATCTTCTTTGAGCGGCGCGGACAGGCTGCCGCTCAAATCCTGGCCGCAGGAAGGGCAGAAACGGGCGGCCGGGTTGCGCAGCGGCTGACCGCAGAAGCGGCAGAATTTCTGACTCATGCGGGCCTCCCGGCGCTATCGGGATGAGATTGAATGTAGAAGGTCAATTTGATGCGGCCCAGGCGGATCTCATCGCCTTCATTAAGGGGATAGAGTTTGCCGGGGGCCAGGCATTGGTTGTTGAGGTAGCTGTGATTGATCGTGTTGAGGTCTTCGATGAACATCTGGTCGCCCTGCCGCACGATCCGGGCATGGCGGCGGGAAACTCCGCCGGCCTCGCCGCCGTAATTGGTCAGATCGACATCGGGGACGGTGCCGGTGTTGGGATCTTTACGTCCCACGATCCATTGAATTTTGCCGACAACCAGCGGTAAGACGGCGGCGGTTCCGAGGACGACCAGCCGGGGGGTGGAGATGGGCGGGTTGACCGGTTGGGTCGGGTCCTGAGAGCCCGGGGCGATTTTTACGGTGGGGGGAAGCCCGATATCGGGACTTTTGGCCCCTCCGCCGACGGGAATTTTTACGGTAGGAGGGAGAGATCCGGCGGCGGCGATGCCGGTGGCGGCCGGTTCGAGTTTCTGGCCGCAGGATTCGCAAAACCGGCTGTCGACGGCGTTGGCGGCGCCGCAGCGCGGGCAGGGACGGGCGGCCGGCGGGGGAGTCAGGGACGCGCCGCAGCGATCGCAATAGCCTACCGTGGGGTTGACGGGTTGGCCGCATAGCGCGCAATGCGGGATATTGTTGGCGGTGTTAGCGGTCGGGTTGTTGAAGGGTGCACCACAGTTGGGGCAGAAATCCTGCCCGGGAAGGGCTGGCGTGCGGCAGATGGAGCATATTCGGGTGTTGTCGGCTGTGGATGTACTCAAAGTCAAGGCCGCGCCACAGCGGTCACAAAAGGCATTCTTTTCGGGCTGGGGCGCCCGACACTTGGGACAGGTTGGCATCGATTCCTCCGCAATAGTTCTCAGAAGCTGCGTTGCAAAACTCAGCTTTCACGGGTCCGGCCGGCTACGACCACGGTGATATTGTCTTCGCCGCCGGCTTCATTTGCTGCAGCTACCAGTCGATCACAGGTTTCCTGGGCCGATTGAGAAGCCTGCCAGATTTGCCAGATTTGGGGATCGGGGACCATACCGCTTAATCCATCGGAGCAGAGCAGTACCGCTTCATCGGAAGCCAGGGTGTGCTCAAAGAGGTCTACTTCTACCTGCAATCGATCGCCGACCATTCGGTAGATGACATTACGTTGGGAATGGGTGGCGGCTTCTTCGCGGGTGATTTTTCCGGCAGCGACCCAGAGTTCGACCATGGAATGGTCAACGGTGATCTGTTGAATGCCCTGGCTGTTGAGAATGTAAGCGCGACTGTCGCCGATGTTGGCGATGTAGAGTTTCTCGCCCAACCAGAGGGCGGTGACCAGGGTGGTGCCCATGTTGTTTCCGGCCAGCCGGCGTTGTTCAAAGACGGCTTTGTTGGCATCCTGCATCACATGGGAGAGCCACTCGCCGGCATGGTTGGGGTTTTGCCGTTGATGGGAGAGTTTATTTTCGCTGACCTGTTGGGCGATCGAGAGAACGGCTGTGCGACTGGCCACTTCGCCGGCCTGATGGCCTCCCATCCCGTCGGCGACGACGAAGAGTCCGGCCGGAGCCGGCGGCGGTGAGAAGATCCCGGTCAGGCCGATGACGAGGTGACTGTCTTCGTTGTGAGGGCGGCGCCGGCCCATGTCGGAGTTCTGGCCGATATCGAGCCGTGCCAGTTCGGAAGGGCTGGGGCGATTCAACAGGCGGAAGGTTTCATCGGTAGGGGTGGGATAGACGATGGGCAATGGGGTATCCATGGGCAGCGGTTGGGTCTGGGGTTTGCCGTTGGCTGATGAGGCCGGTGCGGAGGGCATGGGTTGCCCGCAATGCTGGCAGAAGTAGGCCTCTTCCCGGTTTTCGCGCTGGCAGTTAGGGCAGAGGACGGTTTTATGCAGATTGTTATGGTTGACCGGTTGGCTGGGGGGAGCCGGGGTATTGAGCGGTTGGAAGCGGCGGAGGGTCAACCGTATTGTCAGAAGGGCCAGGATGGCCAGAAGCAGGCCGGCGCCGCAGAGCATGGCGAAGAAGAAGGGGGTGCGTGCCTGAGTCAGTTCGGCGAAGAAGGTCGGCGTGGCCGTCGGCGGCAGAACCGGAGCCAGGATGGGGAGTGGGGTAGGCGTGAAAATTTCCGGTGCGGACGTTTCTTTCGGTGATGAAATGCTTCCATTGATTTTAGGAGTGGGAGTCGGTGTATGGGTAGGTTTGGATTGAATGGGGGAGGAGAGACTGCTGCTGATTTGCGTTGTGGCGGTGGGGGTGGGTTGGGGATTGGAGGGTGAAGAGATGATGGCATTAGGTTCGGGGGTAGGGGTAGCCACAGTTCTTGAGGCAGGAGCAGTAACAGCGGTGGGGATGGCGGGTGAGAAGAGACCGCTGGATGGTTGTAGCAAACCCAGGCCCAGATTGAGCAATAATCCCGTAATCAGGGGCCAATATTTCAACTGCGTCGGATGCATGATCCCTCCTGCCGTGTGGTATGGGTAGGCATACGGGATATAGTAGGATATAGCCCCGGCCGGGGCCAAATTCAATATATCACGGTTTGGAGGGGCTGTCAAAAAGGGTGTTTTTTGATCACCTGTGTGGTGGGCGTTTTAGCGTCCCGCAAGAGGCTTTTGTTCGGCGCGAAGCGACGCGCGTGATGGGGGGAGAGAGTTTTTTTGTTTATGTTTTCGCGGGCTTCAGAAAGCCCGCGAAAACATGGATTCTTTTCTCTGCGCCCTCGGCGCCATTGTGGTGAATTCGGAGGCGCCCTGTGTTTTTTATTTCAGCGGCGGCAGCGGGTTTTCATAGGTGGGCAGGAAGCGGCCGCGGCCGGGTTCGGCGACGATTTCGCCCTGCCAGAGGACGCGCCGGCCGCGCTGGAAGGTCGCTTCGGGCCAGCCCAGGACGGTACGCCCTTCATTGAGGGTGTAGCCTGCATGGCTGTGTTGATTTTCGGCGCTGATGGTGACCCGGCGGGCCGGATCGAAGATCACCAGGTCGGCTTCGGAGCCGACGGCGATGGTGCCTTTGCGGGGATAGAGCCCGAAGATGCGGGCCGGATTTTCGCAGAGCACCTGGGCCAGCCGGACGATTCCGATGTGCCCCTGATTGACTCCTTCATCGTAGGTGAGGGGCAGCAGGGTTTCGATTTGCGGAGAGCCGAAGCCCTGGAGGAGGAAGTCGCCCTGGGGGTCTTTTTCCTTGGGGGCATGGTCCGAGGCGACGACGCTGAGTGTGCCGTCGGCCAGCGCCTTCCAGAGGGCTGAACGGTCGTCTTCGGTGCGGATCGGCGGGCCGATTTTGGCCAGGGCGCCGCGGCTTTCGATGACGGCTTCGGTCAGGGTGAGGTACTGGGGGCAGGTTTCGCCGTAGACGCGGCGGCCTTCGGCCTGGGCCTGGCGGATCGGGCGGAGGGCCCGGGCGGCGGTGACGTGGGGGATGTAGAGCGGGCAGCCGGTCACTTCGGCGAGGCAGATGGCGCGGAAGATGGCTTCTTCTTCCAGGGCGGCCGGCCGGGAGGTGTTGAAGAGGCGGGCGGAGGCCTGGGGGCCTTTGAGATATTTGTCTTCCAGATAGTCGATCGCGCCGCCGTTTTCGGCGTGGACCATGGCCATGCCGCCCCGTTCGGCCAGGATATCCATGGCTTTGATCAGTTGGTAGTCGTCGGTGTACCAGCCCTGTTTGAGGTAGGTGAGGAAGAATTTGAAGGTGCGCACGCCCAGCGCCATGACCTGTGGGATTTCGGGGACCTGACGGGCGGCCTGGAACATACCGCCATGCAGGCCGAAGTCGAGCGGCGAGCGGCGGGCGGCGTCGTTGAGCATTTTTTCGACCTGTTCGAGCAGGCTTTCATTGGTGCGGGCATAGGCAAAGTGCAGGAGGGTGGTGGTTCCGCCGTAGGCGGCGACGCGGGCGGAGTGTTCCACATCGTCCAGATAGACCGGGTGGACGTGGACATCGATGATGCCGGGAAAGAGGTATTTGCCGGTAATGTCGATGATTTCCCGGGCCTCTTCGCGGGGCAGATCAGGGCCGATGGCGGCGACGGTTCCGTCGCGGACGGCGACATCGGCGCGTTGGATGCCGGTGCCGGTGACGATCAGACCGCCGGTGAGCAGCAGATCATACGTAGAGTTCAAGGTTTGCTCCTTATAGATGAATTTAAAGGGTAGGGTGGATTATAGTGGTAAAATGCATCCGGAGAAGTATACAGTAGGAAGTAGACAGTAGACAGCCTGCGCCGCCGGCACGGTTCTGAAAAAAAACGTATTTTTGCGCGCATTCTGATGCGCGCAAAAATACAAACAAAAAACATTCTCTCCCTGCTTCGCCCCGCGCGTCGTGTTTTACCGGGCAAAAACCTTTTGCGGGACGTTAAAAGTAGGCTGTAAACCGAATCAATCAATCAATCATTCTGCCGGTAGAGATTTGGAAGCAAGAAAGTCTGGAAGATGATTTATTTTTTTCGGTGGCCTTCTGAGGCCGCCGAAAAATAAAAAAACACGACAGGAGCAACGATGACCCGATATCAACGGACGGTTTTAGGCGTAGCCTGTGCTATTTTTCTGGCGATGGGATTTCTGACGTCGGCGCTGGGGCCGATGATGCCGGAGCTGGCGGCTCAGACCGGGAGTACCTTGGGTGCTCTGGGAGCGGCTTTCACGGCGTTGTTTCTGGGGGGGCTGGTCTCTCAGGCTGCGGCCGGGATGCTGGTAGAGCGGTGGGGCCAGAAGCCGATCGTGATGTGTGGGGTGGTGTTGCTGGCCATCGGGGCGCTGGGGATTTTGTTCAGCCGATCTCTGGCGGCGGTGCTGACGGCGGCCGGGATCGGTGGGCTGGGGCTGGGGATGGTCGAGGTGATCGTCAATGTGCAGGTGGCGGAGGCTTTTTCCGGCAGCCGGAATGTTTCGGCGCTCAATCTGTTGCATCTCTTTTTCGGGGTGGGGGCCGGCACCGGTCCGGCGATTGCCGGTCAAATCTGGCGTTATTGGGGCAGCGGGTTGCCGGTTCTGGTGGTGGCGGCGGCATTGTTGTTGCTGGTGTTGATTCCGATTTCGCGGATGGAGATGCGGCGTTCGGGCTCAATCGCGGGCCGCCCGGCGCAGGGTGAGGGGAATCCCTACGGTTCGTTTTTGTTGTGGATGTTCGGCCTTTTTCTGCTGGCGTATGTGGGGATCGAGACGGGAATGGGGGGCTGGATTGCGACCTATATGCAACAGACTACTTCTATGGTGGCGGACAGCGCGGCCGGGGTGGCTTCGGGTTTCTGGCTGGCGTTGACGGTGGGGCGGCTGGTCGGGGCGGCGATGGGGATGCGGCTCAACTCGTACCAGATGTTGAGTATCTGTCTGTCGGGGGCCTTGCTGAGCGGTCTGTTGCTGGCCGGATCGACGGGCGCGCAATCGCTCACGGTGGTGGCGGTTCTGGGTATGGGGTTCAGCTTTGGCGCGATCTATCCGACGGTAATGGCGGTGGTGATGGCGGATTTCCCGGCGGTGGCAGGGAAAGCGGTAGGTTTTTCCGGTGGGCTGGGGAGTATCGGCGGGATGTTGCTGCCCTGGATTCAGGGGCTGCTGCTGGAGCAGTTCGGCCCGGCGGCGAGTGTGCAGTTCAGCGCGGCAGGTTGTGTGGCGATGGTGTTGTTGTATGCCGGGATATGGTGGCAGGGGAGAAAAAAGTAGGTTTACATATTTCCCGCGCATTCCCATGCTCGTGAAAAAAGGTTTTTCTTCGACCTGTGCGGTTGTTCATTCGCGAAGATGAAAAACGGTTTTCGCGTCCCGCAACGGGTGCTTTCCTGGTAAAAAACGACGCGCTATGCGAAGCAGGGGGAGAGTTTTTTTATTCATATTTTCGGCGGCTTTCTGAAGCCGCCGAAAATATGGTTTTTTCCAGACTGACTGCACAGGTTGGTTTTCTTTTTCTCGGCCAGGGACGGCGATCTTTTCTATTGGGACGATGACGCCATTATTTGAGATGCTGAGGATGTGTTTGGAGGAGAGGGCGCCCCTTAGGGGCGCCCCTATCGATGTGTTTTATTCTTTCTTTGCCCGGGCGACGGCGTCGAGGACGCGCTCGGGGGTGAGCGGCAGCCGGTAGACGCGGGCGCCGACGGCGTCGGCGACGGCGTTGGCGACGGCAGGCGCGGCCGGGGTGAGCGAGGGTTCACCGATCCCTTTGGCGCCGAATGGACCGACGCCCGTGCCCGATTCCAGGACGATGGCCTGGGTGGTCGGGATGTCGTGGGTGGTCGGGATGAGATATTCCGAGAACGACGGCGTGAGCGTCCGTCCCTCTTTGACGATGACCTCTTCCATCAGGGCGTAGCCCAACCCCTGGGCGCCTCCGCCCTGGATCTGGCCGATGACGGCGGCGGGGTTGATGGCCCGGCCGATATCGTGGCAGGCGATGCTTTTGAGCAGGGTAACTTCCCCGGTTTCCGTATCCACGGCGACTTCGACGGCGTGCGCCCCGAAGGTGAAGTCGGGCCAGATCTGACCCTGGCCGGTTTCCGGGTCCAGGGGGCCGGTGAAGGGGGCCTTGAAGAGGGCCAGGTTGGCCAGGGGCAGTCCTTCAGAGGCGCAGATGGCGGCCAGCTCTTTGAGGGTCATCGACTGATCGGCTTTGCCTTTGACGAAGATCTTGTTTTCGGCGAGATCCAGCATTTCGGGCGGTTCCTCGAAATGCTTGGAGGCCCGTTCGACCAGGACCTGCCGGATGGCGTTGGCGGCCTGATAGGTGGCGTTGCCCGACATGTAGAGCTGGCGGGTGGCGGTGGAGGTGCCGGCCAGCGGGGTCAGGGCGGAGTCGGTATTGTAGATGGTGATGCGGTCCAGGGGAACGCCCAGCACTTCGCCCGCGATCTGGCAGAGTGCGGAGACCTGCCCGGCGCCCAGATCCGGCACGCCGGTGCGGATGGTGACGGCTCCGTCGAGTTCCAGGCTGACCCAGGCCTGGGAGGTGTCGTGGAGCCAGGTGATGCGGCCGTAGCTTTGCATGTAGGAGGCGAAGCCCCAGCCGATCTTGACCGGGCCCTGGTCGGGGGTCTTTTCGCCCAACGCTTCGAGGGCGCGGGTGGCGGTCTCTTCGAGCCAGGCGGCGCTGGTGATGGGCTGGCCGGTGGCGGTCTTGTCGCCGGTCTTGACGTAGTTCACGCGGCGTAGTTCCAGCGGGTCCATGCCCAGCGCTTTGGCGATTTCGTCCATCTGTTGTTCGTAGGCGGCGCAGGCCTGGGCGGCGCCGAAGCCGCGGAAGGCGCTGGCGAAGGGGTTGTTGGTGGCCACGGCGACGCTGTCGATGGCCACGTTGTCGATGCGATAGGGGCCCGGCGAGGTGGCGGTGGCGTAGAGCAGCACGTAGGGGCTGAGGAAGACGTAGGCGCCGGAGTTGGCGATCAACTTGATTTCGGCGGCGGTGATGCGGCCGTTCTTTTTCACGCCGGTGCGATGGGTGATGATGAAGGGGTGGCGCTTGGAGTGGGCCAGGATCGATTCCTCACGGGTATATTCCAGCCGGACGGGGCGGTGGCTGCGCATGGCCAGCAGTCCCAGGAAGATCTCGACGGTGATGTCTTCTTTGCCGCCGAAGCCGCCGCCCAGCATCGTCCCCTGGATGTGGACGCGGTTCTGGTCGACGCCGAGGGCCAGGGCGATGGAGCGGAAGTGCTCGACGACCTGGGTGTTGACGCGGATGTTGATGACGTTGCGTTCATCGACCCAGGCGACGCCCGCTTCGGGTTCGATGTAGGCATGGTCGATATAGGGCACCTCGAAGGTGTTTTCAATGATCATGTCGGCGGCGGCCATCCCGGCGGCCAGATCGCCTTTGCGGATCTTCCATTTGGCGACGATGTTGTCGGGCGGGGTGACGACGGGTGCGCCGGGCAGCATGGCCTCGCGGGGATCGAAGACGCCGGGCAGCGGTTCGTATTCGATTTCGATCAGGCTGACGGCTTGTTCGGCCAGGGCCAGCGTCTCGGCGGCGACCAGGGCGATGGGCTCGCCGACGAAGCGGACCACATCGGCGGCCAGGACGGGGGCGTCGGAGCCGGAGCGGCGCTTCTGACCGGTCTGGCCGGGCATGTCGGTGACCAGGATGCCGACCGGGAGATCGGCGGCGGTGAGGACGCAGACGACGCCGGGCAGCGCGGCAGCTTTGCTGGTATCCAGTCGGACGATGCGGGCCGAGGGCTCGGTGCTGCGGAGGACTTGGGCGTGCAGCATGCCGGGCATGACGTAATCGCCGGCGTAGACCGTGGTGCCGACGCATTTGCCCAGAGCGTCGACGCGGCGGAGCGGTTTGCCGATCTGATGCAGTTCGGGAAGGACGACGGGAGGTAAGGGTTTGGCGGTTACCTTGTTCATTCTTTATCTCCTGCCATGCGTTCAGCGGCGGCCTGGACCGCCTCGATGATCTGGCCGTAGCCGGTGCAGCGGCAGAGGTTGCCGGAGAGGGCCTCGCGGATTTCCGATTCGTTGGGATGCGGGTTGTGATCCAGCAGGGCTTTGGCGCTGAGGATCATGCCCGGGGTGCAGTAGCCGCATTGGGCGGCGCCCAGGTCGGCGAAGGCTTCCTGCAACGGATGGGGATGTTCCATATTGCCGAGGCCGGCGTTGGTGAGGATTTCGGCGCCGTCGGCCTGCCAGGCGAGGACGAGGCAGCTGTTGACGGGGGCGCCGTTGAGCAGGACGGTGCAGGCGCCGCAGTCGCCTTTTTCGCAGCCGTTCTTTACGTCGATGTAGCCGAGGACGTCGCGCAGGGCGCGCAGCAGGGTCAGGTTGGGGTCCAGCGCGACTTTATGAGTGCGCCCGTTGACGATAAGGGTAATGATTTTGCTTTCCATGATTTCAGCCCTTTATTTGATTTGATCGGCGGCCTGGGCCAGCAGGCGGCGAGCCAGGACGCCGGCGGTGTGACGGCGGTAATCGGCCGAGGCGCGGACATCGCTGATGGGTGAGGCGGCTTCGGCGGCGAGCCGGGCGGCTTCGGCGATGGCTTCGGCGGTGAGCGGTTTGCCGATGAGAAGTTCTTCGGCGGCGTGGGCGCGCAGCGGGCGCGGGGCGACGGAGCCGAGGGCGATGCGGGCTTCGGTGCAGTTGCCGGCTTCGTCGCGGGTGAGGCGGGCGGCGACGCCGACGACGGAGATGGCGTCGGCTTTGCGCAGCCCTAATTTGTAGAAGTTGGCGGCGCTGTGGGCGGGCAGGAGCGGCAGGCGCACGGCGGTGATCAGTTCGTCGGGGCGGCGGGCCGTCTTGCGGACGCCGACGAAGAAGTCGTCGATGGCGACGGTGCGCATGCCGCCGTTCAGGCTTTCCAGGATCACTTCGGCGTCCATGACCAGGAGGGCGGGGGCGGTGTCGGCGGCCGGTGAGGCGTCGCCGAGGTTGCCTCCGAGGGTGGCCCGGTTGCGGACGAGCGGGTTGGCGAAGACGGCGGCGGCCTGCCGCAGGACGGGAGCATGGTCGGCGATGAGCCCGCTTTCCAGGAGGGCGGTCAGGGTCACGCCGGCGCCGATGGTGAGGCAGTTTTCGCCCAGGTTGATGCCCTGGAGTTCGGGCAGGGCGGCGATGTTGATCAGGGCCGCGGGATGATGGCGGCCGCTGCGGAGGTCGACGACGAGGTTGGTTCCGCCGGCCACGGGGGCGATGTTGGGGGTTTCGGCCAGTGCCCGAAGGGCCTCGGGCAGGGTGGCGGGCAATTTCATTTCAAATTCCGGCAGCATGAAAGCCTCCTTAAGATTGATAGAATTTTTATTTTTGCGCGCCGCCGGAGGCGGCGCGCAAAAATAAAAAATTATTAAATTAATATTTATTGTTCAGTAGCGCGTTGGACGGCGCGGACGATGCTGGCGTAGCCGGTGCAGCGGCAGCGGTTGCCCTTGAGGTAGTCGCGGATCTGGGTTTCGTCGGGCTGCGCGATCTGATCCAGCAGGCTCTGGGCCGTCATCAACATGCCGGGGGTGCAGTAGCCGCACTGGAAGGCGCCTTCGTCGATGAAGGCCTGTTGCAGGGCGTTGAGTTTGCCGTCGGGCTGTTGCAGGCCTTCGACGGTGACGACGGCATGGCCGTGGGCGGCGGCGGCGAGCACGAGACAACCCAGGACGGGGCGGCCGTCGAGCTGAACGGTGCAGGCGCCGCATTCGCCGATGCCGCAGCCGTATTTGCTGCCGGTGAGTTCCAGCTCTTCGCGCAGGACGTTGAGCAGCAGGGCGTTGGGCGCGACGGTGAGTTGGTGACGGCTCCCATTGACGAAGAGGGTGATTTCGTGTTTGCCGTTGTGGAGGGGGGCCGGAGCCAACATTTCGCGTTCCGATATGGCTTGTAATTCGAGTTGGACGGGCTCAATGGGCCGGCTACTGCGTTCCCAGGCCAGGGTCAAAGCGTCGTGGAGCATCACGCCGGCCAGTTCGCGGCGATACCAGGCGGTCGAGCGGACATCGTCGATCGGCGAGATCTCTTTGCCGGCGTTTTCGCGCGCTTCCGCGAGCACTTCGGGGGTGAAGGGACATCCGGCGAGGGCCGCTTCGGTTTTGTGCAGCCGGATCACCGTGGGGGCCACGGCGCCGAAGGCGATGCGGCATTCGGCGATCCGGTCGTTTTCGCGGATCAGCGTCAGGGCCAGATTGACTTTGGCGAGGTCGGCGGTGACGCGGGCCACTTTGACGAAGAGGCTGAGCGAGCCGGCCGGCGGCGGGGGCAGGATCACTCCGACGAGGATTTCGTCGGATTGCAGGCAGGTTTTGCCGGGGCCCAGGCAGAAGCTTTCGACGGGGAGCGTGTTCTCGCCGTCGGGGCCGGCGATGACCAGCTGGGCGTTCAGGGCCAGCAGCGCCGGGACCGTGTCCGAGGCGGGCGAGCCGTTGCAGAGGTTGCCGCCCAGGGTGGCCATCATCTGGATCTGGGTGCTGCCGAAAGAGTCGCAGGCTTCGGCGAGGGCCGGGTAGTGCGAGCGTACGACGGGATGTTCGGCCAGGGCGCGGATGGTGACGGCGGCTCCGATTTTCAGGCCGCCGTCGGGCAGGGCTTCGACGGTATCGAGGCCGGGGATGCGCTGGAGACCGATTACGACTTCGGGAGCCTCGCGTTCCATCTTCATCATGACCAGCAGATGGGTGCCGCCGGCCAGGAGGCGGGCTTTGGAGCCGTGTTCGCGCAGCAGGGCGAGGGCCTCGGCGATCGAGGCCGGTTCGCAATATTCGAAGCGCTGCAACAGGATATGGGAATTGGTCATCGTTTCAGGACGGGTGTTCATACTCATTCTACATGTCCCTTCAGTGCGGCCAGGATTTTCTCCGGGGTGATCGGCAATTCGTAGAAGCGGACGCCGATGGCGTTGTAGACTGCGTTGGCGTAGGCGGCGGCGACGGGGTTGGCGGCGGCTTCTCCGATTCCTTTGGCGCCCAACGGGCCGGTCGGCTCATAGGTGTGGGCAAAATAGGTGGTGATTCCTTCCAGCAGCGGGCTTTCGCTGATGGCCGGGGTCTTGGCGTCGATCCAGTAGCCGCGCGAGGCGACCTGGCCGCGTTCATCCCAGACATTGTCTTCGTAGAGGGCGAAGCCGGCGCCTTTGGAGAGGCCGCCTTCGAGCTGTCCGGCCGCCATGTCGGGATTGACCACGGTGCCGCAGTCGCTGCCCAGGACGGCCCGTTTGGTCGTCACGATGCCGGTCCAGCTGTCGATCTCGATTTCCAGGAAGACCGTCACGTAGGCGGGCGGGCAGTTGACCGGGCGGTAGCTGTCGACTGAGGCGATCGTCTTGCGGCTCTCGGTCCAGCAGCGGGTGGCGACTTCGGCCAGCGTCATCTGCTTGCCCGGGATCGAGGGGACAGAGAGGAGGCCCTGGCCGCGTTCCGGATCGAGCCGGAGTTCCAGCGCTTCGGGCATCACATTGAGGAATCCGGCAGCCGTGGTGGTGATTTCGCGGCGGACCTGTTCGGCCACCTTGACGGCGGCGCCGCAGCCGGCGTAGACGCCGCGGGTAGCGTGGGTGGTCACGTCATAGACGGTGGAGCAGGTTTCGGCGGGCGCCAGATTGACCTTTTCGAGAGGAACGCAGAGCGTTTCGGCGACCAGCTTGGCCATCGCTTCGAGCGTTCCGCCGCCGTGGTCCATCAGGGCGGAGATCACATCGACCGACCCGTCCTGGTTGAGTTTAATAAACGCGCCGGAGTAATCGATCACATCGCCGGGCTGGGGGGCGCCGGCGCTGGAGGTGTGGAAGCCGCGCGCCATGCCGATCCCTTTGCGGTAACGGCCGCTCTGGCTGCCGGGCTGCGGGCGGGCGTTCCAGTCGATCATTTCGGCGCCGCGGTCGAGCAGTTCGGGGACGCCGTCGCTTTTGACGATCGAGCGGACCATGGGGCCCTGGCCCCAGAAGGTGTCGCCCAGGCCGACGTAGTTTTTGCGCCGCAGCTCCAGGGGGTCCATGTTCAGCTTTTCGGCCAGCTCGTCCATGAGGGATTCGGTGGCGAAGGTGACCTGGGGATTGCCGAAGCCCTGCATGGCGCAGGAGGGGGCCTTGTTGGTGTAGACGGCGGTGCCGCGGTAGCGCAGGTTGGGCAGGCGGTAGAGCGAGACGAGCCAGCCGGCGCAGACGCCCAGGTAGGAGTAGCCCTGGATGATGTGGGCGCCGAGGTCGGCCACCAGATCCATGCGGGCTCCGAGCAGCGTGCCGTCCTTGCGGGCGGCGAGTTGAAGGTGGATGTGCGAGGGGTAGCGGGTGTGGTCGTGGATGTCTTCCTCGCGGGAGAGGGTCAATTTGACGGGGCGGCGGGCTTTGAGGGCCAGCGCCACGCCGATGGGGAAGACGGTGTTCATCTGGATGCTGGAGCCGAAGGTCCCGCCGATGGGGACGCGCTTCACATTGATCTTGCTGAGGGGGATGCCGAAGATCTGGCCCAGGACGATGCGTACATTGTGGATCGATTGGGCGGTGCCCCAGACGGTGATGCCGCCGTCGGCTTCGGGCCGGCAGACGACCGTCTTGGTTTCCATCTGGGCATGGTAGACCTTGTGGGTATCGAAGAGTCCTTCGACGATCACATCGGCTTCGGCGAAGGCCTTGTCGGCGTCGCCTTCGTCGATGTTGCGGATGCAGGCGATGTTGTTCTGGACGGGGATCTCTTTTTCGCCGTACATGACCGTCTCGTAGAGGGGTTCGGTTTCGGGCTTGAGAGCGGCGATGGGATCGATGACGACGGGCAGCACTTCGTATTCCACTTTGACGGCGCGGGCGGCCCGTTCGGCCAGTTCTTCGGTCTCGGCGGCGACGGCGGCGACGGCTTCACCCATGCGGCGGACTTTGTCGGCGAGGATGTAGCGGTCTTTGTGCAGGGCCCAGGGGACAGTGATGATGCGTTCGTTGTAGCGGATTTTGGGGATATCGTTGAAGGTGAGGCAGACGGCGCCCATGGCTTCGGCGGCGCTGGTGTCGATGGATTTGATGCGCGCATGGGCGTAGGGGCTGGCGACGATGCGGCCGTGCAGCATGCGCGGCAGGCTGACGTCGACGGAGTATTGTTCCTGGCCGGTGACGCGGGCGATGCCGTCTTTGCGCGGGGTCACCTGGCCGACGATTTGGAATTTGTTTGGTTCCATGGTTGCTCCTTGTGGTTTTATCCCCCTCATATCCCCCCCGCCCCCCCTTCTCTCCCCGGAGGGGAGAGAAGGGGGGAGTTAGTTAAAACTTTATTTTTCGTAGCCGCCGTCTGCGGCGGCTACGAAAAATAGTTTTTAATGAGATTTGAGAGGTGCGATGGTTGAAAATTAGACTTTGCCGAGGACGAGGGCGATGAGGGCCATGCGAACGTAGACGCCGTTGCGGGCCTGGCGGAAGTAGGCGGCGCCGGGGAGGGGGTCTACGTCGGTGGTGATTTCGTTGACACGGGGGAGGGGGTGCATGACGGTGAGTTTGGGGTTGAGGGTGTCGATCATTTCTTTGGTGAGGATATAGCTGCCCTTGAGCCGTTCGTATTCGGCGGGGTCGCTGAAGCGCTCTTTCTGGATGCGGGTCATGTAGAGCACGTCGGCGCCTTTGACGGCGGCGGCGAGGTCGGGCGTTTCTTCGAAGGTGACGCCTTCTTTGCGCAGGCCGTCGGTGATTTCAGCGGGCATGCGCAGGGCGTCGGGGGCGACGAAGACCAGTTTGCATTTGAAGTGTTTGTAGATCTGCACGCCGGAATGGACCGTGCGGCCGTTTTTCAGGTCGCCGCAGAGGACCAACGTTTTGCCGTCGAGGCCGCCGGTTTCGCGTTCGATGGTGTAGAGGTCGAGCAGGGCCTGGGTGGGGTGCTGGCCGGCGCCGTCGCCGCCGTTGATGACGGGGGCTTCGGCGTAGAGGGCGGCTTCGCGGGCCGAGCCGATGGCGGGGTGGCGCATGGCGATCACGTCGGCGTACTGGTCGACAGTGCGGATGGTGTCGGCGAGCGTTTCGCCCTTGGCGGTGGAGGTTGATTCGGCGGAGGAGAAGCCGATGACGGCGCCGCCGAGGCGGTGCATGGCGGTTTCAAAGGAGAGGCGGGTGCGGGTGCTGGGCTCGAAGAAGAGGGTGGCGAGCACGTGCCCACGCAGCAGGTCGAGGGCGGGGCGATCTTCCAGCTGTTTGCGGAGGTTTTCCGCGGTGGAGAGGATCTGGTCGATGTCGGGGCGGCTGAATTGCGCGCCGTCGAGGATATCCTGGCCTTTGAATTGAGTCACATTAATCTCCTTATAGTTGGTTCTGTTAGCATTCAGGGCCGCCTTTTGGGGCGGGCTGCATGCCATCCGGAAGTAGACAGCAGCAAGTAGACAGTAGACAGCGAAAATATTTGCTTGCTTTTGTTTTCTTTAACCGTGCAGGTGGGAAAAAGCCCGTGTTTTTGCGCGCAAAAACACGAACAAAAAAACTCTCTCCCTGCTTCGCGCAGCGCGGCGTTTTTTACCTGGAAAGTACCCATTGCGGGACGTTAAGGCAGCAGCCTGGATTATTGATTTTTTATAACGTGCGGACGACTTCGCCGAGGCGGGCGATGCCGGTGCGGATTTCGTCGGGCGTCAGGGCGCAGAAGGGAAGGCGGACGAAGGTGTCGCCGCCGCCTTCGTTGAAGAAGCCGCGTCCGTCGGTGAGCTGCAATCCGGCCGTCGCGCCGGCCGAGATCAGATCGGCGGCTTTGACCGGCTTGTGCAGGGTCACGCCGATGAAGAAACCGCCTTCGGGGCGGTGCCAGTCGGCGAGGCCGGTGAGGTGCTCGTCGAGGGCGGCGAGCATGGTGTCCAGCCGGGGGGCGTAGAGGTCGCGCAGCGCGGCGAGGTTCGGTTCCAGCCAGCCGTTTTTGATGAACTGGTAGACGACGGCCTGGTTGAAGTAGCTGGGATTGATGTAGGTATCCTCGATGAATTGGGTCAAGGGTTTGGCGACCTGGAAGGGGGCGATGACGTAGCCGACGCGCAGGCCGGGGCTGATCTGTTTGCTGTAGGAGGACATTTGCAGGGTGCGCTCGGGGGCCAGATCCATGAAGGTGGGGGCGCCCTGGCCGCGATAGCGCAGTTTGCGGTAGGGGACATCTTCGATGAGCCAGAAGCCGTAGGTTTCGGCGAGTTCGGCCAGGCGGCGGCGTTTCTCTTCAGAGAGGACGGAGCCGCTGGGGTTTTGGAAATCGGGGATGAGGTAGAAGAAGATGGGCCGTTCGCCGGATTTCAGCCGGGCGGCGACGGCATCCACGTCGGGGCCGTCGGCCTGGAGAGGGAAGCCGACGATGCGGGCTCCGGCGCGGCGCAGGACGGTGAGGGTGCGGTCGTAGGTGGGCTCTTCCACGTAGACGACGGCGCCGGGATGGAGGAGCATGCGGGCGCAGAAGTCCTGGAGCTGGAGGGAGCCCTGGCCGATGATGACGCGGGCTTCTTCGACGCCGGCTTCGCGGGCGAGGAAGTCACGGAGGGGGGGATAGCCGCCGGCTTTGCCGTATTGCAGGACGTGCGCCGCATCTTCCATCAAGGCGGCGGTGGCGCATTGGGCCAGTTTTTCCGACGGGAAAGATTCGGTGGGGGGGACACCCCGGGTCAGTTTAATGGTGGCGAGTGATGTCATGGTTGTGAACCTCCTGGATCTGAAACGTGAAACGTGATGATCTACCCGAAAGGGGCTAACCATGTTTTTTTATCTTTTAGTCAGCCCGGAAAACAGAGAAAGAGTCGGTATTTTTGCGATCTGTGCGGTCGTTAATTAGCGTAAATTAAGAACGGTTTTAGCGTCCCGCAACAGGTGTTTTCCTGGTAAAAAACGACGCGCCGTGCGAAGCAGGCAGAGAGAAGTTGTTTTTTATTCATTTTTTCGGCGGCTTCAGAAAGCCGCCGAAAAAATGGGCTTTTCTTTTCCGCTTCGCTTTTCGGGTTAAGTGCGCAGGTGGTTTGTTTTCTCTCAACTGTAAAAGGGCAGGGTAGCCGGGGCGCCGAGCTGTTGGGAGAGGCGGCGGCCGGCGGCCATGACTTGCCGGGCGATAGACGGGACCTGTTCGACGGTCACGCGGGTGAGGGGGGCGGCGATCCCGATGCCGGCGACGAGGCGGCCGGTGTGATCGAAGACGGGGGCAGCGACGCCCATGGCCCCCGGATCGGTTTCTTCAAAGGAGGTGGCGTATCCCTGAGTCCGGATGGCGGCCAGTTCGGCCTGAAGGGCCACGCGATCGGTGATGGTGTTGGGCTGGAGGGGGGTCAGCTCGATCTGTTCCAGCAGGATGGAGATTTCAGCCGGCGGGAGGAAGGCCCAGAGCACTTTGGAGGAGGCCCCGGCGTGGAGCATGGTGCGCTGTCCGACGTGGAGGGCCAAACGGACCGGCTGCGGGCTTTCGATCATTTCCAGCCAGAGGGCGGCGCCGCCCGAGCGGACGGAGAGGATGGCGGTTTCGTGGGTTTCGGCGGCCAGGGCGCGCAGTTCGGGCAGGGCGAGATTGCGGAGGTCCAGTCCGGATTGGGCGAGGGAACCCCAGCGGATGAGCTGGTAGCCCAGATGGTAGAGTCCCTGGGGATCGCGGAGCAGGAGTCCCTGGTTTTCCAGGGCGCTGGCGAGGCGATAGACGGTGCTTTTGGAGAGGCCGACCCGCCGGCTGAGTTCAGCCAGGTTAAGGGCTGGGGTGGCTTCGTTGAAAGCGTTCAGGATATCGCAGAGCCGGTTGACGGTCCGAATGGCGGAATCGGCATTGGGCATGGGTTACCTGCGGCTGGATGGTTTCATTGAGTGAAACGGTGTTTCACTTTTTAAGTATAACATAAGGGGGCGGGGAATGCAAGGATCTTTTTTATATTTTCCGCGCGCCTTTGGCGCGCGAAAAATATCCTTCCATTGGCTTCAATTGGAATGAGAGCGGATCGGGGTATACTACAGATAAAGAGAGTTTTGTTTTATCGTGCGCCTTCCGCGCGCGATAAAACGAGTAAAAATCTTTTTCTCCTATCTGAGGTAGCCCATGCGTTTTTTGCCTCTGTTGTTGATTGTGCTGATCATGGCTTTTTTTACGGGAAGCGACAGTCTCTTCTATCTGGTCTATTTTCTAGGAGGGCTGATGCTGGTGTCGCGCCTGTGGATCGGGGGGGCGTTGAAGGGGGTGGAGAGCCGGCGGCGTTTCCCGGGACGCGCTTTTTGGGGCGAGGAAGTGACGGTGGAGGTGGAGCTGGTCAATCGGGGGCGGCTGCCGTTGCTGTGGATGCTGGCCCACGAGAGTCTGCCGCTGGCTTTGCATACGCCCAGTTTTGAGCGACAGGCGGTCTCGCTGGCGCCGGGTGAACGGGAGACGGTGCGCTATCAGTTGAGCTGTCAGCGGCGGGGGTACTATCAACTGGGGCCGCTGGCGTTGCAGACGGGGGATTTTTTCGGGTTGACGCCGGAGCGGAAGTCGGAGCATCCGGCCGAGCTTTTCATTGTCTATCCCAAGATTGTGCCGTTGCGGGCGCTGGGGTTGCCTTCGCAGATTCCGTTCGGCAGTCTGCCGACCCGCAATCGATTCTTTGAAGATCCCAGCCGGTTTTATGGTCTGCGCGACTATCAGCCGGGGGATAGTTTGCGCCGGGTGGATTGGAAGAGCAGCGCGAGGGTGGGCGATTTGCAGGTTCGTCGGTTCGAGCCGGCGATGGCACTGAATACGTTGATTGTACTGGATATGAATACGGAGGCCTATTCTCTGAAGTCCAGGCCGGTGGTGGAGGAGTTCGGGGTGACGGTGGCGGCCTCGATGGCGGCCCATTTGAGCGAGCTGCGGCAATCGGTGGGGATGGCAGTGCTCTGTCGGGATCAGGTGAGCGATGAGGCGGCGCTGCATACGATCCAGCCGGCGCGGGGACAGGGGGGATTGATGCGGCTGCTGGATTTGCTGGCGCGGTCGGAGATGGCTTCCTTTGATCTGCGGATTGCGGAGCTGTTATCGCGGGCGACGGCCGGATTGGAATGGGGCAGCACGGTGGTGATTTTGACAGCGGGCGATTGCGAGGGGCTGACCGAGGCGATTTTGCAGCTGCGGCAGCGGGGCTTTCACGTCTGGCTGGTGGCGATGGATTCTGCAACCCCCTTTCAGGAACTCAAGGCGCGGCTGGCGTTGATTGGGGTGCCGGCGCATTGGGTGACCTGGGAACCGGAGATGGAGCAATGGCGCTAAAGCTGGAACGACGGCCGGGGAACGATTGGGCGGCGATGGTGCTGCGCCCGTTTTTGATTGCCGGGATGATGACCTGTCTGGCCTGGGGGTGGGTGACGACGACTGAGTATATCATCCCCACATGGCGGGGGGGCTATCTGGTGGTGCTGACGGCGGTGTTGACTCTGGAGACGCTCTTTGCCGAACGGATTGCCCGTCGGGCTCTGGAATTCGATTCGCGCTTTAAGATCCGGTTGGTGGAAATTGTGCTGGCGTTGGTCTTGTTGAAGCCCTTGAGTTATTTTGCTCAGAAGATCAGCTGGGCGGAGGTGCCGACCGAGTTGAGTCGTTGGTTCAACGATCCGATCGGAGTTTTTCTCAACGCCGAATTTTTGCTCGGTGGGGTGGTGCTGGTTTCGCTCTGGTGGGTGGCTCAGGATATCAGCGGGGCGCTGGCCGATATAGAAGATCCTTTTGCGCTCTTCTCGGAACGGGAGACGGGGCTTTCGTGGTTGGAATTTCGTTTTGTTACGGGCGGGATTTTGTTGTTGGGGGCGCTGGCCGTGGTGCAGATCGATTATATGGGCGGAATGCAGGTGCGGCCGGTGACGCCGGGGCCGTTTGTCTTTTTGCCGCTGGCCTATTTTGTGCTGGGGCTGCTGCTTTTCGGCCAGGCGCGGGCGGCTTTGACCTTTTCCCGTTGGGTACGGGAACATGTACCCTTTCCGGAGCGAGTGGAGCGGCGTTGGGTGGTGTGGGGGGTGGGGCTGGTAGGCGGCGTGGCGCTGCTGGCGCTTTTCCTGCCGGCGGGAAATACGGCCCTGGGCGTTTATATCTTCCAGTGGTTGGGTTTTGTGGTGCTGTTTTTCGCTCAGATCATTGTTTTTGTGGCGGTGACGTTGATCTGGCTGGTGATGTGGCCGTTTCGCTGGTTGTTCGATAACAATGCGGTGTCTGAGGCGTCTCCTCCTCAATTTACGGCGCCGGAGATGCCGGATGTGACGCCGGCGGATGCGGCCGGGGGGATTCCCTGGATGCTTCAGCTGCGGCTGGCTGTCTTTTGGATTTTGCTTTTGATGGGAATTTATTGGGCGGTGCGTTATTACTGGCGGGATCGGAAGAATCTGGGATTTGGGATGTTGTTTAAGCAATTGTGGGCCTGGCTGCGGCGGACGCGGGTGCGGCTGGCATTGATTGTGCCGCTGTTGTTGCCCCGGCGGCGCAAGGGGGAAGCGGTTGAGGAGCCCCTGGATGCGTTGCATCTGGAGCCGGTCGACGGCAGCCGGGCGCGGGTGCGGCAACTCTATCTGGCGTTGCTGGAGGGGGCCGATCGCGCCGGTCACGCCCGGGCGCCGGGCCAGACGCCGTATGAGTATGCGGCGGGGTTGCAACCGGCAGTCGAAGGCGAGGAAGAATCGTTGCAGGCGCTGACGGAGGCTTTTGTCCAGGCGCGGTATGCCCGGCAGGAGTTTCCGGAGGAAGAGGTAGGGGTACTGCGGCGGATTTTGGATCGGCTGCGGGCGGCGTTCCGGAGAAGGTGAAAGATAAATGAGCGCGCCCCTCGAAGAGGGGCGCGCTCATTTATCTTTAAACAAAAGCTTCTGTTTTTTATTTGCAAATTACGCTATAATAAATAAGTTAAAGTTAGAACGGGTGTCTTTTCCCATAAAGCCTGGCGGCTTTTCCTCATTCTCCATACCTTCTTGCGTCCAAGAATATCCACTGTTTGAATCAACATTCCAGGGGACTTTTTTGTGAAGAGGGGGAACTATGGCAGGGCAAAAGCAGAGTAAGGTCGAGCCTCCTAAACTCGACGCGCCGGGAAGGCAAAATGAAAAGCGGCCACTTCCAGAAGAAACTCCAGAAGCGGCATTATCTTCAACCCCTTTGCTATCTCCAGAATCTTCCGTCAATGCATTAACTCGACTTCCCACTTCTCAGGCTCAACATATGGCTCGTCAGATGGGGCAGGTGATGGGAAACCGGCGGTTGCAGCGAGTGGTACCGGGTGCCCATCGCACGCATTCTGGAACTTCAGCAATGCCTCAGGCTCAAGCGGAATCGCCTCAGGGGGAGGGGCGTGAGGAACCGGAGTCGGCTCAGGCTGAAAGTTCTCCAGTAAAGAGGGCGGCCGACAAGGGGGATGATTTCAAGGCGGCCGGGACCGGCGGCAATTTACAGGCGACGACCGGCGAGATGAGCCGGACGCGATCGGAGATCCAGGCGGAGGTTTCGCCTTTTGAGACGACGGGGGAGCGCAAGGTTTCCAACCGGGTGGAATCGGAGATCCGTTCTTTGCAGCAGGGGGGCGAGGCGTTGCCGACGGCCGTGCAGACGGATATGGAATCCCGGTTGGGAGAGGATTTCAGTGGAGTGCGGATTCATCGGGATGAAAAGGCGGCGGCGACGGCCGATCAGCTCGATGCGCGGGCCTTTACGGTGGGGAATCACATTGCATTCAATGCCGGGGAGTTTGCCCCGGAGACCGGGGCGGGTAAACAGTTGCTGGCCCATGAATTGACCCATGTCGCCCAGCAAAAGGGGGCGGCCGAGCCGCAGACGGTGGCCCGGGAGACACAATCCGGGAATCAATCTCAGGGCAATTTACTCGAGCAGCTCCAGAAGAAGATTGCGGAGATCATTTCCCGGGCTCAGGAGATGGCCGGTCAGAAGGCCGGTGAAATTGAGAGCCATGCCTCCGGTGAAGGGGCGGCTGTCGAAGGCCAGGGCCGCACGGGCGGTCAGAGTGTGACGGCCGATGCGGCGGTCAAAGGGGCGGCGACAGAAGCTCGATCGGCGGCGGACGGCGCACGAGTGGAAGCTCAGGCCGCCGGCGATGCGGCGAAGGAGCAGCAGCAATCGCAGGCGCAGGCGACGGCGGTGGCGGCCCGGGCCGGGGCGGAGGCGCAGCAGGAAACGGGAGTGGTACAGAGCCAGTCTCAGACGATCGGCGCTCAGTCGGCGGCTCAACAGGGGCTGCTGGAATCGCAGACCCAGGCGCACAGCGCGACGCTGCAGGGGCAGTGGGGGAGCCTGACGGGGCGTTCTCATAGCAGCGTGCAAAGCGTTCAGACTCAGGCCCAGGCTGCCTGGGGCGGAGTGGAGAATCAGGCGCAGACGATGGGGGCCGGATTGCAGACGACCTGGGGCGGTACTGAGGCGCAGGTGCAGGGCCAGCTGCCGGCCGTGCAATCCAATGCGGCGGCGAGCCTGCGCTCTTTGCGGGATGAGGCGATCTCGATGGTGGAGTCGGCCAAACCCGGTTCGGGAGCGGCTCTGGGTTCTTTGGAAGGTCAGAAGAGCGGTCTGGTGGCCCGGGCTCAGGCCCTTTTGACCGAGGGCGGCGGTCCGATTGCGCAGTTGCTGGCGATGTTGCAGTCGGGATGGGATGGATTGAAGGGGGCCGCGGCGACCGGTTGGGGAGCGGCCCGCCAGGGGGCTTCCGGGATCTGGGATTTGCTCAAGGGATTGGGCGGTTCAGCCTGGGAAGGGCTGCAGAACGGCTGGCAGCAGTTGCAGTCGCTGGGGCAGGGGCTCTGGCAGGGACTGGCGGCGCAGGCGAAGAATGCCTGGACCGGGTTGAAGACGCTGGCGACCAATGCCTGGACCGGGCTGAAGACGATGGCATCCAACGCCTGGACCGGATTGAAGACGATGGCGACCAACGCCTGGACCGGGTTGAAGACGATGGCGACCGGGGCCTGGACCGGGCTGAAGACGATGGGAACCAATGCCTGGACCGGGCTGAAGACGATGGGGACCAACGCCTGGACCGGGTTGAAGACGATGGGCAACGGGCTCTGGTCGGCGCTCAAAGGAAAGGGCGGATCGGCTGAAAGCAGCACGGAAGGCAAGAAGAATTCGGCGCTTTCGGCATTACAGAGCCTGGCCAGCGGTTTTATGGATAAGATCGGCTCGATCTTCGGCGGGCTGCGGCAACGGGCAAGCGGGGCGTTGTCTCAGTTGAAAGGTCGGGTCCAGGGGGCTGTCGGTGGATTGCAGCAGACGAACGCTCAGGCGCTGGCCGGGTTGCAGGCGCGAAATTCCGCGGCGCAGGCGCAATTGCAGCAGCGCAATCAGTCGGCGTTGACGGGGCTCGATGGGGCGGGAAAGCAAGCCCTGGGCTCGTTGCAGGCCCGGAATGCCGCCGCTCAGACGGGGTTGCAGGGACAATCTCAATCGCTGCTGCAACAGTTGATGGGGATCGGCAGCCGCGCTGTGACCGGGTTGCAGGGTTTCGGTCAACAGTTGCTCGGGCGGTTGACGGGAGTGTGGAATGGAATCAAGGGCAGCGCCGGGGGCGTCTGGCAGGCTTTTAAGAACGGGTTGAGCGCGATCAGTCAGCGGTTGAAGGGCCTGTGGGATGCTTTGCGGGAACGGCTGGGCGCTGTCTGGCAACGGATTCAGAAGGCCTTTGAAGCGCTCAAGGCGCGAATCATGCAGCTCTGGAATCAGTTTAAGCGGGGCTGGCTGGGAATCCTGGGGCGGGCGTTGGGCCTGTGGGGCCGGGCTCGCGGCACGGATGCCGCCGGTTGGCCGGGGGTGACGAAAGAGGCCGGCGCGCTCAAGGCGGATGCGCTGCGGCTCAAGGCCCGGGCCGGCGGCCCGGGAGCGGAGCAAGATCCCGCCGCGGTTCGGGATCAACTCGGCGAGGGGCGGCCGTTGGAGGGGAGCGTGCGTTCCGGGATGGAGGGTGCCTTCGGAGCGGGGCTGGACAAGGTGCGGATCCATACGGACGATAAGGCGGCCCAACTGGCGCAGAAATCGAATGCGCGGGCCTTTGCTGTGGGAGAACATATCGCTTTCAATGCCGGGGAGTACAAACCGGGGACGATGGTGGGCGATGCGTTGCTCGCGCATGAGGTGGCGCACACGGTGCAGCAGCAGGGGGCCAATCCGGAGACGGCGGCAAAGGGTTATGCAGCGGAGGAATCCGGGGAAGAGATGGAGGCCGACCGGGCGGCAATCGGCGCGGTGGCTTCGCGCTGGTTGGGCGCTAAGGGGATGATTTCACGGTTGCCGATGGAGATGCTGCCGCGATTACGCAGCGGGCTGGGACTGCGGAAGTGTTCCGGCACTTCTCCGAATATTCAGGTGCAGATTGCGGATGTGGGGGCCAGCGGAGTGATTGAACCTGAGGTGGCTACGCCGGTCAATGTGACGATCACTCGTCCGACGCCAACGGCAACTTCAACTCCGGCTACGACGCCTTCTCCTTCCACAACGCCTCAACCGACAAATTCCGGTGGTGCTACAGCTACTCCGCAGAATCTGGGAATCGATTTGCGAGTAGAAGGGAGTGGCGGCGAAAACGGCAATGCCACGGTCAATCCGGCGTCGTTAATGGATACCGGAGCCGTGCAGGTTACCGGTACGGAATTGTCGATCTCCCGAAATAAGAATTTGCGGCTTTCGGCTTATGTGGGAAGTACCAAACTGGCTTCCAGCGCGCCTTTTGGTGTAATGTTTGCGACGTTGGAACAGACACTGGGTTATTTGTTGGATAAGAATCTGATCGATCCGATTGGACGTGCGGTGGATCTGGCTCCTACGACAGAGCGCCGGACGGTGGCCGGCAACAGTGCGTTGATGGGACGTCTGAAAACGGCACTTTCTCCAGAAGGATATGCTGAGCTGCGCAAACGGTTGGGGGATGAAGTCCCGACGGGTAATGATTTGTTGAACAAGGCGGAGGTACAGAACGCTCTCGCTTCTGCGTGGACGGATTCCAATGTTATGGATGCGAATAATCGTCATGAGGAAGGCGGCTGGATTATTTGGAATTGGGCAGATGAAAGTATTACTATTAATCGGGTACCGGCGGGAACTCGCGCTGGATTGGGTACGATTGTAGGGACGCGACCGGCCAATGATAATGTCAAACAGGTAAGTGCCTGGTTCCATACCCATCCCAATCCTGCCGGTAATGATCCGACGACGGGCAATACTTATGGTTTAGGACCTTCCTCAGGTGATACCGGCTTTGCCAATGGAGAAGGGGTGCCGGGAATGGTGCGGGAATATGCTACGAACACTACTCCGGCCGGTGGGGCCACGCATGACCTGGCTTTTGGTCCGACTCGTGCAAGTGTTGATCCGGCGGCTACCGGTAACAATCCGATTCGACAGAAAATTGTAGATGAAAATGGCAGGGAACGGGATGAGATTTAAGTTTTCTCGAGGAGTGCGTGTGAGCATTGGGTTTCTGGTGTTTCTATCCCTGGTAGCAGTCCTTTACGGAGCTTTGAACTGGCGCTCTATCTTTCAAGGAGGAACCTCGATGATCAGTGAGCAAGAGGCTGTTCAGATTGCAATTCGTCGGATTACGCCCTATTTCGATGTGGAAAATTTGAAGCCGGAGGCGCATCTGGCGGACGGTAAGTGGATCGTGCAATTTTCCCGCGTTCCAGTCTCTCCCGGTGGGGCGCCTCGTGTTACGATCGATGCGGCGACCGGGGAAGTGCTGGAAGTCTTTTCGACGCAATGAGAGGGCGGGTGATTGTTTAGAAAGAGCGCCGTAATCGGTGGAATATTGGGGACGGCCCTGGCGTTGGGACTTTCCTGGCGGCTGGGGCTGTCCCTGTGGATTACGGCCGGCTGTGCGTTGGCGGCAGTTGCGGCTGCACTGGGAGAGGCCTTGCTGGAGAAGGTCGTAACGGGTGAAGAGCGGCTGGTCAATTATCATCAACAGATTGCCGCTTTTGGGATCTGTGCCGCCGGTCTGGCTTTGTCGGGCGCGCCGGTCCCGGCTTATCTGGATGTGGTGGCGATGGGCGTGGCGCTGTTTCTGGCCTGCGGTCGGGTGGGTTGCCTGACCGCAGGTTGTTGTCACGGCCGGCCGGCGCGTTGGGGAATCCGGTATGGGGCGGTGCATGCAGCGGAGGGTTTTCCGGCGGCGTTGGTGGGCGTGCGGCTTTTCCCGGTGCAGGCCCTGGAATCGTTCTGGTGCCTGGGCATTGCGGTGAGCGGTTCGATCTGGCTGTGGAGCGGCGCGCCGCCCGGCAGTGTATGGAGTTGGCATGCGATGGCCTACGGGCTGGGGCGTTTTGGCTTTGAGTTTTTGCGGGGCGATGCCGAACGTCCTTACCGGTGGGGGTTTTCCGAGGCGCAGTGGACGGCTTTATTGACGGTGGCCGGCGTGATCGGCCTGGAGATGATGGGGTGGTTGCCGCGGCAGTTGTGGCAATGGGGAGGGTTGTTGGGCTTAGTGGTGGTGATGGCCGGCGTGAGCCTCTATACCCGCCGGAATCCGGAGTATGAGCGGTTGCGGCAGCCGCGGCATTTGTATGAGCTGGCTGAGGCGCTGCGGGCCTTGCAGTCAGAGGCGGCGGTGACGGGAACGGTGATGGTGGCGACGACTTCGCTGGGGGTACAGATTTCCGCCGGGATCGAGGGGGCGAGGATGCATTACACGGTTTCTCGCCGGGGGGCAGCGTTGACGCAGAAAACGGCGGATTTGCTGGCGGCATTGATTGTGGGGCTGCGCCATGCGGGGGCTTTTTATCGGGTGTTGCCGGGGCAGACGGCCGGAGTTTACCATCTGTTGATAGAAGTGTAAGTTATTAACGGTTCCGGCCTTGTAGCGTCCCGCCAGGGGCATTTTCTCCGCGAAAAGCGACGCGCAGGATCGGGAGAGAGTTTTTTTTGTTTATTTTTTCGCGCGCATCCGAATGCGCGCGAAAAAATGGTTTTTTTCTTTCCCTCTTTTCCGGGTGATTGCGGTTGCAAATGGCTTAAGTTGCCTGATATGGGGGGGAGGGGGGCGAAGCAGGGAGAGAGTTTTTTATTCATATTTTCGGCGGCTTTCTGAAGCCGCCGAAAATATGGGCTTTTTCTTCCCCCCTTTCCCTCGGTGGAAAGGGGGGACTGTTAAACATTTTGTGGCACGCTCTTTTGCGATAAAAACTCCTCCACGGTTAACTGTGGTTCTATCGCGGCGCGCTCATTTATATATTTTGAAGATTTTTTATTTCAGCGCTTCTTCGCCGCCGAATTCCCGGTAGGGGCTGAACCCGGAAAGGACACGCTCATCCTCGGGCGTGAGTTCGTTTTTCACGATTTTCACCAGATAGGTGGCCAGCCCCGGTCCCAGCATGAATCCCTGCCCGCACATCCCCACGGCGTGAATGTAGCCGTCCAGTTCCCGGGCGCGGCCCACCAGCGGCGAGCCGTCGGGCGTCATCGGGTAGAGCCCGCGCCAGGTGCGGCGGACCATCAGGTTGGAGAGTTTCGGCATGATCTGGATCATGCGCGGCGCGATCATCGGCAGGAAGTCGGAGGTTTCGCGGCGGTCGTCGCCCCAGATAGAGGGGGCGGGGGTGATGCAGAAGATGACCTGCCCGCGCTTGTACTGGTAGAAGTAGTAGTTTTTCGAGCCGGCGCAGGGGCGGATATCGACGATCATCGGCCCGGCGAAGGGGGCGGCGGGCGCGGTGATGCCGGCTTCGTGGGAGTCGGGGCGGACCGGCACGTCGAGCCCGGCCAGTTGGGCGATCTCGCGGGCCCAGGGGCCGGCGGCGTTGATCACGGTGGGGGCGGCATAGGTGCCCTGGTTGGTTTGCACGCCGGTGATCCGGCCGTTTTCCTGGAGGATGGCGGTGACCTGCTCGTTGAAGCGGTATTCGGCGCCGCGTTCGCGGGCGCGGTGGAAGAAGGCCATGGCGGAGAGCAGCGGCGAGGCGCTGCCGTCTTCGGGGCTGAGCGTTCCGCCGATCAGGCCGTCGGGGTTGAGGGCGGGGACGGCGGCCAGCAGGGCTTTTCTATCCAGCCAGCTGATGTTCAGGCCGTGCGCCTGTTGGATGACCAGCAGTTTTTTGAGCGTTTCTTCCTCTTGTTTGCGATAGGCGACGAAGCAGTAGCCGTTGGCCTGCCATTCCAGATCGTCGCCGTAGGTTTTGTGCCAGGTGGAAAAGATCTCGATGCTCTTCTGGCAAAGGGTGATCTTGGCCAGGTCGGAGTGGGTGGCCCGGATGCCGCCGATGGCGGCTTTGTTGGAGCCCTGCCCGGCGCTGCGAAATTTATCCAGTACCAGCACCTTGAGTCCGCTTTGGGCCATGAAAAAGGCGGCCGGGTTGCCGACCGAGCCCGCGCCGATGATGATGACATCGTAAGTGGAAGTCATTAGTAGGCTCCTTCCCGGGAAGTGGATTCCCCCGAAATTTCACATTGGGTCCAGGGTTCGGTTCCTTCCTGGTCGGATTCCGTCCCGGCGAAAACGCCGAGGGGCACTTCGACAAAGAGCGGGCGGATCACGTTGGGGGTGAACTCGCCGACCGGAATCCCTTCTTCACGGAAAAGGCGTTTGATCAGTGAGGTGCAGGTCTTGCCGCCGCAGGCGCCCATGCCGGCCCGGGTTTGGGCCTTGAGGGCGTTCATGTCGTGGACGCCGGCGCGGATCAGGGCCCGCAGCTCGCCCACCGTGACCCGTTCACAGCGGCAGAGGATCTCGTCGTCGTCCATCCGCTCGACGGGGAAATCCAGCGGAGCGGCCTCTGCGGCTTTCTGGACGGGGATGCCGGCGATGCGTTTGGCGATCTCCTGGGGAGCGCGCACCCGCACCAGCAGCCGACGGTCGGCCGTTTTGGGGTTGCGGACCTGGGCGACTTCCACCTCGCCCAACGGGTTGCCGTCGATATCGACGACGGGGACGCGGTCACCGGCAGAGATGGTTTTGGGCGAGAATTCCAGGGGCACCGTGACCAGGGGCATTTCGTTGTCTTTGCGATAATCGACCAGGGTCACGGCGAGGCCGGGGCAGATGGCGACGCATTTGTCGCAGGCCAGACAGTCTTTGCCGATCTCCCAGCCGACGTAATCGGGGAGGGCGCGGATGTCGGTGCTGCGGATGACGATATTGTTCTGCGGGCAGACCGAGGTGCAGGGGTTGCAGGGAATTTCCTGGATGCAGTGGAGGACCGGGAAGACGCCTTCGGTTGCTTCTGGCAGCATTTCTTCGATGACGGCGCCGGGGCGGCTTTTGAGGATTTCGGCGGTGGTTTCCCAGTGGGTGGGATAGGGTTCGATCTCCCAGCCGAGGTCGGAGGCGATGTGGTATCCGGCCATGCGGCCGGTGAACATGGCGGCCGAGGCTTCGGCGATCTCATCGGCATCGCCGGCGGTATAGACCTGCACGCCGTATTCGCGGGCCTTTTCGGTGAATTCGTTGACCGGTTCCAGGCCCACCGCGATCAGCACCGTATCGCAGCTGAAGGATTTTTCGGTGCCGGGGATGGGCTGCCAGTTCTCATCGATGCGGGCGATGGTGACCGATTCGACTTCGTTCTCGCCGTTGGCGCTGAGGATCGTGTGCGAGGTGTAGATGGGGACGCCCAGGCGGACCAGTTTGTCTTTGTGGACTTTGTAGCCGCCGCATTCGGGCAGGGCTTCACAGAGCCCGGCCACGCCGATCCCGGCCTGGAGGGCATGGTAGGCGGCGATCAAGCCGACGTTGCCGCCGCCGACGACGAAGATGCGGTCGGCGGCATGGATCAGGTCGCGGTTGACCAGGGTCTGGAAGGCGCCGGCACCGTAGACGCCGGGGAGGGTATTGCCGCGGAAGATGAGCGATTTTTCGCGGGCTCCGGCGGCGACCAGGAGGGCGCGGGGTTTGACCAGGATATAGCGGTGGTTGTCGCGCAGCACGCCGACTTTGCCGTCGGAGAAGACGGAGAGGGCGATGCTGTTGAGCCAGATTTCCACGGCGGGAAGTTCGCGGACGGCTTTTTCCAGCCGGGTGGCGATGTCGATGCCGCGGCTGCCGGCATAGCAGGCGTCGATCGAGCCGAAGAATTTGTGGGTTTGCAGGACCAGTTTGCCGCCCAGGCGGTCTTTGTCGTCCACGATGAGGGTGCGGGCGCCGACCTCGCCCAGTTTGAGGGCGGCGGAGAGCCCGGCCGGGCCGCCGCCGATAATCAGGCAGTCGACTTCGAGGGTTTCGACGGTGCGCATGGCAGGGACGGCGGTCACTTCGGGGAGGGTCGGGCGGCCTTCGGCGGGCTGGACCTCCATCCCGGCGGTTACCGGCGTGATGCAGGATTTGACGGGGATGCCGTTGGCGATGACCATACATTGGGCACACTGGCCGTTGGCGCAGAAGATGCCCTGGGGGGCGCCGTCTTTGGTGTGGTGGCCGAAGATCCGTACACCGTGGGCGAAGAGGGCCGCGGCGATCATTTCTCCCTCCCGGGCGACCAGGGGACGACCTTCCCAGGTGAAGGGAATTTCGGGCCGATCGGACGTGGGGAGGATCGGATGTTCTCCAATCCGGTTGTCGGTCATGGCTTTCTATGCTCCTTTGGATTAGTTTTTTTGTTTGTGTTTTCGTAGTTTGTTACTTTAGAAAGCGTGCGAAAACACTGTCTTTTTGGGCAATACCGTATAAGTTACTCAGATGTCACCGCCGAGGCGCAGAGGGCGCAGAAAAAGTCCATATATTCGCGCGCATTCTGATGCGCGCGAATATATAAACCAAGAACTCTCTTTTCCCATTCTGCGCGTCGTATCTTACCAGGCAAAAGTCATTTGCGGGATCTTAAAAACAATAGGCATTTTGGGGCCTGAATGGGATAAGTTGCAACTTGAATTATAATAATCCCGGCAGAGGGGATCACAAGTGTCAGGCGTCATCTTTGTGGAGATAAACTTACATGCAGCTTTCCATTGCGGTAGCTAAAATCGACAAGTGGGCGGTGCGGCAGGGTGGCGACACTCTGGAGATGATCGAACGGCCGAACGGGGGCGTCTCTGTGGTGCTGGCCGACGGTCAGAGTTCGGGCCCCGGAGCCAAGGCCATCAGTATCTGGGTGGTGCGGAAGGTGGTGGCGGAGCTGGCGGAGGGGGTGCGCGACGGCGCGGCGGCGCGGGCGGCCAATGATGCGCTTTTTTCGTTGCGCAGCGGTAAGGTTTCCTGTACGCTGACGATCCTTTCGGTGGATCTTTCCACCCGGACGCTGGTTTTTACCCGTTGCGGCGATCTGCCGGTCTATGTGCGGACGGCGGCGGGCGAATTGCACTGTCTGGAGAGCAAGGCGCCGACGCTGGGTTTCTACCGTCATGCCCGGCCGGCGGTGGATCAGGTGCCGTTGTCGCCGGGGGTGTGGGCCTGTGCGTTTACCGACGGGCTGCGTCACGCCGGCGCGCGGAAGAATGTGCATCTGGATCTGCCGACCACGCTGGAAGAGCTGTGGTCGGGGCCGCGGACGGCGCAGCAGGTGGCCGATGAGCTGCTGGCGCGGTCGATGGCGCTGGACGATCAACGGCCGGTCGACGATACCAGCCTGATGGTCCTCCATGCGTCCGAGGGTGATAATGTAGGGCCGCGGCGGATGCAGGTCGAGATGCCGGTTCCTGAGGCCTGAACGATGAAGAAGCGTTTCCGTTACTTACGGGCCTGGTGGCGTGATACTCGACTGCTGGTTCGCGAGTTTCGGTTGACGTTGTTGATTTTCCTTGTGATTATGCTGGTGGGCGAGCTGTTGCTGCCGCGGTTTTATGTCCATCACGAGCAGGGGCCGATCCAACCGGCTGAGGCGTTGTATGTAACTTTAGCCTTGATCGCTTTTCAATCTCCGGTGCCTTTCCCCGAGACGTTGTTGCCGCAGCTTTTCTTCATCTTTGTCCCTTTGATTGGATTGAGCGCTGTGCTGGAAGGGGTGGTGCGTTTTACGACAGCATTTCTCCATCGCGTCGAGCAGAAGGAGTCCTGGCAAATGGCATTGGCTTCAACTTACAACAACCATGTGATTGTGTGCGGTCTGGGAAGGGTCGGATTTCGGGTGGTGCAGCAGTTGCACGATCTGGGCGAGGATGTCGTGGTATTGGAACGGCGGGCCGACTGCCGGTTTGTGGAGCAGGCGCGGGCGATGAAGATTCCGGTGATTATCGGAGATGCCCGGGAGCGCTTCTGGCTGGATCAGACCGGTGTGGATCGGGCGACGGCGTTGATTGCCTGTACGGAGGACGATCTGACCAATCTGGATGTGGCGTTGGAGGCGCGGCGGCGCAACCCGGAGATCAAAGTGGTGATGCGGATGTTCGATGCGGAGCTGGCGGAAAATATCCGGAGCGGCTTTAACCTTTCGGCGGCTTACAGCACCTCGGCACTTTCGGCGCCGTTTTTTGTATCGGCAGCCACCCAGCGGGTGATCGAGCAGTCGGTGATGGCGGGCGAGACGATGGTCTGTGTGAGCCGGCTCACGGTAAATGAGAAATCGCCGCTGGTGGGAATGACGGCGGCGGCGTTGGAATCACGGGCCGGGGCGCGGTTGCTTTTCGTTCAGGCCCGGGGCGGGGAGGTAGTCTGGAATCCCGGGGCGGAGTTGATCCTGCAACCGGGGATGCGGATTGCGCTGGCGGGGCCTCAAGAGGCGGGGCAGCGGCTGGCGGCTTTGCAGAAGCCGAAGGGGCGCTGGAATCCGCTGCGCTGGTTCGGCAAAGGAGGGTAGCGATGGCGACATTGATTGGGGTGGTGGGACCCTGTTCGTCGGGGAAGTCGACGCTGGCGCGGACGCTGCGGGAGCACGGTTATCGGGTCAAGGAGATCCGGCAGGAGCATTCGGGGGCGCCGACGATGTGGCAGAAGCTCACCAATCCGGACTGGTTGATCTATCTGGATGTCGATCCGCAGGTAGCGGCGCGGCGGGAGGGATTGGCGGAGCCTTCGTCGTGGTGGGAGGATGAGCGGAATTACCGGCTGGCGCATGCCCGGGCCCACTGCGATCTGTATATCGATACGACGGAGCTGGCGGCGGAGGCGATTTCGGCGCAGGCGCTGGCTTTTTTGGAATCGGTGGCAGCGGAGCGAGAAGCCTGAGAGGGGAAGAGAGGATTTCACCACAGAGACACAGAGGACACAGAGAAGAGACAAAGAAAAATGTGGTGGTTATGTTTTTGTGCGCCTGGCCCTCACCCCCCGGCCTCCTGCTTCGCACCGCGCGCGGGAGAGGGGGAGGCATATCAGACAACTTAAGCCATTTGCAACAGCAATCACTCGAAAAAGAGGGGAAGAAAAAAGCCATGTTTTCGTGCGCAGGCCCCCTCCCATCCCTCCCCCATATTGTGGTACAGGTGCGACGCGCTTTCAGGAGATCCTTTGTGAAGATGCGTCGCCGCCATAAAGGTGAGGGGGAGGGCTCAGAGAGCGTCGCCGGGGCGATTCTGGAAAGGGTCTATGTTTTGGCGCGCCTTCTGAGGCGCGCCAAAACATAAACAAAAATAATTTTCTTCTTATCCAGCGCGTCGCGTCTTACGGGGAAAGAATTATTTGCGGGATGCAAGACGGCTTCGTCCGGCGTAGGAGGTTGATCGATGAGCGGAAGCAATGAGGTGGTGCTGAGTCTGGCGGTGCGGGCGGGGGTGCGGGTGGCGGTAGTGCGCGGCGACCTGACCCTGGAGGCCGTCGATGCCCTGGTCAATGCGGCGAACGAGCAGTTGCTCCATGGCGGCGGGGTGGCCGGCGCGATTGCGCGCCGGGGCGGGCCGGCAATCCAGCTGGAGAGTCTGGGCTGGGTGATGGCGCACGGACGGGTCAAGACCGGCAGCGCGGCGATCACCGGCGGGGGAAAACTGGTGGCACGTTATGTTATTCATGCCGTCGGGCCGGTCTGGCACAATCGCGGCGACGAGCCGGGGCTGCTGCGGTCGGCCGTGCAGGCGGCATTGGCCCTGGCCGAAGAGAAGGGGCTGCATTCGATTTCCATTCCGGCCCTTTCGACCGGGATTTTCGGCTTTCCCAAGGCATTGGCGGCGGAGGTGATCTGGCAGGCCGTGCTGGATTATCTGACGGAGCATCCGGAGTCCACGTTGCAGGAGATCCGACTGTGCGCGATCGATGCGCCGACGGTGGAGGTGTTGAGGGCGGAGGGGGACAGAAGATTTCACCACAGCGCCACAGAGGATACCGAGAAGAAATAGAGAGATTAATTTGCGGGGCGGCCTCAGAAGGTCGCCCCGCAAATTAATCGGAAGTAAATACTTCGCGGGCCTGAAAAGGCCCGCGAAGTGCTTATTAACCATAAAAATTTATTGAGCGGCGCGGCTCATGATCAGAGGGAGGTAGGTCTTATATTTCACCACGTCGATGGTCCAGATTTGCTCGCCGAAGTTGGCGTCCCAGCCGACGAAGTAGATCCGGTTGCCGGAGCGGGTCAGCGAATGCAGGATGGGGCTTTCCAGGATCATCGTTGTGCCGTCGGCGGTCCCATCGCTGGTCCAGAGCTGGTAGTTCTGGGCCGACGTTTTGACGATCAGGTAGAGCAGGCCGTTGAGTGTTTCGGTTTCGGTGGCCACAGCCTTGGACCCGGCGGCGGCCAGCTCTTTCACTTTGAGGGTGGTGCTGAACGTTCCCTCGCTTTGCCAGAGTTCAATTGCGCCGTCCGCACTGGAAACGGTGAAGTAGAGTTTGCCGTCCATGACGGTCGGGAGCGTGGGGGTGAAGATTTCCGTGCCGGAGTAGAAGTTGCGGATCATGACCGTGCCGGTGGGCGTGCCGTCGCTGGTCCAGAGGGCGGGGCCGTGGGCGCCGTCGTCGGCGGTCAGGAAGAGGGTGCCGCTCACCTCGGTGAGCCAGGCGATATTTGAGCCCGGGGCGCCGGTGTAGATATCCTGGACCAGGACGGTGCCGGTGTAGGTGCCGTCGCTCTTCCAGAGTTCGGGGCCGTGGGTGCCGTCGTCGGCACTGAAGTAGAAGGTGTTGCCGACGGTGAGTTGCGTGGGCGTGAAGGTCGCGGTGAGGGCACTGCCGGCGTTGGGGTTGATGTCGCGGACCATTTGAGTTCCCGTATAAGTGCCGTCGCTGGTCCAGAGTTCATAGCCGTAGGTGCCGTCATTGGCGAAGAAGGCCAGAACGGAGCCGAAGGGCTGGAGATATTTAAGATAGAATTCATAATTCTGGTTTGGGTTGATGTTTCGAATCAAAGTCGTGCCGGTATAGGTCCCGTCGGTTTTAAATAGTCTGGATTTAGAGTTATAGATTGGGACTGCAAAAAAAAGGGTATCACTGACCGGTGTGAGCGAGTGTATGAAACCC
This sequence comes from uncultured Anaerolineales bacterium, assembly GCA_964501335.1. Classification (GTDB taxonomy): domain Bacteria; phylum Chloroflexota; class Anaerolineae; order B4-G1; family SLSP01; genus CAZCTC01. The sequence continues at coordinate 47,818 of CAZCTC010000029.1, read as the reverse complement.
ATGAAAAAGCGGCTGGAAGTAAGGTCGATGACATTAACGGTACCGTCAACCGTACCATCGCTACGCCAGATTCCTGTGCTATCTGTTACAGAACCGACCGGAACACTCCCAACAAAGTAAAGGGTGTTTTTAAAATTGGTGAAGTGATCGGGGCCCATGTTGATGTTTCTGACAAAGGTTGTTCCAGCTGTAGTGCCGTCGCTTTTGCTGACAAAAGGAAATCCTTCGTTCAAATGAGTTTTGAAGAAGAGCGTCCCATTGACATCGGTCAATCCATCGTACCAGATGGGTTGTCCGGAGGTGTTGATATCCCGGACCAACTGCGCCTGCTCGTTTTTGTAAATCCACAGTTCATTGCCGTGTAGTTTGTCGTTGGCTACGAAGAAGAGCGAGCCATTGATATTGGTTAGATTATGCGGGAAAGAGCCGGCCAGCCAGTCTCCGGGGGCTATATCCGCCGCCAGCGTGGTGCCTTCCGGGGTGCCGTTGCTTTTCCATAGTTCGGTGCCGTGAGCTCCATCCTGGGTGGTAAAGAAAAGCATTTCATTGACGGCGGTCAGGTTGTTGAGTTCGCTGCCGGCCATGTAAATTTGAGTTGTGCCGGAGTTCGTGCCATCGCTTACCCATAAAGTCGTGGGCCCATTGACCACGAAAAAGAGCCGATTGTTGACGCGGACCATGGAGAGGATCCAGACATTTTCCTTGATCGATTCTGTGCTGCGTCCACTGCCGGTGGTCTTCCAGAGAGCGGAAACATTGTCGCTGCGGGTGGCTGGGAAAAATAGCGCGCCGTTGAATTCAATTGGGGAGTTGTACAGGAGGGAAAACGAGCGATTTGAGCCGTCCTTAAATTGGACGGTTCCTTCCGGAGTTCCGTTGCTTTTCCAGAGGGTGCCGTCGGCATTTTTAAAGAAAAGTTCCCCATTAAAGACTGATTGAAGTCCGGCTGTATTGTCGGATGGCGTCCAGACGTTAAGTGCGTAGGTCCCGACTGCTGTACCGTCGGAACGCCAGAGTTCCCCTCCTATATTGTTCTCAACATTAACTCTGAAGTAGAGCAGCCCGTTTACGACGTAGGGATAGCTTATTCTTGTGGCAATACCCATGTGTTGGCTCTGCTCGATATCTTTAACCGGGACCGTCCCCGTGATCGACCCATCTGTTTTCCAGAGTTCTGTGAGCTGTTGGGGAATAGAAATAGAAAAATAGAAGTGCGGGCCGGTGACGGCAGGGGCCTGGGGATTGGAACTGGCGGGGCCGGGGTTGAAATCGCGGAACAGTTGAGTTCCTTCTGCGGTGCCGTCACTGTTCCATAATTCCAACCCGTGGTCCGGATCCACGGCCGCGAAATAGAGCCTGCCGTTAAACGATGCAAACCAGCGAACTGTCGCGGTAGCTACTCCGGTGGCACCGGGATAGATGTCTTTCAGCAGATAGGTGCCGGCGGCAGTGCCGTCGCTGCGCCAGACTTCATAGCCATGAACGCCGTCATTGGCCCAGAAATAAGTCACGCCGTTGGATTCGATGAATTGCTCTATGTTTGAAGGGTTGGTGCTTGCCAGCGTGTAATTGATGGGATGGGGAGATAAAGGATCTCCCGGTGCGGGTGGGAGCTTTTGTCCCAGCATCAGGGAGCCGGGCAGGAGCAGGAGCAGGCCTAAGATGAAAAATGGGGTTAATCTAAATAGCCGATGTTTCACATTGCACCTCTTTTTGAGAAAAGATTGGTTGAAACTGCCGTGATATTTTATCATAAAAGACAGATATAGCAAGATGAGTGAAATTTAAGTATTGATAGTTGCAATTTAACTTGTGTTTCGTGAGATTGAGGCAGAGGGGTGGGGAAAGAAAATACTTCCCGGGTAAGGTGATAGGAAAAAGAGAAGGGGGATTTTTGCGCCTTCCCAGGCGCAAAAATCCCCGCTTATCAACAGATATTAGAAGGTGGTGGTGCCGGTGAAGGTGAAGGCGCCCAGGCAGAGGGCCGGGACGCGGGAGACGGCAAAGTAGGATTTTTCGTTGTGCAGGGTGCGGCCGACGGCGCGGACATCCTGGAGCGCGGCGACGTAACTCTGGGTGAAGCGCAGGTTGCGCACGGGGTAGGCGATCTCGCCGTTTTCGATCAGGAATGTGCCGTCGCGGGTCAGGCCGGTGACGATCATTTCGCGGGGATGGACCACGCGGGTGTAGTTGAAGCGGGTGACGTAGATGCCGCGTTTCACGCCGGCGATCATGGTTGGCAGATCGGAGTCGCCGGGCAGCATTTCGACGTGGAGGGGCGTGGCGCCCATGCCGTGCAGCCCTTCCGTGGGCATGAAGGGGTTGAAGGGCGGGATGCCGTGGCCGGTGCTGGTGTTGCCGGTCTTGGCGGCCCAGGTGCGATCGTAGACCGGGGTGCCGACGACGCCTTGGGTCAGGAAGTCGACGGGGCGGGTGGCGACGCCCTCGAAGTCGAAGGGGATCGGCCAGAGATCGGGGTCGTGAGGATCGTCGCGCAGGGTGATGGCCGGGGAGACCAGGGCTTCGCCGACCCGATCGCTCATCCAGGATTGTCCTTCGTGGAAGGAGACCGCGCCGGCGGCGTTGCCGCCCAGGAAGTGGGCCAGATCGGCGACGGCATAGGGTTCGAGGACGACGGGATAGTCGCCGGGATCGATGGGGCGGGGATTCTGGGCCCGCAGGGCTTTGTCGACGGCTTCGCGGCCGTGGGCGGCGACATCGATCATGCCGACGCGCCAGTTGCTGTTGGCGGCGTAGCCGGATGAAGTCTCGGTCATGGCCACGATGGTGAGGTCGGAGAGCGTGGTCGGCGTCATGGCCCAGAGGCCCTGGCTGTTGTGGATGGCCCACTGGTAGGTGCCGGTGCGGAAGGCGCCGGAGGCATTGACCTTGTGGTCCAGGGAATAGCGGATGGCTTCGCCGACGGCGCGGGCGCGCAGTTCGGGGGTGGCGCCGGCGGTGGCTTCATCGTAGGCGGCCTGTCCGGTCGGGGACGGCGGCGCGGTGAAGCCGGGGAAGTCGGGATTCTCGGGCTGCATTTTGGCCAGCTGTTCGGCCTGTTCCAGCGCCCGGTCGATGCCGGCTTCGGTCAGGATGTTGGTCGAGACGGTGGCAATTTTCTTGCCGAAGGCGACCTGGATGACATAGGCGACCTGGGTCTCGGAGACGTTTTGATGGATCTCGTTGTTGGCGAAGCGGGTCAGGGCTTCGTCGATGCCCAACCACAACACCTGGGTCTGATCGGCCCGGGAGTGGGCCAGCGTGCGTTCGGTCAGTTTGCGGATTTCTTTTTCACTCAGCATGGTTGCTCCTTGCTTGCCGGGGCGATCAGGATTTGAGGACGCCGACGCGCACATTGCGGAAGCGCGCAGGCGCGGCGCCGTGACCGGTGTGGGCCGTCTGGCTGGGTTGTCCCTTGCCGCAGTTGGGGACACCCCACACTCCCCAATATTTCTCATTGCAGACGGCATCGCAGCCGCCCCAGAACTCGGGCGTCATCCCGGTGTAGAGGGCATTTTTCAACATGCGGCCCAGCTTGCCGTTTTTGATCTCGTAGGCCATTTCGGTGCCGAACTGGAAATTGAGCCGCAGGTTGTCGATGGACCAGGAGCGGTTGGTATCCATATAGATCCCGTCGTCGGTGTCGGCGATGAGATCCTCAAAATCCCAGGTGCCCGGTTCCATATTGATATTGGTCATGCGGATGATGGGGAGGCGGTTCCAGCCGGAGGCGCGCATCGTGCCGCTGGATTGGACCTGATCGGGGTCCTCGCCGCGCAGGCGGGCCAGCTGGACCGCGGTCTCGCGGGAGGTGAGGTAGCCGACGAAGAGCCCTTCTTTGACCAGATAGGTGCGCTGGGCGGGGATGCCTTCGTCGTCGTATCCGAAGGTTCCCAGGCCGCCCTGGGTGGTGGCATCGGCGACGAGGTTGACCAGCGGTGAGCCGTAGCGGAAGGTTCCCAGTTTTTCGGGCGTCAGGAAGCTGGTGCCGGCAAAGGCGGCTTCGGTGCCGAAGACGCGGTCGAGTTCGGTGGGGTGGCCGCAGGATTCATGGATTTGCAGGCCCAGCTGGGTGCGATCCAGGATCAGGGTGGTGACCCCGTTGGGGCAGGGATCGGCGGTGAGCAGGGCGACCGCTTCATTGCCGACCCGGGGGGCGTGTTTAAGGAAGTCCAGGCGTTCGATGAATTCCCAGCCTTCGGCATGTTGATCGCGGAAGACATTGGGATAGCTGCGGCGTTGGATTTCATTGCCGGCTACGGCGAGAGCGGCAATGGCGCCGCCGGTTTCGATAATTTCCTGTTCGATGTAGGAGCCCTCGGTGCTGGCAAAGAGCTGGTATTTGCGTTGGGAGACCAGGATGCTGTTGCGGACGCGGACCTTGGGATCGACATTCATCAGGGCGTCGGCCTTCATCAGCAGATCGAGTTTGTCTTCGAGCGGGACGCTGAAGGGATCGATCTGGCAAGGTGTGCGGTAGACGCCGCGATGGACTTCGGGGCGGCCCAGGTAGACTTTTTCCTGGAGGAAGAGGGCACTGGCTTTGGCGATGGCTACTGCTTGAGCCGTGATTCGTTCTACCTCTTCCGCGGTCAGCCGGGCGCTGGAGGCAAAACCCCAGGCCCCGTTAACCAGGACGCGTACGCCGAAGCCGTTGTTTTCCATTTCGCTGACATTCTCGACGGTTCCGTTGCGGACGCTGAGTTCCTGCTTGCGGATTTCCTGCGTGCGGATGTCGGCGTAGGTCGCGCCCAGCAACTGGGCTTTGTTGAGGGCCAGGGCGATCAATTCATCCAAGCTGCACCTCCTGTGGAATTTACCGCGAACCGGGGCTCGCGGTGGTCAAGCAAATGATAGCACAGGCTGGGGGAATAGCAAACTTAGGGAGGCTAAGCAAATCAAGAGAAGTAGACAGTAGAAAGTAGACAGTAGACAGCCTGTGTCACCCGGGCGGCTCTGGAAAAAGCTCATGTTTTGGCGCGCGGGCCCCCTCCCCGTCCCTCCCCCATGCTGTTGTACGGGCTCGACGCGCTTTGGAGGAGATTCTTTGTGAAGCATCGAGGTGAGGGGGAGGGCTCAGAGTACATCATCGGGGTGGTTCTGGAAAAGGGCTATGTTTTCGCGGGCTTTCTGAAGCCCGCGAAAACATGAACAAAAAAACTTTCTCTCGCCATCCAGCGTGGCATATCTGATCAGGAAAAGATCATTTGCGGGATGCTACAAGGCCGGAGGCTATTTTCAGGCCAGAAGGTCATGCCCGAGGCGGCACCGCGAAGGATGAAAATGATTTGTCAGGATTGGGTACCCACAAGGGGTACCCCTACGGGAGATCGTTTGTGTAGGGGCGAGGTTTCCTCGCCCAATGCAGGTTCCAAAGGCAGCCACCGGGCGGGGTGACCCCTTTTCAAGACAGACACTCTATTTTATGGTCAATGTGTCGAGGGTGACGCCGTCGTCGATGGGGGCACCGGATGGATCGACGACCGGGACGGGTTGCAAGTCAGGGTAGGAATAGGAGCCGGCGCGGAGTTGATAGGTGCCGGGGGGCAGGTCGGCGGGTAGATCGAGCGGGAAGCGCTGCAGCACCAGATCCATGGGATGCCAGCGACTGGTGAGGAAGGGGGCGCCGTCAAATTGGGCGCGGAGTTGCCCCTGAGCGTCGAGCAGATGGACATAGAAATGGTAGTCCTTGCCGGCCGGGGGGGCGGCGCGCAGCCACCAGGCCAGCCAGATATCGGCAGTGGTGCCGGGTTGCGCGGATTCCGGAAGGCCGGCGGCGGCGAAGACGGCGTTGTTGGCCAGGGGAAAGTCGCCGGGGAAGCGGGTCAGGTCGGCGAGGGTATCGTCGCGGTCGGGAGCCGATCGGCGGAAGGTGCGGTAGTTGATCTCGCTGGGGGCCATGACAACGGCCGGGCCTGAGGTGATCGTGGAGAGGTTTTCCAGCCGGGTCAGGGCAGGGTGGAGAGCATCGCCGGTTTCGGTGGGACCGGCGAGGTAGACAGCGGAGGGAGCGTCAGGTATGACCAGGGCGTAGCGGCCGTCGATCAGCCGGTGTGGAACTGTGTAGAGCAAGGCGTCCAGTACCGCGAGATTTTCGTTGGTGGCGATATCGGCGCTGTTGGCCAGGACGATGATTTCGTCGGAGCCGGCCAGCCTGCGGGCCTCCAGGGCGGCGGCGCGGGGGAAGCGCAGGGGGATGCCGTAGCCGCCGGTGGTGGGATGGGTGGCCATGAAGTTGAGCATCTGACCCCAGACGGCTATCTGGAAACCGCCGTAAAGCAGGAGGGGGACGGCACAGAGTACGTGCAGGGTCGGGCGGGAAGTGGGCAGGCGGGCCAGCAGATCGCTCAGCAGATTGCCGATCAGCAGAAATTGTACCGGGTAGAGAATGATGAAGTAGTGCGGTTGGACCGGGGTGGAGGGGCGGGCCTGCAAGAGGATCGGGATCATGAACCAGAGCAGCAGGATTTGCAGGGGGCGGCGGCGTTCCTGGGGGCCGCGGAAGGCCTGATAGAGGGCATAGATCAGGGCCAGGCCGAGCAGGGCCATTAAGACGATATTGAGCCACCAGAGATCGGGCAGGCCGGCGCGGAATTGAGGGTAGAGGGTGCCGGCATGCGTTTCGATATCGGCGCTGCCGGTGAGCTGGAAGGCGTAGCGCAGCGCATCCCAGGTGAAGGTGCCACTGCGGCCGCCGTAGTGAAGGAGTCCGTTTACATTGTGTCCACCCTGGAAGGCGTCCTGGATAATGTAGGGAAGAACAGCCAGGCCGCAGGCGGCAGGGCCCATCAGCAGGGCGGTGCGGGGCGAGATCCGTTTGTATTCCAGGGCCATGAAGATCAAAAGGATGGGCAGGAAGGCGAGTCCACCCCAGTGCAGGCCGATGAGGGCCGCAAAGGCGATCCAGGCGGCGAGCTGGGCACGGTGGGAGCCTCGTACGAAGCCGGTCAAGACGGCGGCGATGAAGGCCAGAGTGACCAGGGGGAGATTCTGGCTCCAGATTTTGCGCCCGTAGAGGATGGCCCAGGGGCAGACCGCAAAGAGGAAGGCGGCAATCAGACCGGCGCGGCGATCGAACCAGCTGCGGCCGAAGAGATAGCAGGCCAGGACGGCGAGTCCGTTCAACAGGCCGGCGAAGAGGATGGCGGCGACGGGATCGGCCCACAGGCGCAGCGGCAGGGCCATCAGGTAGAAATTGAGCGGCATATGGGAAGAGCCGACAGAGGCATGGGCCCCGATTGCGGTAAACCGTCCGTCATAGGCAATGGCCAGAGACTGGCGTACAACGTTGGCCTCATCCCATTTGAATTCGGCCAGGGTGGGCCAGCCCATGCGGAGGAGCAGTCCCAGCAGGACGACAGCTCCGACCAGGAACCAATGGATTCTTTCTTTGGAATCGGGCAGGCGAAATGGTTTCAAGTTTGACTCGTTTTTTGATTTTTTAACGGAAGGATTGTAACTGTTTCAAGGGAGAGGTCAAATGGAAATGAATGAGTATTTTGCGCGCGGGCGGAGCCCGCGCGCAAAATACTAAACCAGAATTGCTTGACGGATAGCACAAATGTTCGTATAATAGAGTTATGGATGCGCTGCAGAAGTTGCAAACGTTGGGACCGGCAGCCGGATTTGAACCCGCTGAAGAGGTCAACCCCACTGGAACCTTGATGGAACCTCCATCGTTTCATGGATTGGAGGAGCTGGCCGGATGTGTTCACTATGCGGCCATGCCTAACGGGCGGCGGATTCCCCTTTTGAAAACCCTGCTTACCTCAGCCTGTGAACGTGACTGTACCTATTGTCCCTTCCGCGCGGGGCGCGATTTTCAGCGAATGACTTTCACGCCGGATGAGCTGGCCAAATTGTTTCTGGAGTTGAACCGGCGGCGGTTGGTGGAAGGGCTGTTTGTCAGTTCGGGGGTGGCGGGCGGCGGGCCGCGGACACAGGATCGATTGCTGGCCACGACGGAGCTATTGCGGGTGCGGTACAACTTCAAGGGGTACATCCATGTGAAGATTATGCCGGGGGCGGAGCGGGCCCAGGTCGAGGCGGCGATGGGGTGGGCCGATCGGGTTTCGATCAATCTGGAAGCGCCGAACGATGCGCGGCTGGCAAAACTGGCTCCACATAAGATTTTTACCGAAGAGTTGTTGCAACGCTTGCGGTGGATGCAGGAGATCCGTCAGGAGAAGGGGGGCCGGCAGCCCAGCACTACGACTCAATTTGTGGTCGGGGCGGCCGGAGAGAGCGATCTGGAATTGCTCACGACGACGGAATATTTGCATCGTCAGGTAGGGCTGGCGCGGGCCTATTTCAGCGGTTTCAATCCGGTCAGCGACACGCCGCTGGCGGATTTGCCGCCGTCACCGCCGTTGCGGGAGCATCGACTTTATCAGGCTTCATTTTTGCTGCGGGATTATGGATTCGAGGTGGAGGAGCTGCCGTTTGCGCTGAGCGGCAATTTGCCGCTGGATGAAGATCCCAAGATGTGCTGGGCCCGGTTGAATCTGACCGAGCGGCCGGTGGAGTTGAATCTGGCCGGGCGGGAGCAGTTGTTGCGGGTGCCGGGGATTGGGGTCAAAGGGGCGGAGCAGATTCTGGCGGCGCGACGCAGGGGGCTGTTGCGGGATCTGTCGACGCTGCGACGGTTGGGGATTGCAGCGGATCGGGCCGCTCCGTTTATTTTGTTGGATGGCCGGCAGCCGGCCCGTCAATTGCGGCTGTGGCCGCTTTCTTAAGCTTTTGATATTTTCGCGCGCGGCCGAAGGCCGCGCGCGAAAATATTTTTAATTCAAACGCCGCTCCCGGAGGGAGCGGCGTTTGAATTGGCGAAGGGAGGCGTTGGATTTCCCCTTTGGATGCACTGTTGGAGAAATGTGCTATAATTTTTTAGATTGTATCCAGTTCCATAGGTGGGACCATGGTTGAAACTTCGACGGTAGAATACCTCTTTGAGTTAGCTATTGCGGCGGAATATGCTGCCGAAAAGCTTTACCGGGAGTTAATGGTCAGATTTGTTGCCTATCCAGAAGTTTGTGAATTCTGGAAGCGAATGGCGCTGGAAGAGGTCGGCCACGCCCGTGGCTTAGAGCGTATTCGTAAAAATCTGACCCCCGAGCAACTGGAATCGCCCGCCGATCCGGAAATGTTGAAATGTGCATTGAAGGCGCTTTCGGTCCCGCTGGATCGCTTGCTGGCTCAGGTGACCGATCTGGAGGTTGCCTATCAACTGGTCAGCAATCTGGAAAACTCGGAAACCAATGCCGTTTTCGAATTTTTGATCAACCATTTTGCGTTTAACCCCGAACTGGTTCCTTTTTTCAATAATCAGTTGCGCGCCCATCTGGGGGCTTTGATGGAGTTCTCTGAACAATTTGGAGATGAGAGTCTACGGCGCCGCATTAAGGCTGCGCCGATCTCAAATTCGACCTCGAATATGGATGTGAATTGAGGAGTGCCATGGTTGATTATACATTTGCCTCATTGTTTGCCGAATCCATTCTCGCTGAAGAGGTCATGCGGGATGTGTATTTGGGGTTGGCTGTGAAATTTGCGGCTTATCCTACGATTGTCAAGTTTTGGGAGAATCTGGCGACCGAAGAGTTGATCCATATTCGCGAAATAAAGCGATTGCAGGAAAAACTTTCCCCTGAGCAACTGGCGGGTATCCCGGATGCTTCGATGATGCTGGCGGCCCAACTGGTTTCCCGGGTTTCGGCGGTCCAGGCTTTGAAGCAGGTGATGGATTTACAGGATGCTTTTGAACTGGCTTCGGATCTGGAAAATTCGGAAACGAATACGATCTTTGAATTCATCATCAAGAATTTCGTTACCGATGCTCAGGCGATTGAGTTTATTTTAAAGCAGTTGCGGGGCCATATCGCTAAATTGATGGAGTTTTCCTCTACCTTTGGCGATGTGGAACAACGGCGTTTAATTGTAGCTGCTAATATTTAGGACTGTTCCCGAACTTTGTTTGGGTTAACCCTGAAAGCTTTTTGGAGGATATCTTCGATGCAGATTGACCTGGCAATCCGGCCGATTTACGAACAATCAGCTCAAGCTATCGTTATCTCCCTTTTTGAGGGTGGTTCGGTGTTGAGCAAAGCAGCTGCGGCGGTTGATTCTGCGCTGGGTGGGCAGATTCACCGGCTGTTGGAGAATGGGGATTTTCGTGGTAAGCGGAATGAAGTGTTGGTTCTTTATTCCAATGGTGCGTTACCGGCTCACCGGGTGATCCTGGTAGGGTTGGGGGCGCCAGCCAAGTTGTCGGTAGAGTCTATTCGGCAGGCCGCGGCCGTCGCTGCGATCAAAGCGCGCGATCTGGGTGTGACGAAAATCTCGATGGAGTTGTTGGGAAGCGAATCCGGTATTCTGGCTCCTGAGGTTATTGCGGAAGCTATGGCGGAAGGGGCGGTGCTGGGAGTCTATCGTTTCCGGGAATTGAAGACCCTGGATGCCGATGTGCGGCCGGATGTGGAGTCGGTGACGGTTGTGGAGCCGAACAGCGCTTTGCAGGCTGCTATTGAAGGCGGGCTGCGCACCGGGCAGATTCTGGCCGATTCGACCTGCATGGCTCGCGATTTGATCAACCGGCCGGGCAATATTGTCACGCCGACCTATCTGGCCAATCTGGCCGGACAGCTGGCCGAGAGCTGCGGGATGAAGCTCTGTGTGATCGAGCGTGAGGAAATGAAGGCGTTGGGAATGGGCGCCTTGCTGGCTGTGGCGCAGGGCAGCGCCGAGCCTCCCAAATTGATCGTTTTGGAGCACAATGCCGGGCGGACCGATCTGCCGACCATCGCCCTGGTAGGCAAGGGTTTGACCTTCGACTCGGGCGGTATTTCGATCAAGCCCAGCGAAGGGATGGAGGCGATGAAGAACGACATGGGCGGCGGCGCGGCAGTGTTGGGGGCCATGCGCTCGGTCGCTTTGTTGAATCTGCCGTTGCATGTGGTCGGTCTGGTGCCGGCTTCGGAGAATATGCCCGACGGCCTGGCTTATAGGCCGGGCGATATTTTGCGTTCGATGAAGGGGATCACGATCGAGGTGATCAGCACGGATGCGGAAGGCCGGTTGATTCTGGCGGATGCGCTGACCTATTCGGGGAATTTCAAACCGGATGTGGTGGTCGATATTGCGACGCTGACCGGTGCCTGTGTGGTGGCTTTGGGCCATCATGCCGCCGGGGTGATGGGCGATGATGAATTGACGGCAGGGCTGCGGGAGGCCGGCGAGATGAGCGGCGATCGGGCCTGGCCGCTGCCGCTTTACGATGAGTACGGCGAGCAGATCAAGAGCGATTATGCGGATTTGAAGAATACGGGCGGCCGGCCGGGTGGATCGTTGACGGCCGGGATGTTCCTGAGCAAGTTTGTGCCGGAAGGGGTGCGCTGGGCCCATGTGGATATGGCGGGAACGGCGACGGAGGAAAAGGGCCGGCCCTATACGCCGCGGGGCGGCAGTGGGTATGGGGTGCGGCTGCTGGTACGGTGGCTGCGCAACTGGCGGGCCTGATTGGATTTAAACTAAAAGATCGCCCGCGCCCCCAAGGGGGGCGCGGGCGATCTTTTAGTTCTATTTTTATATTTTCGCGTGCCGTCTACGGCACGCGAAAATATAAAAATAAAGTTTCTATCAGGCGGGATGGAGGGCGGTCCAGTCGGCGGGAAGGGGTTCGGTGGTGCCGAAATCTGTGCCGAGGGTGAGTCGGGTGAAGTTGAGGCTTTGTTGGAGCATGGTGAGGTTGTCCATTTCCAGGATGATCCAGGGGCGGCGCGGCAGGCGGGTCAGGCGGGGGAGGATGGCACGGTAGTTGATCAGGCCGCCGGGAGCGTTGAGGGCCAGGTGTTCGTCAATCACTCCCAGGGTGTTGTTGATGTGGGTATGGATGATGAAGGGGGCCAGCGCTTCGATCCATTGGTCGAGCGGGCGGTTGTAGTTGTAGAGATAGACATGGCTGATATCCAGGCAGACGCCGACATTGGGGACAGAGAGACCTTCCATCAGGCCGCGCAGGATACCCGGGTCGGGATCCCACATATTTTCCACGGCGATCCATAAATTGCGTTTGGCGGCTTCGGCTCCTAAATCGTTCCAGAACTGGATATTGCGTTCGATCCAGCGCCGGCGATAGAGTTCCGTGCGGATCATGGGCAGAAAATTGGTGTGGAAGATGACCTGTTTGGCTCCCAGTTCGGCGGCAATATCGAGGTTGAGCAGGTAGCGTTGGCGGCTCAGTTCGACGATGGCCGGATCTTCACTGGAGCCGGTGAGATCAAAAAAGGCTCCGTGGCAGGAATAGGGGCCGGGGAAATCGCCCAGATCGGCCTTGTAGCGATCCAGGGCTTTGCGCCAGTTTTCGTGCAGGATGACCGGGTTATAAAAAGCTCCGATTTCCAATCCACATTGGTATTCCTGAGCCAGCTGGAGATGCTCGCCCGGGTCGATGATATTGGAGGCGATTAGAATGGTGCTCATCAGGCTTCCTGAGCGGATGGCGGGGGCGAAGCGAGGCCGGTACGTTGCAGGGTTTGGGCCTGGATGGCGGTCAACAAGAGCCGGGCCTCTTTTTCCAGCGTTTCCAGTTCGGCCGACCAGGCGGCGGTGAGTTCGGGATTCTGGAGTGATTGGATGTTCAGACGGGCCATCAGAAGGGCGCTCTGCAGGGCTCCCATGGCGAGCCAGCTGCCGGTTGCAGCGTCACCCAGGGCGGGAATGTATCCCAGCCGGCTGATCTGCTCCAGCAGGGTCAAGACGGCAAGGGTATCGCGGGCGGTCTGGAGCGGGACTTCGGTGGCGCGGATCAGAGCCTGTTGCAGGTGTACTCCGCTGGTTTCGGGCAGACGGCGGGCCGTGATGACGGCATTGTAGGCCTGCACATCTTCGTCCAGATGGCGCACGAGTTGGGTGCGCAGGGTTTCGGCTTCCAGAGCGAGCGTTCCCATTTTTTCTGTGACCGCGGCATATTTGCGTTTGGGGGCGGTGAGCCGGGCGACCATGGCGGCGAGAGCGGCGGCCAGCGCCCCGGTCAGGGCGGCGGCAGCTCCGCCACCCGGTGCCGGGCTTCCGGCGGCTACAGCATCCAGGAAGGCCTGCGGTGGTGGGGCTTCGTTCAGCGCGGCCAGCCGGCGTTCCAGGATTTGGTCCGGATTGAAGCCTTCCAGTTGCAGATGCCATTGAGCGGCGTCGATCAGGGCCTGTTCGGGGATCAAGCCGATCAATTCGGTGTGGGTGACCAGGGTGCCGTGGTGGGCGGCTTCGCGGCGGATGGCCTCCATCACGCGGGCCAGGGGGGTTTGAGTGAAGTCGGTGAAGTTCATCGAGACCTGGGCCTGACCGGCGACCAGGAGTCCCAGGGCTTTGACGAAACGAAAACCGCCGTTGGAGTTGCGGATGGCCCGGGCGATTTGACTGGCGATCTGGACATTGTTGGTGTTGAGGTAGGCGTTGAAGGCGATGAGATAGGGGCGGGCGCCGATGACGACGGCGCCGGCCGGTCCCAGCCGGGCCGGGCCGAAATCGGGAGCGCGTTCGGGATCACGGCCGAGGGATTCGAGCAGGCCTTCGTATTCGCCGCGGCGGATATTTTCCAGATTGGTGCGTTCGGGGCGTTGAGCGGCGGCTTCGTAGAGATAGACCGGCAGTTCCAGCGTCTCTCCGACGCGACGACCCAGGGCGTGGGCTAAAGCGATGCATTCTTCCATGGTGACGCCCTGGATCGGGATGATCGGAACGACGTCGGCTGCGCCGATGCGGGGGTGGGCTCCGGTATGTTCTCGGAGGTCGATGCGGGCGGCCGCCGTGGCGATGCCCTGAAAAAGGGCCTCGGTGACAGCCTGCGGCGGCCCGGCCAGGGTGACGACCGTTCGGTTGTGGTCCGTGTCGGATTGCACATTCAAGATGTGCACTTCGGGGACCGTGCGCAGGGCTTCAACGATGGCGTGGATTACTTCCGGACGCCGCCCCTCGCTGAAGTTGGGCACGGATTCAACCAGCGGTTTCACCCTTTCTTTTCCTCCGAGGGGGTTTGCGGTTCGATGTCGATGACCGTGTCACTTTCCGCCGGGGTCCAGGTTGCAGCTTTGGCCGGACCTTCCAGGGCGCGACGGTGTTCAGCGACGATGTCGGCCGGGCAGAGATCGACGAACAGCTTCAAGCCCAGCACGATGAGGGCGAGGTCATCCAATTGGCCCAGACCTGGAAGCACCAATTCGGGGACGATATCGATCGGTGAGATCATGTAAGCGACGGTGAGGATGGGGACGGTTTTGTAGGTGATGGGGACGCGCGGGTCGATGATCAGGCGCCATGTGAGTTCGACTTCGCGGAACAGGTCGCGCATCCAGCTGACAATCATAAGTGGTTGTCCTTGCGGCCCGGGCAGGCCGGAACGATCTTTAGTCACAGCAGCCTCCTTCCCTGATTCCTTGAGATGGTACCTGAAAAGGTAGAAACAGTCCTATTATAACCCTGGATGGTAGGGGGGCAACAAAGGGGGCTTTTGTGTTTTGTAGAGTTTTTACCGGTGTTTAGCGTCCCGCAAACGGCTTTTTTCCTGTAAGAGGCGACGCGCGGGGAGGGGGGAGAGCGTTTTTTTGTTTGTGTTTTCGGGCGCTTCAGAAAGCGCCCGAAAACACGGGCTTTTTAATACCTGTGCGGTGGTTGGGGGGCAACAAAGGGTGTAATTGGTGTTTCGTAGAGGTTTAGCGTCCCGCAAACGGCTTTTTTCCTGTAAGAGGCGACGCGCGGGGAGGGGGGAGAGCGTTTTTTTGTTTGTGTTTTCGGGCGCTTCAGAAAGCGCCCGAAAACACGGGCTTTTTAATACCTGTGCGGTGGTTGGGGGGCAACAAAGGGTGTAATTGGTGTTTCGTAGAGGTTTAGCGTCCCGCAAATGGCATTTTCCCTGTAAGAGGCGACGCGCGGGGAACGTTTTTTTGTTCATATTTTCGCGCCGGCCTTGCCGGCGCGAAAATATCATTTTCCAATCCGGTCCCATTTGACTTGTCGATGTATCGCTTTACAATATCGGTATCCGATATTAAGGGGTTGCGATGCTACAGGACTTTTTTTTAGGCTCAATCAAAATCCACATTCTCTATCATGCCAGTCGGGAGCCGGTGTACGGCATGGCTCTGATGGAAGAGCTGGGCCGACATGGCTACCGCATCGGACCGGGGACTCTTTATCCCATTTTACATTCACTGGAACAGGATGGTGTGCTGTCCAGCACTCGTCAACTGATCCAGGGGCGGACGCGCCGTTATTACTCTATCACGACCCAGGGTAGAGTGGTGTTGGATGATGCGCGCCGACGGGTGCGTGAGTTGATGAATGAAATCTTTGAGGAGGATGATGACCATGGCAGTGCCGGCAGTGGATAAAAAAGTTACTACAGATGGGTTGACGGTGGTGAGAAATTTGCCTCGCAATGTGTGGGCGGTGACGATTACCAGCTTTTTGACCGATGTTTCTTCAGAAATGATCGTACATCTGTTGCCGTTTTTCCTGGCCGGGGTGTTGGGGGCGGGGATGGGGGTCATCGGAGCGATTGAAGGGCTGGCGGATTTTACGGCCAGTATCTTGAAGGTTTTTTCCGGATGGTTTTCGGATAAGGTCGGGGCGCGTAAGAATCTGGCCGTGATCGGCTATGCGATTTCGGCGATTTCCAAGCCGCTGTTTTACATTGCGTCCAGCTGGCCGGTGGTGTTGCTTATCCGGGTGGCAGAACGAATGGGGAAGGGCGTAAGGACGGCGCCTCGGGATGCTTTGGTGGCCGATTCCATTGCTCCTGAACATCGTGGGTTGGCATTCGGTTTGCATCGGATGGGGGATACGGCCGGGGCGTTGTTGGGGGTGTTGATTGCGGCGGCGATTCTGTGGGGAACCCAGCGTGGATCTCTGGATATCAGTCGGAGCACTTTCCAGACGATCGTATTGTGGAGCCTGATTCCGGCGGCGTTGAGTGTGATTGTGCTGGCCTTTGGGGCGAAAGAGGTGCCGATCAAGCGGAAGGAGACGCCGCAGTTGACGCTGCGAGGCTGGGATCCGCGCTTCTATCAATTTCTGGTGGTGATTTCGATCTTTACGCTGGCCAATTCCTCGGATGCATTTTTGCTGTTGCGGGCCAATGAGCGGGGATTATCGATTTTACAGGTTATGTTGATGGTGGCTTCGTTCAATTTTATTTATACGCTGGTAGCCGGGCCGGCGGGGGCGCTTTCCGATAAGATCGGCCGGCGGCGGTTGATTGTGGGCGGTTGGTTGATCTATGGAGTGATCTATCTGGGATTTGGGCTGGCGCAGACCGGCTGGCAGACCTGGGTTTTGTATGCTCTTTATGGCATTTACTATGGGATGACGGAAGGGGTGGCCAAAGCGTTGGTGGCCGATCTGGTTCCGACGGAGAAACGCGGTATGGCTTACGGTGTTTACAATACGGCCGTGGGGGCCATGGCTCTGCCGGCTTCGCTTCTTGCCGGGTTCCTGTGGGAAAAGGTCAGTCCGCAGGCGCCTTTCATTTTTGGAGCGTTATTAGCGTGTGCGGCAGCGTTCGGGCTGTGGCGGATTCTGGCCGGGATGCCGGCAAAGGTTCAGCAGGCCTGATCGATGCCGTTTTTGATCGACGGTCATAATTTGATCTCCGCTTTACCCGATCTTTCGCTGGCCGATCCTGACGATGAGATTCAGCTGGTGCGCCGGCTGAAGGGATGGGCTTTGCGCGAGCGGCGGAAAGCGGCGGTGGTTTTCGATGCGGGACTGCCTGGAGGGCGGTCCCGCGAACTGTCTTCCGGGCCGGTGGAGGTGATTTTTGCGTCGGTGAAGGGGGGGGCGGATGCCGTGATCCGGCAGCGGCTGCGGCGGTTGAAGACGCCGCGGGAGTGGACCGTGGTTTCGTCGGATCGGGCGATTCAGGCGTCGGCGCGGGCGATGGGGGCGCGGGTGATGAGTTCGCAGGAGTTTGCTCCGGTGTTGTTGCCCGCTTTGCCGGAAATTCCGGAAAAGCCGGAGACTGTGGTGGCGGAAGAGCTTCGGGCCTGGCTGGAGATGTTCCCGGAGCCGCCTTCGCAGGCGACGCCCAAAGTCAAGCCGGCGGCGCGGCCGGCGGTCCAGCCGATGCGGAAAGAGTCGTCGGAACCGGTCGTCCGGCCGACCGTGGGATCAAAGCCGGCGGTGGAGAACTCGACGGCGCGGAAGCAAAAGACGCAACCGGCAGGGGGGCGGAATCAGTCGGAACCGGAAGAGGAGCAGAAGCCCCGGCTGCCGGATGAGGATGAGATTGCGGCCTGGCTGGAGATTTTTAAAGATCCAGAGCCGGAGCCGCGGGTGAGACGGAAGGTTGTGCGGTCGCGGGCGCCGGAAACCAAACCAGAGCCGGCCCGGCCTTCTTCTCCATCGACTTCACCGACTTCGGCGGAAAAGAAAGCGGTCCCGAGGCGGAATTCGGATCAGGAAAAGCCGGACAGTATTACCCAGGAGGAATTGGCCGAATGGCTGAGGATTTTTGGTCCCCGACGGTCGCCGAAAAAGTAAAACTATAAACGGGTGAGTCGGGCGATCAACAGGTCGAGGGCGACGTCGGGGGCCAGCTGACCTCGTTTGATGGCCAGATCGCTTTCGAGGAGCAACCGATAGGCCTGATTGAGCTGGGCCATCGTGAATTGCGTGGCCTGGCCGTGGATTTTTTGGACAATAAAGGGCTGTAATTTCAGCCGTTGGGCGATTTCTACGTCGGCGGCCCGATGGTCGAGCATCCAGCGCACCTGGATGAGCAGCCGAAACTGCCGGACGAGCATCCCGAAGATCCCCAGCGGATGCTGTTCCCCATCCAACAGACGATGCAGATGTTGAACTGCTTTTTGGGTCTGGCGCTGTCCGACGGCGTCGACCATCTGGAAGATGACATCGGCATGCTCGATGTAGGGCACCATGCATTGGACATCCTCGACTGTGATCGGGCTCTTGTCGCCGCGGTAGAGGATTAATTTTTGAAGTTCCTGATCCTGGCGGTGCAGGTCGGGGCCCAGGTTTTGCGCCAGGAGCGCGGCCGCCTGGGGCTGGATGTCGGTGCCGTGTTGACGGGCGCGCCGGCGAATCCAATCGGGCAGGGATTTGACGTCGGGCATGGGGAAATGGCGCAGGTCGGCCTGCCCGGGCTGTTGGGCCAGCGTCAAGACGGGGTGTTTGGCCGACAGACTCTGGTCTTCAATGAAGATCAGGCGGGCGCTGGGGGGCAAATTGGGCAGCCAGGCCGCGATTTCGCGGGACAACTTTTCGTTGCCGCGACCGCTTAAGGCGTTGCGGACCATGATGGTGCGCCAGTCGGCCAGGAAGGGCATGGCGGCAGCGGCTGATTGCAGGGCGGCCAGGGTTAAGGGTGGGGCGAGACGTTCGGTATTCATCGCTGCCATCTCGGGATCGCCGCCTTGTTTTACCCATTGGGCCAGCGCTTCATCCCTTTCCAGGGTGTTTTCCCCATGATAGAGTGTGAACATCATCAGGCCCGATGGGTATTGATGCGAATATCGCGGAAGGGGCCCGACTTTCCTGTGAAGATCGAGGTGACCTCCAGGTTTTGCACATCGGCATTGGTGGTGAGATGTTTCTGAATCAGGTCACCCAGCGGTTTGGCCGCGATGAGGGCGATGATGCTGAGGAGGATCGTTTCCGGGATCTGTTCCAGTCGGCGGCGGATGGGGCGATAGGTGAGGCCGAAGCTGAGGAAGCCGACCAGGGTGGTCAGGCCGGCGGTGGTGACCAGGTTGGTGCCGCAGTTGGGATGGACGGCCAGTTCACGCCGGCCGGCTTTCAAGAGGGCGAGGGCTTCCATGACGGCCGGGACCACTTCTTCGGCGGAGAGGTTGGTGTAAAGCGAGAAGCCGTCGGCATTGGAGAGGCCGGCAGCCCGGGCGTTGGGGTAACGTTGCGTCAAGACGTGGATAGTGGCATGTTCAAGGGCATGGTTACAGCGAATGCGTTGCACAATTCCTGAGATCATTTTCATCTCCTTGTTTTTTACTGACAGGAAGCCGTGGCGGAAAGCGCGGCGTTGCAGACTCTTACTCGATCGGTTCAGACGGCAGGTCTTGAGGGTAAGAGATAATTAACAGGCGGAAACGGGTGCTGCCATAGGGGTGGCAGGTGACCATGGTCAGGCGTTCATCGGTGGTGGGTTGGATATATTCAGCATTGGCCAGGCGAACTTCCAGGGGTTGACCGGCTTCCGGCAGGATGTAGATATAGGCGACTTTGTAAGCGTAGGTATTGCCGTCTTCTCCATCGATCAAGATAGTGTTGCCGACCTGCAATTTGTAAAGATCGCGGAAGACTTCTCCCCGGGTGGTGTTGTGTCCGTTGAGCACCGTGTTGCCGATCGTTCCTACCCGGGCGGAGGTGTTGTGCCAGCCGACGGCTTTCCAATCGGGGACGGCCCAGGTGGCCTGGGTATTTCCTCCACCGACATCGACTGTTTCCCAGCCGATGGGGATGATCGGGGCATCCAGGTCAATGGCCGGAATACGCAGTTGAACCGGGATGATGCCGGGGATGGGAGTGGGCGTTGGCGTAGGGGTGGGACTGGGGATCGGTGTGGCGGTGGGTGGAAATGGGGTCGGGGTGGGTGGGATGGGCGTTGGGGTAGGGGTAGGGGGCAGGGTTTCTACTTTGGCGTCTTTAGCATCGAGGATGGGAGTCGCGGTTGGTGGGATAGCGGTTTCCGTCGGTGGAATTGCGGTGAAGGTGGGGGGAACCGGCGTCGGTTCGAGGGTGGGAGTCGGGGTGTCGGTGGAGGGATTTACCGGGACGACCATTCCCAGATGGGAACCCGATGCATTGTGGTTTTCTTCTATAGGTTGCGGCAGCAATTGAGGTGTGCTGGCGATATGGTAGGCGGCGGCCATGGGGGGGGCCGTGGGGATTGAGGCCGTGCGAAGCTCACTGCCGATATAGGGAATGAGGGCGCGGATACAGAGCGCTGTTCCGGCGAGAGTGAATAGGATGCCGATCCAGGCCGTAAAGGTGAAAAGTTTTAACCAGATTTTATCCATGGCGCGCCTCTATGTTGTGTCTATTATACCTTGCTTTGAAAAAAGGGCGATTTCCCAAAGGATAGTTTTCCGTTATACTCGGCCCAGAAATATATCAGGAGGCGGGGTTGCAAACAAGGAGAGCTGAGGGACGCGGGCCGGCCCGTCTGGTGGTGGGGATGACGGGGGCCAGCGGGGCTGTTTATGGCGTGCGATTGTTACAGGCCTTGCAGGGGGAGGCGGTCGAGACGCATCTGGTGATCACGCCGCCGGCGGAGTTGACGCTGCGTTTGGAGATGGGGCTGGAAGCCGGGGACGTTCGAGCGTTGGCCGATCGTTGTTACGCGGCGGATGATTTTACGGCGGCGATTGCGAGCGGTTCTTTTACAACGGTCGGGATGATGGTGGTGCCCTGTTCGATTCGCAGCCTGTCGGCGATTGCGCAGAGCCACTGCGACGATTTGCTGTCACGGGCGGCGGATGTGACTTTAAAGGAAGGACGGCCGTTGCTGTTGATGGTGCGGGAGACGCCGTTGCATTTGGGGCATCTGCGGTTGATGACGCAGGCGGCGGAGCTGGGGGCGGTGATTTTTCCGCCGGTGCCGGCGTTCTATAAGCGGCCCGCCACTGTGGAGGCGCTGGTGGATCAGACGGTGGGGCGGATGCTGGCGCGGTTAGGGATTGAAAATGAGCTTTATGAACCCTGGGAAGGGGTTGAGTAGAATTTTATGTTTTTGCAATACCGTAAAAGTAACTCAGCGGCAAACCGGAAGAAATATACCGCGGAGGCGCAGAGATCGCTGAGAGAGACAAAAGAGACTTTTTAAGCTTTTTCTCTGCGGACTCTGCGTCTCGGCGGTGAGTTCTGAGTGAATTATGCGGTACTGCGATTTTTCTCTATTAGCGCTGGCGCATGCTTTCGGCGACTGCGGCGAGTTTTTGGGCCTCTGCACTTTCGGGCGGATCGAGGGTCACGCCATGGGGCGCGCCTTTGCTATCTACGATATGGACAAAGGTGGCGAACCCTTCCGTGCCGGTGGGATGGGCTTCCCCGCCGCGAAGGACGGTGGCGTTGACGAAGACGGTGATGCTGCTGCGGCCGGTCATGACGGTGCGACCTTCGAGGACCAGGGTGTCGCCGGCGTGCACCGGTTCGCGGAAGTCCATGCCGTTGAGGCGGACGCAGACGATATTTTCGGGCGGGCAGCCGAGGGCGGCGCGGGCGGTCATAAAGCCGGTTTCGACCAGCCATTC
This sequence comes from uncultured Anaerolineales bacterium, assembly GCA_964501335.1. Lineage (GTDB taxonomy): Bacteria > Chloroflexota > Anaerolineae > B4-G1 > SLSP01 > CAZCTC01. Next base: position 26,543 of record CAZCTC010000029.1, on the reverse strand, counting down.
TGCCATCCGTCCGGCGAAGAGGGTGCCGTGATGGTTCAGGTCGATCGATTTGACCAGGTGAGAGGCGGTAATCCGCGGTAAATCTTCAGGGCGCATAGGACCTCCGATTGTATTTTGAATTTCGATCCGGTGTGGGATACACCGGGTGGGCCGGATTCAGGCTGGACCGGTTGGAGTAGTGGGGGCGGCAGCGGAGTGGAGTATACCGCAAGAACGGTAAGTGGCAATTGGTAGTTTTTATTTAATCCAGGCTGCTACCTTTAACTGGCGGGCTTTCTACTTGAGCTTTTTTGCATATAAAGGATTAGTAGACAGTGGATTTCCAGTCCGACAGTTTTTTGCGTCCCGCAACAGGTGTTTTTTCGGCAAAAAGCGACGCGTTGTGCGAAGCAGGGGGAGAGAGTTTTTTTGTTTATGTTTTGGCGCACTTTCTGAAGTGCGCCAAAACATAGGCTTTTTTCTCCTGTGTTTTCTGGGCTAACTGCACAGGTTGTGGATTCTTTATCTTAAGGAGGATTTTATGGGACGGATTATAGCTGAGTCGCAGACGATTGCAGGGATTCCGGTGATGACGTTGATTCCGGAGGGGGCGGAGCGCTGCCCGGTGGTTTTTTATATCCACGGTTTTTCGGGCTGCAAAGAACATGAGATGATTATGGGGTATCGGTTGGCCCGGGCCGGGATTATTTATGTGGCGTTCGATGCGCTCTGGCATGGGGAGCGAGCGGATGAACGTACGCCGCATGCCTGGGACAGCGATCCGGCCGCCGATATCTATCCGGATGAGACCGGGTTGGATCGTTTCCTGCGGATGCATCAGGTGATTATCCAGTGCGCGGAGGATTTTGCGACCCTGATGGCGCACTTTGTCGGGGATTCGCGGATGGATCTGGAGCGGGTGGGGGTGACGGGGATTTCGATGGGCGGTTTTGCCACCCATTATCTTGCGGCGGCTGATCCCCGGGTCAAGGTGGCGGCGCCGATTGTGGGGATTCCGGCCTTTACGGCGCGCTGGATGGATGTGACACTGGAAGCGGCGTCGTATGAGCGGTGGCGGGAGGCGATGGCGGCCGTGGATGTGAAGACGGATGCTTTTACGGCCTGGATGCAGGAGGTCGATCCTTTTAAGCGGCTGGCAGATTTTGCGCCCCGGCCTTTGTTGATGGTCTGTGGGGATCGGGATGTGGATTGTCCGAAGGTCTATTCGGTGCAGCTCTATCGGTCGTTGTTGGAGCATTATGGGGAGACGCCGGAGCGGCTGCGTTTGAGCATCCATGATGGGGCGGATCATCGGGTGACGGAGGGGATGGAGCTGGAAGTGATCGAGTGGTTTAAGCGGTATTTGTAGAGTCTATTTTTTACGTGGTCGGAATTTTTTAGCGTCTTGCAAAGGGCCTGGGCGGGTAAAGGGCCATGCGCAGGATGGGCAGAGAGATCTGTTTTTATTCATGTATTCGGCGGCTTTAGAAAGCCGCCGAATACATGGGCTGTTATTTTGTTTGCCGGGCTATTCCCCCAGAGGAGCGGATGACTGGAATCAGGCGACCTGAGCCGGGATTTCTTGCTCTCCATCTGATTTTCTGTTAGAATAGTCGAGTTGGTTTGTGATTAATGTTGGAATTTTGAATCACACTTGAGGGACATTGTAATTCCAACGGTCACATTTCCCTCTCAGATCCAATCCCCTTTTATAAAGTTTTGAGCTTTTGCGGGTTTTATTCCATTATCAGCATTAGCGAGCCCAAAGGAATTGCCATGTCAGCTCAGAATTCTATGCCTCAAAAAAAACAGGAATTGGTGAGCAAACCCGGTTTGACGTCTGTCAAAGGGTCATCCGCTTTGCCCGGGAGCGAGAGTTTTTACAATCTCTTGGATTCTCCGACGACTGAAGCTCAGGCGGCCATGCTTACGCGTCTTCCGACAGTGCAGGCCCAATCGGCCGTGCAGGAGATGAATCAGAAGCAGGGAAATCGCCATGTACAGCAGGTGATGGCGAAATATCAGGAACATAAGACGTCGGCGCCGACTAAAGCTCCTGTTACGCCGGCGGTGCAGACCAAACTGACGGTGAGTGAGCCGGGGGATCCTCTGGAGCTGGAAGCCGATCAGATGGCGGAGCGGATGTTGAACATGGCTCCGCCGGCTCCTCCGCCGGATGAGAGCGGGCAGAAGACGCAAGTTAAAAGCAGTTCCGCTGAAGCTTTCAACCAGGGGGCATCCCGAGCCGAACTCCAGGCCAAAGGAGCGGACGGCGGAATGGTGGCGCCGCAGGTTGAAGATCAGGTTACGGCGTTACGGGGGGGCGGAGATCCGCTTCCTGAGAGTGAGCGGGCTTTCTTCGAGCCGCGGATGGGAATGGATCTGAGTCAGGTGCGGATTCATACGGACGGGGCGGCGGTAGAGACTTCGCGGCAATTGCAGGCGCGGGCTTATACCGTCGGTTCGGACATTGCTTTCAATTCCGGGGAGTTTCAACCGGGAACGACGGCCGGTCGCCGGCTGTTGGGGCATGAATTGACCCATGTGGCGCAGCAGACCGGGCAGGTGTCGGCGCAGCGAGAAATCGGTTCCCAGGTGCAACGGCAGGAGACTCCCGGTGATCAGGGGGATGCGGCGGTCGGCGGGGTGGCGCACATTCAAGAGGTTCTGGATAACTTAAAGGAAGGCAGTTTCGAAGACGAGGAATATACGACCGACGATCTGGTCCAGGCCTGGGAGAGTTTGGGCCGGGATGGGATGCTGGCGGTGGCCAACAATAACTATCAACTCTGGCAGGAGAGCGTCGATTATACCTTTGAGCGGTTGTTGTATTGTCCGGTCTATGAGGAAATCGAGGAGAAATTCAGGGACGATGTGCTCTCGACGGTGCAGTATTATCTGGATCAGAATGAAGCTTTCATCATGGAAGAGATGGCCAAGGTGGGAGGTGAGGGGGGGGATCTGACGCCGGAAAACCTGCAATATCTTTGTGATTTGCAGATGGTGGCCCGGTTCTATTTAGATGGATTGGAAGCCCTGCGCAATTTGAATATGGCGGTGGTGGGAATTCAGTATAATGACAGCTGGCAACAAGGCGATCAGCCGCATACTGATATCTGGACCAGTCCGCCTCCTTCAGGTGCGGAAGCGGATCAAATAAAACTTCAGCAGGTTCTCTCGAATTGCTTTGTTGTGCGGTTTCAGGATATAGGACCGAACAGCCAATTGGGTGCCAATGTCGATACCTCTCGGACTGATTTGATGCCCATCATGTCCTATGATCAGGCCAATTCTCAGTACACAACTCTTTTTAGTCTGATGAGCGCTTTGGCCGAAGCTTATCCCAGCATTTATGTGATGTTGCAGGCAGGAACGTTGGACGAATTTGCCCGAGTTCCTATCAATTCTGAAGATCATACCGTTAATCCAGATGGAGCCCAACCTCTTTCGGTGGAGGACCCGGGTAATGATGCCAAGCCCGAGCTGGCTCAAGGGATCGTTATCGACGCTCTGGCCGAAACCCGTAAGAATATCACGAGTACACGCGGCAAGCTGGGCGATGAGCTGACCTATCGCGATTTTCACCTGATCCAGGCGCAGCTTCTCAACGGGGAGGCTGAAGCTCCCGGGCTTACCAACTGGACTTCGGATCGGTTGCTGGCGCATGAGGTGGGACAGAAAGTTTCCGACGAAGAAGAGGGGATGTCTTTTTGGACCGCTCTGGGATTGACGCTCACAGCGGCCGGGTTTGCGCTCTCCGTTTTTGCCACCGGCGGATTGGCGTTGGCCGGGACGGCCTTGTTGGCGGCGACCGTAATTCCCAGTGGTATCCAGGCAGCTGAGAGTGTGGAACATTATCAGACTCTGGCGACGGCCCGGGAGACCAATGTCAGTGACAGTCTGGCGATCCTCACCGACCAGGAAGTTACGGCGGCGAAGATCCAGGCGGCGATCGATGTGGCCTGTTTTGCGATTGATTTTATCGGCGTGTTGGGAGATATTGCCCATGCTGCGGGGGCTTCCGGCCGGTTGATCGCCCGGTTGGGCGGGATTGAACAGGTGCGCTCTTTGATCACGCAGTCCGGCGGTCTCGATAGTTTCCTGTCCATTCTGCAGCGGGCGGGCGGCGCGGATGAGTTCATCGTTTTAATCGACAATTTGGGCGATTTCAACACGGTTATCTCTACCATCAATGCTCTGGGGCCGGAAAATTTCGGGGCCCTGATGACGCATTGCAAGGGGGCTGAGGGGTTCGTGGCGCTGCTGCGGGAGTTCGATGAAGGGTTGCCGCAATTGATCGATGTGATGACCCGGATGTCGGCGTTGGGCGAGGGGATGGATTTTGTTTCGATTCTCCGGCGGTTTTCCAGTCCCCAGCAGTTCATGCGCATTGTGAGGCGGTTCGATGGAAATTACGAGGATATGGCCCGGGCTTTGGTCCGGTTCGATTCGACCCCTCAGTTTATGAATGCGTTGCGGCGGTTCGATCAGGCCGCGGATTTCTGTTTGATGTTGGAACGGTTTAATGAGGTGAGCGATTTCGTTACCACGGTCAATCGGTTGGGGCGGAGAGTCAATCAACTGATCCCGATGCTGGATGAAATCACCGATATGCAGTTGTTGTTGGACGGGGTCGTCAAAGCCGGGAGTCCCAACCAGTTTTTCCAGCTGTTGGGCCGGTTTGACGATCGCCTGGGAGATTTCTTAACGAGTCTCAATCGATTCCCGGAATTTAACGATTTTGAGGATACCCTCAACCAGTTTATTGACGGCGGTCTGACGGTCGATAACTACATTGAGGTGTTGGGGCGCTTTGATGATCCGGCTGACTTTGCCGCCACCCTGGCCCGGTTTTCCGATGGAACCAGCGGAACCGTCAATGCCGAACTGTTCCTCCAAACTCTCAATCGTTTCAGCGGCGATACGACGTTGTTTGTACGGACGGTGGAGGCCTTCCAGTCCAATGTGGCGCAGATCGGACCGGCGCTGGACAGCTTTGGGGGGAATGCCGGGGAGATGCTGGAGGCTCTGAATCTGCTTGCGACTTCGCGGTTCAATATTGCGGGGGCAAGTGATTCCACCTTTGGCTCTTTTGCCATTCAAATGCTTCCTTATCTGCATAATGTAGATGAAGCCCGTCGGATTTTGGAACTGGCGGAACGCTTAAACCGGCGCGGCGTGACGAATATTACCGCCAGTTTGCGGCAGGTGATAGAGGCGACAGACACTACGGCTTCCTCCTTGCCGGTAGAATTGCAGCCGCTGTACTCCCAATGGCGGAATTTCGATCGAACGGTGGCAGACGCCGCAGCGGCCGAAACGTCAATCCGAGCGATTCAGGGTGCCTACGGCAATCCGTGGTCTACGGAGGTGGCGAGGTTGGAACGCTACATCTCTGCCAACAGCACTTCCGTGGTGGCGATTGGATCCCTGGCGGATACTACCACGGCCGCTGTCGGAGGGGCTGAGACGTTGATGATTCCTAACTGGAGCAAAGCTCTCAATTTCCAATATGTGCAGGACGGCATCACTAATCGTAATATTTTCAATTTGCGCACCCAATTAACCGATGAGGCTTTGTCCAATGAGGAGCATTACGTTTCTATGTATTTGCGGGAATTGGAACTGCTGCAACAGGCAGGCTATGTAAGAATCGGTGATTACATGGTGCCGCCGGAAATCGCTCAAGCGGCCGGCTATGCAGCTCGGTGAGAAGGGAGAAGGGATCTATGGCGGATGATTTAGGTCAGGAATTGCTGGGCCTGATTCAGCAATTGGAGGAGATCCCGGCGGCGTATGGGGATCAAGAACCTTTGCCGGGGCCGACCGATGAGAAAATCGGGCGGATGGTGGCACGGTATCGGGAATTGACCCGGGCCCGGCGGATCCGGTGGACTACGATGCTGGAAAGCCGGGCTGCCCGGGCCCGGTTGAATATGTTTGCCCGGCGGATGGCGATGCTGGCGGTGCGCCGGCAGTCGCCGGAGCTGCTGCGCGATGGGTTGATCGCTCAGATGATGACGGGTTTTCGATTGGATCAATATTATGATTTGTTGATGATCCTTTCGTTGCTCAGTCGCAGCGCCCGCCGGCTTAAGCTGGGGGAAGAATTTTTACGGGAAACGTTGCAGTATGCCGATGGTCCGGTGGTCGGCGGCCATATTCAGGATTTTTTCCATCGTTCCGAAGTGGATCAAGCGATCGAGGCGATGGGCTATCATGAATATCAGACCGCGGCCGGGATTGTTTACTGGCATGGAGATGAGGCTTCTATTCCGGCGGCGTGGAAATGAATTTTGATGGGGATTGATGGGGATTGATAGGGAAGGCCGGTGCATAATGTAAGGTGCGCCGGTCATATTTTTGATATAAAGAAAAACGCCTTCTGGGAATCAGAAGGCGTTTTTTGTGTGGCCCCAACGGGAATCGAACCCGTGTTTCCGACTTGAGAGGCCAGCGTCCTAGGCCGCTAGACGATAGGGCCGTCACCACGGCTAGATTTTACCAGAAAGGGCCCTTTTGTCAACCTGTAATTGACAGTCTGTATTTCTTCGGCCATAATGCGCTCCATGATGAAACGTAACTTTACAGGACTGGTTTTACTGGTTTTGTTGGCGGGATGCGGTCAGAGTTTGCCGACGGAGCTTTTGTCCGGCACGACTGCCACCCCGACGTTGACTTCTACTCCCCAGGCCACGGCTACGGTAACGCCGACGCCCACCCCAAGTCCTATCCCGACGCCCACGCCGACCCCGCAACCGGATGTGTTGATTGCTCAGGCGAATCTGGCTCTCAGTCGGGGGGATTATGAGGGGGCGGCGCCGCTCTATCAGATGGCGCGGCTGGCGGCGCTGCCGCCGGAAGAGGCCGACAAGGTGACTCTGGGGCTGGCCCACACGTTGCTGGCGCAGGGAGATCCGATGGAGGCGGGGCAGGTGATCAGCGATTATCTTGTCACGGCTCCCGACAGTGCCCGGTCAGGGGCCTTGCATCTGGCGCTGGCTCAGGCTTTGGAGAAGGGGGGCGATCCGGCCGGCGCGGTGGAGCAATACCGGGCGGTGGTCGGTTATTATCCCGAGCTGGCTGCTTATACGCATGAGTGGTTGGGCGATGCGTTGAATGCCGCCGGCGATCCCGCCGGGGCTCAGGTTGCTTTCCAGACGGCATTGGAGAATGCCGAACGTCTGGATCAACAGGTTTTTCTGCGGGAAAAGATCGGGCTGGCCTTGAGCGCCCAGCAGGATTACGCGGGGGCGCTGGCGCAATATGACGCCATTCTGAGTGTGGCGCAGATTGCCGGCTATCGGGCCCGGATTATGTATCAGGCCGGGCAGACGGCGCGGTTGGCCGGAGATAATGAGGGGGCCACTCAACGGTTTTACGAGATTATCCAGAGTTACCCGGATGAGAATTACGCTTATCAGGCGCTGGTGGCGTTGGTGGAGGCGGGGGAGCCGGTGGATGATTTGCTGCGGGGCAAGATCGATTATCAAGGCGAGGCTTACGGCCCGGCCGTGGAGGCGCTTTACCGGTATATCGACGCCAACGACGATCACACCGGCGAGGCGCATTATTATGCGGGGCTTTCCTATATGGCGGCGGGAAGCGACGATCTGGCGTTGCAGGAGTTCGAGCGGTTGTTCACGGGGCATCCGCAAGACGACTATTGGGGCAGTGCGCTTTTCCGCAAGGCTCAGACGCTGGCGAGCCTGAACCAGATCGACAAGGCGGTGGAGGCTTTTAAGCAGTTGCCCGACACGTTGCCGGCCCATCCCCGGGCGGTGGAGGCGTTGCAGGAGGCGGCGGATCTCCTGGAAGGCGTAGAGGATCGGAAGGGGGCGGCGGCGGTCTGGTTGGATCTGGCGGATCGCTATCCTGCCCACGGGGCGGCGCCGGATGCGCTGTTCCTGGCGGGGCTGGATTGGTATCAGGCCGGCGAGAAGGAGCTGGCGTTGGCGGCCTGGCAGCGGTTGCCGCAGGAATATCCGGCCAGCGATCGCGCGTTGGGAGCCCGTTTCTGGATGGGGAAGCTACAGTTGATGGCCGGCGAGATGACCAGTGCGACGGCGACTTTGCAAGGGGTGATCGATGCGGCGCCAGGGGATTATTATGCTTTGCGGGCGGCGGAGTTGTTGACCGGGCAAAAGCCTTTATCCCGGCCGACGGTTACGCCGGTCCAGGGCTGCACCCTTGAGGATCAGCAGGCGACGGAGGAATGGCTGGCTTCCTGGCTGGGGATCACTCAGACGGTGGGATTGGGGACGCTGGCGCCGGAGCTGGCGGCGAACCCCCGGCTATTGCGGGGAAAGTTGTTGCTGGAGCTGGGCGAGTTTGACGACGGCAAGACGGAGCTGGAGATTGTGCGGGAGAGTCTGACGGGGGATGCGTTGAGCCAGTATCAGCTGGCCCTTTTCTTCCGGGATATCGGGCTCTATCGTTCTTCAATTCTGGCGGCGGCCCGGGTGCGGCAGCTATCGCCGGCGGGGGATGTGTTGCAGGCGCCCCGGTTCCTGGGGTGTTTGATCTATCCTACTTATTTCAGCGATCTGGTGGAAAAAGAGGCGGCAGAGTTTAAATTTGATCCATTGGTGCTGTATGCGTTGTTGCGGCAGGAGAGCCTGTTTGAGGGTGGGGCGACATCGTATGCGGCGGCGCATGGGTTGATGCAGGTTATTCCCGATACGGGGGCGCAGATCGCGGGGGCTTTGGGCTGGCCGCCGAATTATGAGACTCCGGATCTCTATCGGCCGATGGTGAGTGTGCGTTTCGGCAGCTGGTATCTGGCTCAGCAGCGGGATCGGTTTGACGGGGCGTTGTATCCGGCGCTGGCGGGGTATAACGGCGGGCCGGGAAATTCGGCGCACTGGTGGGAGGCGGCCGGCAAGGATACGGATCTTTTCGTGGAGCGGATTGGTTTTCGGGAGACGCGCCTTTATGTGGAACGGATTACGGAGCATTATGCGCGTTATCGGTTCCTGTATGAATTGAAGAAGTAGACAGTAGAAAGTAGACTGTAGACAGCCCGTGTCGCCGGGAGGGCTCTGGAAAAGCGATGGTTTCGTGCGCCGACCCTCTCCCTAATCCCTCCCCCCTGCTGTGGTACAGGAACAGCGTGCTTTCAGGAGAACTTTTGTGAAGATGCGCGGCCGACATGGGGATGAGGGGGAGGGACTTCAGAAAGGGGCGCCGGGAGGGCTCTGGAAAAAGCGATGTTTTCGCGCGCAGGCCCTCTCCCTAATCCCTCCCCCATGCAGTTGCGCAGTTTCGACGTGCTTTTAGATGAGCTTTAGTGAAGAGGCGCGGCCGGCAAGGGGATGAGGGGGAGGGATTTCAGAATGGGTTGTGGGGAGGGCTCTGGAAAAAGCGATGGTTTCGTGCGCAGGCCCTCTCCCTAATCCCTCCCCCATGCAGTTGCGCAGTTTCGACGTGCTTTTAGATGAGCTTTAGTGAAGAGGCGCGGCCGGCAAGGGGATGAGGGGGAGGGATTTCAGAATGGGTCGCCGGGAGGGCTCTGGAAAAAGCGATGGTTTCGTGCGCCTTCTGAGGCGCACGAAACCATAAACAAAAAACTCTCTTTCGATCCAGCGCGTCGTATCTGACCGGGAAAAGATCATTTGCGGGACGTTACAAGGCGGGGGTTATTTTCAGGACAGGCCATGCGGGGGGCGGCACCCCGAAGGATGAAAAAGAGAAGAGATTTCACCACAGAGGCGCAGAGATCACAGAGAAGAAGAGAGGAGATTTTCTCTAAATTCTTCTCTGTGTCCTCCGTGTCTATTTGCAATATCTTCGATCTGTGGTGAGTCTTTTCTGGGCCTGTTTTCAGGACAGGCCATGAATTGAGAGGCCATTGAATTATATCTGGCGGTTCCCGGTTTTGCGCGCCGTTCCATAGGGATGGCGCGCAAAACGTTAGGGGGGATTGGGGGTTGACCCTGACAGGAACCGGGATACACTTGCGGTACTTTCTGTCGACATTGGAGACTTCAATGACCTATCAGGATACATACGATCGTCCAATCCGATATTTACGAGTTTCCCTTACCGACCGCTGTAATTTGCGTTGTGTTTACTGCATGCCGGAGGAAGGCGTGAGTAAACTGACCCATGAGGACATTTTGCGTTATGAGGAAATTGTGCGGGTCGTGCGGGTGGCGGTGGGGATGGGAATCACCCATGTGCGGCTGACGGGGGGGGAGCCTCTGGTACGAGGCGGGATTGTAGATCTGGTACATGATCTGGCCCGGATTCCGGGTTTGGATGATCTTTCCCTGACGACCAATGGTCTGTTGCTGCCGCGCTATGCGGAAGAACTGGCGCGGGCCGGATTGAAACGGATCAATTTGAGCCTGGATACATTGCAGCCGGAACGATTCCGGCATATCTCTCGTCTGGGAGAGCTGAATCAGGTGCTGGCAGGGCGGGAGGCGGCGCTGGCGGCCGGGCTGAAGCCGGTGAAGGTGAATGTGGTGATGGTACGGGGCATGAACGATGATGAGATCGTCGATCTGGCCCGTCTGACGCTGGCAAAGGACTGGCATGTGCGATTTATCGAGGTGATGCCGTTGGGGGCCGGAGAGGTCTGGACGGGCAATGGGGTGGTTTCAGCCCGGGAGATGCGTTCGCGAATCGAGTCGGCGTTGGGGGCTCTGGAGCCGGTGGCGGAAGGGTTAGGGGTGGGGATCGGCCCGGCACGCTATTACCGTCTTTCCGGTGGAGAAGGGACGGTAGGCTTTATCAGTCCGGTGAGCGATCATTTCTGTCAATCCTGCAATCGGTTGCGATTGACTTCGAATGGCTTATTGTTGCCCTGTTTGATGTCCAATGCGGCAGTGGATTTGCGTATGGCGCTGCGGAACGGGGTGGCTGATGAGGAGTTGCGTGAGTTGTTGTTGAGTGGGATTATCCATAAACCTCAGGGGCATCATCTGGCAGATTTGCCGGAGTGTCTTTTGCCGATGTCTTGTATTGGTGGGTAAATTTGGGGGCCGAAAGCGGCTATTTTTTCAGGAGGCAACGAAATGACTCTGACCCATCTGGATGAAACTGGAGCGGCGCGGATGGTGGATACCAGCGCCAAGCCGACGACGTTACGGGAAGCCGTGGCGGCGGGAGAGGTTTGGATGTTGCCGGAGACGCGGGAACTGATTCAGGGGGGCGATATGCCCAAGGGCGATGTGTTGGCTGTGGCCCGGGTGGCCGGGATTATGGCGGCCAAGCGGACTTCGGAATTGATTCCGCTCTGTCATCCATTGCCGATTACGGCCGTGGAGATGCGGTTTGTCTTTTTGCCGGATAAGCCGGTTTTGCAGATTGTAGCGCAGGTGCGTTGTGCCGGGACCACCGGCGTGGAGATGGAGGCCCTGACGGCGGTCAGTGTGGCCGCATTGGCGGTTTACGATATGTGCAAATCGGTAGATCGGGCGATGCGAATTCAGAATGTGCGATTGGTGCGCAAGCATGGCGGGAAGAGCGGCGATATTGTGTTGGAGGATCTTGAATGAGTGGTGAGCAGGGAGCTGTGGTGGCGGTCTGTGTCAGCGATCGCAAAGGGGTGGTGAAGAATCCCATTCCGGTGGGGGTGTTGCGGGTGGATTGGGGACTGGAAAACGACGCCCATGCGGGCAACTGGCATCGCCAGGTTTCCCTGTTGGCGATGGAATCGATTCAACAGATGCAGGCGAAGGGCTTGAAGGTGCGTCCCGGGAGTTTTGCGGAAAATATTACGACGCAGGGGCTGGTATTGCACACGTTGCCGGTGGGGACTCAGCTGCGGTTGGGGACGGCGCTGGTGGAAGTGACGCAGATTGGGAAGATCTGTCATGATAAGTGTGCGATTTACTATGCGGCCGGCGATTGTGTGATGCCCCGGGAGGGGATTTTTGTGAAGGTGTTGGAGCCCGGCGAGGTCCGGGTGGGGGATGTGGTGGAGATTTTATAGGAAATCTTGTAGGGGCGCCCACGCAGGGGCGCCCCTACATCAGATGACATTTTGTAGGGGCGGCCCGATGTGGCCGCCCTTTATTTTATTTCAGGCGGTGCGGCAGAGTTCCAGCCAGTCGAGCATGGCCTGGATCTGGCCGATGCGGAAGCGGTAGACGAGCCAGTCGTAGGGGGCGGTCTGTTGCAGGGATTCGGCTTCGGCCTCGTTGGTGGTCAGCCATTCACGACAGGCGGTTTCCTGGCGGTCGAGGAGTTGTTGCAGCACCTCGGGATTTTCCAGACGGGCGAAGTAGAGTTTGACCATGAATTCGACGCGGAACTGGCGACCGTGGGCTACGGGTTCGGTGACCCAGTCAAGGAAGGTGGTTTCTCCGTCGGGGGTGAGGTGGTAGACATTGCGGGGTGGGCGGTTTTCCTGGAGTTCCTGGGTGGCGGCGATGTAGCCTTCTTCTTCCAGCCGGTTGAGGAGGGCATAGAGTTGACTTTGTTTTAAGCGCCAGACGCGACCGATGCCGGTCGCGTCTGACAGTTTTTGATGGATCTCATAACCGTGCATGGGCTGCCGGCGTAGAAAACCCAGCAGCGCTTGCTCGACGGTTAAAGGCAAGCGAACCATAGGGCTCATAGGCGCTTATTTCAAACCCAGTTCCTGGAGATCCTGTTCCCGATCGCGCCAGTTGGGGCGGACTTTGACCCACAGATCCAGGAAGACGTGACCTCCGACGAAGCGCTCCAGCTCTTTGCGGGCGGCGGCTCCGATCCGTTTAAGCATCTGGCCCTGTTTGCCGATGAGGATCGGTTTCTGGGAATCTTTTTCCACCCAGATCGTGGCGTTGACATAGAGGTCGCCGTTGGGGCGTTCCAGAAATTCTTCGATCAGGACGGCGGTGGCATGCGGGACTTCCTGATGGGTGTAGTGCAATGCCGCTTCCCGGATCAATTCGGCGGCGATCTGGCGTTCGGTCTGATCGCTCAGCTGGTCGTCGGGATAATAGCGCGGGCCCTGGGGAATATGTTCCAGGATGTGTTTGCGCAGCAGTTCGATATTGCGATCGTGGAGCGCGCTGGTGGGGATGGAATCGGTGTAGTTGGGATAGAGGGCCCAATAGGTTTCGATCCGTTCCTTGGCCCGTTCCATCGGCAGAACATCCATCTTATTCATGACGAAGAAGAGGGGTTTCTTGCTGGCTTTTTGACGGAGCAGCGCGGCGATGCGGCGATCTTCATCTCCCGGAGGGGCGGAGATATCGACGACGAAGAGAATTACATCGGCATCGGGGATGGCCGAGGTGGCATGTTCGTTCATGGTCGAGCCCAGGCGCTGATAGGGGGAGTTATGGATGCCGGGGGTGTCGATGAAGATAACCTGGTAATCGGGTTGGGTGTAAATCGCCGAGATGCGCTGGCGGGTGGTCTGGGGTTTGGGCGAGACGATGGCGATCTTTTGGCCCATCAAGGCGTTAACCAGGGTGGATTTCCCGACGTTGGGGCGGCCGATGAGGGCGACGAAGCCGGAGCGGTAGTCGGGGGGGAGTTCGGTTTCGCGCCAGTCATTGCCGGGCGTGCCGCCGGTCTGAGTCAGGAAGTTTTCAATGAGGGCGGCGCTGGCGTTGTTTTCATCGTCGTCCAGATCGAATTCCTCATCATCGTCAAATTCCTCATCGATCTCTGCGTCCATTTCATCTTCCAGCAGTTCGCTGTCGTCATCCCAGAGTTCCTCGTCATCGAGGCCCTCATCGTCGATTACCGGCCAGCCTTCGGGCAGGCCGGGGTTCTTTTTGGGAGCGGTGACAGGTTGATCGAGATCGTCTTCCAGCAGATCCTCGTCGTCATCTTCCGGCAGAAGGGGACGGGGCATATCTTCATCGAGATCTTCCAGATCTTCTTCCGGCAGATCTTCATCATCCCAGTCGGAAGGGTTCTTGTGATCATCAGGGGTAAGGTTATGATGTTGTCGATCGGCTTTCATGCTTCGATCTCCTTGTTTTCAGGTACGACATAAATTCCAGGCAGGCTGATCAGGGTGGTGAGCCCTTTGACCAGGACATTGGCCCAGAAGATGGACCAGACTGTGGCGACGGTATAGATACCGCCGAAGGCACCCCAGCAGAAGATCAGGCTGTCGAGGGGGATACTGAGGGCGTTGCTGACCAGGACCCGGCTCCATTGATAGCGGCGGGTGATTTTGGTGACCCAAAGGTGATAGAGTTCGGTATCCAGCAATTCGCTGACGACTTCAGCGAGGATGCTGGCGACGACGATACGCCAGACCGGGGAGAGGATGGCCGCGAAAGAGCTTTGCAAGGGCCAGGTCGGATCGGCCGGCAGGGCGGTCAACAGGGCAAAGTAGGCTGCCATAAGCAGATTGATCGCGGCGGCGGCGATGACGACGGTCACAGCGGCTTTGCGGCCCAGCTGTTTATGGACGATATCGCGCAGGGTGAAGGTGAGCGGGTAGATGAAGGTGCCGCCGTCGATGCTGAAGCCCCAGACGAGGGCGATTTTAAGGCTGGCGATGTCGGAGAGGATTTGTGCGGCAATATAGCCGGCGACGATCAACACGCCTACCTGGGTTAGAGTGAGGGTCTGCTCGGGGGCGCGGGTGCGTTCCCCGGAGATTGCAACGGCCATGGACTTTGGGTTCTCCTTTGTGTAAGGCTTTAGTGGGCTAAGCATACCACGGCCGGGGCAAAGCGGCAAGGGGGCCAGGAGTTTATATTTTACTTATTTTTTCGCGCGCCGCCGCCGGCGGCGCGCGAAAAAATAAGGTTTCCGTTAAGGATAAACGTCGAAGGCGATGGGGTCGGTGCCGGGGACGATGGTAAGCTGACGGTGGGGTTTATCCAGATAGCCGAGTTGGAGGATTTTGGAATCTCCGCTCAGGGCGCGGTAGACGAAGGTCTGGGGATCGGCCCAGCGGATTTCCATGATGGAGGTGGCGTCGCCTACCAGAACGAGCCGTTGAGGTTCCTGTCCGGGGGCGCCGAGGTAGAATTCCGGGATTCTTCCCTGGGTGAAGACGAAGTTGTGGGTGCCGGGGACCCATTCGATGAATTCGTTGACCCCCTGGGCGTAAGGTTCGGCGGCGCTGCCGTCGGATTTTGCCAGATAGAGTTGGCCGTCCTGGACATAGGCCATGAGGTCGCGTTGGGTAGACCAGATACGATCTTCCATCGCGTAGTAAAGAAACTCTCCGGTCAGGGTGGTCAATTCTTCGGCTTCGCCTTCGATCGGCAATTTCCAGAGCGTGGCGCTGGGCGTTTCATTGAAGGGTTCAGGAGAGGAGACCAGCGCCAGCGCGTAGCTGTTTTGATCCGGCGGCCAGACCGGTTGCGGGCGGAATGCGTATTCACTGGCGGTATTGACGGCCTGGAAATTGACCAGGTTGGTGTATTGGGTGCCGTCAATTTTTACCCGGACGATTTTATCCACGCCGCCGATCATCAACCATTGGCCGTCGGGGGAGAAGGCAAAGGCGCCGCCCTGACCTTCATCCAGGATTTGCGTGAGTTTTCCGTCGGTCAGATTCAAGGTCCAGAGATCGTTTTTGGGAACGTTGATATCGGCGTCCAGGTGGGTAGTGAAGGCGATCAGGTTGCCGCCCGGCTGCCAGGCGATGCGCTCGGGAAAGCGTTCCAGTGTGACGGTCGATTCGCCGCCCATGGGGACGCCCTGTTCGGTGGGCAGATCTTCGGGGCCCAGCAGACGACGTTCATTCTGGCCGTCGATATCGATGAGGCGCAGTTCGCTGCGGGAGAGGCCCGCCGGGCTGGGGGGCAGGGCGCGCTGGAAGAGTACCCGGTGACCGTCGGGGGAGAAGCCGATGACGGTGTCCGGGCCGCCGGTGGTGAGCGTTTGGGGTTCGGAATTATCCAGGATTATTTTGAGCTGATCGGCTTCGCTGTAGACGATCTGGATCGGGCCGGTGGGCAGAGGCGTCGGGGTGGCGCAGGTGGTACCGCAGCCGCCGGGGCATTCGCCGGCGCAGTAGTATTCTTCACCAAGGGCGCAGGCGGGGGGCGTGCAGACCGGCATAGGCGTTTCGGTGGGGGTGCTGACTCCCGGCAAGCCACAGGCGGAGCTGGTTTCTTCTTCTTCACAGTCCGAATCGGTGAGCGGGAGTCGAGTCGGTGTGGGGGTGGGGGTGGCCTGGCAGGCGACAATCATCAGCAGGCCCAGGGCGAGCAATAACCAAAGTTTCTTCATTCGGGATCTCCTTGTGGGGCAATGGACAGTAGAAAGCCGGCCGCAGGCAGGAAGGGGCTGTTAGATTGCGGTTGCTTTTTGCTGTTTTATCGGGCGAAGGATACCACATTTGGCGGTTTTGGAAATTAAGGTTACTATCCTGGTACGTTTGCTAAAGAGTGCTTTTTAATTCCCCCTATCCCCCCTGCCCCCCTTTCCCCCGAGGGAAAGGGGGATTATTAAGCATTTTGGGCGCGCTGTCTACGACAGCGCGCCCAAAATGCTTTTAGTATTCTCCGACTTACTTGTGCGGTTAACCGGGAAAAACGGGAGAAAAGAACGGTGTTTTCGCGGGCTTTCTGAAGCCCGCGAAAACACAAAAAATAACGCTTTTTGCCCATCCCGTGCGTCGTCTCCGGGCGAAAAAGGATCATTTGCGGGACGCTAAAAATGCCCGCTCCACAGGCGGATATTCTCCTATGAAAGGATAGAAAAATCGATGGGCGAAAGGAGTGTTCGATGAGACGGATGAATTTACGGCGATGGGGCTGGGTGGTTACGGCATGGGCGCTGGCGGTGGGATTGGGGGTGACGGCGGTGGCGGCGTTGCCGGGGCGAGTGGTACGGGCGGCTTCTGTTTCTGGATCAACTACGATCGTGAGCGATACGGAGCCTTTGACGCCGGCGATCTATCTGCCGATTGCGGCTAAAGAGATTTCGATGGTGGAGTGGCGCGGGGTATGGGTGAGCCGTTATGATTGGACCCGGATGGGCGTCACGCCGACGGTGACGGATATCCAACGGGTGGTGGATCAGGCAGCGGGCGCCGGTTTCAATGCGATTTTCTTTCAGGTCAGGGCGGCCGGGGATGCTTATTACACGCCGGGGCTGGAACCCTGGGCCGCGCGGATGACGGGGTCGTCGGGGTGGACGTTGGGGCAGAATCCCGGCTGGGATCCTTTGACGGAGATGATCAGTCGGGCCCATCGCGCCGGGGTACAGGTGCATGCCTGGATCAATGTCTATCCGGCTTGGCAGGCTCCGCTCAGCTCAACGTATGGATTGTTGACCCCCACGTTGGGGATCACACCGGCGCATCCGTTGAACCTGTGGACTTATATCGACAATGGGGGCTATGGTCTGGGCTATCGCTGGCGGGTTTACGATCGACCGGTGGCGAACGGTTATATGCCCATTCAATGGAATCAGTATTTGTGGGCGAGCCCGGCGGTCCCGGCCGTGCGGGAGCATATTGCAGCGGTGGCCGGCGATCTGGTGAGCCGTTATGAGATCGATGGCCTGCATCTGGACAATGTGCGTTATCCCGGCCCCGGCTATTCGTGGGACCCGTTTACGCTGGCAGCTTATGAGGCGGATCCCCTTTCGGCCACGATGACGATTACGAACTGGCGACCGGCTTTTCAGCGGGAGCAGGTAACGCAGCTGGTGGCGCAGATTGCCACGCAGACGCACGCTACCCGACCTACGGCCACAGTTTCGGCGGCTGTCTGGGGTGTCTATCGCAACTGGTGGGGCTGGCCGGCGACCAGTCAGGGATATGTGGATTATTATCAGGATTCGCAGCGTTGGGTATTGAGCGGGACGTTGGATGCATTGGCTCCAATGATCTATGCCGGCAATGTGATTACGGATCTGGAGAAGTGGACGCTGGCGGCGCAGGATTTTCAGGATCACGCCGGATCGGGGAAGATTATGCCGGGCATTGGGGTGGTCTTTTCCAGCGAGGGCTGTGTGCCGTTCGATCAACTGGCGGCGCGGGTGGAGACGGCGCGGCGGTTGCAGACAGCCGGGCAGGCTTTCTTTTCGTTGGGAGGTCTGGTGGATTGCGGTTATCTGGATGATTTGAAGGCGGGGCCCTATGCGGTGCCGGCGCGCTGGCGGCCGTGAAACGTGAAACGTGACAGGGGAAACGTGAAACGTGATAATCTGTCGGCCAGATATAACTGTTATGCGAGATTGCGACCTGTGAGGTAAGCCCGAAGAACAAGAGAAAGAAAAGCCCATTTTTTCGGCGGCTTTCTGAAGCCGCCGAAAAAATGAATAAAAACAACTCTCTTCCCCTGCTTCGCACAGCGCGTCGTATCTTACGGAAAAAGTGCCTTTTGCGGAACGTAAGAAAGCCGGGGCTGCGGGGAGGCTATCAAATTCGGCGCGCTCTATAAAGGGCGCGCCGAATTTGATAAATAGAACCGGCAATGTTTTTTAAGGGGCTGTTTTCAAGGCGATGGGTGTGGGTGTGGCACAGACGACGCCGCAGCCGCCCTGGCAGGTGCGGCCGAAGGGACAGGTATAGACTTCACCGGAACGGCAGGCCGGAGGTGTGCAGACAGCTGGAGGGTAAGTGGGCGTAGGAGTTAGAAGGCAGGGGCAGGTAGGCGTAGGGGCCGGGGTGAGCGGTGTGGGTGTGGGCGGGATGCAGACGACACCGCAGCCGCCCTGACAGGTGCGTCCCGGTGGGCATTCATAGGTGCCGCCGGGAGGGCAGGAAGGCGGGGTGCAGACGGCGGGCCAGGGAGTGGTGGAGGGTGTAGGGGTGATGTAGGGGGTGGGGGTGGCGCAGGTAATGCCGCAGCCGCCCGGGCAGCGGCGGCCGAAGGGGCAACTATAGACTTCGCCGGGGCGACAGGCCGGCGCGGTACATTGGATGAAGGGTGTGGGGGTGATGCGCGGTGGGCGGGTTACGACGGGGGGCCGTGTAACGACGGGGGGCCGGGTTGCGCCGGGGGGACGTGTAATTGGTGGGATGATCCTTCCCGTTGTGGTCGGTTTGCCGCAGGTGATGCCGCACCCCCCGGGACAATCCGCTTTAGGGCAGATGTAAATTTCACCTTCGCCGCAGGCGGGAGGGGTGCACATGAGGGGGGGGGGAGTCATTGAGGTCGGAGTGGCGGTGAGGTAAAGTTCGTTGGGACTGGCGTTGACGGTGTGAGCGGGGTTGATTATCAGGAGCGCTCCCAAGATAAGCAAAAGGATGGGGAAAATTCCCAATTTGAGCAATCTTCGTGAATTCATCATATCCTCCTTAATTTTATAGTTTGTCGCACCGCATCCAACTGTACGACAAACCATAATTTCCTACTTATATGGCAGGCATTTTTTTGCGTCCCGCAACTGTCCCTTTTTCCGGAAGATACGACGCGCGGGGGCGGAGAGAGAGTTTTTTTGTTTATATTTTCGGCGGCTTCAGAAAGCCGCCGAAAATATGGTTTTTTTCCAGACTAACCGCACAGGTCGAGTTTTTTGTTTATGATTTCGGTGGCCTTAGAAAGCCGCCGAAAATATGGTTTTTTCTTCCGTGTCTTTTGGGCTGACTGCATCGATGGTAATTTTCTATCGTTAGCCGGTTGGGCTTACTGCTGTTCTTTGCGTCCCGCAACTGTCCCTTTTTCCGGAAGATACGACGCGCGGGGGCGGAGGAGAGAGTTTTTTATTTATGTTTTCGCAGGCTTTCTGAAGCCCGCGAAAACTTATTTTTTCCGTGTCTTTGGGGTTGACCGGTCGGGGCGGATTTTATTCCAGGGGGAGTTGGATGTAGAAGCAGCTGCCGGGGCAGTTTGTTTCGTCGTAGCCGGAGCTTTCTACCCAGATTTTTCCGTTGTGGGCCTGAATAATGCCTCGCGCGATGGCCAATCCCAATCCCGGACCGCCGCCTTTGAATTTGGTGCGACCTGAAGAATGGAAATCCACTTTACCGGTTTGGTAGAATTTTTGGAAGATCAGTTCTTGCTGTTCGACGGCAATTCCGATCCCGGTATCGCTGAATTGTAGTTCGACGGCCGTCGGTTTGTCATTTTCCAAGATGGGGCGGCCGTTGATGGAAATGTGTCCTCCATCGGGGGTGTATTTGATGGCATTCATGATGAGATGATAGAAGACTTTCCCCAGGAGATCCCCGTCGGCCTGGATGGACGGCAAGGATTCCAGATTGGAGAGGGCGAGAGTGATTTTGCGCTCTTCCAGGGCTATTTTGAATTGTTTGTGGACGCGGGTGATCAGCAGGTTGAGATTGATCGCTTCCCGTTGCAGCGTCAGAACTTGGCTGTCGATTTTGGCTACATCGAGCATGCTGTTGACCACTTCGTGCAGGCGATCCGCGCCGTTGAGGATGCCGCTGAGCAGTTCATTGGCTTCAACATCCTGCCGGGTGCGGGATTGCAGTACCTGGGTGTAGCCTTTGATGACGGTCAGGGGGGTACGCAATTCATGGGCGGCGACATTGATGAAGTCGGTTTTGTTGCGGTCCATCAATTCCAGGGTGTGATAGGCGTGGTCAAGTTCTTCGGTCCGTTGCTGGACCATTTGCTCCAATTGTTCGTTGAAGCGAGTGATTTGGGCGTAGAGCCCGGCATTTTCCAGGGCGATGGCGGCCTGAGCCGCAAAGGCGGTGATCAGGGAGCCGTCTTCTTCGGCGAAGGCGCCGGCTTCGGGCCGCGTCAGGGAGATCATCCCGATCACACGGTCTCGGGAGATGAGCGGGACGCCGATCCAGGAGCGGTTGACGGGCAGCCAATCGAGCTGCTGGAATCCCGGATCTTTTAGAACATCGTCGACGATGACGGGGCGGCCGCGTTCGGAAACCTGGCGATAGACATCCCCTTCGCGAATCGGCATGTAAATGCTGGGGGTTTCCGGCCCTTCCGGGAAACCGGTCTGGGCGATGATGTGCAGCATGTTGTTTTCCTGCAGCAGGACTGAGCCGCGTTCGTAGGGGACCACGACGGAGAGCTGTTCCAGGATCAGCCGCGGGACTTCTTGCAGGTTCAGGCTGCTGCTGAGGGTGCGGCCGGCGCGTTCCAGCGATTCGGCGAGCCGCCGGCGGTGCTTTTCTTTTTCATAGAGGCGGGCGTTACGGATGGCGATGGCGATCTGGTCGGCCATGGTTTGCAGGGCCAGCCGGTCTTCGGCCTCGAAGGGGGAGACTTTGTTGCTGGTGATGTCGAGCACCCCGTACATTTCATCGCTCATGCGCAGGGGTAAGACGATTTCGGCCCGGGTTTCGGGCAGTTCTTTGACGAAGAGGAAGTCCGGAGCGTCCTGGACGTTGGAGATGACGCGGGAGATCCCGGTTTTGCAGACATTGGCGACGACGCTGGGAGCATCCAGCGAGATCTGGAAGCCCTGCTGGCGCATGACTTCGCCGATGCGGCCGGTGCCGGCGCTGAGCAGGGCGGCATTTTGTTTTTCGGAGATCAGCCAGACGCTGACGAAGTAGTAGCCGAAACTGGCCTGGATCAGATGGACGACGCGGCTGAGGAGGGCGTCCAGGTTCAGGATCGAGGTGACCTGTTGCGCGACCAGGCTGCTGGTCTCGAGCTGGGTGGCTCGCTGGCCCAGGGCGTTGTTGGCGCGCTGCAATTCGGCGGTGCGCTCATCGACGCGTTGTTCCAGGGTGTGAGCCCAGGCTTCCAGCTCTTCTTTGGCGAGGACTGTCTCCTGGTAGAGCCGGGTGTTTTCAATGGCGATAGCGGCCTGATTGGCGAAGATCGACATGAGGTCCACGTCGGTCTGGGAGAAGCGGCCGCTGACCGAGCGGTTGTCGGCGTAGATCATGCCGATCAGTTCGGAGCGGGAGATGAGCGGGACGCAGAGCACGGAGCGGAGGTTGAGTTCCAGCACGCTGCTCTGTTGGCTGAAGCGTTCGTCGGCCAGGGCGTCCTGAAGCAGGATCGGGGTTTTGGACTGGATGACGGTGCCGAGGACGGTGTAGCTGATCTGCGCCTGGGTCCGTTCCAGTTCTTCCCGGGTGATCCCACGGGCCACTTTGAATTCCATTTTGCCGTCGGCGTCGAGGAGCACCAGAAAGCCGCGTTCGGCGCCGCTCAGTTCGATGACCTGATCCATAACATAGTTGAGCAGCCGCTCGACTTCGTGGGTTTCATTCATTTGAACGCCGATGTCGAGCACGCGCTTGAGGCGGTCCTGGACCCGTTCGGTTTCGGGGGCCTGGGGGATCTCGACGATGAGGGGGGCGTTGGGTTCGCCGGCCTGTCGTTTGGTCGCCTGCCGGGTCCATTCGGCGAGCAGATCGCGATTGATGCGCACCTTGTTCAAATAATTGCGGCGCATTCCTTCATCGCTCAGGGTGGCGATGGCATCGAACATCATCTCGCGGGCTCGCTGGAGGACGTCCCAGATTTCATCGCTGATGGGATCGTCATCCGAACGTTCCGGATTGGCTTTGAGTACCTGATAATGCAACCAGAGGACATCGTGACTGGGGTAATCGCCGACGTTGCCGACGGTATTGAGATGTTCGACGGCTTCGGTGGTACAACGCAGGGCTGTTTCCCAATCGCCCAGGGTGAGATAGGCGGAACCGAGCCAGGCGAGGGAGTAGGAGAGGAAGCCGAGCGTGCCCAATTCGCGCTGGATCTCGCAGGCATTCTGGATCATTTCGCGGGCTTCGCGCGGATGGTTGCGGGCCAGCATGACCCGGCCCAGCAGCAGCCAGTAGGTCGATTCGGCCCAGCGATCGCCGACATCAATGGAGAGGGCCCGGCCTTCTTCGATGACCTGTTGGGCCTGTTGATATTCGCCCAGATCGAGGTAGACGCGACCCAGACTTTCCATGTAAGAGACCAGCCGGCCGCGGCCCTGGAGTTCGCGCTGAATCTGGACGGCCTGTTCCAGATATTCGCGGGCCCGGCCGTAGAGTCCCATACTCCAGTAGACCAGGGAGAGGTTGTTGTAAGAGCGTCCCATGCGGTCGCGTTCTCCCATGGCCTGGACCAGGGCGAGGGATTGCTCGTAATACTGGCGGCGTTGGGCGGAGTCGCTGGACATGATGCCCAGGGCATTGAGGGCGTCGGCCTCTCCCAGACGGTCGCCCAAGGCCCGATAGAGGGCCAGGGCGGGGGTGTAATATTCAATGGCGGCCTGTGTTTTGCCGGTACGGTTGGAGATGGTCCCCAATTTCATCAGGCTAAGGGCTTCGCCGGAGCGGTTGCCGAGTTCGCGGGTGAGGGCCAGGGCGGCAGAGTAATATTCGCCGGCCTGATCCAATTCGCCCAGGTTGAAGCTGGCCAGACCGAGGTGGATGAGCAGGTCGGCTTCGCTGTCTTGTTTGCGGGCCAGTCGGGCGACGGCCAGGGCGCCCATGGCGGCCTGCCGGGCTTCGTTATAGTTTCCCATGATAATGGAGAGCGCGGCGCGCCGGCTGACGGCGTCGACTTCCTGGTCGATGTTGCCCAGCGCCGCGGCGATTTCGGCCATCTGGCCCAGGTCGGCCAGCTGCTGCTGGCGTTGGCCCAGGCTGTTGTAGCTGGCTTCGCGCTGGGCCAGGATTTCA
This sequence comes from uncultured Anaerolineales bacterium, assembly GCA_964501335.1. GTDB lineage: Bacteria > Chloroflexota > Anaerolineae > B4-G1 > SLSP01 > CAZCTC01. The sequence goes on along the minus strand of CAZCTC010000029.1, from coordinate 3,127 downwards.
TATTGCAGGTTGAGATCGGCCAGCGCCGGGTTGATCTTCATAAATTCCAGGGCCCGGGTGTAGTGTTCAATGGCCAGATCGTGGGCGTAGACCTGCCGGGCTTTGTCGCCGGCGAGCTTGGAATATTTCAGGGCCAGCTGGATATCTTCGGCATGGGTGAAGTGCCAGGCGAGGAGGGAATAGACCTCATCTTCGGGGTAGGTGGTTTGCAGCGCTTCGCCGATGCGGCGATGGCGGATGGCCCGACGTTCCCGGGAGAGGGTGTTGTAGATGGTTTCGCGCATTTGATCGTCGCTGAAGCGATGGCGGGCCTGCCCGGCCTGATCGCTGACGACGAGGATATGTTGTTTGACGGCCTGGGCGGCCATGTTGAAAAGCTGGTCGGCGGAGAGACTGGTGACGACGGCCAGGACATCCATGTCGAGCCATTGGCCGGCTACGGCGGCCCATTGCAGAAAATCGAGACTGAGGTCGTTCAGGCGTTCCAGCCGGCGTTGGGCGGCTTCCTGGATGCTGGCCGGGATTTTGGTGAGGTTGTCGACATCGATCTGCCACTGGCGGCCGTCGTATTCGAGCAGGTTTTCATCGACGAGGCTGTGCATCAGGCTTTCGATGAAGCGGGGATTGCCGCCGGTTTCCGCCATCAGGCGGGCCAGCAGGCCGGCGGGGAGGCCGGTAGAATGTTGTGAGCTGCCGATGCCGAGCATGGATTTTACGAGATCGCCGGCAGATTCTTCGTCAAGCGGTTCCAGTCGCAGCAGGTCGTAGGGCAATTCAATGGAAGAGCCGGTGGTGGAGACGGAGCGGCGGCGGGAGAGCTGGCGGGCCTGCCGGATGATGTTGGTGAGGGTGTGGGTGTTGTCGACTTCGTCATCGCGATAGATGCCGCAGATCAGCAAGCGGCCTTCTCCGGTGCGGCGCCCCAGATAATCCAGGAATTCGACCGTTTCGCTGTCGGCGTAGTGCAGGTCTTCCAGGATCAGTAGCAGGGGCTGTTCGCAGGTGAGGAGGAAGCGGGCGGTCATTTCCAGCAAGCCGGCTTTGTCTTCGGGGGCATGGCCGGCGATCTGTTCGGGCGAGAGCTGGCCGGCCAGTTCCGGGACGAGCCGGGCGAGGGCCGGGCCGTAGGTATCGAGTTTGCCGGGATCGGCGGTCTCCTGGTAGGCGATCATCTGGGTCAGGATGGCGATCCAGGGGCGGTAGGGCGTGCGGGCATGTTCATGGCAGGCGCCTTCGCAGACCAGGACGCGTTGCATCTGGGCCCGGAGGCGGAGTTCGCGGACGAGGCGGGTTTTGCCCAGGCCGGCGGCACTGGTGATCAAAACGAGGCGGCCCTGGCCCTGGACTGTGCGCATCAAGAGGCCCTGGAGGCGGGCGAGTTCAAATTCATGGCCCACAAAGCTGCCGCTCTGGATGTAGCCGCGTTTGGTTTCTTCGGTTTCGACCGGAAATTTGAGGCCGGTAAGTTCGTTGATGGTGCGGATGACTTCGTAGGCGCTGGCGTAGCGGTTGGCGGGCGCGCGGGCCATGAGTCTGAGGATGAGGGTCTGGAGGGCCTCGGGAATTTCAGGGGCGAAGGTGCGGGGCGGTTCGGGCGTCGCTTCGACGTGTTGTTTGAGGATGGTGATGCTGCTTTCGCCTTCGAAGGGCAGGTGGCCGGTGACGATTTCGTAGAGGGAGACGCCCAGGGCGTAGAGGTCGGCCCGTTGATCGACGGGGTCGCCGCGGATCAATTCAGGGGCGATGTATTCGGGGGTGCCGCGCAGGCGGAGCTGTCCTTCGCCGCGCGCTTCACCGATCAAGCCGAAATCCATCAATTTGACCTGACCTTCCTGGGTGATACGGATATTACGCGGCTTTACATCGTAGTGGATGAGGCCGCGAGAGTGGATATATTGCAGGGCCCGGCAGACCTGGACAGTGACTTCGTAAAGCCAGGTCCAGTTGTCGGGGGTTTCGGAGCGCCGATGGGCGGCCAGGCTGGGGAGGTCTTCTCCGGGGATGTATTCCATGGTGAAGAAGTATTGGCGGGTATCGGCAATCTGCCCGAAATCGTAGACCGTGACGAGATCGGGATGCCGCAACTGGGCCAGGGCGGCGAATTCGTATTTGAACTGGGCGAGGCTGCGATCGTCGAGGGCGTGGGAATGGATGAGCTTGAGGGTCAGGACCTGATTCTCACGCAACATATCCTCAACGAGGTACACGGTGCCCATGCCACCCTGTCCTAATTGTTGAACGACTTTATAGCGATTGTTGATCAATGTAAGCATGATCCAGATCCTGCTTCAATGAATGGGCTGTCTAATTGATGTATTGTAGCACAAACTGGAGTAAAACCAACTCCTAACCCCAGGGCAACTTTTTTATTTTTCGACCTGTATGGTTGTTCATGAGTGTGGATTAAAAACAGTTTTTACGTTCCGCAAGGGGTGCTTTCCTGGTAAAAAGCGACGCGCTGGATGCTACGCAGGGAGAGAGTTATTTTTATTCATATTTTCGGCGGCTTTCTGAAGCCGCCGAAAATATGGGTTTTTTCTTTCCTCTTTTCCGGGTGATTGCTGTCTCAAATGGCTTAGCCTGATAGGGGAGTGAGGGAGAGGGGGCTCAAAATGCGGCAGCCGAAGTTCTGAAAAGGGCGATGTTTTTGGGGCGCAGGCGATTGGCCCTCATCCTCACCCCCTGCCCCCTCTCCTTCCCCCAATGAACAAAAAGGGCCGGTGGGTTGATTTTTCGATAGATGCCTGCTTTGTGGGGGAAGGAGAGGGGGGAAAGCGCGCCGGTTGGGGTTTGCTGGAGAAGGGCGATGTTTTGGTGCGCCGGCCCTTACCCCAACCCCTCCCCCGTGTTTTGTTGTTAAGCTGCGACGCGATTCGAGAGGATGCGTTTTGGGGTATGGCCGCGAGCGATGCGGGAGGGGGAGGGGCTCAGAGATCGTCGCCGGGACGGCTCTGGAAAAGGCCAAAGAAAGTAGACAGCGGCAAGTAGACAGTAGACAGCCTGTACCGCCGGGGCGGTTCTGGAAAAGGCCAAAGAAAGTAGACAGCAGCAAGTAGACAGTAGACAGCCTGCGTCGCCTGTGCGGTTCTGGAAAAGGCCAAAGAAAGTAGACAGCAGCAAGTAGACA
>CAZCTC010000028.1:0-93124 GCA_964501335.1 uncultured Anaerolineales bacterium | reverse complement strand
GGAGAGAATTTTTTTGTTTATGTTTTCGCGGGCTTCAGAAAGCCGCCGCAAATATAGGCTTTTTCTTTTGCTTGTTTTCCGGGCTAATTGCCCAGATCGCCTTTGAGCGTCCCGCAAACGGCTTTTTTCGGTAAGAACTGCCGCGCAGAAACGGGGGAGAGAATTTTTTTGTTTGTGTTCTGGCGCGCCTCAGAAGGCGCGCCAGAACACAGGCCTTTTTCCCCCGTTTTCCGGGCTAATTGCATAGGCTGTCTACTTTCTACTGTCTACCGATTCATGGTAAACTTAGGCCAGCTTTTTCCAAGGAGAGAAAACCATGGGGCAGGGTCAGGCCATCAAAAAAGTTCCCGGAGGAAAACTCCTCCGGGTAGAAATAACCTATAGCGAGCGGATTGAAACCGTAAAAATCACCGGAGATTTCTTCCTGCACCCAGAAGAACTCCTCCCCCAGTTGGAAACTGCCCTCAACGGGATTTCCCTGCCGACAGAGGCCGGGATTCTGGCCTGCCGGCTGGAAGCCATCCTCGAACAACACGAGGCCCAGTTGATCGGAGCCACGGCGGCCGACATCGCCGACACCCTCATGGAGGCCCTGGCATGACCGTTTTCCGCATGATCCCCTTCCAAAATTTCGACGCCTTCACTAACATGGCCCTCGATGAAGCCATCATGGAAGCCATCCGCGCCGGGGAATCATTGCCCACCATCCGCTTCTACGGCTGGGACCCGGCAGCCATCTCCATCGGCTATTTTCAGGGACTGCGTCAGGAAGTCGATCTGGATGCCTGCGCCCGCGCCGGCGTTCACGTCGTCCGGCGGGTCACCGGCGGCGGGGCCGTCTATCACGACACTGCCGGCGAAGTGACCTACAGCCTGCTGGCCCCCATCGAGTTCTTTCCGGCCTCGATTCTCGATTCCTACCAGTTGATCTGCGACGATGTAATCGACGCCCTGCGCCGGCTGGAACTGCCCGCCGAATTCCAACCGATCAACGACATCGCCGTCGATGGAAGAAAAATCTCCGGCAATGCCCAGACCCGCCGCAACGGAATTCTGCTCCAACACGGCACGATCCTCTATCAGGTCGACGTGGAAAAGATGTTTTCCCTGCTGACGGTCAGCCAGGAAAAAACGGCCGACAAGCTGGTCCGCAGTGTCAAAAAACGGGTTACCAGCATCAGCGAACATCGCGCGCTGCCCCGATCCGCCGTGGTTACAGCCTTAGAAGAAGCCTTCAGCCGCAACCGGGAAATCGCCCCAGGAGAATACTCTATAAAGGAAATGGCCCGTGCCCGCGAGCTGGCAACACAGAAATATGCCTCACCCGAATGGGTAGGGATGAGATGATTTTTATGAAATTCGCCCGCCTCGGAAGGCGGGCGAATTTCATATTGACCTTTTTCTCAGCGCCCTTACCCTAAGCACTTCTTCCCTGCAAGGCCCGCCGCATCCGCTCCAATCCCTCAATCAGCAGAGCGCGCGGACAACCGAAATTCAGCCGCACAAATCCCTCCCCACCCGGCCCGAATGTTACGCCGTCGTTAACCGCTACCCGGGCCTCCCGCAGAAAAAACTTATGCGGGTTCTCCCCCAGATTTGTCCCCCGACAATCCAGCCAGGCCAGATAGGTCCCTTCCGGCGTCAGCATCCGCACCCCCGGCAAATTTTCCTTAACGTAGGCCGTCAGAAAATCCCGATTGGATTCCAGATAGGCCAGCAACGCCTCCAGCCAGGGTTGCCCGTCGCGATAACCGGCCAGTGCCGCCGTATACCCCGTGATATTCACATAAGGGATCAGATCCGTCCGAAAATCGTTATACCGCGCCCGCAGCTCGGGATCTTCGACAATCGCCACCGAACAATAGAGCCCCGCCACATTGAACGTCTTGCTGGGCGCCATCAAGGTCACCGTCCGGGCCGCCACCTCCGGCCCCAGCGTCGCAATCGGCAGATGCTCCCGGCCATCGAAAAGCAAATCACAGTGGATCTCATCCGAAACAATCCACAGCCGATGCCGCAGACAGATCTCTGCCATCCGTTCCAATTCATCCCGACGGAAGACCCGGCCCACCGGATTGTGTGGATTACAGAGAATGAAAAGTCCGCCCGCCGCTTCAGCGGCGGCCCGCTCAAAAGAATCAAAGTCGATCTCATAACGGCCGTCAGCCTGCTGAACCAGCTCCGCATGGCAGCGCCGCAATCCGGTCCGTTCCGCCACCGTCACAATCGGCGGATAGACAGGAGTCTGAATCAACAGCCCCGCGCCCGGCTGAACCAAAGCCCGGCAGGCCAGATTGAAACCCGGCACCACGCCTGGGAGAAAGATCAACGCTTCAGGATCCACCCTCCACCCATAAAGCCGCTGCAAACGCTCCAGAATCACGGGGCGCAATTCCTTAGGTTCATGGCCGTAGCCGTAAATGCCATGCTCGACCTGTCTTTTCAGAGCCTGCATGACCGGTTCGGGAGCCTGAAAATCCATATCGGCCACCCACATCGGCAATACATCGTCTCCGTATGCATCCCATTTGATGCAATCCGTATGGCGGCGATCTGTAATAGTATCGAAGTCGTAAGCCATGTTTTTCTCCTGTTACAAAGTGCATCCGCCGGCCATTGTATCACAAAAGCACTTTCAGCAATTTGAGGTATAGTTTCTGCACGCGTCTATAGCTGATTTTTAATACCCCGCAAAAGGCTTTTTGGGGGCTCGAAACGACGCGCTGTGCGAAGCAGGCAGAGAGGTTGTTTTTATTCATATTTGCGGCGGCTTCGGAAAGCCGCCGCAAATATACTCATTAATAAGGAGAACTCCATGGCAGAAAACAATTCTCGCCCCGGACAACGCTTTGAAGATGAGGCCCGCCGGCGCCACCCCCTCTATCGCGGCAAAATCCAGACCGCTCCCAAAGTTCCCGTCCAAAGTCTGGATGACTTTGCCGTCTGGTACACCCCCGGCGTCGCCGTCCCCAGCCGCATCATCCATGCCGACCCCGAAGCCGTCTGGGAACTGACCAACCGCGGCAACACCATCGCCGTCGTCTCCGACGGCACCCGCGTCCTGGGCCTGGGCGACATCGGCCCCGCAGCCGCCCTCCCCGTCATGGAAGGCAAAGCCCTGCTTTTCAAACTGCTCGGCGGCGTCGATACCATCCCACTGGTCCTCAATGCCCGCGATCCCGAACTCTTCATGGCTACCGTCAAAGCCCTGGAACCTTCCTTCGGCGGCATCAATCTGGAAGATATCGCCCAGCCCAAATGCTTCGGCATCCTCGATCAGCTGCGGCGTGAGATGTCCATTCCGGTCTGGCACGACGATCAACAGGGCACCGCCACGGTGATCCTGGCCGCGGTGGAAAATGCCCTGCAAATCGTAGGGAAATCGCTGGACAAAGTCAAAATCGCCATGGTCGGCATGGGCGCCGCCAACGTCGCCGCCTATCGCCTGCTCAAAGCCGCCGGTGCCGATCCGGCCGCCCTCGTCGCCTGCGATGAACACGGCATCCTCCATCCCGGCCGGGGCGACCTGGAAGCGCAGGCCGCGATCGCCCCGCAGTGGGCCATCGCCCTGGAAAGCAACGCCGAACGGATCACCGGCGGCCCCGCCGAAACCCTGCGCGGCGCCGACCTCTTGATCGCCTTCAGCCGTCCCGGTCCCGACACCCTGCGCCCCGAATGGATCAGCGCCATGGCCCCTTCGGCCATCGTCATCGCCGGAGCGAATCCCGTGCCGGAGATCTGGCCGCAGGCCGCCCGGGCCGCCGGAGCCCGAATCGTGGGCACCGGCCGCAGCGACTTTCCCAACCAGGTCAATAACTCGCTGGCCTTCCCGGGTATCTTCCGGGGGGTGCTGGATGTACAGGCCCGTACCATTACCGACGCCATGGCTGTGGCGGCGGCGCGTGAGCTGGCTCGCTGCGCTGAGGTGCAAGGACTACGCGAAGATCACATTTTACCGACGATGGATGAGGCCTTCCTCTTCCCGCGTGTAGCCGTGGCGACGGCCCTGGCGGCTCAGGAAGAAGGGTTGGCCCGCCGCCCCGGAACGCCGGAGGAGCTGCGGGCCCGCGCCGAACAGGCCATTGCAGCCAGCCGCGCCATGGCAGAGGTGCTTACAGCAGCCGGTCTCACCCCGGTGAAATGACTTTTGGGCTGTCGGTCTTGAAAATAGCCCTCGCTGACCCTCTATCCCCCCTGCCCCCCTTTCCCCCAAAGACGCAGATGGGGGAAAGGGGGGAACTTGCCGTTAAGGGGAATTTGCACGCCTCAGAAGGCGTGCAAATTCCCCTCTTCCCCTCAAAAATGTCTTGCCACAATTAATAATTTCCCCTCCTTCCTCCACAAAACAGCCGTCGCTCGGAAACCAGATCTCCGTTCTATAATGTTCGTTGGGGTGCTTCGCGAGGAAGAGAAATTTTTTGTTTATGTTTTGGCGCGCCAAAACATGGGCCTTTTCCAGAGCCGCCCCGGCGACGCATCTTCGCAAAGAATTTCCCCACAAGCACGTTGTACCGGCGCAACTACATAGAAGAGGGAAGGAAAAAGAGCCTGAGCACAAAGAGACGCAGAGAAAAATAAATCTTTCTCTGCGTCTCTTTGCGATCTCCGCGTCTCTGCGTTAAATCTGAAAGGCTTCTTTCAATCTCCGCCCAGATAGGCCTCGCGCACCTGGGGATTTTCTGCCAGCTCCTTCGCCGGCCCGGAGAGATGCACCGAGCCCGTCTCCAGCACATAGGCCCGATGCGCAATGGAAAGCGCCATCAATGCATTCTGTTCAACCAGCAGCACCGTCACTCCCTGATGGTTGATCTCCAGAATGATGTTGAAAATTTCTTCCACCAGCACCGGCGCCAGCCCCATCGAAGGCTCATCCATCAACAGCAACCGCGGTTTCGCCATCAAAGCCCGGGCCACCGCCAGCATCTGTTGCTCACCGCCGGAAAGCGTCCCGCCGGTCTGTTCCACCCGTTCCTTCAAACGGGGAAAGAGCTGGAAAGCACGCTCCATGCTCTCCGCGATTTCTTTGGGATCCTTACGGCTGTAGGCGCCCATCTCCAGATTCTCACGCACCGTCAACGGCGCAAAAATCCGGCGGCCCTCCGGCACATGGATCAACCCCATCCGCACAATCGCATCGGGTTCGGTCCGGCTGATCTCTTTCCCATCGTAGAAAATCTGCCCGGCATCCGGACGCAGCAGCCCCGACACCGTCCGCAGCGTGGTAGATTTTCCCGCCCCGTTCGCCCCGATCAGGGTCACAATCTCGCCCTGTTCCACCTTAAAACTGATGCCGTGCAATGCGCGAATTGCGCCATACGAGACATGCAGATCCTTGACTTCCAGCAACGCCATTGTCGTCTCCTCCTAGTGCAGGATCGCAGCCTGCCGGCCCAGATAAGCTTCCACCACATTCGGATTGTTGCGGACTTCATCCGGCAATCCACGGGCGATAATCTGACCAAAGTCCATGACCGTCAGCCATTCACAAATGCTCATCACCAACCGCATCCGATGTTCCACCAGCATAATCGTCAGGTTGAACCGCTCGCGGATAAAGTGGATCAGCCGCATCAGATCGTCGATTTCCTGCGGATTCATCCCGGCGGCCGGCTCATCGAGGATCAACAACTGCGGCTGCGTCGCCAGAGCCCGGGCGATCTCCAGCCGGCGCTGCAAACCATAGGGCAAACTGCCGGCAATGACATTCTGCCGATCTTCCAGGCCGAAAATCGAGAGGAACTCTTGGGCATCCTCAGCCATCTTCTGCTCGCGCTCGTGGAATTTACGGTTACGCATCACCGCATCCGTCAATCCATAGCCGGCATGGGGATGATAAGCAATCCGCACATTGTCCAACACCGTCAAATTGGAAAAGAGTCGAATATTCTGGAACGTACGGGCAATGCCCATCTGGATGATCTCGTGAGAAGGCATCCCCACCAACTCGGTATCCTGGAAACGGATATGGCCTTCACTGGCCCGGTAGACACCGGTAATCAGATTGAAAACGGTCGTCTTACCGGCGCCGTTAGGCCCGATCAGCCCGATCAGTTCTCCTTGATGCAACGTCAAATCAAAATTGTACACCGCCCGCAAATTCCCAAAATAATGCGTTACCGCGTCCATCTCCAAAATCACGGGGCGGGCTTCCATTTCCGCAGAGACATTATCAGGCCGTCCTTTCATTTTGCCGCCTCCTGCTTTTCCGTTTTCGTGAGCCGCTGACGCAGGCCCGGCAGTACCTGTCGCAAGAAAGGAATCTCATATTTCCCCAACAACCCTTCCGGCCGCAACAGCATCATAATCAACAAAACCAGAGGGTAAATGACAAAACGCCAGGTCTCAAATCCCGGCGGCAACACATTGCGCAGCACCCCTTCCAGCAGGAAAATCCAGACGAAGCCGGTGAGGACCGTCCCGGTCATACTGCCCAACCCCCCGAAGACCACAATGATCAAAGGATTGAAGGACTGCACAAAATTGAACGAATTGGGATGCAGGAAGGCCGCATCATGAGCGCGAATACCGCCGGCCAACCCGGCCAGGCAGCTCCCGACCACAAAAGCCAGCAGCTTGGCCGATCCCACATCGATCCCGACGAGCGTCGCCGCCCGCTCATCTTCACGCACCGAAACGATCGTGCGGCCGTAACTGGAATGCAGCAAGTTGCGCATCACCACAATCGCCAGGATCAAAGCTCCGAAAACCCACGGCCAGGTGGTCCAGGCCGGAATTCCCAGCATCCCGCGAGCGCCCTTCATTTCAGGGAAAACCAGATCGGAACTGTCCAACAAGACTTTGACGATGACCGTAAAGCCCAGCGTCGCAATCCCGAAATAATCCGACCCCAGCTCCAATACCGGTAACCCAAAGAGGAAGCTCACAATGCCGGCCAGCGCCGTCCCGCCCAACAAGGCACAGAAGAAAACCAACGGTTGAGAAACCGCGGTCGGCAGGGCATTCAACACCGGATAGACCCCTGCTCCGAACCAAAGATTCACCTGAAAGGCCAGAAAGAAAGCCAGAATCGTGACGAGCAGGTAAGCACTGAATTTCGTCCGCGCCGTCACGCCGTAAAAGCCGTGCAGGAAACGCGAGACCCCGGCGAAAAAGAGCAGAGAGAGGATCACCCCGAGGACCAACACCACCAGCGCCGAGCTGTCACCATGGACCCAACGATAGGAGACATCCGCCGAAGCATACGAACCGATGGCATAAAAACCATACTGCCCCAGCGAAAACTGGCCGTTAAAACCATAGATCAGATTCAGCCCCAGGCTGAGAATCGTGATCGCCGCCCCCCAAAAGACAATTCCCCGCCAGTAATCGTTCAACAGGGGCGGGCTTCCGGCGTAGAACAAAATCTGGAAGACCATAAAAATCACCACCGCCACCGAGAACGTCATCACAGCAGGATTGCGTAGTTGTTTCGGCATCGAATCCCTCCTTATACCTTTTCACCCGGCGGCTCGCCAAAAATACCCTGAGGCCAGACCAACAGGACCACGATCAAAAGCGAAAAAGCCACGGCATCTCGCAAAGGAGTGGAAATATAGGCCGCACTCAACACTTCAGTCTGTCCCATAATGAGCGAACCGACAAAAGCACCGGGAATGCTGCCAATCCCGCCGACCACCGCCGCCACAAAGGCCTTCAACCCGGGGATAATCCCCATCAGGTAATAAACCTGCTTAAAAGCCGTGGCATACAGTACCCCGGCCGCGCCGGCCAACCCGCCGCCCAGCGCAAAGGTCGAAGCAATGACCATATCGACATTGATCCCCATCAACCGGGAAGCCGGCTTATCGTAAGCCGTCGCCCGCATGGCCTTGCCCAAGCGGGTCTGCGTCACAATGTACTGAAGGATGACCTGCAAGACGATCGAAGCGCCCATCACCACCAGCATGATATTGGAAACCGACAGATCCCACACCTGACCGCCCGTCTCAATCCGGGAATTGGCCAGCGTCAATACCGCCGACATAAAACCACCAAACAACAGGGCAAACTGAATCAAAGGATGACGGCGCCAGGCCTGAGCCCGGGCCTGGCCCTTGCGCGCCTGCCAGGTCAAAATCCCGTAAGCCAGCGCGCCGGCCACAAACAGCGTCCAGGTCACCACCAACACCACTGGACTTACCGAATTGGCGGAAAAGATCGTAATCTCAAAGGGTCGGGTATAAGTGGTGAAGTTGTTGGTGTAGGCAAAAGGCAATGCGCCGAAATATTCAATGAAAAAGGAAACCCCAATGGCCGTGATCAACGCGGCAATACGAGGCTTGGCCCGCAAGGGACGATAGGCAAATCGCTCCACCACCACGGCCAGCGTCCCGCACATCAACATCGAAGCCAGAATCACGGTGGTCGTCCCTAACAGGGCCACAAAAGGCTCCGGCATCGTCGGCCAGACAGAGAGCGGCCACCGATGCAAATCCAGGGTGGCAATCGTAAAAAAGCTGGTAAAAGCACCGACCATAAAGACATCCCCATGGGCAAAATTGATCAATTTCACGATGCCGTAAACCATCGTATAGCCCAGAGCAATCAAAGCATAAATAAACCCCAACTGCAAGCCGTTCAAAACCTGCTGAAAAAAGACACCGGGATTGGCCAGCAATCCCTTGCCCAACACATACAGGATGACCAGCCCCAACAAAACAAAGAGCCCCTGGCTCATTTGATTAAGGATTTCACCATTTCGGCGCGTAGGCGGTTTAACGCTCTTCGCCCCCGGCTCCTGAACTGCCTGCAATGTAGCCATGAATCCCTCCCTAAAGACAAGGCCGGGGCGCGGCAGAGCGCCCCAGCCTTCCCAAGGTTAATTTACCTCAAAAATAAACCGCATCTCTTCCCAATCAGGGAGCCACGGAGGTCACAAATTTATCGCCCTCATCCTCCCCCGGGCCTACAACCTGCAAAATAGAGGCGGCTTTGACAGGATTGTGCGATGCATCAAACTTAATGTCGCCGGAAACCGCGGTAAAGGAACCGCTCGCCAGAGCCTCGGAAACTTTGATCGCATCATCCACCCCGGCCTTCTGAATAGCCTGGAGCAAAACGTTGGTCGCATCGTAAGCCAGGGTAGCCAGCGCATCCGGTTCGGAGCCGAACTTGGCCTTGTACTTGCTCACCCAATCCTGCACGACGGGCCGGGGATCCTGAGCCGAATAGTGGTTGGTATAATAACCCCCCGCCACTGCCGCCCGATCCAGATCGGCCGAATCCCAACCATCGCCCCCCATCATGACGGCGGTAATGCCCTTTTCCCGGGCCTGAGCCGCAATCAGATTGACTTTGGAATAGTAGTCAGGAATATAGAGCACGTCAGGATTGGCATCCTTGACCTTGGTGAGGATCGCGGAAAAGTCCTGATCTTCACCCGTATAGGTTTCCCAAACCACAATCTCGCCGCCGCCCTGTTCAAAAGCCGCCTTGAAAAATTCGGCCAGACCCCGGACATAGTCGTTGCCCTGGTCCAGCAAAACCGCGGCGCGCTTGGCCTGGAGATTATCCAGGGCAAATTTAGCGCCAACCGTTCCCTGGAAGGGATCAATAAAGCAGGCCCGGAAAACAGTAGGCTTGGCATTCCCATCCTGATCCACCGTCACACTGGGATTGGTAGAAGTAGGGCTGATCTGCAACACATTCTTTCCCACGGCAATCTCAGAAATTGGAATCGAGGCCTTGGAACAAACCTCACCCACGATGTAGTGGACACTGTCCTGCGTAATGACCTTGTTGGCAGCGCTGATTGCCGGTTCCGGTTCGCACTGGCTGTCTTCAACGACGGCGACAATCTGACGACCCAAAACGCCGCCCTTGGCATTCCACTCATCAATAGCCATCTGCGCCCCGTTCTTGGTCGATTCACCAAAGGTAGCATTGGCGCCGGTCAATGGGGCTAGAACGGCAACCTTAAGCGTGCCACCACCCGTGCCACCTCCGGTACAGGCCGACAGGACCACCATCGCCACTACCACCGGCAAAATCCACAGTGCTCGCTTACGCATAGATCTCCTCCTTGCTATAAATAAACTGCAACAATTAATAAGAACACAATCTCAATTGAATAAATTATTATTAAATTTACACCTCCGGAAGTAAAATAAAGGTGATGTCTGTCATCTGAGAGGCTGGAAAAACAGGACAACAGACACTATGATTGTAGTCAAGTCACTATAGATGTCAACAAGAAATCTGCCGGTTGACGAGGAAATTGGCCCGCATATAATTAAAGCTATTCCCACGAGGAGGAAACCGGCATGTCGGCTCAACGTAACTCATTGTTGGTCTTATTGATTCTGCAAATTCTGGCCCTGCTGATTTATCCCCCGGCCTTCTTCCAACGCGCCCCGGAAGCTCAAGTCCTACCGCTGGGTCTGGGATTGCTCTACGTTCTGGCTCTCATCGGAATGAATACGCAAACCCTCACCCCCATCTCCGGGCGCACCTCTCTGATTTTTCTCCTGGGGGTCAATATCGTCGTCCGCATGCTTCTGCTTTTCCCCAATCTGAAATTTGCAGACGGCGGATGGGACTGGGCCCTTTTGCTCACGCAACTATTTAGCTGTGGCCTCTCCTGGTTCATCATCGGCAGTCTGGAAAAACGGCCCCTCAATTCCCTCTTGATCGTGCCGACCAGGAATTAAAAAAGCGAAAAAATCCTTCCTCAAGGGCCTTTTACCATTTGACAATGCTTCGCTTTGCGTTACAATAGCCCCTGCCTGCACTAGTGGGCCGCATCCAAATGCGGCCCTTTTAGTTGAGGCAAATGCGCTAAAACTCATGCGAGTACGCATAGAAAAAGGCTAAAGGCAAAACGGAGGAGCGATCATGAAACAAATTGAACTTATGGCTACCCCGCGGACGGTCATTGGAAAACAGGTAAAAACGCTTTCACACCAGGGTCTCGTGCCCGGCGTGATGTATGGACACGGCATCGAGCCGCTTTCCCTACAATTCGACGCCCGTGAAGTGGAACGTGTCGCCCTCCAGGCCGGTCGCAGCACTTTGGTTCAGGTCAAAGTCGAAGGGGTGGCCAACCCTTACCTGGCTATTTTCCGCGATATGCAGCGCCATCCGATCAAGCGCAATCTGCGCCACATTGATCTGCAGGCCCTGAGCCTCGAAGAAAAAGTCCGCCTGCCCATCCCCGTGATCCTGACCGGCGACTCCTCGGCGGTCAAGAATTACGGCGCCATGCTGATGCACACCATCAACGAAGTCGAAGTTGAATGTCTGCCCACCCACCTCATCTCGGCGATTGAAGTGGATGTGACGAAACTCACCGAACCCGGCCAGGTCATTCGCCTGCGCGATCTGAACATCCCGGCCGAAATTACCCTGCTGCGCGACCTCGACGATGTGGTCGTCCAGGCCTCCCTCACCGAAGAAGAAACCTTCGAAGGTGGCCCGAGCACCGGTCCGGCCGAAGTGGAAGTCATCCGCAAGAAGAAGGAAGAGGAAGTGGCCTAAGCGGCTCCCCTCTTTTGGATTTGAATTAAAAAACAGCGCGCCCTTAAGTGGCGCGCTGTTTTTCTCCCTGTAATGGGGGGCTTTTCCTTAGTCTTCGGGTTAACCGCCCAGATCGCTATTATTTAACGCTCGATCAACCCGGATCCGCACCCCAAAGCCCACCGGAAATCCGGTACAGGGCATAATCAAACGTATTCCCCACATAATTTCCCGTCATAATCATCCGCAAGACCACTTCAATCGCCTCGGTCTGCTCTTCTCCATAACATTCCACCATCCGCCCCCGGGCTTCCGCCTCAGGTTGTCCCCGCATCTCCGCCCAATGTTGGGCATAAAAAATCGCCGGCAACTCCGACTCAGGACAATCGCTCAGTTTTCCAGACAGCAAAGATTGCACCTCTTCATAACTCACCCCCCCCTCCAACGCCAGACGGGAATGGACATACGAACAATAGCGACATTGATTCACCTGAGTCACCGCCAGCATCAGACGTTCGCGGAAATTTGGAGAAATTTGCCGAACGCGCCGCTTGACCTCCTCCCGATTCTCCATCGGAAAGAACAGACCCGTTCTCAATTCATCCCAATTTCGATAGATACGACGTTTGAAAGTCTTTTTTTTACCCCCGCCCTTTTCCGATTGTATTCCTATCCCGCCCACAATAGAAGGGAGAAGCGACTTAGGTACAATCGGCAAAACCGTTACCATAACCTGATTGACGGTTCCGGGAATGGAAACCGTTTTACCCGCTTGAAGATCGTTCAGAGAATGCAACACCACCTCCCCGGCCGACATCCATAGAGAAGAAGGCACAGAGGCCGTATCCTGGCCCATCGCCGCAGAAAACTCCGACTCAGTAAAACCCGGGCAAAGCGCCTGAACCTGCACCCCGGTCCCCATCAATTCCAATTCCAATGTTTCACTGAAATGTTTAAGATAGGCCTTGGTTGCACCATAAGTCACATACCCGGAAACCCCGGTAAAAGCTGTAATAGACGATACATTGATAATTGCGCCCTTTTTGCGCGCAATCATCCCCGGCAAAACAGAGCGCGTCAGACGCGTTGGAGCCTGGACATGAAGGGTAGACATCTTCGACTGCATCTCCGGCGAAACTTCCCAGAACATCCCTGTCGTTCCAAATCCCGCATTGTTAACCAACAAAACCAGATCCTCCCGTCCGGCAAGTTGGGCCGACAGAGACTCAACCTCGACATGCTCAGAA
This sequence comes from uncultured Anaerolineales bacterium, assembly GCA_964501335.1. Lineage (GTDB taxonomy): Bacteria > Chloroflexota > Anaerolineae > B4-G1 > SLSP01 > CAZCTC01. The sequence continues at coordinate 80,423 of CAZCTC010000028.1, read as the reverse complement.
AGATCGTTGGTAAAAATCTCAACCCGGGTCTGATGCAGTTTATGCAGTTCGGTCGCCAACATTTCCAACCTTTCCCGGCGACGAGCTACCAACATCAAGTCGTATCCCCGACTGGCCAATTCACGAGCAAAAGCTTCCCCAATTCCACTGGAAGCCCCTGTAACCACCGCAGTTCCGGGTTTTGCCGGCTCAACCACCGGCATACTTTTCCGACGCCGCTGATTCAACAACCACCAGGCGGTCAATCCCACAGCAACCCCCAATCCAACCGCATATTTTGTGCTCTTCTTCATCCTCAATCCTCACCTATCTTGAAAATAGCCCTCTATGACACGATCCCGGCCTCGTAACGTCCCGCAAATAATCTTTTCCGGGTCAGATACGACACACGGGATGAACAAAAAGAGTTTTTTGTCTATGTTTGGGGATGCCCCAAAACATAGACCGTTTCGCCTCTGTAGTGAAATCTCTTCATCTCTATATCTTGTATGAGTTTACCACAGCCTCCCAAATGTTTCAAAGTTGCAGTTTTAGGAATTTCTGGTATAATAAAGTTAGATTAAGGTTAGTTTTCGGTAGTAACAAGTTGGACAATAAAACTTATTGTCTGATCATACCCAATAGACATAAAAGCAGCCGGCGTAATCCGCCGGCTGTTGTACCCTATAGTTTTGAACTAACCCTCTCAACCGCTTCCGGTTTTATGGATTAAGCAGGTCCCTTTCATTCAGGAGGTGGATCAAGAAAAAAGCAACCGACATCGCAACCAATTCGACCCCTGAAACATAATTGCCCCGCACATTACACATTTCAATCTTATTAATCATTGCCCGTTATCAAGAAAGGACCCTGAAGATGAAAAAACAACACACTGCTGGGTTTTCTGGTTTTTTAGGGCTATTGCTGATTGTGGCACTCCTGTTCTCCTGCTTCCCCCTCGCTTCGGTGCCGTCACCCGCCCGCGCTGCGGGCACCCTTCCCACTGGATTACAAGATTACGAACGCTGGTTTGGCTCCCAACACTCTCATGTTAATGTAGAAGGAGATGATGGAGCCTCCGGTTCAACTGCGGCTCAGGCCTTTGCCTATGCAGCGAAACTGCCTCATCTGCAATATTTTATTGTCACTCCCCATTTGCATCAAAACCGCACGGGTAGCGCCACCCTCTATACGGAAAGTGCCTATGACACGATCCGTGCCCAGGCGGTCAGCGCTACCACCGCCAATTTCGTCGCCCTTGCCGGCGTTGAAGTCAGCACCATTTCTTCCGGCGGTCACTGGAACCTCTACAACGCCAACGATCTGGTCGATACCGCCCACCCGGACGGCGACTGGAATGACAGCAACGACTATTATGACCATGTAGCCGCGCTGGGAACGGCCGGAGAATCGGTCGCCGTTCAATTCAACCATCCCAGCTCGGGAGATTTTGGCGCCCGCTACGACGCCGCGGCCGCCCCTTACGTCGGCGCTTTCACAGTCTCCAGCGGCCCGGCCTATTCTGCTCAGCAAGATTTCACCGATGACGGTGGGAACGGCGGCGAAAGCCTCTGGCCTACCTACCTCAACATGGGCTGGAAAATTTCTCCGTCCGCCGATCAGGACAACCACAATGCCACCTGGGGCGCCTCCTCCACCGAATATACGGTGATCGTCCGCCCCCGGGGCACTACCCTAAACCAGGCCAATGTGATGCAGGGGCTGCGCGATCACATGACCTACGCCACCGAAGATGCCAACATGCAGATCGGCTTTATCGCCAACGGCTGGAGTATGGGGCAGACCATCGGCGGGAACGCCAATGTCGCCTTCACCATCTGGTGGAACAATCCCTCGGCCACCATCTACAACAACAACAATGGTGTTGCCAAGACCGAAACCTCCGGCGACGCCGTAAAGAACATCTGGATCTACAAAAACAACCTCAGCACGGCCGTCGCTTCATATCAACCCAATGCCGCCAGCGGCACCTGGACGATCAATGTAGCGGCCAGCGCCGGCGATTGGTTTATCGTCAAATTCCAGGACAGCTCCAGTCTCAGCACCGGTCGCAGCCAGGATCTGACCTGGTCGGCCCCGGTCTGGTACAATCCTGCCAGCCCGGATGTCCAACTCACCGTCGATGGCGGCAGCGGGACGGTGGTCCCCACCGCCACCAGCACCGGTCCAACAGCCACCGCTCCGGCTCCCACCAACACTCCCATCCCCGGAACCGCCACCAACACCCCCATCCCCACCGGTACCTGCAGCGACATCAAAATTAATGAAATCCTACCGGCCAACAGCACCGTCTATTCTTCTGACTGGGTAGAACTATACAACCCGACCGGCACTGCAGTCAATATCGGCGGCTGCATCATTGACGATATCACCAGCGGCGGCGGCTCACCCTACACCATCCCCTCCGGAACCACTATTGCCGCCTACGGTTTCTGGACCGTCGACATTGCCAGCGTCTTCAATAATGCCGGCGACAGCGTCAACCTCATCGCCACGAACGGCACCACCATCATCGACTCCTTCACCTTCGGCAGCACCGGCTACGATGTTTCCTGGTACCGCCTCCCCAATGGCGGCACCTGGCAAACCAGCACCGGCACGCCCACCAAAGGCACCTCAAACGGCGGCGCCAGCCCGACAGCCACCCCGATTCCGCCCACCGCGACCTCGCTCCCGCCGACTGCCACTCCGATTCCTCCCACCGCCACCCCAACTCCCATCCCGCCGACGGCCACCCCGATTCCGCCTACCGCGACCCCGTTACCGCCCACCGCCACTCCCGTTTCAACCAGCGGATGCAGCGCCGTCAAGATCAACGAAATCGTGCCGGCCAACAGCACCCTCTTCGCTTCCGACTGGATAGAACTCTACAACCCGACGGCTGCAGCTATCAACATCGGCGGCTGCATCCTCGATGACATTATCGGCGGCGGCGGCTCCCCTTACACCATTCCAGCAGGAACCACCATCGCAGCCTATGGATTCTGGACCGTCGACATCGCCAGTGTTTACAATAACTCAGGTGACAGTGTCAACTTCCTCGCCGCCGACGGCACCACCATTATCGATACCTATACCTTCGGCAGCACGGGCTACGATGTCTCCTGGTATCGCCTCCCGAACGGCGGCAGCTGGCAAACCACCAGCGGGACGGCCACGAAAGGCGCCAGCAATGTCAACACGGGCCTGCTGAGCCCGGCCGTCAATCTATCCGATACCGGCGGTGATGCCAACGGCTTCCAAACCAGTCCAGCCAACGCCTACTCCGACAACGCCACCTTCGCCGTAGATACCGACAGCGGCACCAGCACCAGCACCGCCTACACTGATTCCGGCAAAGATCGCCATCGCTTCTACAACTACAACGTCTCCCTGCCGACAGGGGCCATCGTGACCGGAATCGAAGTACGAATAGATGCCAAAGCCGACAACAAAACCGGCAACCCGATGCTCTACGTTCAACTTTCCTGGGATGGCGGCACCACCTGGACCACAGCCAAAGCCACAGCCATCCTGGGCACCACGGAAGGCACCTATATCTTGGGAGGAAACAACGATACCTGGAGCCGGACCTGGAGCGCGACAGATTTCACCAACGCCAACTTCCGCATCCGGGTCATTCCCGTCGCCAGCAACATCTCTCGCGACTTCTCACTGGATTGGGTAGCTCTACGCATTTCCTATCGCTAACCATTCCCCGACCCAAAAACACCTTGCGCGCCCGGCTTTCAGTCGGGCGCGCAAGGTGTCAAAACAATTTCTTTCTCCAATCAAATCAAAACCCGCTCCATCTCAAATTTACGGAAAGCATCGAAATATCCCACCGCCTCAAAAACCCCTTCGTGAGGATCGCCTACCTCTAAATTATCCAATCGGGTATCCAGCAAAGGATGCTGGCGATGTAACCAGTAGAGCAATACAGAACCTACGGTCTGAGGATTTCCCACTTCAGTCTGTAAAATAAGGTGACTTAGCTGAAAAAGCGTATTCTGATAGACCAACCATCCCCAGGCCCCATCCGACATTTCTACAACCAACCCCGCCAGGTACCCGGCATTTTTCAACGAATCAAACTCATCCACCCATACAGGACGATTCTGACGGCGTTTCAATAAATCCAAAGCCCCGACGGCAGGCAGGAATCTCAAAGTACAAAAAGCACCATCATGGGATACCGGTTGCGGCGGGCGCCGCAAAACCCGGAGTTCCCGCTCAAGCTGAAAACCGGATTTTCGACAAAGCGACTCTCCCCGTACATTGCCGGCAATCACTTCCGTACGCACCCTGATCACCCCAGCCAGACGGGCCTGCTCCAACAAAGCTTCCATTAAATGATTACCGATCCCCTGACGCCGGGCCCAGGGCATAACGCCCAACCGGGTAATCCAGGCCCGTTCCGGCCGGATTCCCAACAGACCCAAACCTATAATGTCATTTTTCATCACCGCTACCCGGGATCGTGCCAGATCGATGTCGTAATGCCGGACATAAGCACGAAACCGGGGCAAATCCATCGGCATAGGAATCAAATAATCTACCCGGGTTTGATTATAAGCCTGCACCAACTGCTCAAATGTAAACTGATCCGCGGACAACAACTCCACCGGCCGGTTCGACTCCACCTGATATTCTTCAGTAAATAAGACCGAAACCGGTAAATTTTCCATCATGCGCCTCCCTTTGAGAATTCTTAACAATTAAAAAAACACTTCACGGTTCACTTTTCTGGAGATCTTCACAGGCCCAGGCAAACATAGGAAAAGCAAAACGTTTTCGCATCGAAGCCGTAGCATTTTTCACATAAAAACGCCGCCGATGAAAACGCCCCCGGGACCGCCCCAAAACCGGCAACCAGATCTGTAAAATATTGCCCCCGGAAAGCGGAGTTTCCACTTGAATTCTGCCACCATGGCCCACCACCACAGCTTTCGCTAAAACCAGTTCCAGTCCACACCCCCGGCACCCCCGAAATCCATTAAACAACCGCTCCCAATGCTCCATCGAAATAGTCGCTCCCGAATCTTCCACCGCAACACAAATCCAGGGCGATTCAAAACAAACCCTTAGAGCAATCTTTCCACCAGTGGGAGTAAACCGGATGGCATCCTCCAACAAACATTCAAAAACCAAAGCCAACTGTTCCCGATCCCCTAACACGCTCGGCAAATCCGACGGCAAAATCACCGCCAACTCAAGTTGCGCCTGAACAGCTCGGGGCTGTTGACGTTCGAGCACCTGGGAAAGCAAAGGAGAAAAAGCCACGGGTTCCGTTTCGACCGCCAACAAAGTGGTAACCCGTTCAATCAATCGTTGCACTTCATGAAGATGTTGAACCATGACATTTAAGGTATCCTGTTGGACCGGGGCCACCGGTCCCATCTGGCCATAACAAAGTAATTCTGCATATCCTTGCACAATGGAGAGCAAAGATCGCAATTCATGACCAGCTGTCTTCACAAATGCCGTCTGAAGCAAGTCGGCATTTTGTGAGGGCATTTCTGGCCCCCCTCCCTGCAAACTTTTAACCTGCATCATGCAGCCCCCTTCCTGGTTACCCCTCCCTGACAAGGGAAAAAACATTGCGCATTTCTATTCCCATTTCCCTTGCCTTGCCCTATCTCAAAAATAAATGGAAAGACCCACCAGCAGGTGGGACTTACCAATTGATATTAAAAGATAAATAAATTGCAAAGAACTGCACAAGGGAATAACTTTTTAGTGAGAATTTAAAAGACCGGGAACAGACAAATTCTGCTAATAGAAATAACATGAGGGGAGGCGACTGTCCAGTATCAAACCGCAAAAAAAAGATACAAATTTCGATATATATCCCGTTTAGGTCCCAAATAAAAAAGGCGGTGCTCATCACCGCCTTTTCCCACCCACCCTGTACTGTAGAGGTTTTAACCGATCTGCATCCCACCCATTTCTAAAGCAATCATGAACCACATTCCAATGCCGTCTCTACCGTACCCCCATTTCCTCCCATCAATTCACGAGACGCTTTGGAAGTGCCACCCCAATAGTACCGGGTTTTGATCCAATCCTGCCAGGATAAAGGCAACCATTGCGCCAGAGGCAAAAGCCAACGCAAAATGCAGCCCGGCGTTCCCACATAGCGAGGATGCGGACGCGACACGCTCAAGGCCTGATGGACAATTCGCGCTATCACCTCCGGCCCCGGGGTATCAGGCGCGTTTAAAAACTCTACCGCCATCTGGACCCGCTGCATCATAGCCGCATAAACCGCTGAAGAAGACTCCATAGAACGTTGAGCCGTTCGGGACCATTGCGTGCGCACGGCACTGGGTTCAATCATCACCACTTTAATCCCCCACGGATAAAGCTCAATCCGTAAGGCATCACTGATCGCTTCCAAAGCCCGTTTGGTCGCACAGTAAGAAGCGATCCCCGGAATCGGAATGATTGCCGCCCCGCTGCCGATATTGATAATGCGCCCCTTCCGGGCCGCCCGCATCGTCGGAATAACCAACTGACATAAACGCAAAGCCCCCAGGGTATTCGTTTCAAACTGAAGACGAACTTTCTCCAAATCCATCTCCTCCAAAGTGCCGATAACCCCGTAACCCGCATTATTGACCAGGGCATCGATGCGGCCCTGCTCTGCCAGAAGCGTTTCAACCGCAGCCACTCGACTGGATTCGTCCGTCACATCCAATTGCAGAATCCGAATTGTGTCCGAAGCAAGGTCTTCTATACTTTCCAGCCGTCGGGCAGTTGCATAAACATACCAGCCATGATCGGCCAGATAGAGAGCTGTAGCCCGACCAATGCCAGTCGAACACCCGGTAATCAAAACGACTGGACGATCCACCGCTTTTCCCACTGGATTTGATAATAATGTATTCATCTCTCACCTCCATATCGCCTCCTGAGCGGTCCTACCTCAGAAAGTCTATCCTGCCAGATTCGATCGAGGGTCCGGTTCTCACCTGTATTTTTCCGGTCAATCGAATCTGGTGAAATCCCACGTCAAAGAGGAAAACTTTTTTGAGCAAGATATATTGAATTTCATCTTTAAGGAACTAACAGACTCACATTAACACAGCCCTTCCCAAGGTCCTATGTATCTAGATATAGAAAAAGATACATCTGAAAGGAATAAAAATTCTTAAAGCTCAAACCGGGTTAGCGCCCGGGGACACGCTCAAACCAGGTCTGAATGAATTCGTCGAGCGAGTGGCCCGCCGCCGCTTCCATCACCGCCCAGAACTCCGCATCCGAAGCCGTTCCGCCCCCATAACGCTCAAAATAAGCCTTCAATCCGGCAAAAAAGACCTCGTCTCCCAGCTCCTGATGTAAAGCATGGAAAACTACCGCCCCTTTGATATAACTATCCCGTCCGAACATCTCCTCAGCCGGCGGCTCATTAAGGGCATACTCCCGCGGATCGTCCTGAATGGCATCCGACAACCGCGCCATCACTTTCTCAAACTGCTCAGGATTATCCCGATTAACCCACAACAAAGACAAATAGGTCGCCCCCCCTTCACTACGCCAGATCTCGGTCCAGGAATTTACACTGACCCAATCACCAAACCACATATGCACCATCTCATGGGCCATCGTGTTCTCATCGTTAACTGCACCATCGTCCAACAGCACCATGGTTTGAACCTCCAACGAAGCTCCATCCATCGGTACTGTAACATAACCAAAAGATTCAAAAGGATACGCTCCCAAATGCTCCGACATCCAATCCAACATCGGACCAATACGCTTTTCCATGCTCATAAAAGCCGACTTTTGCGCAGGCCGCACATAATAACGTAAGGGCACTCCCTGCGAAGATTGCCCCCCATCGATTAAGACATAATCTCCCACAACTACGGAAAAGAAAGCCGTCGGCATCGGATCACGGCTGTCCCACACGTAACGGTCCCCCGCTTTTCCTGCTCCCATGGCATCCGCAATGCCCGTTTCACTTTCGACCAATCGGCCATTAGAAATTCCCAGCAACCCTTCCGGTACTGTCAAAGTTACACGATAGGTAGCTTTATCGCGAGGATGATCGTTACAAGGGAACCAATAATGGGCTCCATCCGGCTCAGAAAGGGCAAAGACGCGGTTTCCCTGCCAAAACAGCCCCAGATGAGAAACAAAAGGCACAAAACGAGAGACCTCTTCCGCCGGAACCCCGTGATAAGCAATCTCAAGATTGAAAAGAGTTCCACTTATTACAGCCTGCGGCAAATCAATCAATAACTTCTCCTCCTGGCGTGACGAAGTCACCGTCTGCCCATTGACCAGAATCTCATCAATTTCCAACCCCGCAAAATCCAGGCTGACCTGGTTCAACGCCTGTCGTTGACTGACGGCAGTGATGATCACCTGAGCCTGAAGCTCCTGCACCTGGGGATCGAGCATCAAGGCCAGATCATAACGTTGCACATCGTACCCTCGATTTCCCAACTCGGGCGCATAAGGATCACCGGCTGACAACCAATCCACCTCCGGCTCAGGCAGTAAAGTTGCGGTAGGTTCAGCGGTGGGCGACGGTTCTGTCGTAACCGTAGGCCGGGCAACCGTGACCGTTGGTTCCACCCATACCGTCGGAGTTGAAGTCGACACGGTAGGAGTTTTTCCCACAATACATCCCGTCAACAAAACCAAAATTAAAACCAACCCGCTCCAACCAACAATCTGTTTCATGATAAGCTCCTTTCTTAGATTCCCGACACAATTTCGCCCGCCTCAGAAGGCGGGCGAAATCGTTATCCACGCTTTCATCTTTAACTTTAAACCAGCTCGCGCTTTAGCCTCGCAACTCCTCAGAAGAAGGAAAAGCCAGCAACATCAAATAAGAAACCAACAAAAAAGCTCCGAACAACAATACCACCCCAAAAGGTCCGGGAGAACTTAACGGATGGGAAAAACAACGCACAGTATCGGCCAATACCTCACGAGGATACAGAATGAGATCCCAACTATTCCAACGCAAAAAACGTCCCAGGTAAACCCCCACCCCACTCAACCCCATAATGTTCACCACAAACAACCATCCTATCCAGGGACCAAACCAATTTTTAATAACCATATGTAAAATCCGCAAAGAAAACATGGCCAAAAAAAGTCCGGTCCAGGCAAAAATGGCCAGCATCCCCACATCATACCAAAGCGGAATGAGTGGCCGGGGTCCCAAATGCTGCAAATCGGTAATCAGATACGGCGCATTCGGGAAAAAGGCTACAAACAACCCGATAGGGATAACCAACCGCCACCGATTCCCGAGCGATTGGTGATACCACCGCGCCGCCCACAAACTACTGAAATAGGGTATCCAGGCCAAAAAGAGATTCCAGATCAAAAAAAGATAGATCCAGCTATGGCTTAAATAAACTCGCATGACGGAAAGCCCTACCGCCAACAAAGAGGCCAGCATCATAGGATATAAACCCTGCCGGTTCAAGCGCCGGAGCTTTTCTATGATTGAATTTAAATGAGATTCCATGGGTTCCTCCCGCTCTCCAACCGGAGATTCTAAACGGTTTACAATTTCATCAGTTTATCAAAAAGAGGCCTTTCCTTCAACTGAGGCTTTCCTCAGTCAGGCCACAGAAACTTTTAACGAGCTTCGCGCCCACCCTAAACGGACAAATGCCCAGGGCGCACCGAAAGCCCCCCATATCCCGATGACCAGATAACGTATAAATCGGAACAGATAAACCGGTTCTAAATCCTGGAAAAGGGCGCTCAATCCAAACCGCAGGATAAACAATCCGGCCAACCCTAAGATCAGTCGGGCTACCAGTTCCCCCACCTTACCCTCGGTCTTGAAACCAACCCAACGCTGTTCGGCAATAAACCCACAGCCCATACTGACCAACAAAGCAGCCCCGGTAACCACCGACTCATCAATCGCCGACGATAAAATCACCAGGGCCACCAAGGGACTGACGACACTAAGGAGGATCCACCCCATAGCGCCCCACTGCCCCAACCATAGCCCCAGCGATTCTCCCTTCCAGAGAAACAATCCCACCAACAAACCACCAAAAACGTAACCTCCCAACAAATCAGTAGGAAAATGAACCCCTAAATAGAGCCGGGAAAGCGGAACCAGGATCATCAGGACTGCGGTCAACGCCCATAACCAGCGACGTTGAAATTGAGAAGCCAGATAACTCCAGATCACTGTGGTATTCTGAGTGTGCAAACTGGGGAATCCCGGAGTATGAATATCCTCCAGCTTCTGCACTCGAGAGTCATAGGCAAACGGCCGGGGTTGATTGCCCAACAGTTTGGCGGCCGATCCCAAAAAGACCGATAAAAGGAACAATACAGTCACCCGAATTCCCACCCGTTTATCCAGACACCAGTAAACCAGCGGGAGCAACAACATAAAAAAGGTCTCATCTCCCAGAAACGAAGCCGCTTTAAAAAAAGTATCGCCCGCCGGACTGAACTGTTGCAACCAAAGAACGATGACTATCCCCCAATCCAAAAACCCCTGCATTGCCGACCTCCTGATGATTTCGTCGATTCATTTTTTCGCCGGCCCCGAAAGGCCGGCGAAAAAATGGGTTTATTTTCCCAACCTTACAACAACCCGAATCAATTACTTTTTCTTGTTATGATGGCGGGTATTCTTATGGTCGGGTCGGAACCAGAAGTAAATTCCGACCACTAAAGCCAGAGCCCCCACACCCAAAATCACCAGACCAGGGATGTTAGGTCCGGAAGCCGCCAGCGCGACCGGCGTTGCCGTCGGGGTGCCGGAACCGGCCGGAACCGGCGTCGCCGTCGGCACTGCCGTAGGCGTCGAGGTCACTTGCGGCACCACCCCTTCCGTCGACACAAAAACGGCTGTGGTGCGCCCCGGTACCTTGAAGGTCCCGGTAGCCGGATCAAAAGCAGCCTCCCGCACGCTCTCATCCGCCGAAACCGCCTGGACCGGATGCAAGGTCAAGGGCAGCCCCTTCAACTCAGCCGCGGTAAACTCCACCGGCTTCTTATCAGCATTGAAAAGGGTAACGATCAAATCATAATTGGGATCCAGATTCCCGGTATCGTTCAACTGCATCACAATCAGGCCCGGAATCTGCTTTGAACCGGCATTGAGAAAAACCAGATTCTGCTTGATTTCCTCAGCGGTGCGCATCCGGAACAGGGACGAACTCTTGCGGATTTGCAACATTTCCTGGAAATGGGCCAGCGTCGCCTTGATCTCGGCCGCCCCCGGCTGCAAATCTTTATTGGCCAGCAACGACTGCATGAGCGGCCAGTTGCCCTGGTTGTCGGCCGGCGGCAATCCCACCCCCCAGTTGTTCGTCGCATAAGTGAAATCCAACCGGTTGAACCAATCGCCCGAGTTATAACTGTTGCGATCCATCGACTTGGAACGCAGCAGTTCATCCCCGGCATGGAAGAAGGGGATGCCCTGGCCCAACATCACGACGCTGATTCCTAACTCCTGCATCCGCACCCGATCCTGCAACGGGGTCTCCTCAGCCACCTTCAACTGAATGGCATCGAAGAGAGTCTCATTATCATGGGCCGAAACGTAATTGATATTTTCCTGCGGATCCAGCGTATAACCGGCATGTGCTTCTTTATATTTGATCTCATAACCGGTATATTCTTTGCCGTCGGCATTGATCAGCGTATAATCTTTCAGATTGCCCGCCAGCCCGACTTTAATCCAATCGGTATAGCGCAACAATTGTACCCGCTGCGCCAGTTCGGTGCGCGCCGCATTCTCGATCGCATTGGAATCGACAAACAACCCCGTCAGGAACCCCTGCTCCTGCAACCCGCTGAAAGGACCGCCCCCCCGGGCTCCATCGCGCAGCCGGTCGTTAAAAACACCGATCCCGGTCCCACCAATATTCAACTGAGTGGCATTGACCCCGCGAGCATTCTGGGCGACTTCGCCGAAATCCCACCCTTCCCCATAAATGTAAACCGATTGGCCCCCCGGCAGCGCATCCAAAGTCTTGCGCAAATCCACCATATCCTGCAGCATGTGATGGCCCATCAGATCAAACCGGAATCCATCCACATGGTATTCCGTCACCCAGGTCACGACCGAATCGATCATCAGTTTCTTCATCATGGCATGTTCGGTCGCCGTATTGCTACAGCAGGTGCTGTTTTCAACCTTGCCGTCCAGATTCAAACGATGATAATATCCTGGTACAATCCGATCCAAAACCGACTTTTCATTCTGGCCGTTGGCGTTGGTATGGTTGTAAACCACATCCATCACCACCCGCAGCCCGCTCTTGTGCAACGATTGCACCATCGAGCGGAACTCCCGAATCCGGGTCGGGCCGTTGGGATCCGTCGAATAGCTCCCCTCCGGCACGGTGTAATGCAACGGATCGTACCCCCAATTGAAACCGTCCCGGTCGCGATAAGGGGCCAGCGCTTCCTGCTGCTTCTCCGAATCCGAAGGATACGAAGCCAAGTCCTCTTCCGTAGGAGATTCCCAGGTCGACTTATCCTCATTAACGCTGGCGATATCAAATGCCGGCAACAGATGGATATGGGTCAATCCCGCCTTAGAGAGTCCCTGCAAATGCTTCATCCCGTTGGAATCGGAAACGGTAAAAGCCATAAAGGTACCGCGATAGTTCTCCGGCACGGTTTCATCATGCACACTGAAATCACGGATATGCAGCTCGTATAAAACGATATCCTCAGGTGCCCCTAGAGCCGGGCCGGTCTCACCCGCCCATCCCTCCGGCTGCAACGCCGCGTCAGCCGTCAGGTTGACGATCTGACTGCGTTTGCTGTTCATCGAAAGGCTGAATGAATAAGGATCGGTCACCAGATTCCGTTCGATCTTCCCGGTGCTCGGGACAAAAACCTCCACCTCATACAAATAATAGAGATTTTCCCACTCCGCGGTTCCAGCCGCGCTCCAGACGCCGGTCGCCGGATCCCATGTCATAACGATCGACTCCAGCTCTTTTTCGGCATCGGCAGATTCAAACAAATGCAAGGTCACTGAACGTGCCGTGGGCGCCCAAAGTCGCAGCCCCGGAATCCCGGCCGCATCCCACACAATCCCCAAAGCCCCTTCATAGGTGTAGAGATCATCTAAAACTCCCGGTATCTGCACGCCGGTGGCATCTACCAGTTTGCCGTCCTTGTCCCAAACACTGACAGCCAGCGCGCCTTTTAAAGCCTCGGGAACCTTAGCTAAATCAGTCGGATCCACCCGCAACGCCGCCATCTTGGCCAGATAGGGAAATTTAGCCAGCGTTTCAGCCTCGGCCCCGACCGGATCCAGCGTCAGAGGAATGGATTCCCCGCCCAGGATCTCGCCCAGCCCCAATTCCAAATCGCCGTCAGCCGCATAATGCAGCCGATATTGATACCCTTCGCCTGCCGGAACCGACCACAATACCAGATCACGGCGCACCCAATGGGCCCGCGCTTTGGAAAGATCCCCTCGCGGCGCCCCTTCCGTGCTGACGATCAATTCATGCGTCGCCGCATCATATCCAAAATACACTTCCGTTCCCTCTTTTTCTACCGTGAAAGTATAAGGCTCGCCCCCTTCCTTCCCTCCCTGTCCATAAAGGGCTTTGCCGTTCTCGTCTAAAGCCACCGCCACATGGTAAGTTCCCGGCGGAATTAACGTGGTAACAAAAGCATAGGCGCCCACACCGGCCGGATCTACCAACCAGGAACGCAAACAGCCCGCATCGCCGTCTTTGGCACAGCCCAACTCACTCTGAAAATCGCCGACGGCGGTCACAATCAACCCGTTCACATTATCGATCACCCAATGGGTTTTGTGGTCGTAGTAAAATTTAACTTTACGGCCCGCCGTCAACGCCAGCGGAATATTCGGCCCCCCCGACACTGCATTCAACCCATAATTGACATCCCAGCTTCCGTTGAGGGCCACTTTATACTCATAATCCCCAGCCGGCAGGGAAAAGCTCCCCTGCCAAACATCGTCCTCTTTGTCGTAGGCCAGAGCGGTGCTGTCGCAATCGGGTTGCCAATCCCCTGCACACCCCGCCTTACTCTGAATTGTCCCGGGAATCACCACCTTCTCAGGCGGCTGCGGATCTTCAGCCCGCACAACGGAGGGCGCGAACCCCGGAAATCCCAGCATTCCCACCAACAATCCGAGAACCAACCAATGACTAAGGCGCCGGACAGAACGCATATGCATAGAAGCCTCCTTACATAAATTCGTCTCTTCAACTCAGAAAAAAAGAGTATCCCTGAAACCACTGCGCAAAATGCAAGGGCCCTTTCAAAAACAGCCACAGTGTAACATCACCTATGCAGAAAGCAAACTCAAATCCTACCCCATCATCCTCCAGTCACAAACCGGGCCTTAACTTGCACACCCTCACCGGTCAGCCTCCCGATCATATACCCGGGCACGCGTGGAATCCAACTCCACCTCAGCATATAAAACCCCAGGAGCCCAATGCGGTGTAAGCCCGACACAGGTTCCGTCAGGCGCAAAAAGATACCCCCCACCGGGAAAATCCTCATCACGGGTACGGCCGGCTTGCGTGGCCACCCCAATCCATACGCCATAGGCCCGCGCATAACGGGCCAAATGGTTGCGGCACTCCTTCTGCCACCAGCTGAACCCCGCCGCCCAATCCCGTGTAGCCAGATCCCCATAAAGCCCGGGCGCGGCCAGCTCCAGGATCATCTGCGCCCCTGCCGCCGCACAATCGGCAAAGACAACCGCATTTCCGATATCGGCACAGATCGCCACCCCAATTCGCACTCCCCCCTGAGTGAAAACCAGCGGTCTTTCTCCCGGTGCAAAAAGCTCCGCCTCTTCCCCTTCAATGGTCCGCTTACGATACACACCGGTCAGTCGGCCATCCTGCAGAAGCACCTGCGTGATAAACGGACGTCCAACAGGGTTCTCTTCAACCAATCCTACCAGCAACGCCGCCGGCTGTCCCGCTGTCGCAGCGGCCAACCGGGCGACCTCGATTCCATCCACCCGCAACACAGCCTGAGAACAGTGCGACGGATCGATATATCCGGTCAGACTCATCTCCGGAAAAGCAACCACCTCCATGCCGGCCCGTACGGCAACCTGATAATGGCACACAATCCGCTCCAGATTATCCGCCACGGTTCCCTTCTCGCTGTAAAACTGTTCCAATGCCACTTTAACCCGTTGAACCATTCTCTGCTCCTGTCCCCTGAAATGGGTCTGAATTTCTTTCCAGGCCCTTTACCCTCTGAAAAACAACCCTTACAGTTAAACCAATTCTTAAAATGCAGGCCCGTCCCTATATCACAACCACACCAGGGCATATTTTATACACAAATCTAAAAAAAAGAGGTACCAACACACCCTCTTCACGATTACAATTTCAAAAATCTTACCGAAAGGAGCTGCACTTCCATGAACCTCCATTTGTCCCTGATCCATCGACTTTTTCTCACCGGCGGCATCTTCATCGGTCTTTCCTGTCTGTTGATCCTGGCTATTCCGCCCCTTCCAGCGGCGGCCGACGACTGGCCCCCCCCTCCAACGAGCAGCCTGCAAATCAATGAAGTCTCCTTTGCACCGGCTCCCGGTGCTTATGAATGGGTAGAGCTCCAAAATAACGGCAAAACAGCCATGTCCCTCGACCGACACGGACTGACGAATGAAGAGGGAAACTGGTACTGGTTTTACTCCGGCATCCCTCCGGTTCCACCCGGCGCGCGGGTCCTTGTAATTTTTGACGGCAAAGGCCGCCAGCTCGACGAGTATGATTATTCCGATGAACTGGCCATCCTTCACACTCCGCCCGGATTGGTCGACATTTTTGAAAACAACGGCGGCCAATGCGGCCTCTATCACCTGCCCCTACAGATCTTTCTCCCAGTGATTATCAAAGGAACCACCGCTGCTTCAGCAATGCAAGTCGAAAGCTATCCCGAAATCACCCCGATGTACCATTCACCCGTCATTGACTTTATCGCCTGGGGCAAATGCCCGGGAGAAAAAGCCACCCGCGCCCTCTTTGCCGGGGTTTGGGCTGAATTTATGTACGTTTCTCTCTATCCTCCGGGCGCCGGCTTCTATAGAGAGCCCCCCCAGGCCAAACCCAATGGCTCAGTCGGCCGGGCCCCTGGATTCAAAGATCGCTATCAAACAGGCTGGCTTCTTTATGCCCCCGATGACACCACGCCGGGACAACCGAACCATTATCCTGACATTGTCTGGATCGATCCCATCGATGGCGCCACCATCGACGGCTCGGCTTTTTGGATCGACTGGTTTCCGGTTCCCGGTGCCGTGGGTTACCAGTTCCAACTGGATGCTCAATCCGACTTCACTTCACTTTTGACGGATACCATCTCTACAACCAGTTATTTTTCAGCCACCAATATTCCCAATGGCTTCTATTACTGGCGTGTAAAAACCATTTTTGAAGACAGTGAAGGAGCATGGATCACTCGAACTATCCGCGTCCAGAACATCCTTACTGCACCGCTATTTTCAGCCGCCGCTTCCCCTACGACAGACATCTACCTCTATTCCGGAAAAAAACTCAATTTGATAGAAGAAATACCCCACAAAGATACCCATATGCTCTGTCTGGGAGGTGACGATGAAAAAGGGTTCTTTCCCTGGGATGCGCCCCATCCAGAGACAAATGAGATTGCCCAGCATGCCTGGGGCTATTGTTCAGAAGTCGCCTTTCACTCCTGGGTCGCCTATTATGGAGGAAACCTGAGCCAGGATCGCCTGGCTTACTATGTATTTTCCGGCAGTGAATACACGGGAACCCTGGGCCATAACAACGGCGTAGGCTATGAAAAAGCCAAAGCCGCTATCGCGTGGGCCCTGGGAACTCAAGTCGACATCCACATAGGAAAACCGCCCTTCGATCAAATCAAAATCTGGCTCGATGAAGAACGCCCGATCGGAGAAGCGGTCGATCACCATTTCAGGCTCATCGACGGTTACCTTCAACTCTTGATCGGTGGAGAGATTCGGAATTTTGTACATCTGGTCGACGGCGCCGTCCTGCAAAAATGGGTTCTTTACGAAGACGAACCCCTGCAGGAAGCCTGGATCGGGCCCACCGGTCCCCAGGGCGCCCCCCACGTCCGTTCAGATGAAGATGAAAATGCCAATGGTATCCCCGATACCAATGAAGACTCAGACGGCGACGGGCTCTGCAACTTCGATGAGATCCACCGTTTTCATTTAGATCCCTTCAATGATGATACCGATCACGATCGTGTCATCGACAAACCAGACTTACGCGATTACATGTACGATGAACTCGGTCGCTACACCCTCAGACCTCGCGATATGGACCATGATGGCTATCCCAAAGAATTGGACTCCGATAACGACTCCATGACCAATTCCAGCCTATGGGATGGCGCCGAAGATACCAATCTCGATGGAATGAAAAATCCCTACGCCTCGGAAACGAGCAATTTCGACTCGGCTGACGACTTCACCCCCCACATTCACATCCTTGCCCCTCCGACGCAACGATCAACGGGGGATGGCTGTATTGTGGAAATTCAAGGGTTTGTCATGACCAATTATCCTTTAAGGGGCTCCGTTGAAATTTTCAATTCACGAGATCTACAACCCCCCAATTTTCATACAGCCCCGACAATCGGAAGTCCTCCCTATTACACCTTCACCCAGGCCTTGACCATAAGTCCAGGTTCAGAATTGCTCATCTTTAGAGCTACCAATCAATTTGGCACGGGCGAAACCCGCCGAATCGCCAACATTACCTGTGAATGATCGCTTGAAAAACCATCATCCCTCAGAATCTATACCATGCCCATCTTGTAATCCGGCTTAATTTAGAATATATTGATAAAATAAAAACACAAAAAGCACTTTAACATAGGCGCTTCAGCGCAAATAGTCAACCGGCAGATCCTCCTTCACAGCCTGACATTTCTCAAAATCTTAACCTGGAGCGCCGGGAGTGTGAAAAATGGGAGGCCTGTACCCGAAAATTATCTGGCCTTTGCTCCGCAGCGCCCTCACGCTTTCTTTGCTGTGGAGTTTATCCAGATCGCTTAATTTACCCCCCTCCCCTTCACCCTCTACTCTGGCTCCGCCGCCGCCTCTGGTTCGCCAACAACTTCTTCAACTCCCATCACCGTATGCCCCCACCATTTCCCTCATGCCGCCCCATCGCCCTCAAAAACTACTCAGCCTTTCCTCCTCCTCATCCGAGCGCGCCTTCCACCTTATGCAAACGACAGCCCGGAAATATTTCATCTCCACATCCCACACCCCACCAGGAATAGCGAATCCATCACCCTGGTGCCGGCCGGTTCATCCCATTTTCGCTCCTGCCCTCACTGAAAACGAGAAGAAAAAAGAGATTATCGATCAATTGCAAAACTATGATATAAAAATCGGCAGCACCTGGGGCAGCTCAATTTTCACGGGAAACGGCTGGGAAATCGGGGAACTCCAAACAATTTTAGAGGTTGTAGAACACTTTACAGAACTCAGTGGCAGCATCACAGCCACCCGGCAAGCCCTCGGCGGGGTAATCATCCAACAAATTCCGGGCAATGGCGGCGGTCGACATCTGGCGCCGGTGGGTCTCATTCAAATCTCAAAAGGGCTTTTCCATCAAGGAGGATCGCCCCTCCAACAACAATGGGGAGCCCATGTAGCTGTGGCTCACGAATTAGCGCATTACTGGGCCTGGAAAAACAGCGGCACATGGTTACAAAAAGCCCTTGGATTTCCAGGCAATATGGTCAATGGATTGACCCTCTCAACCAGGAACGAACCCGGTCCTACCTGGTGGGCCCGCAATAAAGGTCCGGTAGAAGACTGGGCCGAAAGCGTTGCCGGCTATCTCTATCCCCAGTACTTTTCCTGGCTGCGCGAAAATCTCAATGAACAAGAAACGGCAACCCATGTGACCCTCAAATTTTCTTTGCCGGGTCTGGGACCCCATCATGAAGCTTACATTACCGAACAATTCTACGAATTAAGAAACCAATAAAATATTTTGGGCGCGCTTGATCAACAAAGCGCGCCCAAAATATTGTTTAAAGAGTTCAAATACTAAAAAACAGGTCAGCCGCTCCGCCCGGCGCCAGTAAGACGACGATAGAACGAGCCTCCACATGATAAATCGAGCTCTCCACTTCAGGAGCATTCTCCGGTTCACTAAAATCATCAGGGGAAAAATGAGCCGTGTCGACAATGCGATACCAGCAATCTCCCGGTGCCAGAAACGGCAACTCGAAATCCAACGGTTCCCAATAGGCATTCACCATGACGTGAATCAATTCACCATATTGCTCATGCTGAAGCGAAAAAGCCAGGGTATGCGATTCCTGCCCCCAATCGGGCAGTCCCAAATGCACTCCATGCCAGATAATATGGGGAGATTCCCCATTCAAAGCCCAAAACCTTTCCTCTTGAAAAACCTGACGTGATTGAGTAAACTGAATCATCCCTCGTACAAAACGCAACAACCCTACTTCCTGTGCCAGGGCATCCCAATCAAACCAGGTCTGTTCATTATCCAAACAATAAGCATTGTTGTTACCCGATTGCGAACGTCCAATTTCATCCCCCATCAAGATCATCGGGGTCCCTTGAGAAACCAATAACAGAGTGAAAAAGTTTTTTACCTGCCGGGAACGTAAAGCCAATATCTGAGGATCGGTCGTCTCTCCCTCTACCCCACAGTTCCAGCTGAAATTAGCCTCCGTCCCGCCTTCCATCCCCGGACAGTTCGCTTCATTATGCCGTTCGTTATAGGAAACCAGGTCACGCAACGTAAATCCATCGTGGCAGGTAATAAAATTGATACTGCGGTTGGGTTCCCGATCCGGCTGGGGATAAAGATCCGGGCTCGCCGTGATCCGCGCAGCCAAAGCTCCAGCAAAACCTGAATCGCTCTTTACAAAACGTCGCACATCATCCCGAAATTTCCCATTCCACTCAGCCCAACGATGCCCGATAAACGATCCGACCTGGTAAAGTCCCGCCGCATCCCACGCTTCCGCAATGATTTTGGTACCGGCCAATACCGGATCGGACTCTATCTCCCATAAAATCGGAGGGCTCTTCAACGGGCGTCCGGATTCATCCCGGGACATCACCGATGCCAGATCAAAACGGAAACCGTCCACATGCATCACGGCCACCCAATAGCGCAAACAATCAAGAATCATACGCCGCACCACGGAATGATTGGCATTGACGGTGTTGCCGCAACCGCTGTAATTGGCATAATAGACCGGATTGGATTCTAAAATATAGTAAGCCCGATTTTCCAGTCCCCGAAACGAAAACATCGGCCCATTGTTGCCGCCTTCAGCCGTGTGATTAAAAACCACATCCAGAATGACCTCAATTCCAGCCCGATGGACCGCCTTGATCAAATCTCGAAATTCATTGACCGGCGCTAAAGGATCTCGCGCGGTACAATATCCCTGATGGGGTGCAAAAAAGGCTATGGGATTATAGCCCCACACATTATGAAACGGAGGTGTCAAATCCTGATCGTCGAACTGCTGCACGGGCAACAGTTCAATGGCCGTTACTCCTAGAGATTTCAAATAAGGAAGCTTTTCAATCAATCCGGCATAGGTTCCCCGTCGCTCTGGGGCCACGCCCGAATTGGGATTGCGGGTAAAATTTCCGATGTGCAGTTCATAAATAACTGAACCGGAATAAGGCAATCCTAACGGCAAATCCCCTTCCCACCTGTACTGACTGGGATCGACGATTACCCCTTTTAAAGCCTGCCGGCAATTATCTCCCGGATGAACAGCCGCCAACCGCTCATAAGAACGACCTATCCCTACGGCCAGAGCATAGGGGTCCAACAACACTTTCTGGGGATTGAATCGATGGCCACAGCCGGGGTTCCAGGGCCCGTAAGCCCGATAGGCATACAGCTGCCCGGGATAAAGCCCGGGCACAAAAACATGCCAGTAATAAAAGGTCCGGTTTCGGTGAGGATCTAACCAGAGGGTCCGTTCCGGTCGCGATGCATCCACATCGTCAAATAACAACAACTCCACAGCCACGGCATTCCGTGAAAAAAGACAAAAATTAACCCCTCCAGGGAATACAGTAGCTCCTAAAGGAAAACTCTGCCCGGGAAGAATTTCGCTTGCCATCTTTTCTACCTGCGCTTGACATCAAGCGCCAATCCAAACCCACCCAACCAAAGATGTTGCCCGGGCAACAAGGAAACCCAATGCCCGGGAGCTACAGTTACTCCATTGATTTTTGTCTTATTAGTACTTCCCAGATCCTTAACCAACCATTCTTTCCCACCCCACCGTAACGCAGCATGCCGGCGAGATACCATTAACGCCGCATCCCCCTCCCAGGTCAAATCAATCCCCGGCACAAATCCTTGCTGTGGATCTGCCCGACCAATGACAATATCTTCTCCTGGTGTGGTTGAAATCACTAAAGGATAGCTGCGCCCGCTGAATGTAACGTAGAGTGAATAGACCAGACTCTGCACGGGCAACCGCCATAGATCCGGTGATTCCTCATAAACAAATCCACATTGACCCAACCGAAAGGTATCCCCCGGAGTCAACCGCTGCGGCCGCCGGGGCAAAACTCGCTGACCGTTGATCCAAAGCCCCAGAGATCCTTCCAAATCTTCCAGATAATGTTCTCCGTTTTGCGCGGCAACCCGGGCATGAAAGCGAGAAATATCCCCCCCTCGATCGTCAGCAGTCAGATCAATATCGGGGGCCTGACCGCTCAATGGGTGTAACCGCCCTAAGGTCAATAAGCCTTCAATGGGCAAACTGATACAATGACCGCTTTCCTGAACCCGAAAAATATGTCCATAAGGCCCCTTCTCCGGTTCGGGCTTCGCTTCGAGTTCTTGCGGCGGCGGAATTCGCATCTCCATGGTAGCTTCAATACCTCGATCGGCATCCAGTTCCGAAGCATAAGACACCGTCACCACCCGCCCCATTCGAGAACGTAAACCTCGCGGCTCAGCCTCACGTCCCCGTAAATCTTTCTGGCGCAGACACTCCTCAGCCAGATAAGAAGCTAACATATCAGGAACTGGTTGCCCTTCCATCAAGATACGCCGTTCTGCAATCGTCAAATCGGCCCATAATTCGCATCTATCTTTCAGGGAACCCGGACAATCAACACACAGGTTGGGCTTTCGTTCCATCTCAGCCATTTTTGCTCCCAATTCTCTGCATCTATGTTCAATGCTGATTAGCCCTGTAATCCCTCAGGAAAGGGTACATTTTCCATATAATTGTGTATTCATTGTAACACAAAGTAGCATAAATACAGATTGCCGACGGAAGATATAGAGGAGGTTATACTTCTTTCTATGTCTGGGATACATAGACAACCAGAAAGGCGCGTGTTATGCTGACATCACCTGACCCAATTAATCCCAAGAATCCCAAAGGAAATAATTATGTCCACATTTCATATTATTGTAGCCAATGAACCGAAACTTTTACGGGATATGTTAAAAAGGGTGCTCAACAAACCGGCCGATCTTCAAATTGTAGGAGAAGCCAAAGATTGGGCAGGTCTGTCCTCCGCCCTCAATACGCTGGAAGTACAATGGGTCATTGTTTCTCTACAGACTGACGGCAATCTCCCCGAAGCACTCCAACCTTTACTGTTGGCCCATCCGCAGGTAGGATTCCTGGCCCTGGCAAAAGATGGTAGCCGGCTGCATATGAAATCAGCCGCCCTCCCTTCTCATCAACTGGACAACCCGACCTTGCCCGATCTACTGGCCCTGCTCCGTCATCAATATGTCTCTCAGCCGCTCGAAAACTGCTCCTGAACACCCTCTTTAAGGGCGTGCAACCACTCTTATGACCGGCAACAACAACCGTCGGGCCTCAAAATCTGCCCCCCTCCCTGAAACCGGTAACCGTTCCCCCGTCATCGGTCGATACATCCCGACTTCCAACTGATAATCTCCCGGAGGAGCATCGGCCGGAATCAACAATTCGTAAGAATCCCGCAGCGGCAGGTCAGGTAACCAATCAGTTGTAGGATAAGTCCCCCCTACCGGTTCCTGATCCAGCTGTGCCCATAAGGGCCCCCCCGTCGCAGGATTGTAAGCCGTCCCGACCAGATGCGTAAAAACAGTAAAATGCTCATCCAACGGTTCCGGACTTTCCCAGTAAAGGTCCAGGCGCAACGTTTCCCCCGGATAAATCTCCGGTGGATTTTGCCCCTTGACGCCGTGCAGCCCATACCCCAAAAAGCGAATTGACTCTCCCACCTGCGCCAGCATCGGCACGGGGATCGATTCTGGATCAGGGCTGACTTCCGTATGAGTTACCTGCAACTTCCCCATGGCAATTTCAACATCTGAATCGGCCGAAATCCCCATATGATAGCTCCCCGCCGGCATATAGGGAGTGATTCCAAATTCCACGGGCAACCGCAATACCTCCATCCCGGCTTTCAACGGCAACAAAATCCGTCCGGCTTCCCCTTTTTCTCCCACCATCCGCACCGTTAAGGTGACCGGAGCCGTAGCCCGCACATAAAGATTAAAACGCACCCGATCTCCCGAACGGAATTCATCCGTAGCCAGGTCATAACCTAAAAACAACACTCCCGGCAGAACTGCGCCCTGAAGCATGGGGGGCATTTGATCCGTCGTCGGCTGCCAGACAGGACTGGATCGGGGAATGTATAAGGTCAACTGATTGTACCCCACGCCCAAACGCATCGCCGGTGTATACTGACTGCTGACCCAGCGCTCTACCCAACCGTCCGGGTCCTGTAATCCGCTTTCCACCTGCGCCAGCCAGATCCGGCTACGTCCGCTCGCCACCGATTGCAGATCTGCCGCCAGTGTTTCCGGAGACGTCATTGTGCCCGCATGGGGCAAAAATTCCACTGCCGGTCGGTTGAGTGGCGCCTCCGGCCGGTCATAATAGGAAAGAAAGACGGGATAGCGATCCCCCGATACCAGCCAGACCGCATCGCCGGGACGGGCGTAAGCCCAAATCGTGCGGGTTAACGTCTGGAGGTCATCGTGCAAATACCGGGGCTCATAATACTGGGGCAGAACCCAGATCATCCCCCCCAGAATCGCCATACCCGCCAGCAGGCCGGGAATACGCAAAAACTTTTCTCGCATCCATCCATTCCAGGCCCAGGCTACCCATAACGCAAAAAATGGCCCCCAGGGGACCAGATAGCGGGCTTCCACACGAGGTGTATAAAACAAGGCCCGCGGTTGAGTCAAAAACCAGATCACGACCGGTGGAGCCAGCACGCCCAACACCACCACAGCCAGCCCCAGTCCCAAAGGAACCACGGTCCCGGAACGGCGCCGATAAATCAAACACACCATTCCAATCCCAATCAAAGCCAACCATCCCGCAATCGGCCACACATAACGGCCGATTTCCGTAGAAATCCCTAACGTAAGCAAAACCGCATCGAGCTGCATCACAAATCCCAACGAAGCCGGTTCCTGCACCACAGACCAGGAATGCATTCGCGGCAAAGCCAGGGCCAGCCAGGGTGCCATCCCCACCGCCACCGCCCCCTGAGCCACGGCCCACTGCCACCACAAGCCCCAGCGATCGTTCTTCCGCGCCAGTCCCACCCCCAACACAATCAGATTCTGGATCAGAAGCAAAGTCACCGCGGCATAAATGGTGTATAACGCCCCCAGAGTCGCCAGGACCCACACCCCCCACGCCTTCCAGGAGAGTGCTTTCAAAGGACGGGTCAACAATCGCAACAACAAATAGGAAGAAAGAGCAATACACAGACCGGCCAGCGTATACATCCGCATTTCCTGGGCCCACCAGATATGGAAACGCGATAGAGCAAGCAAAATCACAGCCGCCAGTCCCACACCGCGCCCGCCCAAACGGCGACCGAACGGATACATCAGGGCTACCGTCAAACAGGAAAAAAGAGCCGTGATGGCGCGCAGGGCAAATTCGGTTTCACCGGTTATCTGAGACCACAACCAGAGGGTCCAAAAATAAAGAGGCGGGTGAACATCACCAGCGGTCCACAACGTGGCATCGACAAAAGATTGGCGAGTGGAAAGGATAGAAAGGCCTTCATCCCACCAGAGATTTTGATGGCCTAAACGATAAAAACGTAGCGCAAAAGCAAGCAGCAAACCGACGAGGATTCCTATTCGAAGCAACCGTAATCGCGACACTTTGGCCTCTTGAGTTTACGGCGACTATCGGGAGAGGAGGAAAACCAATCCGAAGTAAAAACGGCAGGACCCTGGGGTCAGCCGGCCATCCTCCATTCCTGCCCGAGGAGGCGCCTGAAAATACAACGGCCTTGATCAGCCGTGTCGAGATTGATAAAGTGGGGCGGGTGGGAGTCGAACCCACACGTCCTTTCGGACAGAGGATTTTAAGTCCCCGGCGGCTGCCTATTTCGCCACCGCCCCATATTCACTCATTAAGATACAAGAAACGGGCACCTTTAACGATGCCCGCAGATCACTCATTCTTCCAGAGGCGACGGTCGGACTCGAACCGACGGTGGAGGTTTTGCAGACCCCTGCCTTGCCACTTGGCTACGTCGCCGAAGTGAAAAAGCGGGCGACGGGACTCGAACCCGTGACCTTCTCCTTGGCAAGGAGACGTTCTACCTACTGAACCACGCCCGCGCTTTTTTCTGTTTGGGCTTTCGCCCGCACGCCTCAGATTGTACCACAAAGCCGTTTTTTGGCAAGTTGGGCCAAAATCACTTAATCCGTATCCGCCAGCCCTCCTGCAAATAGTCGGGATCCTTGGGCAACCCCCGGCTTTCCCATAAATGACCGTTCCATTCCCAAAACTTTTCCTTGGTCAATCCATAACGATTGATCAATCCCCACACCGTATCCCGCGACGTCACGGTGACATACACCGGCTGGGCCAGATAAGCTCCCGATTCATCAGCAATTTCACTGAAAGCCGGAGCCGCTTCCATCGGCACTCCGATCGATTGAATCAAAGGCCAGAGCACCTTTTCCGTTACGGCCGCGTGATCGACCGAAAAGAAATCAATCCCATGCCGAATGATTCCCTCAATCCAGGGAATAAACATTTCCGGCAAAAAAGGATCACCCTGCAACCGCTGCAACGGCGAAATGACCGGATAGACCGCCGGAGTCCCACCCCATAACAGGGATAATGGCCCCAGAGCCTGATACACATTCCGATCGATGACAATCTCGGGTGAATCGCCATAAGCAGCGAAACAGAAAGGCATCCACCCCCCCATACAATAGGGTGCCAAAATTTCCAAAACTGAACGATCCGGCAAAGCAGCCAGCGGCGGCGTGGCCACATAAAGTGAATCGCTGAAAGCCTTCACATTCTCCAGCTGATCAGCAAAGGGACGTATCTGGCGCGCCGTCAGATAACCGCTGCCTAACGATAAAACCACACCATTATAGCCGGCCGTCAAAGCCCGTTCGACGGCACGAAAAGCATCCTGTGAAGCCCGATCGGTCAACTGAACCCAGGCTAACGGCTGAAAACCCAAACTCCGCACCCGCTTCAACAAATCCAGGGTGGTTTCAGGAAAATAAATCGGGCCATGTCCCACTTTAACCATCAAATGAGTCGCCTCGATCCCGGTCGCCATTTCTACTGCCCGCTGCAAATCATAAGAATGGGCCAACCAGATGCCCTTTCCGTGGAGTCCTGCCATACCCACCTCCTGTAAGCGCTAAAACCGAAATTATAAACCGGACGGAACAAAGCGCAAGCTGCAAAAGTTCTTTTTTACTTTTTGCTCTTCACACTGCACACACCTATCCCTCCTTGTCAGACATAGATCGATCTTTAAAACCTCTATATCCTGTCTAGATCCACCATCCCGCCGCAAAATCATATCCGTTAATATTGGATTTTTCACAAAATTCGTGCTATTCTATTGCAAAACCACCTGCCATCATTCATTATCCATTCCCCAACACCGAATTTCATTTCCTGATGCCTTCCGGCTCATGCTTCATCCATCACGGCCTGCCGGCCCAAAACCGGTAGGCCGTTTTCGTTAATTCAAACAGGAGGAAAACGATGAAAGCTCGAAAATTGACCTATGGGATTGCCCTGTATGCCCTGGTACCTGCCCTGATTCTGTTGCTGGCTGCCTGTGCATCTGGCAAACGTGAAGCCAATTGCCAGGACGGACTCTGCATTGAATTTGACATCGCCGAACCCATCCACATCAACGAACGCACCCCCGTCACCGTCACAGTCACCAGCGATCATGAAGAAAAAGATTTGTGGGTTTATCTGTCCGTGACTCTTCCAGGAGTAGCACCAGCCTCCCCCTCGCAATGGAACCTTGATATAAAAAAGAACAACCCTTTTATAATTACCAGCTTTATTACAATTACACAAAAAAGCGTAGGAGGATATGTCCACACTGGAGCCCTTTTATTAAACAAAAATGGCCTATCAATAGCAGATTCAATACTTATCCACGTTACTGAAAATGGCGGAACCCCCAATCCTGATATAGAAGGACTGGCCAACACCTACAATCCCAACACGCTCTTCCAGACTCCCCAACCGCCGCTTCCTACCCTCACCCCATTCCGCCCCCAAATCCACAGTGGAGGCACCTACTACCTCCAGGCCCCCATTCCCGACAATGGAACCCCCTTGACGGTTACTTTGCCGGTTACAGCCAATGTAGGAGAACAACTCGCCTACGAATCCCGGGGCTATCTCTTTATCGATCACCCCCAGGCCGAAGAGTTGATCATCGATATCCTGGCCCCCGACGGTCAGACCCGTACCCGGGTCTGGGATCGCCAGCCTTTCCCTCCCGAAAAACGCGAAAACGGTGAGATCGTCCTTCCCTTCACGATTCCTGCCCCGCCCCAACGGGTCAGAGGCACCTGGACCGTTATCATCACCGACACGGTTTCCGGCATCGCCGGCACCTTCACCTGGGCCATTCTGAGGATCTCCTACTACGGCGATCCCCAACCCCCTTTCATGATGGCTGCTTCGCAACCGATCACAACGGTTCCAATTCTCGACCTTCATCCCATTCCCGCCGACGGCACCTGGCAAACGGCTTTTACCGAAAACTTTGAAAGCAGCAGCTGGAACGACGAAATCTGGGAGCGCCAGGATCTGAGCAATGACGGCTATGAACGCTACTGGGGTCGCATGCCCAGCTTTTCCGGCACCGGCGGCTATCAGGCTGCCTGGCCCGCCCGCGACGGACGCGACGGCATCGCCCCCGGCTCAGACGACAATTATCCCAATAATATGAACACCCGCATGATCGCCGGCCCCTTTTACCTCCACAACAGCATCCAGCTATCGCTCACCTTCGACCTTCAGATAGAAATAGAAAACTACCTGGATTATCTGGACCTCGAAGTCTCCCGCGACGGGGTCTCCTTTCGGCAGGTAACCCGGTGGGATACATCCACACCCCACTGGGAAGACGAAGAAATCAACCTGCAACCTTACGCAGGAGAAGAACTGCTCTGGCTTTCCTGGCGCTTTTACAGCAACGACAACCTTACTTTCGCCGGTCCCATCATTGACAACATCGAACTCCAACAATATCTTCCCGGCCGCGTTCAGGTCACCGGCTCGCTCTTCTACTACGACCGTGACGGGCAGCGATTGCCGGCCCCCTACACCAAAGCCCAGCTCTACGACGACGATGCACCGCCCGGCTTCGGCCCCGAAGACGATCATCTGGCCAGCGTGCTCACCAATGCCCAGGGTTACTACCGCTTTCCCGCCGTCCGCAATTGGGATGACGACGATCTGACCGGAAATCCTGCCGCCCGACGCCTGGATCTTTATGTCGTCTGGCAGACCGACGCCAGCGACAGCCCTACCGCCCATCGCATGGTAACCGATCTTGACGGAGCTATTTATCAATGGAATTACCCTACGATTCAAATAGATATTCAAGATGGAACTTCAAATTTGCCCACTTATACAATTCAGTTCAATAATCTTCAGATCGAAGCCATGTGGATCTTCCAGGATTTACGGAATAGCTGGGAATACGTCTCAACTCACGGCACCGACCCAGGCTCCGTCGCAGCCCGTTGGGAACAAAATCTCAATTGTTACTCCTTTGGAATTAGAGAGGCCTGCAATTCCTTTATCTGGCCCTATTTTCCAATTTCTGGAATTTTTATTTCAGATATACCTATACGTATCAATGCCTCAGACCCTGTCGTCCATGAAGTTGCCCATCATTACATGTACAACGCCATGGACTGGTGGTTTTGGGACCCTTCAAGCTTTGATGATTTCAACGCCTATGTCATTCAAGGCCATGATTTATTTGACCAAAAAACACCCCTCTGCGCCTGGACCGAAGGATGGGCCGAATTTTTCCCCCTGGCCGTGAACGGAGATCCCTGTCTGGATGAAGCCCCCGGCCATTGCCTCAACGGCTCACCAAACCTGGAAACCCACAACCGCAATGACGGTGAGCACATCGGCGACAATGTAGAAGCCCGGGTAGCACAAACCCTCTACGATCTCTATGACAGCGATAACGACGGCAAAGATACCCTCAGTGTGGGATTTCAACCCCTCTGGGAAATCATCCGAACCGACCCCGTCGAAAGGAGTTTCGCCGATTTCTGGGCTCATTGGAAAGAGAGCGGGCAAAGCGCCCATCTCGCCCTGCCGATCCTCTATCAAAACGGAATCGATTACAATACCCCCCCGGAACTGAACCTCCCTGACCGCACGGTCCTGGCCGTCTCTGAAGATATCCTTCTCTTTGATCTTTGGGCTCACGCCGCCGATGTCGACACCCCGGATTCCCTGCTCAGCCTGCAATTAGCTACCGGCAACGACATCAATTGCCACTTCCGCATCGAGCAAAACCGCTATCTGAATCTAAAAATTCCGGCAGGCTGGACTAGAACCTGCCGCGCCCAAATCAAGGCCGGCGACGGAGTCACGGAAACCACCGACACCACCACACTCAAAATCGTCCCGGTTTATGGCAATTTCTATCTCCCCTCAATCAAAAAAGTCGTTCGAAATTGAACACACACTATATATCCACACAGTTGCCCGCCCTGACGGGTGGAGCGTGAGGCGTAATCTCAGCTTACGCCTCACGCTGCGCCCATCAGCTTTTTCCCGCATTGCCCCAGGAAAATTCGAAAACTTATAAATTTACAGACCCTAAAATAAAAACAGACCGCACCGCTCAAAAATCATCCTGCTTGACAAAGCCCCGGCCCTTAATACAATAGGCCCGGCCCTCCGGCCTAGTTTTGTACAACAGGAGAAAAATCATGCGCCCTGACGGCCGTGCACCGGATCAACTCCGGCCCATAACGATCAAACTCTCTCCGCTCGCTTATCCGGAAGGCTCCGCATTAATCCAGGCGGGACAAACCTGGGTTCTCTGTACCGCCACCATCCAGGAAAGCCAGCCTCGCTGGCGCCAGGAAGGGCAAAAAGGCTGGATTACCGCCGAATATGCCATGCTTCCCCGCGCCACCCAAACCCGCATCCCCCGCAACCATACCGAAGGCGGACGTGCCCAGGAAATCCGCCGACTGATCGGCCGCAGTCTCCGTCAGGCTGTCGATCTGGATAGCCTCGGCCCCCGCACCCTCACCATAGACTGCGATGTCCTCCAGGCCGACGGCGGGACCCGTACCGCAGCCATCACGGGAGGATACGTCGCCCTGGCTCTGGCGCTGCGCAAACTGATCGCCGCCGGCACCCTCCCCCCGGAAACGCTGCGCCCGCCGCTCGCCGCCGTCAGCGTCGGCTTGATCGAAGGAGAACCCCGGCTCGACCTCAATTATGCCGAAGACTCCACAGCCGAAGTCGATCTCAATATCGTGATGAATGCGGCCGGTGATTTCATCGAAATCCAGGGCACCGCAGAAAGCCGGCCTCTCTCCCGCCCCCTCCTGGCCGACATGCTGGATCTGGCAGCTATCGGAGTGACTCAATTGATCGCCGCCCAACGTGAGGCGCTATCGTGAATCGACTCCGCTCCCTGACGCCGGCCCAATGGCGCCGACTGCTGACCAGCCTGGTCACGGTCGTCGTTATCATCCTGATACTGCTCGGTTGGAGTGTCTGGACCACCTTGAGTTCGCTTCCGATCTCTTCACCGCTTACGCCCTTATCGACCCCCACGCCCCTTCCGCCAACTACCCCGACAGTCACCCCCCGGCCATCTGCTACCCCTCTGCCCCAGTTTGAAATTGCCGATGCCGGAGCGATTGCCGAAAATATCTATCAGGCTCGAGGGCTCTTTCCTCGCTGGGAAATCCCGCTCACCTTCCTCGATCGTAATGATATGAGCGCCATGCTCGCCAATCACGCGCAGAAAGCCCCGGCCTTCCCCTTAAACGAACAGCCAATCCTACAGGCCCTGGACCTCTGGCCTGAAAAACCTGGCCTGCAAGCCGATATCGCAGCCCAGGTTAATTCATCGGCAGCTCTTTACATTTCGGAAGAAGACCAGCTCTATCTGCAACGAGATTGGAACGGTTCCCCCGATGATCTTCGCCTCCAGTTAGGCTTTGGTTATGCCCGGGCCCTCTCCAACCAATACGGCGATCTGCTCAAACTCGGTCAGGAAGCCGGAACTTTTGACCGGCGGTTGGCGCTGCTCTCGCTCGCCGACGGCGATGCCCTCTACACCCTCTTTCGCTCTTTGAATGTAGAACCCAACACCCCCCGGGCTCGAGAGCTCACAGAAAATGTGGCTGCCGGAGTGCTCCCATCCTGGCGCTCGACCACCCCCGACTTTGATCGCCTGACCCGTCTTCCGCTCAAAATCGGAATCGGCTTTACAGCGGCCGGCTACGAGGAAAGCGGTCAGGGCGCCCTGGATCAGGCCCTGCAACGTCCCCCCCGCTCCACAGAGCAACTGCTGCACCCGGAGAAATATCTGGCCGGCGATGAACCTGAAATCATCGATCCCGTCAATCCCACGCTTCCCACCGGTTGGGAACTGACAATGACGGAAACGGCCGGGGAAGCCCTGATGGATTTCGCCCTGAAACAGTGGAATCCCAATGTGATCTCCCCGACGCTCAGCGGCTGGGGCGGCGATATGATCCAGGAATGGCGCGCCCCCGGCGGCGCTCACGTCGTCCTCTGGCAAACCACCTGGGATTCCAGCACGGAAGCCCTCCATTTCGCCCAACGCATGAACCTGATCTTGCCTTACAAAACAGGTCGCATCCGTGCCACCTCCACGCCCCCAGGTTTTCCCAACGGCCACTGGTGGGAAGGCTCTTTAGGTTATGCCTATATCCGCCGCAGCGGCAGCCGCGTCTGGCTGCTCTGGGGCAATCATCAGGGCGTCATGAAGGTCGTCGCGACCTCCGAATTGCCCTGATACTAAACATTACATTAACCGAGGTAATTCCAATGAAACGCCTTACCGCATTCATGCGGCGCTATCGCAAAATCATCTATGCGACCCTGGGATTGGGCCTCCTCGTGCTGGGAGGAATTCTGTGGACGCTCATCTTTGCTTACGAAGATCAAATCTACTATCAAGCCGACGAGATCCCCCAACGCTCGGTAGCGCTGGTCTTTGGGGCCGGCTACTCCGCTAAAGACGGTAGTCTCAGCCGCATCCTTCAGGATCGCATGGATGCCGCCATCGAGCTCTATCGCGCCGGCCGGGTAAAGAAACTGGTCTTAAGCGGCGATAACTCTACGGTCACCCACGATGAACCGGGAAGAATGAAAGACTATGCCCTCTCTAAGGGCATTCCCGAAGAGGATATCGTCCTGGACTATGCCGGAAGACGCACTTACGATACCTGTTACCGCGCTGGCGCTATCTTCCAATTGAAAGATGCCATTCTGGTCACCCAACGCTATCACCAACCGCGGGCCCTCCTCACCTGCAAAAGTTTAGGCCTGGACGTAGTCGGCTTCGCTTCCGACCGCCAGTATTACAGCCGACGCTACATAGCCTGGTACTGGATCCGCGAAGCCCCCGCCCTGGTACGTACCTGGCTGGATCTCAACATCGCCCATCCGCTTCCCATCCTGGGCGAACCGCTGCCCGTCTTCACCGAAACCCAAACAGTACCCAATTCTTAATAAATTCGGAAAGCGGAAGAAAAAAGCCCCTGTTTTTGTAGTAGCGATGCAAAAACACAGACAAAAA
The DNA here is from genome assembly GCA_964501335.1 of uncultured Anaerolineales bacterium. Classification (GTDB taxonomy): domain Bacteria; phylum Chloroflexota; class Anaerolineae; order B4-G1; family SLSP01; genus CAZCTC01. The sequence continues at coordinate 47,332 of CAZCTC010000028.1, read as the reverse complement.
ACCGCCCTGTATGGTTAGGCTGAGAAAAAAGCCCATATTTTCGGCGGCTTCAGAAAGCCGCCGAAAATATGAATAAAAATACTTCTCTCCCCCCTATCCAGCGCGTCGCTTTTTACCTGAAAGGTGCCTGTTGCGGGGCGTTAAAATGCTCACCACACAGGTCGAAAAAAAACCTGTGTTTTTGCATCGACAGGGCAAAAATGTAAAAAATTTAACAACACAAAGAAATTACAGGAGCATGCTATGAATCCCACACGTGAAGATGCCTGGAAACTGTTGACCGAATACACTCAAAGTCCCAGCCTGCTCAACCACGGGCTGGCGGTGGAAGCGGCCATGCGCGCCTATGCCCGCCGCTTCGGCGAAGACGAAGAACTCTGGGGCATCGTCGGCCTGATCCACGACTTTGAATACGAGCGCTACCCCAACCTTGGCCCGGGGGGCCACCCTTTCAAAGGCACCGAAATCCTGGAATCCCTGGGCTGGCCCGAAATCATCATCAACGGCGTCAAAGCCCATGCCCCCGACCTCACCCATCACACCCCCACCACCCCCATGGAAAAGACCATCTTCGCCGTTGACGAATTGACCGGCCTCATCACAGCCGTCGCGATGGTCCGCCCCAGCAAATCGATCCTCGAGGTTGAGGTCAAGTCGGTCCGCAAAAAGTGGAAGGACCGCGCCTTTGCCGCCGGGGTGAAACGGGAAGATATCGAGGCCGGCGCGGCCTTGTTGGGCATCCCGCTCGATGAACATATCGACGTGGTATTGAAAGCCCTTCAGGGCATCGCAGCTGAACTGGGACTCACTGGAATCCAACCTGCCTAACTTTCACCCTTGCCATATAGCCCTTCTTGAATTAAAATCCAGGAACGAAAGGTATTAATTCGACTAACCGACGGAGTTCTTATGTCAGACCAATACTACCAGGTCCGCGCACAGCGGCAACGTCGCATCATCATTATCACCCTCATCCTGGTGGTGGTAGTTTTATGTAGCGCTGTCACCTTCTGGACTTTTTACTACGATGACTGCACCGGCAGCCTGAACCGCGATCCCGTACAGGTCGCCCGCAGCTATCTGAATGGACTTCAGCAGGGCAATATCACCCAGGTCCGTAAATGCTGGAGACTCGATCCTTACTATAATGTCAACAGCGGCTGCAGTGAGATCTGCCTCAGCCGCGTTGCCGGTCATCCTTATGAAATCCAAACATTGACGGCGGGCGAACCTCACATCAACCAGAACAATCGCGCCGTTATCGATGTTACCATAACGATTGCCTGCCCCAATACCAACCAATCTCACACCGGCATTCTGCGGATGGATACCATCAAAGCCGATGCCCCCTGGAAACATTGGTCGGTCATCAGCAGCACGATCGGCGGCACCTACCTGGAACCCTGGTGTCCTTAGGGGTCGTAAAAGAATAACTTACCGATTTTTTATAGCGTTTTCCCCTGAAAACTCGGGAACTTATAAATTTACAGACCCTTAACTCTACGCAGTCTACAAGGAGAACGCTATGGACTACGACATCATCATCGTCGGCTCAGGCCCCTCAGGCACGGCCACGGCATTAAATCTGGCCCAGGTAGATCCCCATCTCATCTCCCGTACCTTGATTCTGGAAAAACAGCGCCATCCGCGTCCCAAACTCTGCGGCGGAGGGATACTCCAGGATGGTGAACGCAAACTGAAAAAACTCGGCCTTCAACTCACCAATTTCCCTCACGTCGACGTGACGGAAGCCTGTTTCTATTTCCAGGGCAAAGGCTTTATCGCTTCCTACAAACCCGTTTCCTTTCGCGTCGTCGATCGTCCCCACTTCGATCAAATGCTGGTCGACATGACCCGCCGCCTGGGATTCGCAATCCAGGAAGAAACGACGGTCCATCAGATCCGTCAGACTGAAAACGGCATGGCAGTCGAAACCGACCAGGGGATTTTCCACTCGCGCATTGTTGTCGGCGCCGACGGCGCCAACAGTACGGTCCGCCGGTATCTCAATCCCCCACCCGGAACCCAAAAAGCCCGCCTGCTCGAAATTTATGCCCCCCCCGCTTCCCGCTCTCAACCCATCAAACAGGGTCCTCATCAGGCCCTCTTTGACTTTGCCCCGATTATCGATGGGATTCAAGGCTATTACTGGGATTTCCCTATGCCCCCCGGCGACTCCCCCCGTCGAAATCAGGGAATTTACGACAGCCGCTTCTTTCCCGATCGCCCGTTGGGAGATATGAAAGCGCTCTTCCCTAAATGGACCGCCAGCCGCGGCCTGAGACCCGATGACTACACGCTCCAATCCTTTCCATTGCGCTGGTTCGATCCTCAAGGGGCCTTTTCTGCGCCCGGGGTCATTCTGGTCGGTGACGCAGCCGGAATCGACCCGACCTATGGCGAGGGGATCAGTTTCTCTATGGGCTATGGAGAACTTGCCGCCCAGGAAGTACAGGCAGCACTCATCAGCAAAGATTTCTCGTTCAGTAATTACCGCCAGAGGATTTTAACAAGCCGAATGGGGAAAATGCTGCAACGCCGCCGCGCGATGGCCAGTCTGCTCTACAGCCAGAAAGGGCCGGGCATGCTCCGCCATATCTTCTGGAACTTCAAAGGGATCACCAACTGGATGATCCACCAATTCCTGATCGGCTGGGGTTAAAAAAAACCGGCGGGCTGGCTCGGGGGGGGAGAATTTTTTATTTATGTTTTCGTGCGCATCAGAATGCGCACGAAAACATGGTCTTTTCCAGAGCCATCCCGGCGACAATTCATTACGTTTCACGTTTTACGTTTTGGATTGGAATACTCCCCGCATAGCCTTCTTTCATAAAGTCAGGCCTGTCCTTCACCGCTGACCGGTAGCGATTCAACCAAAGTATATTCAGCAATCTCTTCCATCCAATAGACACATAACGAACCTCCATCCCGCCGCAAAGGAATGCGTTCCAACAACTCCAGCGTTCCCTGGATCAACGTATCGACTTCTTCCACCCTCACCAGCCGACGATCCAGATACAAATCCGCCGTAAACCCCAACTCATCCAATGCCAGCATCAAAACGCCAAAACGGCTGATCCGTTGCCAGCTCTCCAGAGGAATCTCTTCCCCGGCATGACGCCGCTCCCGAATTTCAGCCAGCATCCGGTCGTGATCGGGACGAAAGATAAAATATTGCGTATACGGCGTATCATCTTCATAGCAAACAAAATGGCCGATTGAAGTCTCAATCGCCACCGGCTTCAACTCCACCTCAGCCGCCCCCGCGCTGGAAACCGCCGGCGGCGCTCCCGCAGAAAGATGTTTACGCACCCGTTTACTGCGTTTTGAATCCATCGCCCCTCCTCACTTTAAAGGACTGTCCCCAAAACTAAAAGTCCCAGGCCTACCAGAAAAATACACCCCCCGGCAATACGATTAACCCATTGCAAAATCCGGCCGGTAATCCGCTCCCGTAATAAACTCACCCCACTGCACAACAAAAACCACCACAACAAGGATCCCCCAAAAACCCCCACCACCATCGCCAGGGCCACCGCATAATCATTTCCTTCAAATCCCAATCCAAACGCCGTAAAAGAAGTGACAAAACTACCGATCGTTAGTGGATTCGTCAGCGTGAGGAAAAAGATGGAACCGTAAACTCCCAGCCAACCTTTACCGTCAACCGGCGCCGGTTCCTGAGCCGCACGGGCAAAGAAAATCCGGGCTCCCAGATAACAAAAAACCAGACTACCGATCACCCGCAACCAACCGGAATAATCCATCAATAAAGCCGTCAGCCCGGTAACGCCAAAACCCGCAATCAAAGCATAAATGGCATCCGCTGAAGCCGCCCCCACTCCGGAAACAAACCCCACCCAGCGGCCCTGAGAGAGCGTGCGCCGGATACACAAAACCCCAATCGGGCCCACCGGAGCCGCCGTCACCACCCCTAATAACACCCCCTTACACAACCACCACCACATACCCCCCTCCCCTGTCCTTCTGTCCTGAAAATAGGCCCAGAAAAGACTCACCACAGATCGAAGATATTGCAAATAGACACGGAGGACACAGAGAAGAATTTAGAGAAAATCTCCTCTCTTCTTCTCTGTGATCTCTGCGCCTCTGTGGTGAAATCTCTGCTCTTTTTCATCCTTCGGGGTGCCGCCCCCGCCATGACCTCTGTACTGAAAATAGGCTTAAAACGGTCGATCCAGGCTCAAACCCTTTTCACCCCGAAAGTGTAGCATAGCCTGAACAGGGGTCAATTTTTCCCCCAACGCAATTCCAATCTTAACAACGCAATGCAAAGATCCTCCCAACCAATTCCGTAACCAGCCTGTCCCATTCCCCACTATGATGGGAAAATGAGACCGGGCCGCCACTACACATACCACGGTGGCGAATTCCAGCCCGCTTTATCACTTCCCAGGGCCTTGACCAAAGGGAGACCAAAATAATGAAAAACTTCAGGTTTGACCCCATCCCCGAAACGCCTTTTCACCGGACTGTCAACCCTGTAACTGACACGCTTGCCCATGACGGCTTTCCGGAATCAACTAAAAGTCCCGCCTCTGCACAGGAATATCTGGACTTGCTCTATGAATTGAACCCCTTGCTCGACAACGCCACAACGACAGATGAAGTCGCTCAAATCATCATCGGCCTGGCTCCCCATCTGGGAGCCGAACAGGGGAACCTGATCCTCTTCAATCCCGGGCCTCTGCCGGTTCTTTTCAGCACGGCTCCCGGGGATCTTCAATCTCTCCCTGAAAAAAACACCGCCTTCCTCGAAAAAATTACCACCGTCGGCCCGGAATATTTCGGCATTCCACGCCTGCAATCCTGTCTGATCGAAGAGATCAACACCCATCCCAAAAGGACTGAACTGGTCGACTATCCCGCTCCCGAAAAAATTCAGGCCCTCGTCTCCGCGCCCGTGCTCAATCGCAACGGCGAAATTCTCGGCCTGTTGATCTACGTCCATAGCAAAGCCCACACCCTGAGCCCCCAGGAACAACATCTCGCCGGAGAAATTGCCCATCGCGCCGCCCTCACCCTGGAAAACAACTACCTTCATGATGAATTCCTCCGCCGGCTCACCCGCGAAGAACAGCTCAACGCGCTGGCCCACACCCTCGGCCGGGAAATGGATCTCCCCACGCTGGTCGCGCGCCTGTTGCCCCAATTGATCGCCCTGACCGGTGCCGACGGCGGAACCTTCCACCTCAATGAAACCCTGCCCGACCTGCCGCAAGGAATCTACCATGCCCTGCTGCCGGAGGGAATACCGACCGGTGAAATCCCTGTCGCTCAAACGCTCGCCGCCTATACACTGGAAACCCACCAGCCGATCTTGATGCGCGACTACCGGGAACATATGGCCGCCGACAATCGCTGGGTCCAGGCCGGAGTACGCTCCCTGCTCTCTGTCCCACTGCTGGTCGGAGATGAACTCCTGGGCCGATTGGAATTCTTCAGCCTGGGAGATGTCCACCCCTTCGGCCCGGCTGTGATCGCCGCCGCCCAGGCCGCTGCCCGCCTGACCACGGTGGCCGTCCAACGCGCCCGGCTCTTCGTCGCCGAACATCATCGCCGCCAGGAAGCCGAGACCCTGCGCGAAATCGCCCTCACCCTCACCACGGCCCTCGAACCCGACGAAGTGATCGAACGCAGCCTGGCCCAACTCCGTACCGTCGTCCCCTATGACAGCGCCAGCGTCCAACTGCTGCAAGGCCAGGAGCTGGAAATCGTCGGCGGCTGGGGCTTCACCAATCTGTCCAAAGTGCTCGGCACCCGGCTTTTCCTCGACGATTCAATCCCCAATACTGAAGTAATCCGCAGCCGCGCCCCCTGCATTGTCCCGGATGCCAGCAATACCTGCACCAGTTTTACGCAAGAGCCCCATGCCCGGGCTCACATCCGGTCCTGGTTGGGCGTTCCCATGGTCGTCGGAGACCGACTCGTCGGCATGATCGCCCTGGACAAACAGGAACCTGATTTTTACACCCCCGAACATGCCCGTCTGGCCATGGTCTTCGCCGTCCAGGCCGCCGTCGCCCTGGAAAACAGTCGCCTCTTCCAGGCCGAACGCCTGCAACGCCAGCGAGCCGAAGCCCTTGCCGAAGCCGCCGCCGCCGCCAGCAACAGCCTCGACCCCGAACAGGTGCTGGATTCAGTGCTCGAGCATGTCGCCCGAATTGTCCCCGGCGACACTTTCAGTCTGATGTTCCTGGTCGATTACAAACGCACCGAAATCATGCATTGGCAGATCGATCACGCGACTACCATCACCGGACCGACCTTTGAATTAAACACCCCGATGGAATCCTATATGGCCATCCAGCAAATGCTGCAAACCGGCAAGCCTTATTTGATTGCCGATACAGCCGCCGATCCCAACTGGATCTCCAAACCGCATCTCAGCTGGGTCCGTTCCTACGTCGGGGCCCCCATCCGCAGCGGGGGGTTGACCATGGGCTTTCTCAATGCCCATGGCCGCCGGCCGGGACAATTTGACGCCGCCGATGCCCAACGCCTGGCCGCTTTCGCCGCCCAACTGGCCACCACGCTGCAAAATGCCCGCCTCTACCGGGAATTGCAGGCCCACGCCGGCGATCTGGAAGAACAGGTCCGCCTGCGCACCGCTCAGATCCAGGCCCAATATGCCCGGCTGGAAGCAATCCTCAACAGCACCTCCGACGGAATTCTGGTGACCGACGAAGCGGGTGAACTCCTGGAAAACAACCCGGTCGTCCAGATGTGGGTCACCCAAATGCTCCACTCCGACGATGTGCAAAGACTACAGGCCATGCTGCAAGATCTGGCCCGCCGGGCGGGAGAATGCCCGCGTGCCATGCTGGAATTGGAGGGATTGGATCTGGAACTGCGGGCCGCCCGGGTTTCAACCGGTGCGGACAAAGCGGTCGTGGTCATCGCCGCCCACGATGTGAGCCGGCTCAAAGAACTGGATCGGATGAAATCCCGTTTTGTCTCCAACGTTTCTCATGAATTACGAACGCCCATTACCGCAATCAAACTCTATGTCGACATTCTGCGCCGCTGTAAATCGGATAAATGGGGTCACTATCTGGATATCCTGGAAAATGAGGTAGACCGTCAGGCCCGACTGATCGAGGATCTGCTCTCGATTTCACGAATCGACGCAGGAAAACTGGAACTGCGGGCCGCCCCGCTTTCACTCAACTATCTGGCCGCCTCTGTGGTCAATGGCTACCAGCTGCTGGCCCAAAACAAAGGGCTGACCCTGACGCTGGAGCTTACCGAACCCGATCACCAGATCCAGGCCGACCATGACAAGATGTTGCAGGTGCTCAATAATCTGGTAGAAAACGCTATCCGCTACACATCAGCAGGGGGACAGGTGACCGTGAAAACGGGAGTACAGTGCTATGAAAGCTTTCCCTGGCTGACCTTGCAGGTCAGCGATACCGGCTTCGGAATTCCGGCCCAGGATTTACCGCACATCTTCGAACGTTTTTACCGTGGAGAAGAACCTCGTGAACTACAAATCCCGGGGACCGGCCTGGGGCTGGCGATCGTCAAAGAAATTGTCGATCTTCACAACGGCCATATCACGGTCGAAAGCCGGAACGGCCAGGGCTCGATCTTCACCGTCTGGCTCCCCCTCCCCGAACCTTTATAATTTCTGTCCTGAAAATAGCCCGCCTTAAGGTGCGACGCACTTTCTATCCCTGAAACCGACAATTCAAACGGCTTAACGTTGGAACAAGTCGCCTGTCCTTGCAAGATCAGAGTGCGTTGCACCTCTTTGAGAAATCCTCCTCACCCGCACAAGGCCCCTCTCCTGTAAGTTGCGCCGCGCTGGATCGGAAGAGAGAGTTTTTTGTTGATGTTTTGGTGCGCCTCAGAAGGCGCACCAAAACATAGCCCTTTTCCAGAACCATCCGGGCGCCGCAGACTGTCTACTTCCTGCTCTCTACTTCCCCAAATTGCCGCTGATGCAGCGCCGCATAAACCCCTTCCCGGGCCAGCAATTCCGCATGCGTCCCCTGCTCCACAAGCCGGCCATCCTGCACCACGCAAATCCGGTCCGCCTCACGGATCGTGCTCAACCGATGGGCAATCACCAACGCCGTCCGCCCTTTCAACAACCGCTGCAACGCCTCCTGGATCAATCCCTCCGTCATTGTATCCACACAGGCCGTCGCTTCATCCAGAATCAAAATCCGCGGATCGGCCAGCATTGCCCGCGCAATCCCAATCAACTGCCGCTGCCCCAAGGAAAGGTTGATCCCGCCTTCCACAATCTCCATCTCATACCCTTCCGGCAACACCGCAATAAACTCATGCGCATTGGCCAGCCGGGCCGCCGCTTCGACCTGTTCCAGGGTCGCGTCGGGCCGGCCAAATCGGATATTGTCGGCAATCGTCCCATGGAACAGGAAAGGGTCTTGAGGGGCCAGCCCCATCTGCCGGCGCAATGAACGCTGACGCACTTTCCGCACATCCACGCCGTCGATCAACACCGCCCCCTCGGTCGCATCGTAAAAACGAGCCACCAGACTGGCAATCGAAGTCTTCCCGGCCCCCGTCGGCCCCACCAGCGCCACCATCTCTCCCGGCGCAATCTCCAGATCGACATGCCGTAACACTGGATTCCCGGCCTGATAGGCAAACGAAAGATCGCGCAGCGTGATCCGCCCTTCAATCTCCGCCAGATCCACCGCATCCGGAGCATCCGCCACCGCCGGCGCCGTATCCAGCAACTCCAACACCCGCTCGCCGCCGGCCATTGCCGCCTGCATCGTGGTATAAAGCTGACTTAATTCCTGAATCGGCTGAAAAAACCGGCTGACATAAGAGAGGAAGGCCACCACCAATCCCAACGTCAATTCACCGCCGGCTACCGCACGCCCACCAAACCACAACACAATCCCCGTCGCCAGCATGCTCAAAAATTCTACTGCCGGCAGGAAAATAAAAGAAAGCGACATCGCCGCCACATAGGCATCCCGATTTTCCCGATTGATCCGCTCGAAACGCTCGTGCGAGGTCATCTCCTGGGCAAATGCCTGGATCACCCGCATTCCCGAGATATTTTCAGCCAGATCCCCTACCACGGCCGCAATCCGCGAGCGGGTCTGACGAAAAGCCGTCTGTGCCCGCCGCGCAAACCAGACCGTCAACGCCACCATCAACGGCAGCACGCAAAAGGTCAACAGCGCCAGCTTCGGACTCATCGAAACCATCACCACCACAATCCCCGCCAGCACCAACAGATCGCTCGCCAGGGTGATCAGCCCATCGGAAAGCATTTCATTGATCACCGAGACATCGCTGACCACCCGCGAGATCGTCACACCAACGATATGGCGATCGTGATATTCCATCGAGAGTTCCTGCAAATGGGTAAAAAGCTGCGAACGCAAATTCATCAACACCCGCTGCCCCACCCACGAAAGCAGATATTGCTGTCCGCCCGACGCCAACGCCATCCCGACAAAAGCCGCAGCCACCCCCAAAGCCAGTTGAGAAAGCTGGGCCGTATCCCTGTTCACCAGCGCCTGATCGAAAGCCACTTTAATCAGATAAGGCGCCACCAGCGTCAACAACGAACTGATCGCCATCAACACAAAAGCCCCCACCATCCGCCCCTTGTAAGGCGCCAGATAGCCCAACAGTCGAAAAATAATCCGCCGATCGAAAGCCCGGCCCGACTCGGTCCCCTCACCGAACCCCTCCAGAGCCCCCCGCGGGCCCGCATTGACGCCCGAAACGCCGATTCCGAAGCTCATAGCGATTCCTCCTGCTCCTGTGCCGGCTGCAATTGCCGCCGATAGATCTCCGCATAAAGGCCCGAGGTACACAACAGCTCTTCATGGGTCCCCCTCGCCGCAATTCGCCCCTTATCCAACAGCAAAATACAATCCGCCCGCCGCACCGTACTCAACCGCTGCGCAATGACAAAGGTGGTGCGCCCCTCCATCAACCGCTCCAGCGCCTTTTGGATCAAATGCTCGGTTTCGCTGTCTACGCTGGCCATCGCATCGTCCAGGATCAAAATCCGCGGATCCTTGAGCAGCGCCCGGGCAATGGCAATCCGCTGCTTCTGCCCGCCGGAAAGCGTCACGCCGCGTTCCCCCACCGGCGTCTCATACCCCTCCGGCATCGCCATAATGAAATCGTGCGCCTGAGCCGCCCGCGCCGCCGCCTCAATCTCCGCCATCCCGGCACCGGGGCGGCCAAAAGCGATATTCTCCCGCACCGAAGCGACGAAAAGCGTTGTCTCCTGCAAGACAATTCCGATCTGATCCCGCAACGAATTGATCGTCACCTCGCGCAAATCATGGCCGTCGACCCGAATCCGCCCGGCGGTAGGATCGTAGAAACGAGGGATCAAATTGATAATGGTCGACTTCCCCGAACCGGTCGTTCCCAACAGCGCAATCACCTCTCCCGGCTGCGCCTCGAAGGTGAGCTCTCGCAGCGCTGAATGGCGGCCGAAATAGGAAAAAGAGACCTGCTCAAAAGAAACCCGTCCCTCAATTCGCGGCAACGGCAACGCCCCCGGCCGCTCTTGCACCTCGGAACTGGCATCGAGGATCTCAAAAATCCGCTCGCCCGCCACAATGGCCTGCGCCACAGCCGGCACAATCGTCCCGATGCGCCGCACCGGCTGGACCAGCTGCGAGAGGTAAGTGAAAAAAGCCACCAACGCCCCCGGCGTCAGCTGACCGCTGATTACCAGCGACCCACCGTACCAGAGGATCAACGCCAGCTCCAGATTGGCAATCAGATCGATCAACGGAGCGTTGGTCGCCTCCAGTCGGGCACTCTGAGAAGCCAGGGAAAACCAACGGCGATTATGTCCTTCAAAACGAACCGTCTCAGCATCCTCCTGAGCAAAAGCCTTGACGATCCGCGCCCCACGCAGATTCTGCTCCAGAAAAGAGGTCAACACCCCCATCTGATTCTGCAAACTCTGGGAGATCGGCCGGAAACGTCGCCCGAAATTGAAAGCCTGATAGGTTACCAGGGGAAGCCCGCCCACCGCCACTAACGCCAGCCACGGATTCATAGTCACCAGGACAATTCCCGTCCCGATAAAAAGCGCCGCCCCTTCGACCAGTCGCAACGTCGCCCGACCGGTCAAAAAACGAATCCGCTCCACATCCTGAATCGACCGGGAGAGCAATTGCCCCGCTTCCGCCCGATCGTGATAGGAAAACGAAAGAGCCGACAGCCGCAAATGGATCTCATTGCGCAAATCATAAGCCACCCCCTGCGAACTCTTTTCCACCCACCGTCCCTGGAAAAAAGCCATCAAACCCTTCAACATCGTCAGACCCAGCAGCAACAAAACCGCCTGGCCCAACCCGGCCATATCCCCACCGCGCATCCCGCGATCGACAGCCTCACGGATCACCTGCGGAATCCACAACGACAGGCCGTTCAAGGCCAGCACCAGCAGATAAACGCCCAGCGTCCATCTCCAATAGGGTCGTAAATAACCGTAACAACGTTTCAGAACTCGCCCCGCTCCCGGCGTCCGCCAGGGCAAAGGAATCGGTTTATCGATAGAAGTCATAATTCAACCTCCAAATTAGTTAACAAGGCTAAGTATATCATAGTTTAAAAAGCTAAATCCCCCCACAACTCCAAACTTTCAACCTGCCCGGTTAGTCTGGAAAACGCCCATATTTTCGGCGGCTTTCTGAAGCCGCCGAAAATATGAATAAAAAATAACTCTCTCCCTCCCATCCCGCGCGTCGCACCTTACCCGAAAAAAACCTTTGCGGGACGCAAAAAATCCCCTCCCCACAACTCCAAACTTTTCGACCTGTGCAGTTAACCCGGAAAAGCAAAAAAAGCCTATGTTTTCGCGGGCTTCAGAAAGCCCGCGAAAACATAAACAAAAAAACTCTCTCCCCCATCTGGCGCGTCGCACCTTACCCGAAAAAAACCTTTGCGGGACGCAAAAAATCCCCTCCCCACAACTCCAAACTTTTCGGGGTTGCGCCCGCGCAAAGGTGGACTATAATGGCCGCTTGACACGCAATGGAGGAAATAAAATTGGCTGATAATTTGCAAGGATTGGCCCCAAGCGAAGGATTGGAATCGGCACTGGGCCGCTCTTTCGGCATTCGATCCTGGTTTCAAGAACTACTCGAAACCTTGATCCTGATCGTGCTGATCCTCTTCGTCGCCACTCAGGCCCTGGGCCGCTATCAGGTCTACGGCCAGAGTATGGAACCCAGCCTGCACGACCAACAATATTTGATCGCCAGCAAAGTCACCTACTGGCTGCATCCTCCAGAACGCGGTGATGTCATTGTGCTCCAACCCCCGGCAGATCTCGGCCCCATCCCTTACGTGAAACGAGTCATCGGCCTGCCCGGAGATCGGGTAGAAATCTACAATCAACGGGTCTGGATCAACGGCATCGCCCTGGACGAACCTTACATCAAAAGTCCACCCAATTACGAAGGCACCTGGGTCCTGGGCGCCGATCAATATTTTGTCCTGGGCGACAACCGGACCAATTCCCGCGATTCGCACTCCTGGGGACTGTTGCCGCGCAATCAAATTCTGGGCAAAGCCATCTTCTGCAACTGGCCGCCTAAATACTGGGGAGCGATCCCCCACTACACCTATCAGGAACTGGAGGCCATCCAGTGACAATTACAGATCCGGAAAATCCGCTGGAAACCACCCTTTCCAGCCCCGAACAACCCGCCGCAGAAAATCAGGAGCCCTGTCTGGAAACAGAAATTCCACTCGGCGAACAGCCTGACCTCGGAATTATGGAAAATCCAGAGATTCCGGCGGAAAAACCGGCCCCTCCGCCGGACCCCTTATCGAAAGAACCGCCCTTTGCCTGGCTGAGGGAACTGCTGGGAATGCTCATCACCGGCCTGTTGGTCTTTTTGATCATCAATACCACCACCGGCCGTTACATCGTGCTCTCCGTCAGCATGCAACCCAATCTCCATGAAGGAGAATGGATTATCGCCAGCAAAATTACCTATTGGCTCGACGATCCCCAACGGGGCGACATCGTCGTCGTACAGCCACCGCCGGCCGAAGGAGAAACCCCCTTTGTCAAACGGCTGATCGGCCTCCCCGGCGACACCATTGAAGTCAGCAATGGACTGGTACGGGTGAACGGCTCGATCATCCATGAACCTTATATCAACGCCCCACCCAACTATTCCAATCAATGGATTCTGGGGCCGGATGACTACTTTGTCTTAGGCGACAATCGGACCAACTCGAGCGATTCCCATATCTGGGGCATGCTTTCACGCGAACAAATCCTGGCCAAAGCTATCTTTCGATATTGGCCCCTCGCAAAGTTCGGCCCATTTCCGCACTATACTTATTCGGAATTGGAGAACAATCCATAATGGAATTACCGCCTGAAACACAGGAACCTCTGGTTATCGAACCACTGCCCGAAGAAGAATTCGAACTGACACCCACCAGTTTCCCGGACGAAGAGAGCGAAGTTCAAGAAAGCCCGACCGAAACGCCTGAAAACAGCTTCTTTTCGGGTCTGAAAATCTTCCTGCGCGAAGTATTGGAAGTCCTGTTGCCGGCCCTGGCCCTCACCCTGCTGATCAATATGGTCACAGGGCGCTATCAGGTCCAATCCGTCAGCATGGAACCGACGCTGCACGAAGGCCAGTATCTGCTCGCCAGCAAAATCAGCTATCTCTTCCACGGCCCCCAGCGCGGCGACATCATCGTACTGGATCCGCCGAACCACCAGAGCACCATCCCTTACATCAAACGGGTAATCGGATTGCCCGGTGACCATATCGATATCCATGACGGCCGGGTTTGGGTCAACAACATCCCCCTCAATGAACCTTACATCAGCGGGCCGCCCACTTACATTGGAAACTGGATCGTCGGCCCGGATGAATTTTTCGTCCTGGGCGACAATCGCAACAATTCCAGCGATTCCCATCACTGGGGAATGTTGCCCCGCGCCAACATTCTCGGCAAAGCGATCTTTCGCTACTGGCCCTTTGAAAAACTGGGCCCTTTACAACACTACACCTATCCCGAACTAGAGGAAAACAATGCAACAAGCAATCAACAAAACTAAACTGGCGCGGATGATCGATCACACGATCCTCAAACCGGAAGCCACTCCGGATGAGGTCCGCAAAATCTGCCGGGAAGCGTTGGAATATCACTTCGCCTCCGTCTGCGTCAATCCCATCTATGTCCCCCTGGTAGCTCAAGAACTGCGCGGCAGCGATGTCCTGGTCTGTACGGTCGTCGGGTTTCCCCTGGGAGCCACCTCCACCGCCGCCAAGGTCTGTGAAACCGAACTGACTCTGGCTCAGGGCGCGCAGGAAGTCGACATGGTGCTCTCGATAGGGATGCTGAAAGCCGGACAGAACGACGCCGTGAAAAGCGACATTGCCGCCCTGGCCGCCGTCTGCCACGCCCAGGGAGCCATCCTCAAAGTAATCCTGGAAACGGCCTTGCTGACCGACGAAGAAAAAATCCGCGCCTGTGAACTCTCCAAAGCCGCCGGAGCCGATTTCGTCAAAACCTCCACCGGCTTTTCCAAAAGCGGTGCCACGGCCGAAGATATCGCCTTGATGCGCAAAACCGTCGGGCCGGAATTGGGCGTCAAAGCCTCGGGCGGCGTCCGCACCTACGCCCAGACTATCGCCATGATCGAAGCCGGCGCCAGCCGCATCGGCGCCAGTGCCAGCATCAGTATTGTAGAGGAAGCCACCGCATGAAATATTCCTGCCCCCGCTGTAATTTCGGGCACCTGCACCCCATCAAAAGCACCTTCATCCGCCAATGGGGACCGTTCTTATTGACGATGCCGAACTTTGCCAGCTGGCGCTGCGATGTCTGCGGCTATACCCGCTATGACCGCACCGCCCTTTCCAATGTGGAAATGCTGCTCGGCCCGGATGAGGAAGCGCTGGAACAACCGCGCCAGGTACGTGCACCCAAGACCGAAGGCCCTGACGAACGCGGCCCCCGTCGCTGGTCGTCTTAACGCCCCGGCAACTGATCTAATACAATTTCGCGCGCCCCTACGGGGCGCGCGAAATTATTAAAAAAGAATCTCCAAACCACTTGCAAGCCCCCAAAAAACCTTTATACTGCCGTTTTCTACCTGCTTACAATTGGAGGTTAAGCATGACCAACCCTTTGCCCACGGGAATCGACCGTAAGGCCCGGCTCAAGCTCTCCCCTGTCCCGGTGCCGCTCCGATCCCCCGCAGAAAGGCGCGGCGACTTCGCTGAAATCCGCATCCCCTACACCCCCCTCGAAGCCCAAACCGAAGCGGCGCGCTGCCTTCACTGTCCGACAGCCCCCTGTCAGGCAGCCTGCCCCATGCACAACGCCATCCCCGAAGCCCTCGGGTTAATCGAAGCCGGTGATTTCGTCGGTGCCGGTCAGATCTATGCCCGCACCAACCTTGCTCCTGAAATCTGCGGGCGCACCTGTCCCCATCAACTTTGCGAACAGGCCTGTGTCCAGAATCCCGGCGGCCGCGCTCTGGCCCTGCGCCACCTGGAAGCCTTCGCCGGGGACGCCCTGCGCGCCGCCGAAACGCCCACCGACACCGTTCCCCCTGTCCATGAAACCTCCATCGCCGTGGTAGGCTCCGGCCCCGCAGGACTCTCCGCGGCCGAAACGCTGGCCCGCCACGGCTACCCGGTCACGATCTACGAACGCCAGCCCTACCCCGGCGGCCTGTTGATGTACGGCATCCCCAATTTCAAGCTGGAAAAACTGGCCGTGCAAGCCCTGGTTCGCCGGCTGGAAAAGCTGGGCGTGACCTTCCGCTGCAACGTCACCATCGGCAAAGATCTCTCCATGGACGACCTTCGCGCCGCGCATCAGGCCGTCTTCCTGGGCACCGGCGCCGGTCAGGTCCAACATCCCGGCCTGCCCCATGAGAACGCCCCCGGCGTCTACGAAGCAACCGAATTCCTGGCCCGCGGCAACATCGAGCCGGGCCTGCTGCCGGAGGAATGGCAGAGCCCTTTCCAACCGGGCGCCCGCGTCCATGTGCTGGGCGGCGGAGATACGGCCATGGATTGCCTTCGCACGGCCGTGCGCCTGCCCGGCGTCGCCGAAGTAACCTGTTACTATCGCCGCAGTGAGGCGGAAATGCCGGCCCACCATGAAGACTACACCTATGCCCGGGAAGAAGGTGCCCAATTCGTCTGGCTCACCACCCCGGTAAACTTCACGGTCGATGAATCCGGACGGCTGACCGGCGTGATCTATCAAAAGATCGCCCTCGGTGACCCGGACCCCGACGGTCGGCGGCATCCCACCCCTATCCCGGACAGCGAGTTCCACGTCCCCGCCGATGCAGTAGTCCTGGCGCTGGGCTACAGCCCCGATCCGGCCTTCCTGTCCAAAATTGAAGAATTGAAAACCCACAGCAAGGGATTGATCATCGTAGATCACCAGACCACGGGACGCACTACCCTGCCGGATGTCCTCGCCGCCGGCGATGCCGTCCGCGGGCCCGACCTGCTGGCCCCGGCCATCGCCGACGCCCGACGTGTCGCAACGGCGCTGGCCGAAAAGCTCTCGGCTTGACAATTTAAAGCCTTCGGGTACAATAAGCCCCGTTGAGCCGAGGTAGCTCAGTACGGTAGAGCAGGGGACTGAAAATCCCTGTGTCGCCGGTTCAATTCCGGCCCTCGGCACCACAACAAAAGCGGACAATCGTAAGATTGTCCGCTTTTTTGCGTCCTGCACCTGGCAGTTTTTCCGTAAGAAACGACGCACTGGACGGGCAGAGAGAGTTTTTTATTCATATTTTGGGCGGCTTCAGAAAGCCGCCCAAAATATGCTCTTCCGTCTTCCATTCTTCCATTCTTCCATTTTCCACTCTTCCATTTACATCCCCGCCTCGTGGATCGCCTGATCGGCAGAGAGCGCCCGCCCTGCGGCCAGCGCCGTCTCGAAATCCGTCACGCTGAGCCCTTCCCGGCCCACATTCAGCGCCCGCTCGTAAAAACGCCGCACCGTCACATCCATCGGCGCCTCGATCGCCTGGAGCAGCTTCTCGCCGGCCACCGCCAGCCGAACCGCCCGCCGCAGCATCTCCGGACGCCCGGCGCCGACCGTCGCAGTCAACCCACCCAGTTCGATCCAGTTAAAGGCCATCAACAACTTCTCGCCCATCTCGTGGGCCAACGTCAAACTCTCAATATAGCTGGAACGGGCCGTCGTATAATCCCCCAACCCGAAATGCACATGGCCCATCGAGTTCAGCCCGCCGGCCAACCCTGATTTATTCCCGATCTCCCGGTAAAGGGCCAGACTCTCCTGCAACAACGCATAAGCCGCCGGATAATCCCCCTGCACGCAGGCCAGATCGCCGAGATTGTTCAACGGCACAGCCACCCCATGCTTATCCCCCAAATCACGGCTCAACGCCATGCTCTCCTCAAACAACGCCTTCGCCGCCGGATAATCCTCCAGATCGAAAGCGATCAACCCCAGATTGTTAAGCGGCATGCTGATACCGCGCTTGTACCCCATCTCCCGGAAATGAGTCAGGCTCTCCTCGTAAAGCTCCCGGGCCGCCGCAAATTCGCCCTGATTCCAGGCCAGCGTTCCCAGACTGTTCAACAAGGAGGCAATGGTACGCTTATCGCCGGCCTGCCGCTTCAGGTCCAGGCTCTCTTCCAGAAAAGCCGTCCCGATCAAATACTCCCCCTGATCCGAAGCCACAACGCCCAACCCATTGAGGGCCCGGGCCACCGTCTCCAGATTGCCCTGCTTCCGCGCCGCCGCCAATCCGGCGATCAAATCTCGCCGCGCCTCGTCATTCTCACCTTTTCGGTAATGGACCCACCCCATTTCAACCAACACCCGGATCTCGGCCTCATCGTTTCCCAAAGCCCGCCAACTCTCCCGGGCCTGCTCCAGCCAGAGATGCGCGACATCGTACTCGCCGCGCTTTTCCATAAATTCGCCCAGGGCATTCTGACAACGCGCCTGCGCCGCCCCGTCTCGGATCTCTTCAGCCAGCGACAGCGCCTGTTGATAACGGCTCAAAGCCCGCTCCAGCTGTCCCGCCAGCTCCAACACGTCGCCCAGCTTGAGCAGCATCTCGATCTGCGCAACGGGCTCATTCAACAACGGCAACAACTGCTCATAATAGACCAGGGCCACATCGTTGGCATAACTGGCCTGAGCCGCTTCCCCGGCCCGCCGCAGATAGGCGCGCTTTTTGGGCAGATTCTCGCTTCGGCCGTAGTGATACGCCAGCAAATTGAGCGTAGCGCCCATCTGTTCCCCCGCCTGAGATTCCAGCCAGCGCGCCAGCTGCTCGTGCAACTGCGCCCGGGTGGCATAAGGCAGGCTGGCATAGGTCACTTCCTGCATCACCACATGCTTGAATAGATAGGCCAGCTCCGGCTCCGGCGTCTCCAACCGGGTCAAATCCAGCCGGCGCAACACCTCCAGATCCTCCTGCACTTCGGCCGAAGAGCCCAACGCCGGATAGTAACCGCAAAGCCAGTTGAACCGGAATACACGGCCGATAATGCTGGCAATCTTGAGCGTGGTCTTTTCTCGCTCGCTGAGCTGATCGATACGGCTGAGGATCAAATTATGCAGGCTTTCCGGCAGATCCAGATTCGCCAGGGCCGTTGCATCGTGCCAATCCACGCCCCGGTCGGAAATGTAATTCAACAGCTCTTCCAGATAAAAGGGATTTCCCTGAGCACGCTCCGCAATTCTCGCCTTGAGCTGCCGTAGCGCGGCCGGATCGGCCGCATCCCAATGCAGCGTCGTCAAGCGCAACTCCAACAGCTGCTCGGTCTCCTCCGGCGTAAATTCCGCCAGCCTGATCTCGGTGAAGTTAGGCAAAGTCGAAATGCGAGGCGGCTGCAAATGGGCCAGTTCCAGGGGCCGGTAAGCATTGAGAATAAAGACAGGCAGGTCGATGCAGACACGGGCAATCGCCTCCAACAGATCGTGAGAGAGCGGATCGAGCCAGTGGCAATCTTCCAACACAAAAAAGAGCGGCCCCTGCCTCGCCCGCGCCCGCACACAATCAACCAACAGCGCTTCCAGCGAATCCTTGCGCAGCCGGGCATCGAAACTCCGGGTCAGCTCATTGTCTGGGATGGGCAGATTGAGCGCCACCCCCAATAACGGCGCCCGCGGCGTCAACAACGGATCGATGGCGGCCAGTTCCGCATCCAGCATTCGCCGCTGTTCTTCCAGAGAAGCCTCTTCATCGATGCGAAAGAAATCCCGCCAGATAAAATGCCAGACCAGATAGGAAGAATTGGTACCGTAAGACTGACACTCTCCGCCATACCCCGCCATCCCCAACGTCTGAGCCAGTTTGATGATCTCAGCCACCAACCGGGACTTGCCCACCCCGGCATCGGCCGTGATCGCCACCAGTTGCCCCTTGCCCTGCAAAGTCAGGGTGATCTTCTCGGCGGCTATCGCCAGCTCGGTCTGGCGTCCCACCATCGGCCAGAGCGAAACCGAATCGGAAAGGTGCAGCGCTCCCCGTCCTTCCAACGCCACCAGCTCCCAGACCGCCACCGGGTCGCGCTTGCCCTTCACCTTGAGATCCGGCAGCACCTCCCAGGTAAAAATATCGCCGGTGCTGCGCCGCACCCGCTCGCTGACCAGAATCTGCCCCGGCGCGGCCGCCTGCATCAGACGGGCCGCCACATTGACCTCATCGCCCAGCACGCCGTAAGTACGGCGGGTGGTGCCGCCGTAAGCCCCCGCCCGCAGCATTCCCTGGCTCACACCGATCTGCACGGAACCCACAAAATTCAGCTCGACGGCCAGCTGCTGCAACGCCAGAGCCGCCAACACCGCCCGGCGGGGATTGTTCTCATGGGCCACCGGCGCGCCGAAAGCAGCATAAAGGTGACTGCCCTTGTCGCCCATCACCACCTGCAATAAATTCCCACCGTAACGGGTCAGCACCCCCTGAACCTGCCGGATAAAGATATCGAGCTTCTCACCGGCCTGAGGATCGACCTCATACTCAATCCCGGTAAAACACAAGAAAAGGGTCACCACCGGCCGTAACTCGGTGAGGAACTCGCCCAGGCCCGCATGCAATCGCTCCCAAATCTCCGGCAACAGCCAGGAACGCAACGCGGTATCGGCAAAGCCCTCCGGCAGAGCCACCTCCGGCAAAGCAGTCTCCGGCTCGGGAAATTCCAGCCCGGCCGGGAGGACAAACAGCTCACCACCCGCCGGCAGCAGTCGCCGTTCAGAATCACTTACCTGCGCTCCCAGTTGCACCAGCGTTCGAGCATCCACCACCACTTCGCCCTTGTGGGCCAGATGTTCCATCGAGGCCATCCGCACCAGCGTCTCACCGGCCAGCACATCGATCAACTGGATCTCTGGATCGCCTACCACAAAACGGCGGGCCGATCCACAGGCCACCGCCGCTTTGACCGCCAGCGAAACCACCTGATCGCGCACCGACAGGGTGGCGAAAGCCTGCATCGCCTGCTGCACCGCCAGAGCACAGGCTACGGCGCGCAGCGCAGCCGGCTGATCTCCCTCATCCACAAACCAACAGGTGATGGCATCCCCGGCAAAATTGAGCACGCTCCCGTGATAACGTTCAACCCGGTCAATCAGCGCAGCATAAACCTGATCGAGATAACTGGAAAGCTCTTCAGCGCCGCGCCGCAGGCCCAGGGTCTGCATCAACGCCTCGGTAAGCGGCGTAAAACCGGAGATATCGACAAAAAGCGCTGCCCCGGAGCTGTCCGCCGGCAACGCCTCGCCTTTCACCAAAGAGGATAAGCGATCTTGAGGGAGATAAACTTGATAACGTTTCATTGATAATTCAAATTGCTACGTTTAAGCTACGAGGCTGTAAATTAAGATTTACTGCATGCAAAAAATTAGTAGACAGTAGACGGTAGACAGTAGACAGCGAATTTCCAGACAATGTAAGCCTGTAAAATCCCAATTCTCCTGTCTACTGTCTACTTCATTCAGTCTACTTTCCTGACCGATTGAGCGCCTGAATCAATCCATAAAGCATCCGGCTGATCTCTTCAGCCTTTTCCTGTAATTGACTGGAAGTTGCAACGTACTCCAAATCCTGAGCCAGGATAAGATAATACCTCACCTCTTCCAAAGAAGCCTCTGCTATATTGTAAAATCTTATTTTTTCCGACACTCCCTTACGTTTAAAGCCTTCGGCAATGTTGGCCGGCACTGAAACCGCAGCCCGGCGTGCCTGAGAAATTAATCCATAACGCTCTTCTGGCGGGAAACCCTGCGTCAGCTTATAAATTTCTATAACCCACCAATGCGCTTTTTGCCAGACTTCCAAATCCTGAAAACGCCTGATTTGTCCCATATGAACTCCTCACCGATTGAATAAAACGCCTGTTTAAAACTGCGCCTGCGATGAAGAGCTGTCTACTGTCTACTTTCTACTGGCTACTTCTTATTGGGCGATAAACAATTTCGTCCATTCGGGCTGGGGCGGCTGCGACTTCGCCGTCACCATCGCCTGCCACTTCTCATCCGTCAACCGATCCTCGATCGGCCATGCAAATTCATAATACGAGTAAACCGCACCTTGCGCAATTTGCAAGCCGCCATTGCCGTCGGGCGTTACCACGTAAATATTGAAAACCCGCCCGGTCGCCTCTTCCAACACCCGACCGTTGGGATCGGTCGCCACATCCGCCACCAGAGCCGACTGATCCTCATCGCTGAAAATATTCCGGCCCTCGCCCTCCGTATCCGCCGAAGCCAGCGTAATCCGTTCCAGCCAGCCGCCGTAATACTTCAGCCGTTCGTACTCATCGGTCTCCAACAACTCGCCCCGCAGCTCCCGCTCCGCCGCACGCTGCAAGAAAGTCAGCATCTCCTCCAAGGACTCCAGCTGATAGCTGTCGCCGACCAGATTGCCGTTGCCGTTCCAATAACCATATTGCTCCAACCCCGAATAAGTCATCTGCGCCAGAGCCCGCAGCCGGGCATAAACCTCAGGGTTCGGCTCGACATAGGCCCGCGGCGGAGCCGGCATCTCACCACCACCGCCCAGCTCGGCCATCACCTGCTTGGCATAGAGGATCGTATCATGCTTCAGCTCGGTCCAGCTGCCCGACGCCGTATGCAAATCCTTCCGGGCCCAGGCCTGAGTCCGCATAAAAGGCGGATAGGATTCCCCCTTCGGCTCAGCCAGCGGGCGCAACGCATAGAGCCAGTTCCAGTAAAGGTTCTGCGTCCAGGAATCCTGCTGCAATCCGGCGATCTCACCACGCACTTTCGCCATCTGCGTATCGTAATTCGGATAGTTCATCTCACCGTTCTCTTGAAGAATAGCGTAGGCCTCTTCGCTGCCCATCGCCGCAAAGACATCCAACCCGCTGGGCAGCCAGCGATCCGTGACATTCCGATGGATCAACTGCTCGAAAATATAGGCATCGAGGACAAAGCGCTGCCCCATAAAACGGAAGCCCTGTGTCACCTCGTCTTCATCTTCCCAGATGTAAACCCACATCGAATTGACCTGCGGCGGCGGCAACTCCCGGGCTACCTTCGTGAAAGCGGCCAGCTTTCCTTCATCGGCCAGGGCCGTAAGATCGGCATTTTCACCATATACCGCATCCATCACCGGGCCGTACTCATGAAATCCCAGATCGTCGGACTTCCCCACCAGAAAGACCGTGGGGTCGTAAATCGCAACCCAAAGTTTCTCCGCCGGTTGCCCCTGAACGGAAGTCTGGCGGATCAGCCGGGTGATCAACAGCGCGATTTTGGTCTCGCGAGCATACTTAAGCCGCAGATTGATCCGACCATACCACATCATCGTACGGAAATAACGCATCAGCCGTTCATCCCGGGTATAATGACCGCGCGGCACATACTGAGAATAGTCCTCGCAATAAAACTTCGCCGCTTCCTCGGGAGTCGCATCGGGAGAGCAGGTCACGCCGGCGGCCAGGGCCTCCGGCAGAGTCAACAATGAAGAAGGCTGAATGCCGGAATGAGCCATAATCTTGGCCAGTTCCGGTTCGACCTCCGCTTTAACCGCATCCGGGATCGCCGGAGGATTTTCCAGCATCAACTGCTGCGCCACCACAAAATAGCCCCAGGCGCGGCGGGCCGGATCTTCCAACGAGGTGCCCCTGGCTTCTTCATATTGAGCCTGAGCCGCCTCGGTCAGGCTGGTCGTCAAACTTTCCAGGGTAGGAATGAACTGCTCCCGCTCCAGATCGCGCAAAATCTTGTCGAAGAGCAAGTGATAAACGTGATAGACAGAATCCGTAGAAACAAAAACCGGGAGTTCCTGATAGCGCACCTGCTCATAAGGCTGGAAGAATTCCAACCACTCGCCAGGGGTCACCACAAAGCCGTTCTGCTGCAACAATTGAACCTGAGCAGCGCTCAACTGGAACTGACCGCCGTTGACCAGCGCGCTGTAAGCAACCGGCAACTTATAATTGCCGTCGTCATAACGCGCCGGCACCGCCGCCGCCACCGGCTGATAAAGTTTGGCCAGCCCTGTGGAACGGATATCGGAAGGGACGGTCACGCCTGAGGTATCGACAAAGGGAGTAGCGGTCGGAGAAGAAACCGGCTCAGGAGCCAAAGCCGTCGGCGTAGCGGTGCCCGGCAGAGCAGTCTCAACAGGTGAAGGAGTCTTGGTTACATTTTGCGGAGCCGCTGCCGGATTACACCCCGGCAAACCGGCCAGAATCGCCAATACCAACATCAACAACAACCATGGTTTATTTCTCATCTTCCTCTCCTGAAATGTGGAAAAATTAACCTGCCTGTGCAGCTGTATAGTAGATGCCATTCCCCCTCTTTTTGTGCCCTGAAAAATAACAATTAAGAAAAGCATAGTTTGTGTTCGCACGTTGTCAAATAATCTTTCACATTCTACCTTTTACGTTTTAGACTTACACTACATACACGGTTCAAATCCTTGAGGAGGTAACTTGATGAAAAGCGAGGCAATCAGCACCATTGACGAATACATCGCCGGCTTCCCGGAAACGACCCAGAAAATACTTCAGGAAATGCGGGCAGTAATCAAAGCGGCAGCGCCCGATGCAAAAGAAAAGATCAGCTACCAAATGCCGACCTTCACGCTGGGCGGACATAACCTGGTCCACTTTGCCGCCTTCAAAAACCACATCGGCTTTTATCCTGCCCCCAGCGGAATCGAAGCCTTTCAACAAGAACTGGCCCCCTACAAACATTCCAAAGGAGCCGTCCAGTTTCCGATCGATCAGCCCATGCCCTGGGAACTGATCAGGCGAATCGTAGAATACAGAGTGGCAGAGAACCAATCCTGAGAATGGGCTCTATGATAAGGGCCGGAGACCTTGTAACGTCCCGCAAATGATCTTTTCCCGGCCAGATGCGCCGCGCAGGATGGAGGGAAAGAGCTTTTTGTTGATGTTTTGGCGCGCATCAGAATGCGCGCCAAAACATAGCTTTTTCCAGAGCCGTCCCGGTGACGCAAGCTGTCTACTGGCGACTTGCTGTGGTCTACTTTCTTTAGCCTTTTCCAGAGCCGTCCCGGCGACGCAAGCTGTTTACTATCTACGAATCCTGGGTTAGATTATTTATCAACCAGGCAATTAGTCTGGGAAAAAGCCCCTATTTTCGGCGGCTTTCTGAAGCCGCCGAAAATAGGAATAAAAATAATTCTCTCCCCCTATCCAGCGCGGTGTGCCTTACAGGAAAAGTACCATTATTCTGGATAGGCCGCCGGAAACTTCCCCTCATGGGAATAGAGCCATAGCTCCAGCCGGCCGTCGCGGTCGGAATCAGCCAGCAGCAGCTCGGAAAACTCACCGGGCACGCTGCGCCGATCCAGCGTAAAACCAAACCCGTTCCAGCGCCAGACCGCCCAGGTGCGCGCCGGGCCGATCCGTCCCCGCTGATAATCCCCTTCCAGCACCACCAGCTCAGGCTGCCCATCGCCATCCACATCGCCGACAGCCATTTCTCGTACCGGGATAGCCAGTGCCGAGCCGGCCCAGAGTTCCCGATAGCCCCGGCGCGAAGTCGCCGAGGGCGCCGCTAAAATAATATGGGCGCTGTACCCTTCGGCATCCCGATGGGCGGCAATCGGACTGGGAATAGCACTCCACCGCATGATGGCCCAATCGCGCCAGGGACGCCAGACCAGCAACACACACTCGGGAACCCCGTCGCCCGTCACATCGACATAATCGGCCGCATGGATCTGCCACGTCTTCGGAAAGGCAAAATTTTCCGGGCAGGCTGTCGTAGAGACAACCCGGGATGGCTTTTCAGCAGCACTGGGTGCATAGGTTCCCGACGGATAAAGATACTGCTGCCAGCCGCCCGGCTCCAACAGCAATTTCAAGAAAACCCAAAGCGCCGCACAAAATAGACCGTTCAATAGACATCCCACCCTTGAAAAAGATTGCCTGTTATCCCCACCGCTCCCGCGCCAGCCGGATCAACTCGAAAACCCGACCGTCGTCTGCCGCTCCAGTACGCCCCAGCAACGAATCAACCCACCGCGCCGGCCATCCGGCCCGGCCGTGAAGGGCTCCCACCGCCGCCCCCACAATCGCCGCAATGGAATCGTTGTCGCGGGTATCGTTTACCGCCCGAATCACCGCCGCCTCTGGATCATGGGCATAGCGCATAAGGATATAGAGCACACAGGGAACCGTTTCCATCAGATAGGCCCCCGAACGCCAGCGCTGGGCCGCCTCGACCACCGTTAAACCGTCGCGATAGGCCTGCGGCACCTGCTCCGCCACCCAATTCCACAGAGAGCCCTGATACCCGAGCAGCGGCCCGCCCCGTAATTGATAGGTCGTGTCGCCCTCCAGATCGCGGGCCGCAGCCACATAACGTTCCACCCACCATTCCGGTTCCGGCGGTCGCTCCCGGCCCAGCAACTCCCAGAAAATCCGCACAAAGGCCATGCAGGCCGAGGTAGAAGCAGCATCGTTATGCGTGATCATCGCCAGCAGCGCCGTCGAAGCCCAAAGCCCGGGCCCCGGCTGCCGCAAATAGGGCAAAACCGCCGGCGCGATCCGCATCAAGGCCCCATTGCCGCTCGAACGGGCACCGCATTGATCCCACGGCCGGCCCGCCTTGAAATTGGCCAGAAACTCCGTCACCGCACTGCCGATGCCGTAGATCGGCTCCCGGCAAAAACGGGCCGCCACACGTTCTGGAATCAATTCCCCATCGGCCAGCAACTGCTCCACCGTCCAGAAAGCCAGCTGAGTATCGTCGGAAGGAAGGCCGACCGCGCGCCCCCCGACATGCGAATTGGGAAGATAATCACGGATTTCACCATAACGTTCCCGCCGTTCATCCGGATTCTGGCTCTCCGAGGTATTGCCCAGAGCGTCGCCGATCGCCAGCCCGAGCAACATCCCTTCACAACGATCGAAAGAAAAATCCTGAGGCAAAGGACCGGGATCAGAATCCAGCAGCGCCCCCCGCCGCAGATCGATCCGGCCGCTTTCCAGCAAAGTCTCCAGATAATGGCGATGATCCATAGAATACCTCCCTCTTAAAAATAGGGCTCACTGACCCTCATATCCCCCCTATCAGCAACTTAAGGCGCTGCATCTAAGGGGTTAGCCCTAAAAAGCAAAAGAAAATCAATCTTTTCGGCGGCTTCAGAAAGCCGCCGAAAAGATGAATAAAAAATCCCCCCATCCCGCGCGTCGCTTTTTACCAGGAAAACACCCGGTGCGGAACGCTACAAGGCTAACCGCACAGGTAGAAAAATGGGCTTTTTCTCCTGCAAATAGCTTAAGTTGCCGGATAGACTGCCTGTGATTATATCCCAAGGGGTCATAAAAGAATAACCTCCCGATTTTTACCCTGTTTTCTCACGGGAATTCAGGAACTTATAAATTTACACCCCCTAAAACCCAGGCTCTTTTTCACCTTACGTTTACAGATCATATCTATAATATTTTTTAATTCCCCTCTATTATTCCTGAATGAAAGGAGATTCAAATGGCTCTCATTCACTGCAATTTCCTGTCTTACGTTCTGGGCATCCAATGCTCGATGGAAGTCATCCTTCCCCAACCCTACATCGGAATCACCGATCCCATCCCCCCGCATCCCCAAAAACACCCCGTTCTCTACCTGCTTCACGGACTTTACGACGACCACACAGCCTGGCAACGCTACACCTCAATTGAACGGTATGCCAATCGCTATAACCTGGCCATCGTGATGCCGGCCGCCGGGCGCGCCTTCTACACCGACATGGTAACCGGCTATCGTTACGGCACCTTTATCACCGAAGAACTCCCCCGCATTGCAGCCACCCTCTTCCCGCTCGAAACCAATCGAAAAAACAGCTATCTCGCCGGGCTTTCCATGGGCGGTTACGGCGCCTTTAAAATCGGGCTCACCCACCCTGAACGGTATCGAATGGTAGGCAGCCTTTCCGGAGCTCTCGACATCGTGCGGTTCATCAGCAGCGTCACCGATCCCGGCTGGAGAGCCGAACTCGGCTGGATTTTCGGAAATCTTGGTCAACTGCCCGGCAGTCCGCACGATCTCTTCCATCTGGCCGACGAGCTGATGTCCACCGACAAACCCAAACCGGATTTCTATCAATGGTGTGGCACGGAAGATTTCCTCTATGGTGACAATATCCGATTCCGTGATTACGCCCGCCAAATCGCCATGCCGCTGACTTACGAAGAGGGTCCGGGGATTCACGATTGGCGGTATTGGGATCAACAGATCGAGCATTTCCTGGCACTGCTGCCTTTGGAGAAACATGCACAAAGCGAAATGGATTTCTCCATGAACCCGGAAAGGATTTTCCAACCGGACATGCCCCTCCATCCCCACCAGGAAAGCAATTTAAATTAGCAACATCGGTCAAAAATCACAGCTATGCGGTTAGTCTGGAAAGGCAACAGAAAAAAGCCCATGTTTTGGCGCGTTTTCTGAAACGCGCCAAAACATAAACAAAAAAATTCTCTCCCCCCCTCCAGCGCGTCGATTCAGAACTGCACAAAAACCTTTTGCGGAATGCAAACATGCCCACCGCACAGGTCAAAAAATAAATCCACGCTTCCGTCCTATCTGTTCCCATTTGCCCTTACAGCGATTGGGCCTATAGTCTTCTTTCAAAAACCGAAAAGGAGATAATCAATGGCTCTGATTCACTGTAATTTCTTCTCAAACGTCCTGGGTGTCCAGAGCGCGATGGATGTGATCCTGCCGCAACCGCCCGCCGGCCCCAAGGGCCTGCCGCTGCCGGCCGCCGAAAAGCACCCCACCCTCTATCTGCTGCACGGCCTCTCCGACGACCATACCATGTGGCAGCGGCGCACCTCCATCGAACGCTACGTCGACCAATACGATCTGGCCGTGGTGATGCCCGCCGTCGGCCGCAGCTTCTACACCGATATGGCCGCCGGCTATCCCTATTGGACCTTCATCAGTGAAGAGCTGCCCGCCATCGCCGCCGCCCTCTTCCCCCTGGACACCGACCGCGAGCACACCTTCGTCGCCGGCCTCTCCATGGGCGGCTACGGCGCTTTTAAACTGGCCCTTACCCATCCCGAACGCTACAGCGCCGCCGCCAGTTTCTCCGGAGCGCTCAACATGGCCATCGTAGAAGAAGCCCGTCCCGATCCCGCCTGGCTGACCGAGATGCGCTGGATCTATGGGGATCTCAAACAACTGCCGAACAGCCCCAACGATCTCTTCCATCTGGCCGGCGAATTGAAGGCCTCCGGCAAACCCCAACCCATGCTCTATCAATGGTGCGGCACCGAAGATTTTCTCTACGTCGATAACCTCCGCTTCCGCGATCACCTGCAAAAAATCGGCCTGGAACTGAACTACGAAGAAGGCCCCGGCGGCCATGAATGGACCCAGTGGGACAAACAGATCGAGCACTTCCTGACCATGCTGCCGCTGACAAAATTATAAAATTTATCGACTTGTGTGGTTAGTCTGAGAAAAAAGATCATATTTTCGGCGGCTTCAGAAAGCCGCCGAAAATATTAATAAAAATAACTCTCTCCCTGCGTAGCATCCAGCGCGTCGCTTTCTACCAGGAAAGTACCCGTTGCGGGGCGCAAAAACCGTTTTTAATCTATGCTGATGAACAACCACACAGGTCGAAAATTATTCTGCTTGCCAAAAAAGAACTTATGTTCTATAATCAAGGAACCCAAAATTCCATCCAGGAGTCCAACTATGAAATATGTATGCGCCCTGATCACCGTCGATAATATGGCCGTTTCTCGCCGCTTCTATGAAGAACTGCTCGGTCAAACCGTCGAATTCGACTTCGGCGAGAATGTCGCCTTCAAAGGATTTTCCCTGCACCTCAAACCGCATTTCGAAAGCCTGCTGGGCGAACCGGGCAAATTCCCCGCCCAGAAACGCTCCAACAACATGGAACTCTACTTTGAAACCGATGAAGTTCTCGAATTCAGCGAAAAACTGAAGCAAGCCGGCGTCGAGTTCATCCACGAAGTCAAAGAACAACCCTGGGGCCAGCGCGTCATGCGCTTCTACGATCCCGACAGCCATATCATCGAAATCGGAGAAACGATGGAAGGGCTGGTAGTTCGCCTCCACAACAACGGCCTCTCCCTGGAAGAAATCGCCGCCAAAACTTACATGCCCCGCGAATTCATAGAAAACGCGCTCGCTCAAAAATAGCCGACCCTTTAACGTCCCGCAAATGGCCCTTTCCCCGTACGCTGCATCGCGCGGGATAGAGAAAGAGAGATTTTTTGTTTATGTTTTGGTGCGCCTTCTGAGGCGCACCAAAACATAGCCTTTCTTCTTCTCAGTGCTCTCTGTGACTCTGTGATGAAAGCTCTTTTTCGTTTTTTCACGTCCCCTTTGCCGGGCAATCGATCATGAATCCCAACAGACTCTCCCCCTTCCTGCCTTCGCCCTTTTCCGGTATAATTCCTCTGGAAATAAAAACCATTTCAAGAGGAATGAATGACTCTATCGAATGTCATCTTCCACGGCAGCTGGTTGGAAAAAGGCCTTTTCCTCTGGGCTGAATCCGATCAACCCATTCCAAAAACTCGGGGCCGCAAAACAGAACTCCCCCCCCATCCATTCACCCTCCCACCCGACGATCTCCGCACTCGTCTGGCTGAACTTTATCCCACCCTCCTCTGGAAAGATTTTCCCGATCTCCTGCGGGGAACCTTCCTTCCATCGACTTCCCTCGGTCCCATCCTCCCGCCCTGGTTTTTCCCCGATTCTACCCTGGCCGAAGAACCATCCCCCCAGTTGAGCGCCTGGAAGGTCTCGGGACTCTGGCTGTCGCCGCTCGCCGCCCTGGACCTGCTCGTGCCGCTTCCAGCCCACAGCTCCGACCGTCGCTGGGGTTCCGACCTGCGCTACTGGGCGGTCGCCGCCCGCCTGGGGCTGGAATTTCTGACCCGTCAGCTCTACTTCCCCACCCTCACCGAACAGGCCGGCACCTATCAGGCAGTCTGGAAATTGATCATAGAACAACCCACCGACCGTGCCCGTATTAAGACCCTGGCCGAAGCCATGCCGCCGATCTGCCGGGCCCTCTTCACCGATCTGAAAAGCTTCGATCCCCACCGGGCTCCCCACCCCGCCGACCTCTTGAACGACTTCCTCGCCCAATTGACCGATGTTGCCGTGCGCGATTGGGGCCGGGCCGTCATTTCAGAAAATGCCTCCCCCATCGAAGCCGCAGATCTCTGGCAAAATGCCCTTTGGGGCCCTGAGGGAACCTTTATCGTCCCGTTGAAATGGCGCCGCGAAATGGCCACCTTCCACGCCGAATGGACCGCCTGGTTCACCCAGCTCCAACAGGCCGGCGAAGCCGCCTTTCGCCTCTGCTTCCGCCTGGAGGCCCCGGAACTCGATCCCGAAACCGGCGCCGTTCGCACGCCCGAATGGACCCTCCGCTATCTTTTGCAAGCTCACGACGATCCCAGCCTGCTGATCCCCATCGAACAGGCCTGGAGTGCTCCCGACGATCAACTCGATTACCTCAACTATCGCTTCGACCGCGCGCAAGAACGCATCCTCTCCGGCCTCGGCCTGGCCGCCCGGCTCTTTGCCCCCATTCGCCAGAGCCTCCGCGCCGCCCGCCCCTCAGCCATGAAACTATCGGTCGAGGAGGCTTACACTTTTTTGCGGGAAACCGGCCCTCTGCTGGAAAGCAGCGGCTTCAGCATTCTGGTCCCGCCCTGGTGGAACCAGCCCGGCGCCCGCCTCGGAGTCCGAGTCAAACTCAAGGCCGATCCTTCCATCATCGGGCGTGGCCTGCTCACCGCCGATTCCCTGATCAATTTCGATTGGGAACTGGCCCTCGGAGAAGAAACCCTCAGTCAGGAAGAATTCTACCAGCTGGCCGCCCTCAAAACGCCGCTGGTCCAGATCCGGGGCAAATGGGTCCTGCTGGACAAAAAAGAGGTCGAAGCGGCCATCGCTTTCTGGGAAAAGCAACGCCGCAAACAACTCACCTTCGCCGAAACACTCAATCTCACCCTCAATCCAACCGCAACTCTGGCCGGCCTCCCCCTCCAAAAAGTCGAAACCTCAGGCTGGCTGGACGAGATGCTCTTCCATCTCCGGGCCGGTGAAAAATTTCAGACCGATTGGCCCGTCCCCGCAGGGTTTGTCGGACAACTCCGTCCCTATCAACTGCGCGGCGCCGCCTGGTTGGACTTTATGGAACGCTGGGGATTGGGCGCCTGTCTGGCCGACGATATGGGACTCGGGAAAACGATCCAGACGCTGGCCCTGCTGCTCCGGGAACGAGAAACCGATCCCACCCTGCCCCCCGCGCTCCTGATCTGCCCCACCTCGGTCGTCGGCAACTGGAAGCGGGAAGCCGCCCGTTTTGCCCCGGCCCTGCGCGTCATGGTCCATCACGGCAGCGACCGGGAACACGGAGCCGCCCTCGCCGAAGTCGTCGCCCGCCACGATCTGGTCATCAGCTCCTACGGACTGGTGCGCCGCGATATCGCCGACCTGACCGAAATTCCCTGGAGCACCGTGATTCTCGACGAGGCCCAAAATATCAAAAACGCCGAAGCCCGTCAGAGCCAGGCCGTCCGCCGGCTCCGCACCCCGCATCGGCTGGCCCTCACGGGCACCCCGGTGGAAAATCGCCTCTCCGAACTCTGGTCGATCATGCAATTCCTCAATCCCGGCTTCCTGGGCTCCCAAAGCCGGTTCCGCGAAACCTTCGCCCTGCCCATCGAACGTTACCAGGATGCTGAAAAAACAGCTCAGCTGCGCAATCTGGTCGGCCCCTTCATCCTGCGCCGCCTCAAAACCGATCCCACCATCATCCAGGACCTGCCGGAAAAGATCGAAATCAAAACCTATTGCCCGCTCACCCCCGAGCAGGCCACGCTCTATCAGGCCGTCGTGGAAGAATCGCTCCAGAAAATCGACACCGCCGCAGAAGAAGGAGATATCTCCCGCCGGGGCGCCATCCTGGGAGCATTGCTCCGCCTGAAACAGATCTGCAACCATCCCGCCCACTATCTCAACGACGGTTCGGCCTTGCCCGAACGCTCCGGCAAGCTGGAACGGCTGACGGAAATAATTGAAGAACTGCTGGAAAACAACGAACGGGCGCTGATCTTCACGCAGTTCGCCGAGATGGGCAAACTACTCCAGGG
This sequence comes from uncultured Anaerolineales bacterium, assembly GCA_964501335.1. Taxonomy (GTDB): domain Bacteria; phylum Chloroflexota; class Anaerolineae; order B4-G1; family SLSP01; genus CAZCTC01. The sequence continues at coordinate 14,690 of CAZCTC010000028.1, read as the reverse complement.
CTATCTGCAAAGACTCTTCGGCGTCGAAGCGCTCTATCTACACGGCGCCACGCCCCCCGAGCATCGCGACCGGATGGTCGCCCGCTTCCAGAGCCCGGCCGGCCCGCCGCTCTTCATCCTTTCGCTCAAAGCCGGCGGCGTCGGCCTGAACCTGACCGCCGCCAACCACGTTTTCCATTTCGACCGCTGGTGGAATCCCGCTGTGGAAAATCAGGCCACCGACCGCGCTTTCCGCATCGGCCAGCTGCGCAATGTCAATGTCTACAAGCTGATCTGCGCCGGCACGCTGGAAGAAAAAATCGACGCGCTGATCGAGAGCAAAAAAGCCCTGGCCCAAAACGTGATCGGCACCGGGGAAGACTGGCTGACCGGTTTGAATACCGATGAGCTGCGGGAAGTTCTCACCCTGCGGCAGGAGGAATAGAAAATGAGCCCTCGCCGTTCCGGTTACTCTGAAGGCTGGGATTATTACGAATCGCCCGGGCCGCGGCCGGCCGACGGCATCCGCGCCAAAAGCAGTCGTGGGAACTTCACGCAGACCTGGTGGGGAGACCGCTGGATCAAGGCGCTGAAACCGCTGATGGACCCGGGCCGGCTGAGCCGGGGCCGCAGTTACGCCCGCAGCGGTCAGGTGCTGGAGATCGAAATCGCCCCCGGCAAGATCGCCGCCCGGGTGCAGGGATCCCGCCCCCAACCCTACAAAGTGACCATCCAGCTGGCCCCGTTAAGCCAATCGCAATGGGAAAAAGTGCTCGACGAGCTATCTGAACAGGCCATCTTCTCCGCGCAATTGCTCAATGGGGAAATGCCGCCCGAAGTCGAAGAGGTCTTTGAAACGGTCAAAGCGCCGCTCTTTCCCACCACCCAGGCCGACCTGAAAAGCAAATGTTCCTGTCCCGACGACGCCAATCCCTGCAAACATATCGCCGCCGTCTACTATCTGATCGGCGAACGTTTCGACGCCGACCCTTTTCTGCTCTTCCTGCTGCGGGGGCAAACCCGCGACCAGATCACGGCCGGATTGCGGGCCCGCCGCGCCGCCACCGCCCCGCCGCCGGCTCCGGAAACGCCCGTCCCGACTCCAATTCCGCCGGCGCAAACCCCACCGCTGGCCGAACAACTGGACCGTTTCTGGAAACCCGGCAGCGATCTGGAAAGCATCGTCCTGCACATGGCCCCGCCGCCGGTGGAACTGGCCCTGCTCAAACGCGCCGGCCAACCGGCGTTCATCTCGCCACATACCTTCCAACAAATAGAAACAGCAGCCCGTCACATCACCGATCAGGCCATGAAAATAGCCTTTAAGGATAAAGAAGGCAAAGAAGAAAATTGATACTTATCCTGAAAATAGCCCGGCTTTGTAGCGTCCCGCAAATGATGCCTTCCCCATAAGAACCGCCGCGCTGGATCGGGGGAGAGGTTTTTTTGTTTATGTTTTCGTGCGCATTCTGATGCGCACGAAAACATGGCCTTTTCCAGAGCCGCACGGGCGACGCATCTTCACTAGAAATCTCCTTAAAAGCGCGACAGGCCGGTACAATTGCACGGTGCGAAGCAGGGGTTGGGGAGAGGGCCGGCGCACCAAAATATAGGCTTTTCCAGAGCCGCCCCGGCGAGGCACAAAGGACACAGAGAAAAATCAAAAAAACTCTTCTCTGGGATCTCTGCGCCTCTGTGGTGAAATCTGAATCCGACTTCTAGTTCCCCGCGCTCTCATACCGGCGCAGGCCCCAATTCCACAGCGCGTACCCGCCGGCAAACCAGAGCAATCCCATCGCCAGCGTCAACGGATAAAAATAGCTCATCTCAGCCCGCAGAAAGGCCGCCGCCGGATAGAAGCCCACAAAAGCAAACGGCAGCACCCAGGTCAAGATGAGCCGCAACCCCGGACTGTAAATCCCCACCGGATATTGGGCAAACTCCATCAAATACATCAACGGCGAGACCAGCGAGGCGCGGCTCTTTTCCCAGAAAGAGAGCGCCGTCAGCGCCGTGAAAAGTCCCCCCAACAACACCAACCCCGCCAGCAAACTCGTAATTAACTGGACCACCGATAGCGGCGTGATCGGCATCCCCATCCGCGCGACTGCAAACCCCATCACCACCAACCCCAACCCCACCGAAACGACCTCCATGACGCTTTTCCCCAGCCCTTCCAGCAAAATGTAAAAATAGGGCGCCATCGGATAGGTCAAAATGATGTCCAGCCGCCGCTCCACGATATAGGATTCCGGAAACCACAGCGTCCAGGCAAAGACCAGATAGAAAAGGCCCGAGACCGTACTGGAAAAGCCGTAGATAAAGAGCATCTCGTCGAAGCTCCACCCCTGAACGGCCGGAACCTGAGAGAAGACTACCGACAGAAAAATGATGAAAAGCGACTGATAGAGCAGAATGGTCACCAGATACATCCAGAAATTCCCGCTGTCGGCCAGAAACTCCTTGAAATTGCGCTTTAGAAAACCGGCAATCAAAGCAAAATTACGCAATCCCATCATTACCCTCCAAAAACTTCCAGCTTTTGGCGCGCCCGCAGATAAAACCATTTTCCGAAGCCCCACAATCCCAGCGCCCAGACCAGCTGAAACCCCAAAGCCTGGAGCAATTGCAGCCCCTGTACCTTGCCCAGAAAGATCAAAATGGGCGTGGAGACGATCCCCTGAAAGGGCAACCACGCAGCCAGCCCCCCCATCCACCCCGGCAGAAAGGCCAGCGGCACCAGCGCCCCCGAAAAGAGCGTCTGGACAAACTTCTCGGCCTGCAACAATCCCTCGGTCCGCTTGAAGTACACGCTGCACCAGCCCAAAATAAATGCCAGACCGGCGCTGATGGCAAAAGAAAGATGGATCGAAAGGATAAAGAAAAGCGCCTCCGCCAAAGACGGAATGCGGATATGAAAAAGCAGCACGGCAGCCAGGAAGGCCGGCAGACCGGAAAGCAAAAAATTCAAACCGTTCCGCGCATAGGTGAGCAAGAAGAGGTAACGTTGATAATCGAGCGGATAGGTAAGCTCATACGAAATGGATCCGTTCAAAATCTTATTTTGAGTAGCCCGGGCCTGCCATTCCGTATCGTAAAAGCCGCGAGTGATCCAGACCATCGCCATATAAGTGACGGCTTCAACCAGCGAAAAATCAGCAATTTGCGGCTTCCCGGCAAAGATCGCCGTCCAGAGAAAATACTGCACCATGATCAACGTCAGCCCGGAAATCAGGCCCAACAGGAAATCAGCCCGATAAGCCAGCGCATCCAGCATGCCCAACTTGAAAAGGTAATTAGTCCAGGGTTTTGCGCTCATAGATCCTGCGGATGACCTCCGTAATGGATTCTTCCTGGATGTGAAGATCCTTGATCGGCGCGATCTCTCCTACGAGCTGCAACACGCCCGGAATCGACAATCCGTTTTTGATCTTCAACTCCACGGTAGCGCCATCGAAAGCCAGAATTTCCAGCCGTGGCTCCCCGCTCACCGCCCGATATAAAAGCGACGCTTCCGTCAAAGCTGCCAGCTCCAATGAAATCGCCTTCTCGCCGCTGCCGAAAGCCTCCTTAAACCGCCCCATGCCGCCGTCGAAAACCGCCTGTCCATGGTCGATCACGATAATCCGCTGCGCCAACTCCTCGATATCCTGAGTATCGTGCGAGGTCAGGATGACCGTCTTCCCTTCCTCCCGATTGATCTCCTGGATAAACTCCCGAATCCGCGCCTTGGCCGAGACATCCAGCCCGATCGTCGGCTCATCCAGAAAGACCACCGGCGGCGAATGCATAAACAACGCCGCCAGCTCGCACTTCATCCGCTGACCCAACGAAAGCGTCCGCACCTGCAACGGCAGCAGCTCGCCGATTTCCAGCAACTCGACCAGTCGCTTCTGCCGTTTCAAAAAGAGCGCATCCGGAACCGCATAGATCCGCTGCAAAAGGTAAAAGGACTCTCGCACCGGCAGATTCCAGAACAGCCGGGATTGATTGCCAAACATCACGCCGATTTGACGGTTGTGCGCAGCGCGATCCCGGATCGGATTCAGGCCGTTGACTTCAACGGTCCCGGCTGTGGGAGAGAGAATCCCCGCCAGCAGCTTGACCGTCGTGGTCTTCCCGGCCCCGTTCGGCCCCAGATACCCCACGATCTCGCCCCGCCCGATCGCAAACGACAGATCCCGGACGGCCGGCACGATCTTGTACTCCCGCGCAAAGAGATCCCGTACCGCTCCGCGAATCCCCTCCCGCATCTCCGGCACTTTAAACGTCTTGGAAACATTCCGAACGTGGACTTCGCCTTGCATAACTCCCCCTACTTCTTACCTGGCATTTCATACCTTGTCGTTCTCATTTCATTCTCTCTTGAAAAAAGGCCTTTATGGCATGGCCCCAGCCTTGCAGCGTCCCGCAAATGGCCCTTTCCCCGTATGCTACATCGCGCGGGATAGAGGGAGAGAGATTTTTTTGTTTATGTTTTGGTGCGCCTCAGAAGGCGCACCAAAACATAGGCTTTTTTCCAGAGCCCTCCCGGAGACACTTTCTAAGCCCTCCCCCTCATCTCTATGCGCGCCACGCATCTTCGCAAAAAAAATCTCCCTAAAAGCGCGTTTCATCTGTACAACGGCATGGTGCGAAGCTGGCTTGAAAGGGGAACAGCACGAAAATATTGTTTTTTATCCAACCAACTCATCGATTTTAACACAAAGGGTTCTTTAGAAAACCCGAAAACCATGAACAACAGGCTTCCTCTCTTCCACTCTTCCATTCTTCCATTCTTCCACTCTTCCCCCCTTCCCGATTCACGGTATACTACGGCTCAAGGCTGTCTACTCTCTGCCGAAAAAAGAGGAGCCCATGAAACTGATCCGCAAAATCATCCCCTGGATTCTCCTGATCCCGGTGCTGCTCTGCGCCGGCGTGATGATCTGGACCTGCTTCGACAACCAATCGCTGCCCACTACCTCCGCTGCGCCGGAACGGCTGGACGAAGCCGCTCAGGCCCATCTCGCCGAAGCCATCCACCTCCGTCAGACGAAAGGGAACAACGTCTGGCCCGGCTGGGGCGACGCCGACATCCCCATTGTCCTCTACAACGAAACCTACGCCTACCTGATCAACGATCCCGACAATCCCCCACCCGCCGGCTGGACCAAAATCCCGCAGGAGACCGATTTCGGCGGCCCCTGGGAAGCTCAGCCCGGCGTGACCCTGGCCGATCGCCCCGTCTACCGCCTGCCCCTTCCCGCCCCCAAGATCAACCCGCAATCCTTCACAGTTAAAATCGGCGACCGCTGGGCCGGCAGCATGGCCACCTTCGAATGGATGAAAATTCACCTCCGCGACGAAATGGGCCTCCCAGAAGAATTTCAGCCCTACTTCCCCTACACCATCATCATCAATCTTCTCGTCGACGGCTCCGATGCCTACATCCCCCTCCTGGAACACGAATCCTTCCACGCCTACCAGGGCATGGTCAATCCCGAACGGGTCAAAGAGTCCGAACGCCTCAATATCGAACATAACGACCTTTACCCCCGCTCCGAACCCGACTTCCGCGCCGACTGGCAGGAAGAACTCGACCTGCTGCAAAAAGCCGTCCATGCCGGCTCCCAGGAAGAAACAACGGCCCTGGCTCAACAGTTCTTCAATACCCGCCGCGCCCGCCGCACCTCCCAAAACCTCAGCGCCGACATGATAAAATACGAGCAGGAACGTGAATGGCTGGAAGGCCTGGCCAAATATGTCGAATTGACCCTCCCCCGCACCGCCCGCGCCGACGCCGGCTACCAGCCCGCTCCGGCAATCGCTGCTTCACCCGACTTTCATGACTACGCGAATGCCGATCAGCAATGGGACCGCCAGATCAATCAGATTTCCCGTATGGCCGAAAACGACAGCGATACCCGCTTCTACTACTCCGGCCTGGCCCAGGCCGTCCTGCTCGACCGGCTCCTGCCCGGCTGGAAAGAACGCATCCTCACCACCGATCTCACCCTGGAAGAGCTGCTGCACGAGGCCCTTACCGGAAAACCGGCCCAGGCTCCGCCCCCCGTCCCCACGATTACCTCCACACCGCCTCCCCCGCCGACATCCCAACAGGACCCGACCGCAACGCCCACCCCGCTCGCCTTCGCCGTCCCCACCCCCGGCATGGGACTCACCGGTCAGATCATCACCCACAAAGATTTCCCTTCCCAGTACGTCGATTCACGCACGATCGCCGTCTGGTTGCCGCCCGCCTACGACCAACGTCCCGACCGCCGCTATCCCGTCCTCTACATGCACGACGGCCAGAATGTCTTCGACCCCACCACCTCGCCCTACTCCCACAAAGATTGGGCCGTCGATGAAATGCTCACCTACCTGATCGAGCAAAAAGCCGTCACGGAAACGATCGTCGTGGCCGTCTGGACCAATCAATGGCGCACGACGGAACTGGTCCCCCAACAGCCGCTGGAAACATTGGGCGAAGATTTTGTCGATTCTTTCACCCGCCAGAACGGCCACGAACCGCAAAGCGATGCCTATCTGAAATTCCTGGTCGAAGAAGTGAAACCGTTCATCGATAAAGAATACCGCACCCTGCCGGACCGGGATCACACCTTTTTAATGGGCGCCAGCCTGGGCGGAATGATCTCCGTCTATGCCCTCTGCGAATACCCCGAAGTCTTCGGCGGGATTGCCGGACTCTCCACCCACTGGCCGATCCTGGGCGAAGCCTACTATCCCTACCTGCGCGAGCATCTGCCCGATCCCGCCACCCATCACATCTATCTGGATTACGGCACCGAGACGCTGGATGCCCAATACGAACCCTACCAGCAGGAAGTCGATAAAATCCTCGCCGAAGCCGGCTATCAGTCCAACGTGAACTGGATCACGCGCAAATTTCCGGGCGACGCCCACACGGAAGCCGCCTGGCGTAACCGTGTCTACATCCCGCTCCTCTTCCTGCTCGGCACAAAGGAATAATTCGCAACCGATGCGGATAGCGTTTTAGCGTCCCGCAAAAGGCTTTTGTTTGGATCGAAACGCCGCGCTGACCAGGTAGAGAAAGTTTTTTTTGTTTGTGTTTGGGTGCGCATCAGAATGCGCACCCAAACACAGCCTTTTCCAGAGCCGCCCCGGCGATATGCTCTGAGCCCTCCCCCTCACCTCAATGCTGATAACACCCTCCGACCCCCTCTCCCTCCCGCATCGCTCGCGGCTCTCCCCCAAAATACTTCAATCTGCATCGCGTCGAGGCTTAACGACAAAACAAGGGAGAGGGGCAGTCGCTGTCTACTGTCTACTTTCTACTGTCTACTTCCGGTTCCCATTGACATCTCCCTCAGCTGCGTTATACTTCAGCTCGATCTGTGGCCCGGAAAACTAATTTGCTCTTGAAGGAATCAAACGGGATGACCAGCCAAGCCAGTCCATCCATCAAAATCCAGGTCGAGCACCTGGATTTTTTCTATGGCGCCAAACAGGCGCTCTTCGATATCACCATGGGGATCCCCGAACACGAAATCACCGCCTTCATCGGCCCCTCCGGCTGCGGCAAATCCACCTTCCTGCGCTGCCTCAATCGGATGAACGACGAAATCCCCGAAACCCGTGTCAACGGCCACATCCTCCTGGATCAAATGGAAGTCTACGGCCCCGGCAGCGATGTCGTTGAATTGCGCCGCCGCATCGGCCTGGTCTTCCAGAAACCCAACCCCTTCCCCCAATCCGTCTACGAAAACGTCGCCCTGGCTCCCCGTGCGCTCGGCATCGCCAGCGGCAACGCCTTACAAAAACTGGTCGCCGATTCCATCAAACGGGTCGGTCTCTGGGAAGCCATCAACGGCGACCTGCGCCAGCCCGCCACCAACCTCTCCCTGGGCGAACAACAACGCCTTTGCATGGCCCGCACCCTCGCCGTTCAACCGGAAGTCATCCTGATGGACGAACCCTGTTCTGCGCTCGACCCCATCGCCACCCTGCGCGTCGAAGATCTCATGCAGGAACTGCGTCAGGATTACACCATTGTGATCGTCACCCATAATATGCAGCAAGCCGCCCGCGTCTCCAGCCATACCGCCTTCTTCTGGCTCGGCAAATTAATCGAATGCGGCGAAACCGCACAAATTTTCACCCGCCCCGATGAAGAAATGACCGAAGCTTACATCAGCGGTCGGGTGGGATAGATATAAACAAAAGAGGAAAAAATGAGTTCGAACACCCGGAGCATGTTGGATCAGGAACTGACCCAACTCCACGACGATCTGATTCGCCTGGGCGGATTGGTCGACGAAGCCATTGCCCACGCAGTCCAGGCACTCAAAGAGCGAAACACGGAACTTGCCCAACAGGTCGTCGTCGGCGACCAAGCCATCAACAATCTACGTTACCATATTGAAGAAACCGCCATCATCACCATCGCTACCCAACAACCTATGGCCGGCGATCTGCGCAAATTGATCGCCGGGACCCATATCGCCGTCGAGTTGGAACGCATGGGCGATCACGCCGAAGGAATCGCCGCCCTGGTGTTGCGGATGAGCGATCAACCTCTGCTCAAACCACTGGTCGATATCCCCCGCATGGCCGAGATCGACCGGGAAATGATCCGCGAATCGCTGGAAGCTTTCACCCGCTGCGACGCCGATGCCGCTCGCCAGCTGGCCCAGCGCGACAATGAAGTCGACAGCCTCTACGATCAAGTCTTCCGGGAACTGCTGACCTACATGGTCCAGGACCCCAAAGTGATCGAACGCGCCACCTTCCTGCTATGGGTCGCCCACAACCTGGAACGCATCGGCGATCGCGCCACCAACATCAGCGAACGCATCATCTTCATGACCACCGGCAAAATCCAGGAACTCAATTCCTGAAAAACCTATGTTTTCGCGGGCTTCAGAAAGCCCGCGAAAACATAAATAAAAAACTCTCTCCCCCCATCCGGCGCATCCTCTCTTACAGAAAAAGTGCCTCGTGCGGGACGTAAAAGGCCGCCGCTCAACAGGGGCTTTTTCTTCGTCCACTTGCCTCTTTACCAAAATTGCATATGCTTAAGGTAATTTAAATTGTTACGCGTGGCTTCAAATCCTGCTGAGAAATCCGAATCCTCTGCGACACCGTAACATTTTTATAAACTGACACAAGTAGCTATCTCAGGAAATCTGATTTTCTATATCGTCGATTCCTTCAACGTTCAACCTTCCGGCCCCCCTCACAGAATCAACGAAACCTTAAAACCTCTTTTCTAAAAATAGTAACTTGTATCACATTATCCTTAATGCCTGGAGGGTTGACATGTCCCTGTCTGAAAAAACATTGCCCCCTGATTTTGTAATCGATGAAAAACTCGCCCAAACCATCCGGGCCTACCTTTACGGCGGACTATTGCCCTGTGCGGCTGCCTTTGCCGTCGCCGAAACCCATCATGTCGCCCCCCTCAAAGTCGGCCAGACCGCCGACGCCCTCGCCATCCACATCAACCGCTGCCAGCTGGGACTCTTCGGGCAAAGCACCGCCGAAAAAGCCCACCTCCTCCGCAGCATGAGCCGCCGCCCCATCTCTCGCGAAGCCGAACAATTTATCATCGAGCACTATCAATCCAAAGGGGGCTTCACCTGCATGGAAGCCTGGTTGCTCGCTGATCACTATGCCGTCTCCCGGGCCCAAATCGGCACCCTCGCCGACAAACTGAAACTGCGCATCTACAGCTGTCAGCTCGGCGCCTTTTAATCCCCGGTCGCCGGAAATTGGATTGAAGCTATAATAAATCAGCGCTGCATTTCTACACAATCCAGGAGGTAAGCGTATGTCTGTTGATAAGGTAAAACCGGTCCCTTCGGACCTGGAGATCGCGCAGGCCGCCCAACTGCGCCCGATTTTGGAAATCGCCCGCACTGTCGGCCTGACCGATGACGATCTGGAACTCTACGGCAAATACAAGGCCAAAGTCCATCTGGATGTCCGCACCCGACTCCAAAATCGACCCAATGCTAAATATATCGACGTAACGGCCATTACCCCCACCCCGCTCGGGGAAGGGAAAACCACCACCACCATCGGTCTGACCCAGGCCCTGGGCCGCCTCGGCAAACGGGCCATCGCCGCCATCCGCCAGCCCTCCATGGGCCCCACCTTCGGGATCAAAGGCGGCGCCGCCGGCGGCGGCTACAGCCAGGTGATCCCCATGGAAGAGTTCAACCTCCATCTGACCGGCGACATCCACGCGGTGGGCGTGGCCCACAACCTCTGCGCCGCCGCCATCGATGCCCGACTCTATCACGAAAGCCGCTGGAGCGAATCCTATTTCGAAAAGATCGGCCTCCACAAACTGAACATCGATCCCTACTCCATCACCTGGAACCGCGTGGTCGATATGAACGACCGCGCCCTCCGCCATGCCCTCATCGGTCTGGGCGATAAAGAAGACGGCCCCATGCGCCAGAGCGGCTTCGACATCACGGTCGCCAGCGAACTGATGGCCATCCTGGCCCTCGCCACCGGCCCCGACGACATGCGCGCCCGCATCGGCCGCATCGTCATCGGCATGGACAATCAGCAGAAGCCCATCACCACCGAAGATCTGGGCGTCGCCGGCGCGATGACCGTTTTGATGAAAGATGCCATCATGCCCAACCTGCTGCAAACCCTGGAAGAACAGCCCGCCTTCGTCCATGCCGGCCCCTTTGCCAACATCGCCCACGGCAACTCCTCCGTCATCGCCGACCAGATCGGCATCAAACTGGCCGACTACCTGGTCACCGAATCGGGCTTCGGCGCCGACATCGGCATGGAAAAATTCTTCGATATCAAATGCCGCGTCTCCGGCCTGATCCCCAGCGTCGTCGTCCTGGTCGCCACCGTCCGCGCCCTGAAGATGCACGGCGGCGGCCCCAAAGTGGTCGCCGGCCGCCCCCTGGATAAAGCCTACACCGCCGAAAACCTGCCCCTGCTCGAGGCCGGCGTCGCCAATCTCAACGCCCATATCGGGATCGCCCGCAAATTCGGCATCCCCGTGGTGGTCGCTATCAACGCCTTCCCCACCGACAGCCCCGCCGAATGGAACCTCATCCGCGAAAGCGCCCTGCGCGCCGGCGCCTTTGACGCCGTCGTCACGCAGCATTGGGCCGACGGCGGGGAAGGGGCCATCCCCCTGGCCGAAGCCGTCGCCCGCGCCGCCGAAGAGCCCGCCAGCTTCCGCTTCCTCTACGATCTGGACCTCCCGATCAAAGAGAAGATCGAAACCCTGGCCCGCGAAGTCTACGGCGCCGACGGCGTGGAATACAGCCCCGAGGCCGAAGAGAAGATCAAACTCTACACCAGCCTGGGCTACACCCAAATGCCGATCTGCATGGCCAAGACCCACCTCTCGCTCAGCCATGACCCCGCCCTCAAAGGCGTACCGCACGGCTTCACCTTCCCAATCCGCGACCTGCGGGCCAGCGTCGGTGCCGGCTTCATCTACCCGCTCGCCGGCCAGATGAGCACCATGCCCGGCCTCTCCAGCAAACCGGCCTTCATGGGCATCGACCTCGTCGACGGCAAGATCGTCGGCCTCTCATAACAAACCAGTTTTCGCCCGCGGCCTTCGGCCGCGGGCGAAAACAAAATCCTGTCTACTGTCTACTTTCTACTGTCTACTAATAAGGAGATACCATGAGCGCAATACTTATCGATGGTACTGCCGTTGCCGCCGCCATCCACGAAGAGGTCAAACACGAGGTCGCCCAGCTCAAAGCCAAACACGGCGTGATCCCCGGCCTGGCCACCGTTCTGGTCGGCGACAACCCCGCCTCCGCTTCCTATGTCAAAATGAAGCGCAAGCGCTCCGCCGAACTCGGCATCAACTCCATCGGCCACGAACTGCCCAAAACCGCCACCCAGGAAGAGGTCGAAAGCCTCGTCCGCCAGCTCAACGCCGATCCCCAGGTTCACGGCATCCTGGTTCAACTCCCCATGCCGCGCCACATTAATGAAGAGGCCGTCCTCAGCGCCATCAGCCTGGAAAAAGATGTCGACGGCTTCCATCCCGTCAACATCGGCCGGCTGGCCATGAAAGGGCGCGAACCGCTCTTCGTTCCCTGCACCCCCGCCGGCGTCATCGAACTGCTCAAACGTTACAACATCCCCATGGCCGGAAAAGAAGCCGTCGTCCTGGGCCGCAGCAACATCGTCGGCCTGCCGGTCTCCATGCTGTTGCTCAAAGGCAACGCCACCATCACTATCTGCCATTCCCAATCCCAGGACCTCCCCGCCATCTGCCGCCGGGCCGACATCCTCATCGCCGCCGTCGGCCAGGCCGAAATGGTCAAAGCCGACTGGGTCAAACCCGGCGCCACCGTCATCGATGTGGGCATGAACCGGGTCGACGATCCGGCAACCGAAAAAGGGTACCGGCTGGTAGGCGATGTCGACTTTGAAAGCGTCAAGGAAGTCGCCGGCTACCTCACCCCCGTCCCCAAAGGCGTCGGCCCGATGACCATTGCCATGCTGCTCACCAACACCGTCCACGCCGCCAAAATTCAATCCGGCCTGGCCTGAAACTTCAGTAGACAGGTGACAGTAGACAGTAGACAGCTTAATGGCTCTCTCCCTGTCTACTGTCTACTTGCTACTGTCTACTTTTTTTAAAAGGAGCCACTTATGTTCGTAAAATATCGCATGACGCCGCACCCATTGACGATTTCCCCGGAAACCCCTGTGGCCGAAGCGTTGAGCTTTATGCGCCAGAACCGGGTCCGCCGCCTGCCGGTCGTGGATAAAAAGGGCCACCTCGTCGGCATCGTCTCAGAAAAAGATCTGCTCTATGCCTCCCCCTCCCCCGCCACCAGCCTGAGCGTCTATGAAATCGGCTACCTCCTCTCCCGGCTGCGTGTCGAAGAGATCATGAAACGCGATATCATCACCGTCACCGCCGACACCTTGCTCGAAGAAGCCGCCCGTATCATGGCCGACAACAAAATCGGCAGCCTCCCCGTCGTCGAAGGCGAACGGCTGCTCGGCATCATCACCGAAACCGACATCTTCAAAACCTTCCTGGAAATGCTCGGCGCCCGCGAACAAGGCCTGCGCCTCACTCTGAGCGTCAAAGACGAACCGGGAACCTACAGCCGCCTCACCAGCGCCATCGCCGCCATGAAAGGCGACATCATCGCCATGGGCGCTATCTACGGCGAAGACCGCACCTCCGCTTTCCTCGTCCTGAAAGTCCGCTGGATCGAAAAAGAAGCGCTGGTCAAAGCCATCGAAGCGCTGGGAATTAGCATTGTCGATATCCGTGAGGTATAATATCTACTCATAAAAGATCCCATTTTTTCGCGCGCTCCGACGGGGCGCGCGAAAAAATGGAAAACACAAACAGGAGCAGAGCAAACGCATGGGAGGTCTCTTTAATGCAGTGTTGGCGAGCCTGGTCGCTTTGACCTTAACCTTTCAGGCCACGCCCCCCACACCGCCGCCGACCGCGAGCGTAGGCCCCTTCACCGGCAATCCCCAGCTCTACCCCTTGAGCTGTGAAATCCGTTCCGCCGTCGATACCGCCGCCTTCTGGAACATCCCCATGACGGAAGATGACATGATCGCCCGCATGCCCCACTCCGACGATCCCAATCTGGGCTTTGTCGGCGATTACAATGCCCCGGCCGGCAGCATGCCCCCCGACGGATACGGCGTCTATGCCCTCCCCATCGCCCAGACCCTGCGCCGGTTGGGCGTCGATGCCAAAGCTCACTACAGCTATACGCTGCTCGAACTCAAAAACGAGCTGGCCCAGGGACGCCCGGTCATCATCTGGAGCACCTACGACATGAAAGCAAGCCCCCTGATCCCCTGGACCACCAACGCCGGCGTGACCATCAACGTCGTCCAATGGGAACATTCCTTTGTCGCCGTCGCCTACGATGAAACCGGCATCTCATTGATCGACGCCTACGACGGACAGCTGAAAAAATTCGATTTTGCCAGCTTTGAACGGGGCTGGGCCCAATTGAACAACATGGCCGTCACTGTCTACGGCCGCATGCGCCCCCCCGTTTCCTACACCCGGCACCGCCTGGCCGACTACAACCACTTCTTCCGCCACGACCAGCTCGACATCGGCCCATTTTAAACCATCGCCCCTCTCAAAAAACGTAGGTTGGCGGGCTTCAGAAAGCCCGCCAACCTACAAACAAAAAAATCCAACCAATGTGATTCATCTGGAAAAAGCCCATATTTTGGGCGGCTTCAGAAAGCCGCCCAAAATATGAATAAAAAACTCTCTCTTCCTATTCAGCGCGTCGCTTCGAGCCGGGCAAAAACCTGTTGCGGGACGCTAAAAAAACAACTTGTACAGTCAACCCGAAAAATCGGGAGAAAAAAAGCCCGTATTTTTGCGCGCATTCTTATGCGCGCAAAAATACGAACAAAAAACTCTCTCTTCCTATTCAGCGCGTCGCTTCGAGCCGGGCAAAAACCTGTTGCGGGACGCTAAAAAAACAACTTGTACAGTCAACCCGAAAAATCGGGAGAAAAAAAGCCCGTATTTTTGCGCGCATTCTTATGCGCGCAAAAATACGAACAAAAAACTCTCTCTTCCTATTCAGCGCGTCGCTTCGAGCCGGGCAAAAACCTGTTGCGGGACGCTAAAAAAACAACTTGTACAGTCAACCCGAAAAATCGGGAGAAAAAAACGACCTGTGCGGTTGTAAAAAAAGGAGCGCTCAGGCCGCGAAAGCAAAAGACAA
>CAZCTC010000027.1:0-93399 GCA_964501335.1 uncultured Anaerolineales bacterium | reverse complement strand
CCAGAGCCGCACAGACGACGCAGGCTGTCTACTGTCTACTTGCTGCTGTCTACTTCCGCTGAATTTTCATCCTTCGGGGTGCCACCCCCCGCAAGGCCTTCTGTCCTGAAAATAGCCCGGCCTTGTAGCGTCCCGCACATGGTCCTTTCCCGGTCAGATACGACACGCGGGATGGAGGGAGAGTTTTTTGTTTATTTTTTCGCGCGCCGCAGACGGCGCGCGAAAAAATGGGCTTTTTCTTCCCCTCTTTTCCGGGCAGTCGCTGTCGCAAATAGCTTAAGTTGCCTGATATGGGGGAACGGGGGTGAGGGCCGCACGAAAACATGGACCTTTCCAGAGCCGCCCCGGTAACGCATCCTCACAAAACGAAGAAGAATTCAGAAAAAAATCTTCTCTCTTCTTCTCTGTGCCCTCTGTGTCTCTGTGGTGACTTCTCTTCCCCTCACCGTCTTGCCAGTATCCCCGTCAGCTTTGTCGCCGCCGAACTGTCCCGCCGGCAATAATCCAGCAGCAAATTGATCTTCTCATCGCGGCGCATCCCCCGGGAAAACTTATCGTAAATCGTGGGGAAATAATCCAGGCACAACTCATCCAGCTCCACATCGTCAAACCGCTGCAATTGTTGACGCAGCGTCCCCAGAGAGGCGGAAGGCACGCTCCCCCCATTGAACGAATTGACCGTATTGCCGCTCCCTACTACATTATTGTTCCCGGTCACCTGCACAAAATCCCCCGCCACATTGATCTGCTGCCCTACCACCTGCCCGCGCTGATCGAAAACCGTCCCTCCAACCGCCGGAGCGACCTCATCCCCCCGGGCCCAGGCCGAACACAAAGCCACCAACCGATATAATTGCGTATAACGATCCGTGACCGAATCAGAGCGGTTCAACAGTTCCTGCAACAACAACACCAACGCATTTTCTCCCGTAACCCGCCGCTTCTCCGATAAATAGGAGATCAACAGATCCACGCGAGCAGCCAGACTCCCGGCTTCAGGCAACCCGGATTGCCAGGGACGGAGCATATCTTCTCCAAAAATCGAATAAAGCCGGCCGGAATCGCGTACCTCCTCACAAGCCATCAATCCCTTGCGCAACTCTGCCAACAATTGAGACGAAAGTCCCCGCCGGCTGCCGGGATTGGAATAAAGGGGAATGACCGGCACTTCAAGCCCTGACTGCTTAGAACCTTCATCCGGCGGCTTAACCTCAACCTTCTCCGGCCACAACCGCCCATCCTTGAGCCGCATAAAAAGCGCCGGCACTGTAGCTTCGTCTGAAGCGGCATCGACCAAAGCCCCCCGAGCCTCATTCATCGCCTGATCGACAACCCCATGGCGTGCCAATCTACTATAAAAAGTACTGCTGAGCTTCTCAACCGCTCCCGCCGTCACAACCGCCTGCATCGCCACGACCGCCGGAATTCCCGCCTTGACCAGCATCGGCGCCAATCCCCGAAAAGCATCTGCATCACTACGAGTTGCCCCTTCACAGGCAGCCAGAAATACCAAAGCAGGGGGATGGGCCAATTGTTGCAACATCCGACAGAAAGCCGTATCGTTAATTATTTGCACGAACCCGTCATCATCCTGCAAGTAAAGCAATGCATGACTTGTATTTTTACCGAAATTTCCATGGGCCATCAGATGAAGCCCTTGATACCCATTTTGCAATTCCTTAGCCAGAGACGACAATGTGACAGGCCCTTCAAGGAAAGTAGGAACAACCGGCGCCTTCAAAGCCTTTTCTAAAATCTGCTTTTCCTTTGCCACATTAATAGGCGCCAAATTTAAATTAAGATCATCCAGATTCTCAGGATTAGAAATAGCGACTAATACTTTAAAAGATTGAACTGGTTGCATTTTTCCCCATTGGGTATCAGAAGGTAAATATCGGGAAAAAGGCGAGTTAGCATTCGCGGAGAGCATGACCCCATCTACAACAGCAGCCTCCCAGGGAAGAACATGCAATTCCGGCGCTTCAGCATCAATCCACAGACGAATTCGATGATTAAGTTTTAATCCGATGGCACGGTTCCATGCGTCACGTATCTTCTGATCGCTTAAAAACTTTGCCCAAAACGATTCCCCCGCTGAATCCCGAGATTTCCATGTCGCAAAATCAGATTCCAGATACCCTCCGCTAAATTCATGGTTACTATCCAGACGCAGTTGTACCGGGTATCCCTGTTCGGTTTTCTGTAAAATGTGGATTTCAAGATCAATATACTCTTCGGACATGGCGTCCTCCCAATGGAAATAGCATCGACTTCGATAGAATTCAGTTTAACACAGGCAAAAAAAAAGACAATGCACCCCGGTTTTAAGGTCACCCCGAAGGGGCGAGGAAACCTCGCCCCTACCCGGAAAACCTCCCCCGTAGGGGCGCCCCTTGTGGGCGCCCACTGACCCCAAAATCCATCTTCATCCTTCAGGGTGCCGTCTCCCGCCTTGTAACGTCCCGCACATGGTCCTTTCCCTGTAAGCTACGCCGCGCTGGGCGAAGCAGGCAGAGAGTTTTTTTGTTTATGTTTTGGTGCGCCTCAGAAGGCGCACCAAAACATGGCCTTCTCCAGAACCGCCCCGGCAATGATCTCTGCCCCCCCTCTCCCTCCCGCATCGCTCGCAGCTATACCCTGAAACGCATCATCTCGAATCGCGTCGCTGCTTAACCACAAAACAGGGGAGAGGGGGCCGGGGGGGGAGGGCCGCCGAAAACATGGCCTTTTTCAGAGCCGCCCCGGCGACACAGGTTGTCTACTGTCTACTTGCTGCTCTCTACTTGGGTTATAATAAGCGGCTGGGGAAATTTTCTCCTACAACCCAAGCCAGGGGAAGAAAAAATGAGTTCCGAAAGCAATTCTCCATCTCAAGGATCGATCCATCTCGGCATCGACGTCGGCTCGACCACCGTGAAAGTCGTGGTCCTCGACGCTTCCCGCCGAATCCTGACCCAACGCTACATCCGGGCCAACGGCCAACCCCGGGGAACCCTCTTACGCACCCTCACCGAACTGAGCCACGATTTCGACTTCACCGCCGTCCGCAGTATCGGCTTCACCGGATCGGGCGGAGGGCCCATCGCCCGCCACCTCAACGTCCCCCATATCAACGAATTGATCGCCCAGACGCGCGCCGTCAGCGAATTCTACCCCACCGCCCGCACCGTCATCGAGATCGGCGGGCAGGACAGCAAACTGCTGATCCTGGAACGCGACGAGGCCAACCAGCGCACCCTCCTCGTCGACTTCGCCATGAACACCCTCTGCGCCGCCGGCACCGGCTCCTTCCTCGACCAGCAGGCCGAACGGCTCGGCATCGCCATCGAAAACGAATTCGGCGAGCTGGCCGTGCAATCCACCAGTCCCGCTCGCATCGCCGGCCGCTGCACCGTCTTCGCCAAATCCGACATGATCCACCTGCAGCAAAAGGCAGTCCCCCTGACCGACATCATCGCCGGCCTCTGCCACGCCCTCGCCCGTAACTTCCACAGCGTCATCGGCGGCGGCCGCCCCTTTGAACCGCCCATCCTCTTCCAGGGCGGCGTGGCCTACAACCGCGGCGTAGTCCGCGCCTTTGAAAATGTGCTCGGCCTGGAACCCGGCAGCCTGATCATCCCCCGGCAGCACACCGTGATGGCCGCCCTCGGCGCCGCCTTTGAAGCCATGGACCATGTCCCCGTATCCGGACTGGACCTCACCCTCCTGGCGGAAATCGCCCGGGTCGAAGCGCAGGGCGAACGCACCACCCTGCCCCCGCTGCTCTACCGCCCGCGCCCCGCAGCCCCGCCCATGCCCGACTTAAACGAGGACGCCCTGCCCGTCTACCTCGGCATCGACGTTGGTTCGATCAGCACCAACGTCATCCTGCTCGATGAGCAACGCCGAATCGTCGCCCGCCGCTACCTCCGCACCGCCGGCCGCCCCCTGGAAGCCGTCCGCCGCGGCCTGCTCGAAATCGGCACGGAGACTGCCGGCCGCGTCCGCGTCGTCGGCGTCGGCGTGACCGGTTCCGGCCGCCATCTCACCGGCGACTATGTCGGAGCCGACGCGGTGCGCAATGAGATCACCGCCCAGGCCACCGCCGCCGCCGCCATCGATCCCACCGTCGATACGATCTTCGAGATCGGCGGCCAGGACAGCAAATATATCCGCCTCGCCGACGGCGCCGTGGTCGATTTCACCATGAACAAAGCCTGCGCCGCCGGCACCGGCTCCTTCCTCGAAGAGCAGGCCGAACGGCTCAAGCTCAACATCGAGCGCGATTTCAGCGACCTGGCCCTCGCTGCCGCCTGCCCCGCCGCCCTCGGCGAACGCTGCACCGTCTTCATGGAATCCGACCTGATCCACCACCAGCAGCAGGGGGCCGCCGTCGGCGATCTCACGGCCGGCCTCGCCTATTCGGTCGCCCAGAACTACCTCAACAAAGTAGTCAACGGTCGCCCGGTCGGCCAACGGGTCTTCTTCCAGGGCGGCGTGGCCTCCAATGCCGCCGTCGTGGCCGCCTTTGAGCAGCTCATCGGCCGGCCCGTCGTCGTCCCGCCCCACCACGATGTCACCGGCGCCATCGGCGCCGCCATCCTCGCCATGCAGGAAATGGAGGATTCCGCAGCCCCGACCCATTTCAAAGGCTTCGACCTGAGCGATCGGGCCTACACCACCACCACCTTCTCCTGCAAAGGCTGCACCAACCTCTGCGAAATCAACCGGGTCGCCATTCAGAACGAACAGCCGCTCTTCTACGGCGCCCGCTGTGAAAAATACGAGAGCGCCGGCCGCAGCCGCCCCTCGGCCTCGACCATCCCCGACCTCTTCGCCGAACGGCTCTCCCTGTTGCTCGATGGCTACGATCCCGAAGCCGCCCGCAAAGCCCCGGTCCGCCTGGGCATTCCCCGCACCCTCACTTTCTTCGACCTCTTCCCCTTCTGGCGCGGCTTCTTCGATACGCTCAATATCGGCCTGATCCTTTCCGAGCCCACCCACCCGGCCACCATCCGCCGCACCGAAGAGACGGCAGCCTCGGAAGCCTGCTTCCCGGTCAAGATCGTCTACGGCCATGTGCAGGATCTGGTCACCCGGGATGTCCAGTTCATCTTCATGCCCGGCGTGGCCAACCGGGAAAATCCCGCCCCCGGCCAGACCCACAACGCCTACTGTCCCCTCGTTCAGGCCGCCCCCTGGCTGGTCTCCGCCCAGATGGATCTGGCCGCTCACAACGTCCGCCCGCTGCACTTCCCGGTCCACCTGCTCTGGGAAAAGACCGTAGAGCGCGAAATGGAGCCCCTGGCGGAGGCCCTGGGCCTTTCCATGGCCCAGATTCGCCGCGCCCTGACCGCCGCCCGTGAATCGCAGGCCGCCTTCTACGCCCGCATCCGCCGCCGGGGTGACGAAGTGCTCGCCGGCCTGGGCCCCGACCGGCCCGGCGTGGTCATCATCGGCCGCCCCTACAACGTCAACGATCCCGGCCTGAACCAGGATCTGCCCTTCCAGGTGCGCCGGCTGGGCATCTTACCCATCCCCATGGACTATCTGCCGTTGCGCAGCGTCGATATTTCCGACCGCTTCGACAACATGTTCTGGCGCAGCGGGCAGGATATCCTGGCCGCCGCCCGCCTCATCCGCACCACCCCCCATCTGCACGCCATCTACATGACCAATTTCGGCTGCGGCCCCGACTCCTTCCTGCTCAGCTTCTTCCAACGCGAACTCGACAAACCCTTCCTGGAACTGGAACTGGATGCCCACAACGCCGATGCCGGCCTCGTCACCCGCTGCGAAGCCTTCTTCGACAGCCTGCGCCTCCCGGAAAAAGAAAAATCCATTTTTTCGGCGGCTTTCTGAAGCCGCCGAAAAAAATGAACAAAAAAAACTCTCTCTTCCCATCCCGCGCGTCGATTTTTGCCGGACGTAAGCCATGTGCGGGATGCTACAAATGCCTATCACATAGGCAGAAAACTTGCGATTTAAAGAGGTTACCATGGTCAACAGCCAGCCAAATACCAAAGTAAACCCGCTCCCCAACGGGGGCAAACAAGTCTATCTCCCCCCCATGTGCGATCACGCCCACGCCATGGCCGCCGCCATGCGCCACCACGGGCTCCAGGCCCAGGTCCTCCCCCCCTCCGACGAGGAAAGCCTCTCGCTGGGCAAACAGCTCTGCCTCGGCAAAGAATGCCTGCCCTGCTTCACCTGCATCGGCGACCTCGTCAAACAATCTCGCAAACCCGGCTTTGACGCCGCCCAATCGATCCTCTTCATGCCCACCACCGCGGGCCCCTGCCGCTTCGGCCAGTATCGCACCCTCCAGCGTGCCCTGCTCAATGAAAACGGCCTGGCCGAAGTAGAGATCATCTCTCCCAGCGCCGAAAATTCCTACATGGGCTTCGGCAAAAACTCCACCCAACTGCGCCTGCTCATCTGGCAAGGCGTCGTTGCCGTCGATCTGCTGCTCAAACTGCTGCACACTCATCGGCCTTATGAACTCACAGCCGGTGAAGCCGAAAAGCTCTACTGGGAAAGCGTTGACGATGTTTCACACACCATCGAGGCCGGTGGAGGAAAACGCACAGTCAAAGCCATGGAACGAGCCGCCGCACGCTTCCGTGCCCTGCCCGTCAACCGTCAGGAACGCCGACCGATCATCGGCATGGTCGGAGAAATTTATTTGCGAGCCAACCGCTTCACCAACCGGGAGATCGTCCGCAAAGTCGAAGCGTTGGGCGGCGAAGTCTGGGTCGCTCCGCTGATGGAATGGCTCTACTACACCAACGCCGGCAGCATGATGCGCAACCGGGTCTTCCGCCGCTACACCGAATATGTCAAACTCTGGATCTCCGATCAGGTGCAGCGCTACGACGAAGCTCGCCTCTTCCATCCCATCGCCGACCTGCTCTCCCAGGGGCACGACACCGCCATCACCAAAGTGCTCGAGTACGCCCGCCCCTACTACGATCCGGAACTGGGCACCGAAGCCGTGTTGAGCATCGGCAAGACCATCGACTTTGCCAGACTCGGCGCCGCCGGCGTGATCCATGTCATGCCGCTCAACTGTATGCCCGGCACCATCTCCACCGCCATCTGCGGCAAGGTCCGCCAGGATTACCAGCGCATCCCCTGGCTCAATCTCATCTACGACGGACAGGAAGACACCAACATCAACACCCGCCTGGAAGCCTTCATGTATCAGGCCCGCCAATACCAGCAACGCACGGAACTTTTATCGTAATAATAAACTACCCTGCGGTCAGCCAGAAAAAGTGAAAAAAGCCAGTGTTTTCGCGCGCTTCAGAAAGCGCGCGAAAACACAAACAAAAGAAACTCTCTCCTCCATCCAGCGCGTCGCTTTTTACCAGGAAAGTACCTGTTGCGGAACGCAAAGAACCGTTTTTAATCCGCGCCGATAAATCCTCTCATGATGGATAAAAAAAGTTCACGCGCCGTCCTTTGGACGGCGCGTGAACTTTTTATTTAAAATGAAAATCAGCCGCGAACTTCGCGCGCCTGCTCGTAATAGCGCCGCGAAATCGCCCGATCGCCCCGCATCCGCCAGAGCAACCCCATCTGCTCAAAAACCTCGGCCTGGCCCTCGATATCTTCCGCCAGACGCCGCAGCGAAAGCGACTGCTCATAATGCTCCATGGCGATATCGTATTCGCACAGACAGACCGAAAGCACGCCCAGTTCCAGATGGGCATAAGCCAGACCGGCATGGTCGTCGGTGGTTTCAAACATCGCCAAAGCCTGTTCGTAATGCTTCAACGATTCCATATACCGCCCTTCAATCATGGCCAGCTTGCCGGCATCGATCTCCTGATGGGCCGATCCCGAAGCCCCCGCATCGATGGCGGGAATCGGAGGTTCGCCCGCCAGCTCGGATTCCGCTACGACTTCAGGTTCAGCCACAAACTGGGGTTCGGTGGGTGGCTCGGATTCAGCCGGAGGCTGTGGCTCATCCTCAACCGGAATCACTTCAGGCGCCGGTTCCGGGTCAGTCGAGGGCCGCGAATCAGCGGACAATTCCGGCTCAGTCGTCGGCATCGGCTCGGCGGAGCCCGGAAATTCCGGCGACTGGATATTCGCAGCGAGCTGAATATCAGCGGGCAAGGACTCGGCGTGCCCCACATCGCCAGGATTCTGCGCTTCAGTGGACAGCTGGGATTCGGCGGGCGCCGGCTCCCCAGCTGGTTGATTTTCAATGGGTAATTGCGACTCGGCGGGCGCCGGGTCCGCGGATGGTTGCGCCTCCCCCGAAGGTTGAGGTTCCGTCGCTGGCATGTCAGCGGGCGGTTGATCCAGAGGCTGTCCTTCCTGCACCGGTACCTGTTCTTCCTGCATCGATCTCCCCCTCCATCAGATTTCCGAACTACCTTCTTAATAGGCTTTTCAGGGCCACCTTCCATTATATCCGATTCTTAAAACATTCCAATTCGCCCGTATCATTCCCATACGGCAATTGATCCATAGTTTATTCTGTCCTGTCCTGAAAATAGCCCTTTATGGCATGGCCCCGGCCTTGTAACGTCCCGCAACAGGTGCTTTCCAGGAAAAAAACGACGCGCGGGATCGGGAAAGAGAGTTTTTTGTTGATGTTTTGGTGCGCATCAGAATGCGCACCAAAACATGTCCCTTTTCCAGAGCCGCCCCGGTGACGTTCTCTCCCCCCTCCTTCCCCCACAGAGCAATCAACATTCAGGAACCAGATCCCCGTTCCCGCGTGTTCGTTGGGGTGCTTCGCGAGGAGGGGGCCGGGGGGAGGATGAGGGCCAACAGGCAGCGCCTGAAAACCATTTTCATCCTTCGGGGTGCCGCCCCCTGCATGGCGTTCTGTCCTGAAAATAGGGCACGCTGATATGGCTCCGGCCTTGTAACATCCCGCAAATGATCTTTTCCCGGTCAGATACGACGCGCCGGATAGGAAGAGAGAATTTGTTTGTTAATGATTTCGTGCGCATCAGAATGCGCACCAAAACATAGCCTTTTCCAGAGCCACCCCGGCGGCGCAGGCTGTCTACTGTCTACTTCCGCTAGAGTTCTGTCCGCAGTTCTTCCAGCGCCCGCTGAGCCTCGCAATAAGCCGTCTCCATCTGCTCGATGCGCTCCAGCGCATCCCCCAGCTCCCCGGCACGAACCAGCGCCTCCAGATCCCGGGCCAGCGCCGAAAGTATCAGCGCCCCCATCGTCGCACTGGTCGATTTTAAAGTATGGGCGGCCCGCTCCAATTCCTCCATCTGACCGGCCAGCAGAGAACGACGAGCTTCCTTCAATAACCGATCGCAACTTTCGTAAAAGCTGTCGATTAATTCCTGGACCTTCTCGCCGCCCCGCCGTCCCAGGCTCTTCTGCAATTCCCGGACCGCCGCCGGATTCAACACCGACAACAATGAATCTTCACCGCTCAGAGCCGCCGTCGATACAGAAGCCTCCCCCGAACGCTCCAGCACCCCCACCAACGCATCCACCTGAATCGGCTTGCTGAGATAATCATCCATCCCGGCCAGCAAACAGGCCTCCCGATCTTCAGCCTGAGCATTGGCCGTCATCGCTACAATCCGCGGCTGGCGCTCTTCCGGAAACTCAGCCCGGATTCGTCGGGTCGTCTCCAACCCATCCAGCTCCGGCATCTGCACATCCATAAAGACCAAATCATAAGACTGATCGGAAATCATCGAAAGCGCCGTCACCCCACTGTCGGCAACCGCAGCCTCATAACCGAGATGCTCCAACATCAACACCATCACCTTCTGATTGACGACATTGTCTTCCACCACCAGCAACTTCAACGGCATACGCCCTCCCATCTCCCGATCGAAATCAGTAGCCCCGGATGTACTTCCTGACTGAGGTTCGGGAACAATTCCAGCCCGCCCCAAAACCACATCGCCCAGGATTTGATAGATCGAGCTGGTTTTAAAGGGCCAGGTAAGGACGGCCGCACAGAGATCCACCAACCCGCGTTCCTGATGGGTCACCAGCGAGCTGAGCAAAACCACCGGCACCTTCCGATTGGATTTGCGCAGCGCCCGGACCAATGCCGACGTTCCCCCGGCTGAAAATTCCTGATCCACCAGAATACAATCAAACGATCCGTCGGTTTGACTTCGGGACGGAGCCTCCTCCGCAGTTGCCGGCGTCACATCCATCCCCCAGGCCGTCAACTGAGCCGCCAGGAGCCGATTGCGCGTTTTGGCTCCCAGTACCGCCAACACCCTGCGATCGGCCAGAGGGGCCTGAGGGGTCAGCGACAGATAGGCCGGAAGGGAAACGCTCGCCGGTCTGGCCCGAATTGAAAAATGGAAGGTCGAACCTTCTCCCACAACGCTCTCAGCCCAGATCCGCCCGCCCATCAACTCACACAGCCGCTGGCTGATCGCCAGCCCCAACCCCGTTCCGCCGTAACGACGGGTCGTCGAAGCATCGAGCTGGCTGAACGAACGAAAAAGGCGGTCCATCCGCTCCACCGGGATGCCGATGCCGGTATCCCGCACCGCAAAACAGATCTCATCTTCAACGCCGGGCTGAACCTCCAGCGTCACCTCTCCCTGTTCGGTAAACTTCACCGCATTGCTCAATAAATTCAACAGGATCTGGCGCAAGCGGGTAGGATCGCCCATCACCGCCACCGGCAAATCGGGAGAAAAACGCACCGCCAGATCCAACCCCTTCTCCGCCGCCCGCACCGCCGCCAGCTCGAGCGCCGATTCAGTGCACCCCCGCAAATCAAAAGAAAGGCTCTCCAGTTCCAGCCGGCCGGCCTCAATCTTGGAAAAATCCAGAATATCGTTGATGATGGTCAGCAAAGCATTTCCGCTGGTGCGAATCGTCGCCACAAAGTCGCGCTGCTGCTGCAACAAAGGGGTATCTTCTAAAACCGCCGCCATCCCGATAATGGCATTCATCGGCGTCCGGATCTCGTGGCTCATATTGGCCAGGAACTCGCTCTTGGCCTGCGTCGCCGCCTCCGCCACCACCCGGGCCTCCTGAGCCTCCCGCGTCGCCATCGCCAACTCCTGCGTCCGCGCCTCCACCAGCTCTTCCAGATGTTCCTGATAGGAACGCACTTCCTGCGCCATACGCCCAAAACCGCGCGCCAGCTGCCCCACCTCGTCGATGGATTGATCAGCTTCCAGCCCCGCCGCCTGCTCCCGGCTCAACTGGCCGGCCTGCATCAACTGCACGGCCTCCGTCAGCCGCCAGAGAGACCGCAGCAGGCTCTGTGCCAGCAACCCGGCATTGGCAATCGTGAAAAGAAGAGTCAAAACAATGGTAAAAAGCAAACGAATCGTCACCCCGGCAGGATCAGAGCCGCTCACCATCATCTGCTGCACAATAAAATAGCCCAACAAGGCCACCGGCACCGCCGAAGAGATCAAAATCGTCAAAAACAGCCGCCGCATCAAGACCGAACGCAGCCAGCCCCGCGACCTCAAATCAAGATGGGCATAGTTGAAAAGCAACACCGGAATCAAAATCACCGCATTGGCCAGATTGCCCAAAACGACCGTGATCAATACCTGTCGCGTCGTGGTCCAACTCCCCCCATCCAGCAACATATCGCTCAAAGCGGCAAAAGCCATCCCCACCGAAATCCCCAACGCGGTAAAAAAAAGGGCCCGCAGATAATCTACGGGCTTTTGATAACGTCGATAAAAGAGTCCGGCCAGTCCCGGAATCAACCCCATCAACCCATTACCGATCTGCCAGTTGAGCAAATAACCCTGGGTAAGATCGTACCACAACCGCCCGGTCGCCGGCACCGGGGGATAGATCAAATAACCCGAAAAGAGATCCCCGAGAAAATTGCCGCCCATCCCGGTCAGAAATCCAACCCAGGGACCAAAAGCAAAACCGAAAAAGATCGGAATCACCACCCCCGGGCGAACCGAAAGCTGAACGGCCCCCGAACCAATTCGGACCACAGCCGGACTGGCCAGCGGAAAAACATTGGTCAAATAAGAAAGGCCGGCATAAAGGATAATGCCCGCCCCGGCAAGCCAGAAATCACGCCGCTTCCACTGTAACCGTACACCCCACTTCATTATCCACATTCCCCCATCCCGCGCATCACTATGGCCGCCAAATAAAATTGCCAAAAGGCGCCTTTTAATTTCCCCCTATCCC
This sequence comes from uncultured Anaerolineales bacterium, assembly GCA_964501335.1. Classification (GTDB taxonomy): domain Bacteria; phylum Chloroflexota; class Anaerolineae; order B4-G1; family SLSP01; genus CAZCTC01. The sequence continues at coordinate 81,282 of CAZCTC010000027.1, read as the reverse complement.
CCCCGCCCCCCTTTCCCCCGAGGGAAAAGGGGGAATAATTGAGCATTTTGTGGCCCGCCGCGACCGCGGCGGGCCACAAAATGCAGTTTTCCCCCCCCTTCTTCCCCCGCTTGCGGGGGGAGAAGGGGGACAGGGGGGATATGAGGGGAAAAAACATTTTGGACACGCTTTTTTCGAGAAAAATTCGCCCACAATTAACTATGGTCTTACCCTGAAGCCGCCGAAAAATGGATAAAAATTTTTCTCCCTGCTTCGCACCGCGCGTCGTATCCTGCCAAAGGAATATCAACTACGGGACGAAAACAAACACCCCACTTCTTAAACCCGAAACTTCCGGAACCTGATCAACCCCAACCCAAAGAAAAACACCGCAAACCCAAACAACACCAGGATTTCCGTCTGCAGTTCGGCAATCCCGGCCCCATGCAACAAAATCCGGGTATAAGCCCGCATGGCCCAGGTCGTCGGCAGGATCTGCACCACCTGCTGATAAAGCGGCGGCGTAATCTCCATCGGCCACCACCCCCCACCTAACGCCGCCATCGCCATCGCAATCCCCGTGTTCGCCGTGCCGGCCTGAATCGGCGTCTTGACAATGGTCGCCAGCAACAACCCCAACCCCGAAATCGCCGCCGCAAAGGCCACCGAAACCAGCGCCACGGCCGGAGGGTTATTGCTCCAGCCCACATTGAACAACAAGGCGCCCCCCAGCACCAGCATGGCCATCTGGCCGAGCCCCAACAGGAACCGCGCCAGCACCTTACCGCCCAAAATCACAGTTCCCGGCACCGGCATGATCATCAAACGGCGCAGCGTCCCGCTCAACTGCTCATTGATCAGAATCGCCGAAGTCCCCAGCAACGTCACCTGCACCCAGGTCACCAGTTGCCCCGCCGAAGCCTGCTCGCTGTCGGTAACATGGTTGCGTAATACAGACCCTTCTGAACCGGCCCATACAATCTCGGCCTGAGCCGCTGGCGTCTGCCCCAGATCGATTACCTGCACCATAAAATCCTGGATAAAAGCCTCACGGGCCGCCTCATCGGCAAATGCCCCCCGCTTTTCCGCCGCCGCCGCCCCGGTACGGACCGTCTGAACCACCAGCCACAGCCGTTCCCGTGCCGCTCCCACCGCCTGACGAATCGACGGCGTCCGGCTGTCCGTTCCCTTCACCTGCAAAGTCAAAGAAACCGGCTCCCCGGCCAGCAATCGCGCCGAAAAATCGGCCGGAATAATCACGCCCAGACTGTCGCCCGCCAACGCCGTCACCATTTTCGGGGCCAGATTATTGGCCTCCATCGCTTTCACCAACGCCGGCCCCAACGGCCCGGTATCCTGCTGGACCACATCAATGGCAATCGAAGCATTCGTCGGTGTCGTCGTATTCCCCTCACCCGAACCTAACTGCCCCGCCAGCGTGGCGGTAAAAATCAACGGCAAAATCAAGAAGATAAACAGAGCCGAAGGGGTCCCGAACTCCCGCATAAAATCCGCCCGAACGATCGGCCAAAGACGCAGCATAGTTTTCTCCAAAAACAAGAAATCAAGGGCGACCACAGCAGGCCGCCCCTACCCAAGGCCCTGCGATACAGGGGCGCCCCTGGGTGAGCGCCCTACATGGATCAAACAAATTGCCGGCGAAAACCCCAGATCGCGATCCCGTAATAAATTACGGTCAAAACCAGCAACCCGCCCAATAAAGGCGCAATTTCCAACCATCCGGCTCCGCCCTGCAAACGCGTAAAAAGTTCCAGCCCCCAGCCGTTCGGCGAGATCAGACTCGCCCACTGGATCCACTGCGGCAAAGTACTACGAGGATAGAAATTTCCCGCCAGCGCCGAAGAAAGCAACACCACTACCGCGCTGATCATATTCGCATCCGTAGTCGTCCGGGCCCACGAAGCAATTAAAGCCCCCAGTCCCGTCGCACAAACGACCAACAAAACTACACAAGGGATCACCAGAGCCACAGGTCCCCAATAAGCCCCCACAACCCCGGTCGCAATCCACAATGCGCTCACCTGAAACAATCCGGTAAAAACCGACCCGGTCATCTTGCCCATCAAAATCACCCAGGCCGGCGTCGGCGAGACCAGCAACCGGGGCAACGTGCCCTCCTGCTTCTCGGCAATCAACGTTCGCCCGCCCCCTGTCGCCGCAAACATCAAAAATAAGATCGCCAGACTGGGAGCAAAATAGTTCAACCAGTTAAATTCCCGCCCGGTTGTAGAACGGACCTCCACCCCGATGAGGGTATCGGAAGAGATCGCCAGTCCGGCCTGCAGCTCCGCACCCAGAGTCGCCGCCTCTTCCGCACCTCCTTTGGCCACGCCCCGTTTCACCAGCTCACCCAACAAAATCCGGGTTCCTCCGGAAGCCATCGAGGCCCGATCCAAAAACTGGCTGGCAATGGAACTCACCACCAACGTACCGATCGATCGCAAAGGATCGGAATAGATCTCCACCGTCATCGGCACCGTCCCCCCCGGATTTGAAGCCATGAGCTGTTGCGTTAACGTCGGCGGGACCGAAACCAGCGCCGCCGCCGTCTCTTTTTGCACGGCCAGCCGCCCCGCCGCGCTGTCGGTAATCACCTGCGGCACCACCAGCGACGCCAGCTCCGGGGATTGAAAAGTCTCAACCAGAGCATTTCCCATCCCCTGCGAATCCTGGTTATAAAGCAACACGGGCACGGCCGCCATCTGCACATCGCCCCCGGTGCCAAAAGCCCCCACCACCGCCAGCGTAAGAACAAAAGGCGCCACCAACATCAACAGCAACGCCCCGGAATCCCGGAAAGTTACCCGGACTTCTTTTAGCGCCAGGACCAACAGTTTATACAAGGAATCCATACGCCCTCAATCGCGCAGCGCCCGACCGGTAAGGCTCAAGAAAACGGTCTCCAGATCCGGCTCGCGAATCTCAACCGTACGAACCCCGGCTCCCAAATCACCTGCCAGCTTCAACACCTGCCCTAAAGCTATTTCCGCCGAAGGAACATTCAATACCAGCTGATCTTCGTGAACCGCAATCTGCCAGCCCCCGTCTACAGCGCGCAGCGCCTCCGCCAACGGAGCCACTTTCTCTTCCTGGGCAATCTTGACCATCAACCGTTCCAGGCTGCCGATCTGCTGCACCAACTCCTCCAGCGTCCCCAGGGCAATCAACTTTCCATGGTCGATAATCCCGATCCGCCGGCTCAACTCTTCCGCCTCTTCCATATAATGCGTGGTATACAGCACCGTCAGGCCCTGCGTATTCATCTTCTTGACCCAATCCAGGATATACCGCCGGCTCTGCGGATCGATCGCCACGGTCGGTTCATCCAGCATCACCAGCGGCGGATTGCCCAGCAACCCTACCGCCAGATTCAGCCGGCGCTTCATTCCCCCGGAAAAAGTCTGCACCCGATCACTCGCCCGGTCGGTCAACTCCATCAACGCCAGCTTCTCATCGATTTCCCGCTTGAGAGTGGCGCCGCCCAGCCCGCGCATCTCCCCCCAGAACCGCAAATTCTCCAGCGCGCTGAGATCCCCGTAGAGAGCCAGATCCTGCGGCACCACCCCGATGCTGCGCCGTACCGCCATCGGATTTCGCCGCACGGAATAACCGTTAATCACAGCATCGCCCTCGGTCGGCGGCAACAGGGTGCTGAGCATCGAGATCGCGGTCGTCTTGCCGGCCCCGTTCGGACCCAGCAGGCTGAAAATTTCACCCTGCTGGATCTCGAACGTCAGATGATCCACCGCATTGGCGCCCCCAGGCGCATAACGCTTTACCAGATCTTTGACTTCAACCAATGCCATGAGTATGTTGCGCCCCAGCGCTTAGGGAATCTGAATGGTAACCATCGAGGTCATACCCCACCGCAACCCGGCCGGGGCCTTCTCATCCAACACCACCGTCACCGGATAAGTGACATCCCCCTGACGCGATTCGGACTCCAATCCGATCCAGAAGATCTTCCCCTTCAGGACCAGTTCCGGGAACGCATCCACCCGAATTTCGACCGGATGCCCGATCGCCAATCGGCCCACCGACAGTTCGGTCAGATCGGTCGTGCGGACCTGGAGATTATCCACGGTCGCCACGGCACAGACCCGGCCATCGGGAACCACCCGACTGCCCACTTTGACATTGATCGTGGTCACGACCCCGTCAAAGGGGGCCTCGATCTCATACCGCGTCAGCGCCGCCTTCGCCACCTCCAGATCGACCCGGGCACTTTCCACTTCAGCTTCGGAAACCGCGATCTCACTGGCCGAAGCCCCGGCCAGTTGCAGATCGAGCTGCGCCTGAGCCACCTTCTGCTGTGACGAAGCCGCCCAGACACTCGCCTTGGCCTCACTCTGCTGCGCCGTGCCGCCGGCTTCCGCCTGCACCAGCCGCGCTTCCGCCGCCGCCAGCGCCGCTTCCGCCGCCCGCAACTGCGTCGTCGCCGCATCGCCCATCTGCCAGCCTTCCCGGTTGTAGAGATCGCGCGCCGCCCATTCGGTTGCCCGCGCCTGCTCGACCTCAGCCTGAGCCTGGGCCACATCCGCTTTCGCGCCGCCCCCGTAAACCTGATCCCGGCGCGCCGTCGCCTGAGAAAGCTCGGCCCGCGCCGCATCCAATTGCGCCCGCGCCACAGCGATTTCTTCCGGCCGCGCCCCCGCCTTCAACTTGGCCAGTCGGGCTTCCGCCGCCGCCAGCACCGCTTCCGCTTTCTTCACCGCCAGCTGCGCATCGGTATCGTCCAATCGGACCAACACCTGGCCCTTCTTGACGACATCGCCCTCATGCACCAGAATTTCTTTGACCACTCCCGAAGTAGTAAAACTGAGCGGAGCCCATAACGCCGGCTCGACCACCGCTTCCGCCACAACCTGATCTCCAGAAGCCAACACCGTCGGCGTCGCGGTAGCCCCGGCTCCCCCTTGAGGCGTCGTCGTCGGCAGATCGATTGCAGCAGTGCAGCCGGCCGCAAACAAAACAACCATCAGCCATAGTCCGTTCAAGCTTCGCCGTTTCACCATGTGCATCCTGAATCCTCTCTACCCTTCCATTTGCTTTCGCAAACTCAAAGGCCGCATATCTGTCCAGACTTCTTCAATGTAAGCCAGACATTCGGCTTTCGTGCCCTGTTTCCCGACCTCACGCCAGCCCAAGGGCAATTCCCGATCCGCAAACCAGATCGAATATTGCTCTTCATGGTTAACCACGACTTTATAGATAATGCCGTCATCACGATCTTCAGCCATTGTTCACCTCTTTTAGATTTTTTTATTTTCGCGTGCCCCCTTCGGGGCACGCGAAAATAAATATAGAATAAACTCATCCCCGCCCCGAATCTTCCTGGCGGATCACCCGCTTCAACACTTTGCCCGGCGCATTCTTCGGAATGCTGCTGACAAATTCCACACTGCGCGGCGCCTTGTAAACCGCCATATGCTCCCGGCAGAAAAGAATGATCTCCCCTCCCGAGACATGCTCGAACCCCGGCTTGAGTACAATCCGCGCCTTCACATACTCCCCATGCTCCACATCCGGCACCCCATAGACAGCCGCCTCGGCCACTGCCGGATGCCGGTACAGGACGTTTTCCACTTCCGCCGGATAGACCTTGAACCCGGATACATTGATCATATCCTTCAACCGGTCCACCACAAAGAAGTAACCCTCTTCGTCCATCACTCCGATATCGCCGGAATGGAACCACCCGTTCTGCAAGGCCTGCGCCGTCTCTTCCGGTCGGTTCCAGTAGCCCAGCATCACATTGGGCCCGCGGATCACGATCTCTCCCGAAGTCCCGGGCTCGACATCCTGCCCATCCTCAATGCTCACGATCTTCATCTCGACATTTTCGATGGCCGTGCCCACCGAACCGAACTTATACTTCAAATCGTGATTATAGCTGGCAAACGGCGAGGTCTCCGTCAACCCGTACCCCACATAGATCAGTTGGCCGTAGGACTCCAACCAGCGTCGGGCAATCTCCTCATGCAGCACCGCCGCCCCCGAAAGGTAATACCGCACCGAACTCAAATCATATGCCTGAGGATCGACACTCAACATCCGCACATAAATAGTCGGCACCGCGAAGAACATCGTCACGGCTTCATCCGAAACCATTTTCATGGTACGTTCCAGATCAAACCGTCGTTGCAACACCAGCGTGGCACAGGCAAAAAGCCCGCTGTTCAGAATGGCATTCTGCCCGAAACAGTGAAACATCGGCAGATAAAGCAACATGCGATCGCTGGGCCGCATTCCGCAGTAATGCACTTTGGAATAAGCGTTGGAGATCACATTGCCATGAGACAGAGTCGCCCCTTTAGGAATCCCCGTCGTCCCCGACGTATAAACGATCGACGCCGGCTCCTGCATCTCCATCGGCAGCGCCCGGGCCTCTGAAGAGCCCAGCGCCATGAAATCGGCCATCCCGATGCCGTCCAGCTTCTCGCCTTCGGCAATAATGATATGCCGCAGATCCGGCGCCTCGCCGAACGGCACCATCGGCCGCAACCCCTCAGTCGTAACGATCACCTGCGAACCGCTGTCCTGCAAAATGAACAGGACCTCTTCCCGCTTCAACATCGCATTGACCGAAACTGCAATCCCTCCCAGCTTCAAGATCGCCAGATAGGAAATCACAAACTCCGGGCAGTTGGGCAGATAAATCGCCACCCGATCCCCTTTTCCGATTCCCAGACTACGCAATCCGTTAGCCATCCGATTGACCTGCTGATCCAGATCCTGGTAGGTATACGAACGGCCTTCAAAACGCAACGCCACCTTGTTAGGAAAGAACCGCCGGGCCCGCTCCACATTGTAGGCTATGTTCATCTGGATTTTCCTTCGGTACGGGATTTTTTACTTCTGCTTCAACTCATCCGTCAGCCACGCCACCGCCGCCGGGATCTGCCCTTCGACCGCAATGTCCGCCACAATCCGCTGAATGTATTGATCCAGCGCCTGTTCATTGTCGTCCCAAATAAAAGGCCGCTTCATCGAAGGTGGCGCCTGCACCACACTCCGCACCGCTTCATAAACAGCGGCCGACGTCGGAGAAAGCAGCTTGCGGGCATCGTAATGGCCGGAAATCAGCTTCGTCCGCAAATCCACCCCCTGCACCACAAACATCAACGCCATCGCCGTATAATCCCGGAAAACATCCACAGAACGGCGCGCCAGATTGGCCGAATTGAACCCCTGGCTGTTGATATTCTGATTGAACTGTTCCGCATGCGTCGGAAAGCGGTCCGCAATCGGCTGCCCGTAATAGGTCAACAACGGCATAATGGAATTGGCGGCAATCTGCAACCCCTTCAACCCCATATTCACCCGCCGCTCTGGATTGCCGATCAGACAGGCCGGCAGACCGGAGTTGAACTGCGGCGCAATCATCAGCGAAAGCTGGGTATCCATATGCTTGGCCAGCAATCCGATGTAATAACGCAGCTGATCCATCGTCACGCCGATATATTCACCCAGGAAATTGCCGCCGTGATAGGTCGCCTGATGTTCGTAATCGATCAAAGGATTATCCGTCGCCGAATTGATCTCGATCTCCACCTTGCGGGTGATCTCCTGCATCCCTTCGACCACCGGCCCGATAAACTGCGCCAGACAACGCATCGAATAGCGATCCTGGATCAATTCCTCACCGCGATATTCGTGGCGCCCGTCCAGCTCGTCCCGACTCATCTGCGACCCATTCAGCAGTTGCAACATCTTCTCCGCCGTCCACAGCTGCCCCGGATGCGGCTTCCGCTGATGGATAAACGGATGGAACGACTGATTGGTCCCCTGCAAAGCCTGAATGCTCAATGCATGAGCCGCCAGCATCACCGACAACAAAATCCGCGCCTCATAAACACAGTTGGCGGCCACCCCGGTCATCACCGAAGTCCCGTTGATCATCGCCAGCCCTTCCTTGGGCCGCAACCGTAACCGCTCCAGCCCCAACCGGTTCAGCGCCGTCGAAGCATCCAGGGTCTCTCCGTTGAAATCCACCGTAAAGCAGGGATCCAACCCGATCAACGCCCCGGTGATATAGGTCAGCGGCACCAGATCGCCGCTGGCCCCGATCGAGCCCATCTCAGGCACATGCGGGGTCACCCCGGCATTGAGGAACGTCGCAATGCGCTGGATCAACTCCATCCGCACCCCGGACGCGCCCTGCATCAAGGTGTTGGCCCGCAATAACATCGCCGCCCGCACATCCGTGAACGGCAAAGGATTCCCGGCTCCGGTCTTGTGATACCAGACAATATTGTCCTGCAGCTCCGCAGCATCGTCAGGATCGATCACCACATTGGCCATTCCGCCAAATCCCGAGGTCACCCCGTAGATAGGATGACCACACCGCGCAGCCTCCTCAATATAATCGCAGGCCGCCTGCACCCGTTCGATCACCTCCGGAGCCTCGGTCACCACCATCGGCACGTGCCCCCGAGCTACAGCCACGACCGCATCGATCGTTAATCCTTCCCCGCAAACCGTCACCGGCTCCCGAGCTGGACCATTCTCACTGAAACTCACTTGCGCTGGTTTTTCAAAGACCTTCTCAGACATCCCGTATCCTTTCGTTGTAGGGCTCAAAATATATGCTGACGCGGTTATTCGTAGGCCAGCACCTCACGCACGCTCAAAGCAGCAGCACGTTGTGCCGGCAAGAAGGTGGAGATCGCCGAAAGGATCAGCACCAATACCAACCAGACCACAGCTCCCGCCAATGAAAACTGATAACTGAGCGGCGTATTTAAAAACTGCACGCCGACCTCATAACTGAGAATAGCCCCCACTGGAATCGAAAGCACAAAGCCCCCAATCCAACTCAGCACCCCGATAAACATCCCCTCGATCATAAAGACCTGCAGCAACGCTTGATCGGATGCCCCGACCGCACGCATCACCCCGATCTCCCGGGTCCGCTCCAACACATTCAGGCTCATCGTCCCCGCCAGTCCCAATCCCCCGACCACAGCCATCAATACCGACATCACCATCAGCAACGTAGCAATGATATCAAAAAGGGTGGCGCTCTGCTGCCGCAGTTCGACATTGGTATACTTGCTGGTCACATCCAGCCCGGCCGCCGTCAGCTGCGCCTCGATCAACTTCGCCATCCGCACCTGATTGACCGCATCGTTGGGGGAAATCAAAATCTGCACACTGCTCGCCGAACCGACATCCCGTACCGCCTGCACCAGGGAATCGTAGGTCGTAAAAGCCGCCAGATTATCCCCCACCATCTTGACCGCTCCCACCACCTGCCAGGTCGTATCCCGACCGTCCAACCGGATCACGATGGAATCGCCCATCTTGATATCAGGCTCTTGTTTCCATAAATTAAGGTTGATCACCATCTGATTGGTATCCCCGGACTGTAACCACCGCCCGGCCACCAGCTGCGGCTGAATAAATTTGGAATTCAAGGGCGGCGCAGTAATCGAGAAACTCTCGCCTTCACTGCCGTCCGGGCGCAGTCGATAGGATGAAGTACTGGCCCAGCCTTCCATTTCCACCACCCCCGGCACCAGCCGGATCAACCCCGCCACCCGTTCCAGCCGATAAGATCGCGCAAACTGAATCTGGACATCGAACTGCCAATACTTGAACAGATCGTTCATCGTGGCATCCATCGAACTGCGCACCGAAGTCACCCCAATAAAAACGGCTCCCGCCAGGATCAGCGTCGCCAGCGTCAAAATCAACCGCCACTTCCGCCGGAAAGTGTTGCGCACCGAAAGCAATATCGGCCGCGGCAATCCCCGAATCGACTCGATCCATCGATCAAACCGGCTGCCGCCGAAACTGCCGCCGCCCAATCCCTGACTGGCAATCGCCTCCCGTACGGTAATCCGTGCCCCGGCCAACACCGGATAGATCCCGGCCAGTACCGGCACCAGCACTCCCACCAGCAACTGCACCACAATGACTTCCGGCGCCACCCGGAACGCACTCATCTGATAATTGATGAAATAAGAAAGCAAATGAACAGCCGCCTCGGCAATGTAAGCCGCCGACGGCGCTGAAATCAATACCGAAACCACTCCGAAAACCACAATCATGGTCAGATACATCCCGATCAGTTGATCCTCACGGGCGCCCACAGCCTTCATCACACCAATCTGGCGCACCTGCTGAGTCAACAGGGCCGAGATAGTATTGATCACCAGAAAAACCGCCAGGAAGAGCGAAAAGGCGCCCATCGATCCCAGGATCAATGTAATAGCCCGGAACAGCCCATCCATCGGCAGTTTGCCGGGTTCGGGCACATCCAGTTTGGTCACGGTATAACCGCTACGCTCCACCCGGTCCTGCAATTGCCGCCCCAAGACTTTGAGCTGCGCCCAACTCGCATAACTGCCGTCAGCGACAATGTGCAGCTCATTGAAATTTTGCGGCAAGCCCAGCCATTCCAGGGTATCAAAGGAAACATACCCCGCCGCCATCCCACTGAACGTGGCCGGGGCCCGCGACAGATCGTAACAGAGGCCGACCAGCGGCACTTCCCGCACCTTCCCCGTCGGCGTCTCCAGGAAAATCGAATCGCCCTGCTTCACATGCGCCCCTAACCCCAACGAATCCATCAACAATGAAGTTCGTTCCAGCAACAAGGCATGCTTCGGCGGAGGCCAGACATTGGGCTGCGGCCATAACCCGGGATCGGGATCGAAAATCCGCTCCGGTTTGACCTTATTGACTTCAATGTTCTCGTAATCTTCCAGGGCAAAGAGCTGAATTGCATACCAGGTATCGTTGTCGGTACGGCGGAACTTCATGATCATACTCCGCCGCCCCTGCACGGCCGCCACGCCCGGCGCCCGGCGCATAGCGGCGATAAAATCCTGATCGAACCCCTCTTCCGTATAGATCACAATCTGGGCCGGAGAGACATCCCGATAGCTCTGCACCAGATCCCCGCCGACCAGCACCTGCAAATGCAACACCGTCCCCAAAGCAAAGCCGCCGACCGCAATGGAAAGGATCACCAGCAGCGCACGGGTCTTGTTGCTCCAGATATCGCGGAATACTTTCTTCCAGCGCGGATTAAGCATGGTCTCCCTTTTCAGGCGTCTGCCGGATCTGTTCGACAATCTCCCCGTCCAGCAACCGCACAACCCGACTCACCCGCCGGGCCAGATCGCTATCATGGGTCACCATCACAATTGTCTTGCCCTGATCCACCAGACTGTAAAACAATTTAAAGACCGACTTCGCCGTCGCAGAATCCAAATTCCCGGTCGGCTCATCCGCCACCAGAATCGGCGGATCGTTAGACAGCGCCCGGGCAATCGCCACCCGCTGCTGTTGCCCCCCCGACAGCGCCGACGGCAATTTATCCGCCTGCCCGTCCATTTCCATCTGGGTCAGCAAGGCCAGCGCCCGCTCCCGGCGTTCGCGCGGCTTGTAAAGGTTACAAAAATCCATCGGCAGCATCACATTCTCAATCACCGAAAGCGTCGGCAGCAGCTGAAAAAACTGAAACACCACGCCGACCGTCTTGCCACGCCACACGGCAATCTGCCCTTCGCTGAGGGTATGGACCGGAGTCCCGGCCACCCAGACTTCTCCGCCGGAGGGCCGATCGATCCCGGTAATCATATTGATCAGGGTAGATTTACCACAGCCGGACTTTCCGATTACCCCCACGAACTCCCCCGGCTCCACGGTCAGGCTAACGCCCTTGAGCGCCCGAAAAACCCCCCCGCCGATGGCATAATCTTTCACCACTTGCCGGATATCGATCAACAACGATTTTTTCGGCCCGTTCTCAGTCGATGCAGGCTCCGCCGCCGGCGCCTTCTCGACCGGAGCCGCCGGCACCACGACCGGAGTTTCTTTCCCTACTGCAACGACCGACGTCGGTTGGACGGTCGGCACAGCCGGCTTTTCAGGCGTGCGACTGGCCATCGGAACCGGCGAATTTTTCTTTCCCTTCATCCTGATACCTCCAGAGATCCCCCTCGAATCGGAGCGCGCTCCACGGCCAATCGCTCCAACAACCTTACCGCATAATCCGGTCCCGGCAGATTCGCCATCTCGACCTGCATCTTCTGTGCTGCCTGCCGGTATTCCGGTTCTTCCACCAGCTCCATCACCGCCGCCGCCATCGATTCCGGCGTCAACTCCGGTGAATCATCCTGCAATAACGACCAGGCCTGCCGGGTAACATAGTTATCCGGCAGGGTCGCCAGCTCCGCCTCGCTCTCCTCAAAAAGCGCCGTCGGCAATTTCAGCGTCCGCCCGATTCCCAAAGCCCGACAGCGCAAAGAATGCAACAACAGATGGCCGCTCAACGGAATGAGCAACAACGGCACCCCATAGCTCAAAGCAATCAGATTCGTCCCCATGCCGCCGTTGGCAATGACGGCCTGACAATGCGGCATCAAAGCCGCCTGCGGAATGAACTGCTCGACATGGACATTCGCCGGCAACGGATCGAACTGCCGGGGATCCTGGTTTCGGCCCACCGTAATAATCAAATTCAGCGGCAACTCCGCCAGCCCCGCGATAATTTGCCGGAAAATCATGGGCACATTGTTAAACGTCGTCCCCATTGTGGCATAAACCAGCGGCCGATCGGGCAGCCCGTGAACCCAATCCGGCAACGTTTGAGAGCCGGAAGGATCGAGATAGGCCGGCCGCAGGGCATGCGTCACCTCCGGCAGGCGATATTCGGGAAATTGATAACTGGGGGGAATACAGGGCAGATAGAGATAGCGCTCCAACATCTCCATGGCCGGAGCGGGCGACAGCCCGCACACGCTGCGCAGATAAGAAAGCGGCTGCTCCAATCCCTGCCGCGTCACATACGGAGGAACGTAAAATTCCACATCCACCACCGCATGCGGGATATCCCAACGCTCCGCCACCGCACAACCACCATATTCATACGCATCCCGCACCACCACATCCGGCCGCCAGCTCTCGAAAAGCTCCAACAAATCCCCGGCCATGGCCAGGGCCGTGGTATCGGCAAAAATATCGGTCAAAAAGAGTTCCCGTTGAAAAGGGGTCATCCCTTCCGTTTCCGGGAACGCCTGTTCCGGTGCCGTCTGCAACCAATCCACCCCGGCTGGAATCGCCCGCAACCCGGCAGCCTCCACACGCGGCACAAACGAGGCCGCACAGGCCACGGCAACCTCATGGCCCTCCGCCGCCAATCCACGGGCAATCGGAACCAGGGGATTAAGATGACCGACTCCGGGCTGAGTGGTGAACAGATACTTCAACGCGTGCCTCCGTGCAAGTTTCAGCGATAGCCCGCCCCGGCCCTATGACAGCCGGGCCAGAATCTCATGCAAAGCCAGACTCACCTTATCCTGTTCCTCTTCCGCCAACGTCGGATACATCGGCAGTGAGAAGATCTCCCGGGCCGCCGCCTCAGTCTGCGGAAATTGCCCTTCCTGATACCCCAAATGCAGATAACCGCGCATCGTATGGATCGGCCAGGGATAGCTGACATTGACGAAAATATCGTAACGCTTGAGCTGCTCCATAATCTCATCGCGCCGGGGATGCCGCACCACATACAGATAGTAAGCATGCCCGTTGTGCGCCCCGATCTTCGGCAGGATCAAATCGGTATCCGCCAGCAACGCATCATAGCGGGCCGCCAGCGCCTGCCGTCGGGCGATATACTCGTCGATATGCCGCAGCTTACGCCGCAAAATCTCGGCCTGCAACTCATCCAGCCGGGAATTGTAACCATGCTCTTCGGCATAGTAGGTCTTATCCATCCCGTAATAACGCAGCCGACGCAACTTCTTATGGAAAGCTTCATCCGACGTAATCACCATCCCGCCGTCGCCATAAGCGCCCAGCACCTTCGTCGGATAGAAAGAAAACGATCCCGCCTGGCCCATCGAACCGGCCCGCTGCCCCTTAAAAGTCGCCCCATGGCTCTGCGCACAATCCTCAAACACCAATAAATTGTGGGCCTCGGCCACCCGCCGCACCTCATCCATATTCACACACTGGCCATAGAGATGCACCGGCAAAATACACCGGGTCCGGGGCGTGATGGCCGCCTCCAGTTGCGTCGTATCCATCAGATAAGTCGCCGGATCGATATCCACAAAGCGCGGCGTCGCCCCCACAGTCGTAATCGCCGACACAGTCGGCACCGCCGTATTGGGCACCGTAATCACTTCATCACCGGGCTGAATCCCGATTCCCATCAACCCCACCCAGATCGCATCCGTGCCGTTATCTACCCCCACGCCATACGTCGCACCGCAATAAGCAGCAAACTCCGCTTCAAAATTGCTCACACTCGGCCCTAAAATCAACCGCCCTGACTGCATCACCTGATCGATGGCCTCGTAAATTTCGGCCTTCTCGATCTCATACTCTTTACGATAATCCCAAACATTGATTGGCATAAGAGAAAATCCCTCTCAAACAAATTCCTGAAAATTTATTTTTCCGCGCCGCCTCCGGCGGCGCGAAAAAAATAATCCCCAAAACGCTTTAACCCGTCGCCGCCGCCCGCCGCAACCGATGCATCAGTTGCGCATTCGCCAGAAAATCCTGCGCCAGCGCCTCATAATGCTCCGAATCCAATGCCCGGAAAACCGCCTGCAAGAACTGCTCAAACGGATCGGCCGCCGAAATCGAAACCATTCCGGCCTCTCCATTCCGATTCACATAGAGCACATTGTCCAGATTGGCCGGTGTGGTAAATACATTATCCAAAGCCACCACAACCTGCGGACCCAACACCTCCAGATGGTTGCGATAACCGGTATTAAAACCGAAATTCCCCACCAGCGACCGGCCTCCCGGATAAATCGCCATGACCGAAAAAGAAGTCTCTACCTCTTCTGCGCGATCCACCACCCGGCAAATAATCTCCCGCGGCTCCGCCCCAAAGAAAAGCCGTCCCGGCCCTAACGCATAAACGCCCAGGTCAAAGAGCGCCCCCCCACCCAGCGACTCCCGATAACGAAAGTTATCCATCGCCAGCGGAGGAAATGAAAAGGTGCCGGAAATACGAGTCGGCCGGCTGCCGGCATCGGCAAAAATCCGCCGGATCTCGACGATCTGAGGATGGTACCCAAAAACAGCCGCCTCCGCCAGACAGACATTCTGTTGCGCCGCCAGTTCCAACAACCGCTCAGCTTGAGGCAAAGCCAGACAGGCCGGTTTATCGACCACCACATTTCGACCACGCAATAAAGCCTCTTCAGCCCAGCGGGCATGGTGGGTATTGACCGTCGACACATAAACCAGATCCGGCCGGCCGCTGTCCAAAGCCGTCTCGTAATCCGTAAAACACTCCCCCCGCATCCCCGCCGGCCATGTCACTGCCTGGGCCCGGGTTTTCGTCGCAATATCGACTGTCGTCACTCCCAACCGCGCCAACGCCGGCAAAACTCTCCGCTGAACAATGCTGGAATATCCCAGAATTAATACACGCATGGTGTCACTCCAAAAAATTTAAGCAGGAAAATAAATTTCTGGCTTCGATGTTGAAATAGCTGTATTTGGTGAAATCGATGATTTGGCCGAGCGTCATCCAGATAAAATTTTCCGGCAGATCCAAAGGGGTATCGGCCAACAATTCCAAAATTATATATCGGTTTTGGAAATGATAAAACCGGCCCCCTTCCTCTGATTGTATTGTTGCATACCGGACCTGTTCCGGTGGTGGGTCGAGGAAATATTCCAGAAACAACGGCGGATTCCCATTTTTGATCCGCAAAACCGGCTCGCAACAGGCCACCGTCGGCCCCATCTCAATCAAATCGCGATTTCCCGGCTCCAGACTGGCCCGCACCAGGAAATGGAGCGTCCCGTTGATCTTCTGCGTCAGGAATCCCACGATCCCATAGCCGGAATGGCGTAACAACGGCTGCGTCCACCGCTGCACCTCGCGCGACCCGGCCTCGACTCCCACCCCAATCACCGAAAAATATTGCCCGGTTTCGTGACGGATTTCCCACTCGTTATGCGTCCACCGTCGTAATGTATTCAACGGAATACGGGAGACATCTAACTCATACCGCGTTTTCAATTCGGTAAACCAGCTAATAATCTCATCCAACGTATGGACCACCGGATTCCGATCCAGCGCCGAAAGGAAAAGATCGCGCGCAAACCCTTTGAGCTGGTAGCCAAACACATTCAAAGTATCCGGTTCACGTGAAATACCCCATGTGTAAAAAAAGCGCCAGTCCGGATGGACCAACGGAATGCACGAGAGCACCGTCCGGCTATCCATATTGACCAGATTCGGCACCCGCAACAGTTGCTTGATCTCGCCCAACGTCAGCCAGCAGAACTCATCTGTGGCCGGCAGCGCATCATCGATCTCCACGATCATATTGCGGTTGCGCTTCTGTAAAAACCGCCCCCCCTGCTCGGGTTGCAATTGATCCACCAGAATCTGGGCCCGCCCCGGCTCCACAAAATATTCCAGATAACGCGGACAGCGCCCCTTATGCACCTGCGTATAATTGCTCTTCGTCGCCTGAACCGTGGGAGAAAGCTGAATCGTATTCACATTCCCCGGCTCCATCTTGGCCTGCATCAAAAAATAGCGCGTCCCTTCATAGACCCGGGTAACGATCCCCAAAATCCCCACTTCAGGCTGATTGATGATCGGCTGATCCCACTCGCTTACATTGCCGTAATTCGTCCGCACCCGGATTCCATCGATCGAAAAAAACTTGCCCGACCGATGGGCCAAACGGTAAGGGTTTTCAATAAATTCCCATGCATCCATCGCCGAAAAGGGAATCTGCTCGACCAGAAAATGCTTTGCCGTCGCCTGCTGGTTGAACCAGACCAGGAACTCTTCCAAATCCTGGAAAGCGTTCTCCACCGTCAGCGCCGAACGCAAAAAACTAGCCTCTTTGGATTGCTGATGCCAGGGAGTATCCATGATATTTCCTTGATCCTGCTTGGGTCATATTGGATTTATGTTTTTTCAAAGCCACCGCAAACAACTAAAAAAGAACCACCGCTGCGGTTAACCCGGAAAAGCGAGAGAAAAAAGCCCGTGGTTTTGTGCTCATTCTTATGCGCACAAAACCACCAATAAAAAACGACCTGTGCGGTTAGGCTGAAAAAAAGCCCCTATTTTCGGCGGCTTCAGAAAGCCGCCGAAAATATGAGTAAGAATAACGCTCTCCCCCCATCCTGCGCGTCGCTTTTTATCGGGAAAGCACCTGGGGCGGAATGTTAAAAAACCCCACCGCCAGAAACGCTTTTCCCCAAATACGCCCGATACTCATCCCAACTTCTTAACGAACGGGAAATATCATAATGCGTATTTGCCAGCACCAGACACACGGCCTCCGCCGAAAAACCATACAGCCAGTTAAAAACCAGCCGCGGCATATACAACCCCCGGGTCGGATCGTCCAGCACAAAGGTCACGGTCCGTTCCCCATCCGACAGATCCACCGAAAAACTCCCCGCCGCAGCCACCACCACCTGATCGGTATCAATGTGAGCATGCCCGCCGCGTTCCTCACTGACATGGTGCATATAATACACCCGCTGAATTTTAAAAGGGATCGCTTGCTCGCTTTCCAGGGAAGTGATCATCCCGCCCTCTTCAACCGTCCACGGCAAATCGATCCATCGCACCTGATCCAGAATCTCCATCCTCCACCTTCTCAATAATTGTAAGATGGCGCGGAGAAAGCCGCCCCTGCCTCTATATGGTAGGATTAGTTTTTCCGATCGCCTCCAGATAAGCTTCCCAACTGCGATAAGAACGCTTGATATCGTAATGCGTATCAGTCAACGCCAGACAGACCGCCCCCGGCGAGAATTGATACAACCGAATGAAAACCATAGGCGGAATAAACAGGGCCCGCTGAGGATTATCCATTAAATAGGTCTCACTCCGCTCGCCATCAGTCGCTTCAATAAAAAACGAACCGTGAGCAGCAATGACCATTTCCTGCGTATCCATATGCGCATGGCCACCCCGATCCTGGGTGATATGATGCATAAAGAAAACCCGCTTGATTTCAAACGGAATACTTTGCGCACTCTCAATCACAGTCAAGACCCCCCGTTCATCCACCACCGAAGGCAAATCGATCCAGGTCACCTGGCTTAATGCGCTCATCGTAGTTCCCTTCACCTTAAAAATAATCCCGCTACCCTTCCCCCGTCACTGGGCCCCGTTCCCGGGCCAATCGCTCCAGTAACGCCACTGCATACTCCGGTCCCGGCAAAACCGCCATTTCCGCCTGCAATCGCTGCGCCGCCGCCCGATAGCTGGACGTCCCCAACAGCGTCCGGACCGTCTCCCGCACGCTCGCCGCATTGAAGGTCGCAGAATCGTCCCCAAACAATGCCTGCGCCGCACTTTGCGTGGCCTCCGGCCCCTGGGCCGCCACTGTCGCCGCATCCAATACCAGCCCCTGCTCCCGCGGCAGCAAGGGAATCCCTACGCCCAACGCCTTACAGCGCACCACATTCTGCAACTGATGGCCCACCAAAGGAATCACCACCAGCGGCAATCCATACCCCAACCCAATCAAAATCGTATTGATCCCCCCATGCGTGATCACCAGATCGCAATAGGGCATTAACGCCGCCTGCGGAATAAACTGCTCAATATGAACATTCGCCGGCCGCTTCCCAAATTGCGCCGGGTCCTGATTCCGCCCGATCGTCAGGATCAAATTCAAAGGCTCATCCTGCAACCCATCCAGAATCTCCCGAAAAATCTCCGGCGCCCGATTGAAAACAGTTCCCATGCTCACATAGACGGTCGGCTGCTTCGGCAACGTCGCCACCCACTCCGGCAAAACCGCCGCCCCACCGCTCTCCGGCTCCGGAAACCGCACCGAATGCAACACCGGCGGCATGGGATACTCCGGAAACTGAAAACTGCGCGGCACCAGAGAAAGATAGAGATAACGGGTCAACATCTCCATCGCCGGATGCGGCGGCAATCCATACGCACTCCGCAAATAAGCCAGCGGCTTCTCCATGGAAAGGCGGGTAATGTAATTGGGAATATAGAGCCCTAACCCCACCACCGCATGCGGGATATCCAGAATCTCGCCGGCCAGACAGGCCCCATACTCCGAATAGTCCCGTACCAACAGGTCGGGTTTCCATTGAGGACAGCACTCCAACAAATCATAGGTCATCTGATTGGCCGAGATATCCGTGAAAATCTCCGTCAACATCTCATCTCGCTCCGCTGGCGACATCGCCGCCATCTCCGGAAAAGCCAGCTCCGGCTCCGACTCCAACCAATCTAATCCCGCCGGAATCGCCTCCAACCCGGCCGCTACCACCCACCGCGCAAACGAAGGCGCACAGGCCACCGCCACCGTATGCCCGGCCGTCTGCAAAGCCTGCGCCAACGGCATCAACGGCCGCAAATGCCCCGTCCCTGGTTGAGTCGTCAATAAAACCCGTAGCTTTCCGTCGCTCACACTGTCCTCACTATCTTGAAAATAAACTATCCTAAGGTGCGACGCACTTTCTATCCATAGAACCACCGATTCAAACAGCTCAACGTTGAAGCAAATGCGCGATCCTTGCAAAATCGGAGTGCGTTGCACCTGCTTGAAAAATCACCCGCACCTGTCACTTTCCCCATAAGATTCGCCGCGCTGTGCGAAGCAGGCAGAGAGAGTTTTTTGTTTATGTTTTGGTGCGCATCAGAATGTGCACCAAAACATAGCCCTTCTCAGAACCGTCCCGGCCACTCCCACGACTGCATCACCACCTGAGGCACCGTCTCTGCCGCCACCGCCAACGCCGCCGCATACTCCCCACCGACGGACAATGGAACCAGTTTCCACCGCGCGACTTCCTCCGGCCGGTCTACCGCTTCCAGCAACTCCGCACGATCCACTTCCAGCGAGACCGAAAACCGGGAAAGCGACAGCGCCAGCCCCGTACCACAGGCCTTCAAAAAAGCCTCTTTGCGCGTCCAGCAACGAAAAAAGGCCGCCGTCCGCTCCTCCACCGGCAACATCCGCAGCCGGGTCACCTCGCGCGTTGAGAAAAACCGTACCGCCATCTCTTCCAGATCCAGGTCCGCCCGGATCATCTCAACATCCACCCCCACCGCCTGCTCCCGATGAAAGGCCAGCAGCGCCAGCCCATGCGAATGCGAAACATTGAACTCCACCCCTTTGACATTTTCCTCCGGTACCAGGATCGGCTTGCCCCAGGCTCCATAATGAAATTGGATCTTTGCCGGATCCTGACCCAAATAGGCCCCCAACAAAATCCGTAACACCGCCCGCGTCCCCACAAAAGTCTGCCGATCCCGCGCGAAATGAAACCGCCAGGCGCGCTGACATTCCTCCGCGGTCAACAACGGCATCAGCACCGCCTCATAAGTGCCGACTTCGTCCAACCGCAGCTGCCATACCTGCACGGTTCCTACCGTCAAAGGAGGCAATTCCGCACTCCCGCCTTTGATCACGCCGCTCACCTCATCGTTATAGTTTTACCTGTTCCAGAACTCGCCGTATCCGTTCCATTAACATCGGGTGAGACCCGTTCAGGTAAAAATGGCCGCCAGGGAACATTTGCACCCCAAAATCCCCTGTCGTCTGAACCTTCCAGGGTTCCAATTGATTTCGCGTCAGCATCCGGTCACCGGTCCCGCCCAGAGCCAGAATCGGAACCTCCAACGGCGGCTCCTCATAATACACATAAGTATTCAATAAAGTCAAATCGGCCCGTAACAACGGCAACAACATATCCAAAAATTCGGGATGCGCCAGAATTTCCGGCGGCGTTCCCCCTAATTCCTTCATGTACTCCGCCAGTTCCGGATCGGCTAACAAATGACGCGTCGCCTCGGGATTAGGCAACTGCGGCGCCCGATGCGACGACGCAAACAGATAAACCGGCCCCGGGATTCCTTCCCGCCGCAGCCAGCGCGCCAGCTCAAACGCCACTTCGGCCCCCATACTATGTCCGAAAAAAGCAAACGGCCCTTCCTCCATTTCAAGCGCCAGCCCCATCGCCAGCATCTCCACCAGCTCCGCCATTTGCGTCACCAGCATGCGCTCGCTATATCGTATCCCATGCCCCGGCAACTCTACCGGACAGACATCGGCTACCTCCGCCAAATCGTCCACAAAGGGCCGATAAGCAATGGCACTCCCCCCCGCACAGGGAAAACAAAACAACCGCAGCCGGGCCTCAAGTTGCGGCTTTCGATGCGCAATCCACACTTCAGTCATCATGCCTGACGTCCTCCCGCGGCCGTCGCCAATGTTTGATCCAACGCCGCTCGCAATTTTTCTGCCAACCCCCGCACATGCGGTTCTTCTACCATCACATAATGGTGTCCCGGGACAACAAACACTTCCGGCGCCACGCGACAATAAGCCGCCCATCCCCGCGTCTCATCCACAAAATCCACCGACACCGCCGGCTCATCCGGGCCAAACCCTTCCGGTCGGAAGAAAGTCATCGCCCCTTCATAGAGATCCGGCGCGTAAGCATCGATCATCGCACTGTTCGTCAAGGTGACCTTAACCCAGCGTCGAATTCCGGCCAGATAGGCCTCCGGTTGCGCTATCCCCACCGCCTGCATCCGGGCCGCCACCTGCGCCAGTTGGTCCTCCAGGGAAAGTTCCACCAACGCCTCCGGGTTCAGCCCCAGCGCCACCCCTTGCTCCTGTTCAAACCAGCTCACATACATCATCACCACCGCAGTACGATTGGGGCCCTCGATCCGCTTCATAATCTCACCACGCTGATTCTGCCACATCGCATCCAGATTGCGGTAGAAAACCATCTTGCCCAGCTTGCCGCTCTTGTACAACCGCGCCAGCCAGCTATTGCTCTGCAACAGCCCATGCGCCAGCCGCAACCGGTTCTGCTGATCGTTCACCATCCCGGCATCGATCAGCCCTAAGAAGTCTACCGGAAGATTCCGGCCGCGCAACTGCGCCGCCATCTCGAAAGCCACAACCCCGCCCGCCGACCAGCCGCCCAACCAGTAGGGCCCCGTCGGCTGGATCGTTTGAATCGCATCGTTGTAAATGGCGGCCATCAACCGCAACTGCGAAGTAACCGGCGCATCGTCATACAATCCGCTCGCGATCAACCCATACACCGGCTGATCCGCGCCCAGATAACGCGCCAGCGTCCGATAAACCGTCGGATCGCCGTTGGCCGGATGGACCAGGAAGAGCGGCGGCCGCTCCCCACCCGTCTGCAACGGCACCAGATTGGGATGCAGCGCACTCACTGCCGGCCGCGTCAGGAAACGCGAAACGGCAGCTGCGGCAGCCGTCGCTTTTTCCAGCGGCCCCAACACCTCCGCCAGTTGCGCAATAGTCGGCCGTTCCATAATCTGCCGCGGCGAAAGCATCAGCCCCGCCTGCTTGGCCCGCCCGCCTACCTGCAACGTCGCCAGGGAATCCCCCCCCAGCTCAAAAAAATTATCGTGAATGCCGACCACTTCTACCCCGATCAACTCAGCCCAGATGGCGGCCAGCGTGCGCTCCACCTCATTGCGTGGCGCTACATAAGGCGTCGCCACCGCCCGGGATACCACAGGAGGAGCCGGCACGACCTCCGCCCCCGCCTCTTCCACGGGCAAATCGGCCCCGACCGCCATGGTCGGAAGCCGCCGGGGCTCCAACCAATAACGCTGCCGCTCCAAAGGATAGCCCGGCAGCCGCACGCGATAGCGCTGCTCCCCGGCAAAAAACTTCTCGCCCGACACCTGGAATCCCGCCTGCCAGAGTTGCCCCCAGGCCTGCAGCAAAAATTCGTAATCCGATTGCGTCTCCTGCGGATGCGGCAATGAAGCGACCACCGGCTGCTCCGACTTCCGCCCCAACTGCCGCCGCACCAGCGACAACAACGCCTGCCCCGGTCCCACTTCCAGCAAAATCCATTCCGGATGCTCCGCCAGAGCCGCCACATTGTCCGCAAAGCGCACCGTCTTCCGCAAATGATCCGCCCAATAAGCCGGACTGCACGCTTCGGCTTCCGTAATCCACGTCCCCGAAACATTGGAAAGATACGGCAGCTCCGGCGCCTGCAACTTCACCCGCGCCACCAACGCCTTGAACTCAGCCAGGATCGGCGTCATCATCTCCGAATGGAAAGCATGTGAAGTTAACAATCGTCGGACGCTGACCTTTTCCTCCATCAGCTTTTGCTCCAACGCCGCCACCGCCTCCAACGTCCCCGAAACGACGCACATCGCCGGCCCGTTGATCACCGCCAGCGAAAGCCCTTCACCCAACCACGGCTGAAGCTCCGCCTCCGACAACGGCACGGAAAGCATCGCTCCCGCCGGCAGCCCCTGCATCAACCGACCGCGCGCCGCCACCAACGCCAGCCCATCCGCCAGCGAGAAAACGCCCGCCAGACAGGCCGCCACATACTCACCAATACTATGGCCCACACAGGCCTGAGGCTCTACTCCCCATGAACGCCACAATTCCGCCAGAGCATACTCGATCACAAAAAGCGCCGGCTGGGTCAGCCAGGTCTGCTTCAACAGCTCAGCCGCCGCTTCCGCTTCATCCTCCGGCGGATAAAAAAGCGCCTTCAGAGAACGGCCCAGATGCGGCTCCAGCAGCTTTGAACAACGGTCCACGGTCTCCTGGAAAAGCGGCTCGGCCCCGTAAGTCTCCAGTGCCATATTGACATGCTGAGATCCCTGCCCCGGGAACATAAAAACCACGCCCCGCTCCGCCGTCACCTGCACGCCTGGATACCGGCTCTCCTCCCCCTCTAACCGCTGCACCGCCTCCGCCAGCGTCCGCGCCGGAATGACCCGCCGATGCACACACCGCTTGCGTCCCACCGCCAGCGTATAGGCCACATCGGCCAGCTCCAGCCCCGGATGCTCCTGGAGCCACCGCGCCAGCCGCGGCCCCATCGCCGTCAGTGCGGTCGGCGTCTGCGCCGAAAGCAACAGCGGATAGATCGGCCGCGCAGCCGGTGACGGATCATGCGGAGGAGCCTCTTCCAGCACCACATGCGCATTTGTCCCGCCGATCCCAAACGCACTCACCCCCGCCCGTCGCGGGTGGCCCTTTGCCGACCAGGGAGTCAACCGATCGACAACATAAAAAGGACTGTTGGCAAAATCGATCTGGGGATTGGGCGTCTCAAAATTCAGACTCGGCGGAATCACCCCCTGCTCAATCGTCAACGCCGCCTTAATCAGCCCGGCTACCCCGGCCGCCGTATCCAGATGGCCAATGTTGGTCTTTACCGAACCGATCCCACAAAACTGTTTGCGGTCCGTCTGCAACCGGAAGGCCCGGGTCAGCGCCGCAATCTCGATCGGGTCGCCCATCAAGGTGCCGGTACCATGCGCCTCCACATACTCGATCGTATTCGGATCGATCCCGGCCAGCGCCTGCGCCGCCGCGATCACTTCGGACTGCCCATCCACGCTCGGCGCCGTATACCCCACCTTGTGCGCGCCATCGTTATTCATGGCCGCGCCGCGGATCACCGCGTAGATATGATCCCCATCGGCCACGGCATCTTCCAGCCGTTTCAACACCACCACCCCCACACCGTTGCCCATCACAGTCCCGCGCGCCTTCGCATCGAAAGCCCGACAATGGCCATCGGGAGAGCTGATCCCACCTTCCTGATAGAAGTAGCCGGCCTTCTGATCCACCCAGGCAGTGACCCCACCGGTCACCACCATATCGGCCTGATAGTTCAACAGCGCCTGATAGCCGAGACAGGTCGCCACCAATGCCGTCGAACAGCCGGTCTGCACCGTCATGCTCGGTCCATGTAAATTCAACTTATACGAAACCCGGGTACAAAGGAAATCCGCCCCATTGTTCAACGAAATCTGGTATATCCCCAGCAATTGAATTAACTCAGGGTGGGAATAAATATTATCCAACAGATAGGAATTTATATTGGTGCCGGCATAAACACCGATCGGACCTGGATAATTCTCAACATTATAACCGGCATCCTCCAAGGCCTCCCAGACACACTCCAAAAAGATCCGCTGTTGCGGATCCGTCATCTGCGCCTCCCGCGGAGTAAAGCCAAAAAAGGAAGCGGCAAACTGATCGATATCCTCGATCGCCCCGCCCGCCCGCACATAATTGGGATTCTTCAGCAGCGCAGGATCGGTGCCCGCCGCCAACACTTCCTCTTCAGTAAAGGTCTGGATCGACTCCACCCCATTGACCAGATTTTGCCAGTACGCATCCACATTGGTCGCGCCAGGGAACCGGCCCGCCATCCCGATAATGGCAACCCCTTCCAGTGCGCCGTTGATTTCTTCGTTCATCCACCTTTACTCCTCTGCTGCATTCGTTGCCGTTGCAGCGCCTCTCGCTGCTTTCGAA
Source organism: uncultured Anaerolineales bacterium (assembly GCA_964501335.1). Lineage (GTDB taxonomy): Bacteria > Chloroflexota > Anaerolineae > B4-G1 > SLSP01 > CAZCTC01. Next base: position 55,987 of record CAZCTC010000027.1, on the reverse strand, counting down.
CCCGCTCCTGCACCTGATCCATCGCGGCCGTCGACGATTCTCCGCTGAGATGCTGGGCCAACGCCCGAATCGTAGGATACTGGAACATCTCGACCAACGGGATCTCTCGCTGCAGCTGCTTCTGCGCCCGGGCATTGACCTGCAACATCAACAGGGAATGCCCCCCCACATCAAAGAAACTCTCTTCCACACTGACCTGATCCAGATGCAGCACGGCCTGCCAGATCTCCATCAGGATCCGTTCCATGTCGTTTTTCGGCGGGACCACGACCCCGCCCCGCGCCCGCCCCTGATCCGGAGCCGGCAGAGCCTTGCGGTCCACCTTGCCGTTCGCCGTCAGCGGGAACTGCTCCAGCAGGATAAAGATCCCCGGTACCATAAACTCCGGCACCCGCTCTCTAAGGGCAGCCTGCATCGTCGAAACTTCCAGCGCCGGATCACTGGCCGTATAATAGGCCACCAGCCGGGGATCGCCCGGGACATCCTCCCGCACCATCACCGTCACCGCCACCACTCCCGGAACCTGGGTCAACACCGCCTCGATCTCGCCCAGCTCGATCCGGAAACCTCGCAATTTCACCTGATGGTCGACCCGGCCCGCAAACTCCATCATCCCATCTTCCCGAAAGCGAGCCAGATCCCCCGTCCGATAGAGCCGCGCGCCGGGCTCCCCGCTGAACGGATCGGGCACAAATTTCTCCGCCGTCAAACTGGGCCGCCGCCAATAACCGCGCCCCAACCCCACTCCCCCCAAATACAACTCACCGGCCACCCCGATCGGCTGCGGGCGCATCGCTTCATCCAGCACATAGATCCGATAATTGGCAAACGGCTTGCCGATCGGCGGCACCCCGCTCCCCGGCGTGACCAGGGCATACGAGCAGACAACCGTCGTCTCCGCAGGGCCATATACATTGACAAATTTTCGCCCATGCCCCAGACGTTCTACCACGCTGGCCGGGCAAAGTTCCCCGCCCGACACCACCACTCGCAAGGCCGGGAATTCCTCTTCCGGAATGACCGCCAACACCGACGGGGTCAAAAACACCAGCGAAATCTCTCGCTCTCTCAAGAACGCCGCAAACACCGGCCCCAACCGCAATTCTTCAGCCGTCCCGACATGCAGGGTCGACCCGTTTCCCAGAGCCGTAAAAATCTCCCCCACGGCTATATCAAAGCTGAATGAAGAGAAAAACAAAATTTGGCTCGTCGCATCCACTTCGCAGACCTCGGAAAACGTCTCGATCATATTGGTCACACCGGAATGAGAGACCGCGGCCCCCTTCGGTCTTCCAGTGGAACCGGAGGTGTAAATGATATAGGCCAGACTGTTCATGGCCACCGCTACCTCCGGATTGCTCTCCGGCTTATCGGCCAACAGAGCCGCATCCCGATCGAAACAGATCAACCGCGCCCGATGCGCCGGCAATTGCGCTTCCAAGGCCTGTTGCGTCAAAATCAGCTCAACACCCGCATCTTCCAACATAAAACCAAGCCGTGCCGGTGGATAGGTCGGGTCCAGCGGCAGATAAGCGGCCCCGGCCTTGAGCACCGCCAACGGCGCCACAATCATCTCCACCGAACGCTCCAGACAAATTCCCACCACCATATCCGGCCCCACGCCCAATTCCCGCAGCGCATGCGCCAGCCGGTTCGCCCGGGCATTCAGCTCGCCATAGCTCACCCGTTCATTCTCAAAAGCCACCGCAATCGCGTCGGGATTCTTCTTCACCTGACGTTCGAACAAACCGTGCATGGGAACACCCTGCGAATACGGGGCCTCTGTCTGATTCCAATCGACCAATATTTTCGTCCGTTCCGCCGCCGGCAACAACTCCACCTGCCCCAGCAACTGCTCCGGGTGATAGGCCATCCCTTCCAGCGCCGTCTCCAGATTCCGAAGCATCCGTTGCACCAGCCCCTCGGAAAAACGGTTGGCGTCATAAGAAAGCTTCAACAGCAACCGCGGCCCGGGCATCGCCACGAGCCCCATCGCATAATTCGTCCGCTCGATATCCCGCAGCCCGGAAACTTTCAGACTCAACCGCTGATCCTGCAACGAGGCACTGACCGGATAGTTTTCAAAAACGACCGAGGTCTCGAACATTACCTGACGACGCGGAATCGTACTCCAGCCCTGGATATCGACCAGAGCGGTATACTCATACTCCCGCATCTCCAGTTGCTGCGCCTGCAACCCCTTCAACCAATCCAACACCGGCTGCCGGGCATTCCAATGCACCCGCAGCGGCAAGGTATTAATGAAAGGCCCCACAATCGATTCGACCCCCGGCAGCGACGCCGGCCGACCGGAAACTACCGTCCCGAAAATCACATCGGATTCCCCGCTGTACCGCGCCAGCGTCATAGCCCAGGCCCCCTGCACCAGGGTGTTGAGCGTCAATTGATGCTTCTGTACCATGGCCTGCATCGCCGCCGTCGTCGTCTCCGAAAGCTCAATCTGCGTTTCCGCATGCGCCATCGTCCCCACGACCGCATCATCCACGGTCCGATCCTCAACCAACCGCGTCGGAGCGGAAACTCCCTGCAATTGCCCACGCCAGAAATGCTCGGCCCGCTGTTGATCTTGCTCCATCAGCCAGCTGATGTAATCCCGATACGGCCGACAGGGCTCCAGAGTATAATCCCCCTGAAGCCGCATCACTTCATAGAAAGTAAAGAACTCGCGCAAGGTCTGCGACAGCGACCAGCCGTCGAGCAGCACATGGTGATAGGTCCAAACAAAACGGTAATCCCGTTCCGCCATCCGAACCAAATGAAACCGCATCAGGGGCGCTTTGCCGAACTCAAAACCGCGCAGTCGATCCTCTTCCAAAAAAAGTTCCAGTTTCGCCGGTTGCTCTGCAGCCGACATTTCGCGCCAGTCGTGCTCCTCCACCCGCAGCGTCACCTGTCGGTAAACCACCTGCAACGGTTTTTCCGCCTCTTTCCAAAAAAAACCGGTCCGAAAAATAGTATGGCGATCCACCATCCGCTGCCAGGCCTGTTGAAATATCACCGGGTCCAGCTCGCCTTCCAATCGGCAAGTAAATTGCACCGTATACATCCCACTTTCGGGGTTGCGAAGAGAATAGAAAAGCATCCCTTGCTGCATCGGCGAAAGTTCATAAATATCTTGAATGTTGTTTTTCGATTCCATTTAGATCGCCTCCCCAATCATTGAAATAAAATCATCCAGCGCCCCCTGATCCAGACGGGCACTCGGAAAATCTGAAGGCGTGTAGGCCTTCGCCGTCGCCGTCTGTGCATAAGAGATCAGCTCCCGCAGCGCCGTTACAAATTCACCCGCCACCTTTTCAATCGTCTCGGCCCGGTGCAATACCCGACTGTACATCCACAAGAAATGCATCTGTTCCCGCACCACACCGCCTGCAATATCCAACAGATGGCTCCGGCGCCCCCGCAGACTGACCGGTTCCACCACCGGCTCCCCCGCCGGAATCAACAGCACATCCAGGCCGAACCCCTGATCGTACTGTCCCATGTAATTGAACCGCACCGTCGCCGCCGGCTGTTGAGCTGCCTCGCTCTGCCCTGAATAGCGCAGCCAGCCATACCCCAACCCTTGATTCGGCACCTGCCGCAAGGTCTCTTTGACCGATTTCAAAGCAGTGCCGATCTCTTCCACGCCCTGGAGATCCAGATAGACCGGATACATCGACGTGAACCACCCGACCGTCCGCGTCAGATCCACATCCTCAAACAGTTCACCCCGGCCATGGCCTTCCAGATCGACCCGCAAATCCGGCGCCCCGGTCCACTTCGTCACCGCCCGGGCCAGCGCCGTCAACAAAATATCGTTGATCTCTACCTGCAACGCCTTCGGCGTCTCATATAACAGCTGCCGCGTCTCCTCAATCGTCAACGACAGTTCCACGGCCTCCGTCGTCGCCTCGGTATCCTTTCCCAATCCTTCAGGATAGTCCAGCGGCAAACTCTCCGCCGCACCGCCCCCCCGTTTCAGCCAATACGCTTCCTCAGCCTTCAGGGACTCCCCCTGAGCATAGGCCGTCATCCGTTCCGCCCAATACTTGTAGGAACTCGTCTTCGCCGGCAGGACCACCGCCTCGCCCCGGCTCAACTGCCCATACGCAGTCTCCAAATCTTCCAGGAGAATTCGCCACGACAAGCCATCCACGACCAGATGATGGATCACCCACAGCAACCGCCCCGGCCGTTCCGGTCCCAGACCGAACCAGACACAGCGCATCAACGGTCCGGCCTCCAGATCCAGACTGGCCTGCACTTCCCGCGTCACGGCCGCAATCGCAGCGGCAATTTCCCCATCCGGCACCCCCGAAAGATCGGCCTGCGTCCACGAGACCCGTTCGCCCGGCGCCACATTGACCTGCCGCCAGCCCTGGTCCGTCTTCCGATACCGCATCCGCAACGCATCATGATGTTCCAACAACGCATTGACAGCCGACTCCAACACCGCCACATCCACAGCCCGCCGCCCTACCAACAAAAAGGCCTGATTGAAATGCGCCGGGTCGGGAGATTCCTGCTCAAAGAACCACTTCTGGATCGGCAACAGCGGCGCTTCCCCAATCACAGCCGCCTGCTCCGCCTTTACCCCGCTTGTCGTGCTGACCTGGGGAGCCAGATCCGCCACCGTGGGATAACGGAAAATCTGCTTCACGGTGAAATGCAGCCCTACCCGGGCCGCCCGGGCCACCATCTGGATGCTCAGGATCGAATCCCCACCCAGCTCAAAGAAATTGCTGTGAATTCCCACCCGTTCCACACCCAGCACCTGGCTCCAGATCTCCACCAGTTGTCGCTCCACCTCATTCCGCGGAGCCACCACATCCGTCGTCTTGACCTCTTCCCAGGGCGCCGGCAACGCAGCCCGATCCACCTTGCCGTTCGGAGTCAACGGCAAAGCCTCCAACATCACAAACGACGCCGGGGTCATATAATCCGGCAGCTGCCGCTTCAGGAAACTGCTCAACTCCCGCAGCGAAGGCGGAACCTTGCGCGCCGCCGTAAAATAGGCCACCAACTGCTTCGCCCCGGCCCGGTTCTCCCAGACTCGCACCACGGCCTCCCGCACCGCCGGATGCTGCACCAACACCGCCTCGATCTCTCCCAACTCGATCCGGAAGCCCCGGATCTTCACCTGAGAGTCGATACGGCCCAAAAATTCCAGAGTTCCATCCGGCAACCAGCGCACCATATCGCCCGTACGATACAGCCGCGTCCCCGCCGGCCCCAGAGGATTGGGGACGAACCGCTCCGCCGTCAATCCCGGCCGGTTCAAATAGCCCCGCGACAGCCCGTCGCCGCCCACATAAAGCTCGCCCGGCACGCCCACCGGCACCGGCCGCAATCGAGGGTCCAACACATAAACCCTCGTATTGGAAATCGGCTGGCCAATGGGCACATTCTCCCCCGGCGCCGTCGCCGCGGTCATCGAATGACAGCAGGTAAACGTCGTATTCTCCGTCGGCCCATAACCGTTGATCAACCGACCGCCCGGCGCCAACGCCTTCAACATCCGCTTCACATGCGGCGCCGACAGCACATCCCCACCGGCCAGCAACTGCTCCACGCCAGACAGCGCCTCGGCCCGTTCATCGACCATGGTGTGGAAAAGGCCCGCAGTCAGCCACAACAAATTCACCTTCTGCTCCACCAGCACCCGCCCCAGCTCCTCCAGAGAACTCAGCTCTGCCGGGAAAACGATCAACCGCCCGCCGTTCAGCAAGGGGGCCCACAACTCCAGCGTCGAAGCATCGAAAGAGATCGGGGCGAAAAGCAGCCCTACCAGCTCCGGCCCGAAATGGGCAAAATTGGTCTCCCGCACCAGCCGGATCACATTGCGATGCATGACGGCTGTCCCCTTAGGCCGACCGGTCGAACCTGAAGTATACATAACATAGGCCAGATTGTCGGCCGTGGCTGTCGCCGGAGGATTGTCCGTCGGTTGTTCGGCCAGCCCGGCCCACTCACCATCCAGACAACAAACCTCCACCCCTTCCAATTGGGGAACGACCCGCAGCAAAGCCGTTTGCGTCAACAACACCGGCACCCGGGACTCTTCCACCATAAAATTCAACCGCTCTTTAGGATATTTAGGATCCAACGGCAAATAGGCGGCGCCCGCCTTCAAGATCCCCATAATCGCCGTCACCATCTCCAAAGAACGCTCGCAACACAATCCCACCAGCGTCTCGGGCCCCACCCCCAGGGCCCGCAACGCATGGGCCAGCTGATTGGCCCGCGCATTCAATTCGCCGTAGGTCAGACTCTGATCCTTCAGAATCAAGGCGATCGCCTCGGAATGGGCGGCGGCCTGCGCCTCAAACAATTCCGGGATCGTCGCATTGCGCGGATAATCCGTCGTCGTCGCATTCCAATCCAGCAACAGCTGCCGCTCTTCCTCTTCCGTCAGCCATCGGACATCGGCCAGCTTCAATTCGGCCTCGGCGCCCAGGCTCTCTAAAACCGTCCAATAGTGCGCAAAGATCCGTTCGACCGCCGCCTCGTCCAATCGGCTGCTGTCGTAAATCATGCGCACAGCCACCTCGGCTCCCGGATGGACAACCAGAGTCAGAGGATAGTTGGTCCGCTCGACCGCCTCGACATCTTCCAGATCCAGACTCAGCCCGCTCTCCTGTAACCGCTCCCGATCCAAGGGATAGTTCTCAAAGACCAGCAGCGTCTCAAAGAGGGCCGTGCCGCGCGGCAAAACGCTCCATTCCTGGATCTGTGCCAGAGAACTGTATTCAAATTGCCGCAGCGCCGTCTGCCGGAACTGGAGGTCTTTCAGCCAGGGCAACAACGAAGCCGTTTCCGGCGCTGCCACCCGCAAAGGCAGGGTGTTGATAAAAAGCCCTACCATCGACTCCACACCCGGCAGATCGGCCGGTCGCCCCGAAACGGTCACTCCAAACAGAACATCCTCCGTCCCGGAATAACGCGAGAGCAGCAAAGCCCAGGCCCCCTGGAAAATCGTTCCCAGCGTCACCTGCTGCTGCCGTGCCAGTCGGTTCAAATGCGCCGTCGGCCCGGCGGGAAGATGGAAAACCCGTTCGCGGTAAACACCCGCCGTCCCCCGCCCCCCCAGGCTACCTTCAGGAAGAGACGTAGGATGGGTAAATCCGGCCAGGGTTTCCCGCCAGAAACGCTCCGCCGCCTCCGCATCCTGCCCCTGTAACCAGTTGATGTAATCCTTATAAGGGCGGGCCGGCGGCAGAGAAAGCGTGCCCTCCCGGCGAAAAGTCTCATAACTCTGGAACGCTTCCTTCAGCAAGAGCGGCAAACTCCACCCGTCCAATAACAAATGATGATGGCTTAAAATAAAACGATAAAGCTGCTCTTCCAATCGGATCAACGTTCCCCGCACCAACGGCGGCTTCGCCAGATCGAAACCCCGGGCCTGATCCGCCACCAGGAACCCGGCCAACCGCGCCCGCTGTTCCTCCGCGCTCAACCCGCGCCAATCCAGTTCCTCCCAGGGCAGGTCGGCTTCCTGGAAGACCGCCTGCAAAGGACGATCCTGCTGTTTCCAGACAAAAGCCGTTCGCAAAATGCCGTGGCGATCTACCATGGCCTGCCAGGCCCGGCGAAAAGCGCCCGCATCCAGCGCGCCTCGCAATGTACAGCCGAACTGTTCGAAATACATCGCCGACTGAGGCTCATACAGCGTATGGAACAGCATCCCCTGCTGCATCGGTGATAAAGGATAAATCGCTTCCAGGTTCTTCTTCCCACTCATGGTCAACTCCCTTTAGAAATCAGTGCTTCCTGCCCGTTGTCGGATGAGTTCCAGATACGCCCCGCAACAAGTGCTTTCCCGGTAAAAAAAACGACGCGCTGTGCGAAGCAGGGGGAGAGAGTTATTTTTATTCATCTTTTCGGCGGCTTCAGAAAGCCGCCGAAAAGATGGACTTTTTTCTCTACGTTTTCCAGGCTAACCGTACAGGTCGAAATTTTTTGTTTGTGTTTTCGTGGTTTACCACTTCGAAAAGCGCGCGAAAACAGGGTCTTCCAATCTTCCAGGCTTTCAGCTGCCGGTTACTTCTTCCCCATCGTCACGCCCAGATAGGCGCCGCCCAGAGCCAAAACGATACAAACCATAAAAGGCCAAATCCCTTGCATTACGATAAGAACCCACAAAAACAAAACCAGATTCGCCACCGCACCGATCCCTACCCCGACCAGGGCATTCAACAAAGAAGCGCCGGGCGCTTCCTTAAGCATGGCTTTTCCCCGCAGGAACCCCAATCCACCGAATGCCGCCCAAAAAGTGATCCGGGCAAACCAGGACCCCCAAAAGGCCATGGCGGCAGCGTTCACAGCATCTCCATTACCACGGGTCTGAATTCCTACATATAGTGAAGGCACAAACTGCATCAGCATAACAATTAAATAAGGAACCACACTCAACGTTACGGCACTGATGACCACAGCCTTCAAATTAAGCTTATTTAAATCCATCTCTTCCTCCTTAAATTTCTTCTTTCATATTTTGCACACCCATTCGGGACGCGCAAAAACATGAAAAATACTATCCCAACAGGGCCCCGAGGGCGGCAGCGACCAGCGCCAGCACGGCCTGAATCCCGGCCAGGGTCCAGTACTTCTTCATATCGTCATGCTTCCAGAAAACTACCTCCACCACGGTCTTCACCACCAGCCCCAAAACCGCCGCCACCAGCCCGTTCACCAACAGAGTCCCCGCCGTGACTACCCCGCTCAACGCCCGTACCTGCAGGAACGCCATGATCGCCAGCGCTGCCCAGGTCAACCCGGTAAAGAGCTTGGAATTCACAAACGCCGCCGTCTTGGCCCCCAGGTCCTGAGGATCGCCCTTCCCCTGCGACTGCATCCCCAGATACATGTTGTAAATCGTGCCCAAAATAAAGGTCAGGATGATCGGCGCAAAACCGATGTACAATCCTGGCAACCAGATCTTTCCCAATTCAATCCCCATCATTGACTCCTTCCGCGTAAAAATTTTATAGCCCTGACGGGCTCAATCGAACAAACCTTCCAGTTCAGCCAGCACCCGATCCAACCCGTCTTGACTCAACTCCGCCTCGGGGAAATCCGACGGCGTATAACCGCCCACGCCCGGATTCTGACAATGCGCAATCAACTCCCGCAAATGCCCCAAATACCGCGCCGCCAGATCCGCCATCGTCTCACGCCGATGTAATCGCTCGCTATAACGCCAGATTATCCACAACCGCCCGTCGACCGTCCGGGCCTCCAGTTCCAGAGAATGGGGCCGCCGGGTTTCCGGGCTCCGCAGCGGGCCGCAGGATTCCGCAGCCAGCGGCCATTCCGGATCGGCCTCGATCTGCCCCAGATAGTTGAACCCGATCGACGCCGGAGGCAATTCCGCCCACAATCCCGGCCGCAGGCTCTCCCGGCGCAGATAACGCAGAATGCCGTAACTCAACCCATGCCCCGGAATCGCCCGCAGCTGATCTTTGATCTGCTTCAATGCCTCGCCCGGCCCTTTCCCCCCCCCGAGATTCAACCCCACCGGGAAAGCCGCCGTGAACCACCCCACCGTCCGCGAGAGATCAACCTCATCGAAAAGCGGCTCCCGCCCATGGCCTTCCAAATCGACAATCAACGCACTATCGCCCGTCCATTCCTCCCAGCTCTGCACCAGCGCCGTCAACAGCACATCGTTGATCTGGGTATTGTAAACCGGCGGCACATCCTGCAACAGCGCCCGCGTCTCCTCGACCTCCAACGCCAGCTCTACGGTACGTTCGGTCGCCTCCGTATTCGCGTCCAACCCGCCGGCAAAATCCAACCGCGCCGGGGTGAAACACTCGCAGGTCAGAGCATCCCAGTAATCGGCCTCCATCGGATCGATCTCCGTCCGCGCATAGACCTGCAACCGCTCCGCCCACTGCTTGAACGAGGTCGTCTTGGCCGGTAATCGGATCTCTCCCCCCTGCCGCGTCTGTTCATAAGCCGTGCGGAAATCCCCCAGCAAAATCCGCCAGGAAACACCGTCGACGATCAGATGGTGCGCCACAAAAAGCAACCGTCCGGCCTTCTCCACCCCGCCGTCGAAATAGACTACTCGCAACAACGGCCCGGCCGCCAGATCCAGACTGGCCTGCGTTTCCGCCGCCGCCGTCGCCAACAGCGTCTCGTCCTGATCCGCCCAATCCACCACACTCACCGGTGTGATCGGCTCCGGCGGCAGTCCGATCTGTTCCCAATGCCCATCCTCATGCTGCGCATAACGCATCCGCAGCGCATCGTGATGGTCCAACAACGCCGCCACCGCCCGCCGCAACGCCGCCACCTCCAGCCGTTCCGGCGGCCGCACCATCACCGCCTGATTCCAATGCTGCGGCGCGGCCCACGTCTGCTCAAAGAACCAACGCTGGATCGGCGTCAACACCACCGGCCCGCTGATAGCCGATTGCTCGGCCTGCAAAACCGGCGCCGTATTGGCCACCGCCGCCAGTTCGGCGATCGTCTGATACTGAAAAATCTGCCGGGGATTCAACCGCACCCCGGCCTGCGCCGCCCGGGCCACCATTTGAATGCTCAAAATGGAATCGCCGCCCAGCTCAAAGAAGTTATCGTAAATCCCGATCCGCTCCATCCGCAGCAATTCGGCCCAGATTTGCGCCAGGGTCTCTTCAACCCCATTCCGAGACGCCACAAAAATATGATCCCCGGTCAACCGCATGGTATCCGGCAACGGCAGGGCCGCCCGATCCACCTTCCCGTTCGGCGTCAGAGGCCAGAATTCCACCGGCACAAAGATCGCCGGAGCCATATACTCCGGCAACCGCTCCAGCAAATATTGCCGCAGCGAGACCAGATCGGGCATCTCCCCTTCGGGGATGAAATAGGCCACCAGCTGCTTTAAACCTTCAAACTCCCGCACCCCGACCGCACATTCCCGCACCGCCGGATGCCGATCCAGGACCGCCTCAATCTCTCCCAGTTCGATCCGGAAGCCGCGCAGTTTCACCTGATTGTCGATCCGGCCGACAAATTCCAGCATCCCATCGGGCCAGTAGCGCACCAGATCGCCGGTACGATAGAGGCGACCGCCCCGCTCGCTCCCAAAGGGATCGGGGACAAATTTCTCAGCCGTCAATTCAGGGCGGCCCAGATACCCCCGCGCCAGCCCCATCCCCCCGATGAGCAATTCCCCCGGCATCCCTACCGGCACCGGATTCATCCGCGAATCGACCACATAAAGCTGCACATTCTCAATCGGCCGACCGATCGGCACTGTCGCCGGCCCCCACATTCGCCCTTCCACCAGGGCATGGCAGGCCCCCACCGTCGCTTCCGTCGGCCCGTAAAAATTCAAAAGCCGCCGCCCCTTCGCCCAACGATCCACCAGCTCCCAGCGACAGGCCTCCCCCGCCGAAATGAGCGTCTGCAACGCCGGCAATTGCCGGCTGTCGCACAACATCGACATCGACGGCGGCAGCGTCACTGTGGTGATCCCCTCCCGGCGCAACAATTGCGTAAAATCTTCCCCCAGTAAGGCCCGGGTCGGCGCCAGCACCAGTAAAGCCCCACTCGCCAGCGTCGTAAAGATCTCCGAAACGGCCGCATCGAAACTGAAAGCCGCAAACTGCAATACCCGACAACCGGGATCGAGGGCAAAATCGCGGATCTGCGCCAGGGTCAGATTGGTGATGCTGCGATGCGCCACCAGCACCCCTTTGGGCCGCCCGGTCGATCCCGATGTATAAATCACATAGGCCAGATGCTCCGGCAACGTCAGATTTTCCAGATCGTCGGTCGATTCCTGCGCAATCTCAGGCCAATCGCAATCCAGACAGATCCGCAATACATCCAACGGCGGCAAATGATCTGCCAGCGCCCCCTGCGTCAGCAGCACAGAGACCTTCGCATCCAGGGCCATATAGGCCAGCCGATCCCGGGGATATTCCGGTGCCAGCGGCACATAGGCCCCGCCGGCCTTCAATACCCCCAACACGGCCACAATCATCGCCGCCGACCGCTCCGCGCAGATCCCCACCAGACAATCCGGCCCCACGCCCGATCGGCGCAGATAACGGGCCAGTTGATTCGCCCGGGCATTCAGTTCGCGATAAGTCAACTCGATCGGCGCCTCGTAGAAATCGGGAACCTCGCGTACCGCCAACCGTTCCGGCGTCGCCCGCACCTGCGCTTCAAAGAGCTGCTGCAAAGTCAACTCCGGCGGCAACGACTCATCCGTCGCATTCCAATCTTTCAACATCAACTGCCGATCGGCCGCGGAAAGCAACGGCAGATCGATCACACTGCGCTCCGGATCGGCCGCCATGGCGGCCAGCACCGTCTTGTATTGCGCCGCCAGCCGGGAAACCTCGCCCGCATCGAAAAGGTCCGTGCTGTATTCGATCCAGCCCCCCAGCTCCCCCGGAATCTCCGAAAGATGGAAGGTCAGATCGAACATCGTCATGCCGGTGGATACCGTCGGCAGATGCTCGGACCGCAGCCGGTCCCGGATCTCCAATAGTTCGACCTTCAGCTCCGGCAGCGCAATCTCCTCCAGAGGATTCTCCTGCAAACCAAAAGAAATCTGGAAAAGCGGCGAATGGCTCAACGAACGGTCCAACCGCATCAGATCCACCAACCGGGAAAAAGGCATCTCCTCGTGCGCATAACCGTCGAGCGCCGTCTGCCGCACCCGCTGCAACAACTCCCGCACGCTCGGCTGGCCACCCAGATTGACCCGCAGCGCCAACGTATTGACGAAAACCCCGACCAGACCCACCGTTTCTGGATGGGTCCGGTTGGTAATCGGCGTCCCCAACACAATATCCCGCATCCCCGTCAATCGGGAAAGGTAAGCGGCCACCCCGGCAAAGAGCACCATAAAGAGCGTCACGCCCTCAGCCCGGGCCAACGCCTTCAAGGAAAGATAAAGCGGCTCATCGAGCCGAAAAGCGAGACGCGCCCCCCGGAAACTCTGTTCCGGAGGGCGCGTTCGCGTTGCAGGTAATTCCAAAATTTGCGGAGCGCCACGCAACTGGTCTTGCCAGTACCCGGCCAGCTTCTCCAGGGTTTCCCCCTGCAACCACTCCCGCTGCCAGATGGCAAAATCAGCACATTGCACGGTCAACTCCGGCAGCTGGACCGGCTGCCCGGCCGCCAGCGCCCGATAGACCACGCCCAGTTCCTGGGCCAGGACCCCCAACGACCAGCCGTCCGAGACGATGTGGTGCATCACCAGAAGCAGCCGGGCCTCTTGATCAGCCAGCAAAAAAAGCTGGGCCCGGGCCACCGGCCCATGTTCCAGATCAAAAGGCCGGATCAGATGTTCATTGGCCAGCCCATAAAACAACTCTTGAGGATCGGCCTGCCCCTGCAGATCGGTCACGCCCAGAGCCAGGCTGCCCGTCGGTGCAATGAGCTGCACCGGATGCTCCCCTTCCAATCGAAAGGTCGTCCGGAAAGCCTCATGCCGCTGCGCCAACACGCTCAAACTCTGTGCCAGACAGGCCACATCCAGCCGCCCCGAAAGGCACATTGTAATCGAGACGTTATACTGCGGGCTGTTCGGATCTAATTGATAGAGAAACCACATCCGTTCCTGAGCGAACGACAGCGGGAAAAGCTGCCCCTCTCGCGGCTGCGGACGAATCTGCCGGCGCGCTTCCTCTCGTTTTTTCTGAAGCTGCCGCAGAAAAGCTTCCCGCTTCTCCGGTGACAATGCTGCAATGCGTTCCTCTAAACTGCTCACTTACTTTGCCCCATCCAGTAAAGCTGAAAGTTCTTCGTCCGAAAGATCGTCGGCCTCGGCCAGCAACTCCGTCAACTCCGCATCCTCGGTTTCCAGAGAAAGCTGCGGCATAAACCGCTCGGCCAGATCGGCCACACTCAACCCGCGCAAAAGATCCGCAATCGAAACCGTCACCCCGCCCAGGTTCTTCTCAACCTTGGCCTTCAACTCCACGGCCATGATCGAATCGATCCCCAGAGCGCTCAACGGCTGGTGAATATTCAGGCGGTTGCGCTCGAGATGCAGCACGCCCGCCGCCAGTTCTTGCAAATAACTTTCCAACAGGCCGCGCCGCTTATCCGGTGCCGCCGGCGTCAACACGCCCGTCACAAAATCGGATTGGCTCGCCTCGGCCGCGCCCGCCGCCCCTTCCGCAGCCAGCAGATCAGCCAGGAAGGGCGGTTCCTTGCCCGCGGGATAGACACTGCGCATCTGCGGCCATTCCATCGCCGCCACCGCCGCCTGCGGGATCGCCGCGTCGATCAGTTGCTCCAACGAAAGCAGCCCTGCCGCCGGCTCGATCGCCAACACCCCGCCCGCCGCATGCTGCGCCCCCAGGCCCTGGCGCGCCGCCATGCCGACCTCGGCCCATGGCCCCCAGTTCAGGCTCAGACCGGGCAGCCCCGCCGCCCGCCGCCACTGGGCCAGGGCATCCATAAAGGCATTCCCGGCGGCATAGTTGGCCTGCCCCTGCGGCCCCAGGATCGCCGCCAGCGACGAGAAGAGCACAAAGAAATCCAGTTCCGCCTCCCGGCTGTAAGCATGGAGGTTCCAGGCTCCCCGCACCTTAGGCGCCAACACCTTTTCCAGCTGAGCCCGACTCATCCGCACCAGCAGACCGTCGTCAAGCACACCCGCCGAATGGATCACCCCCCGCAACGGCGGCATCGTCTGCGCAATCTCGGCCATCAGGGATTGGACCTCTTCCGCGCGGGTCACATCGTTGCGCGCCACCCGCACCTCCACCCCCATAGCCTCGAGCGCGGCCAGTTGATCGGCAGCATTGCCGCTCAACTCGGACCGGCTGCGGCGACTGGTCAACACCAGATGGCGCGCTCCGCGCCGCACCAGCCATTCCGCCACGGTATAGCCCAGACCGCCCAAACCACCGGTGATCAGGTAGGTCGCATCCGGCTGTACCGTCACCCGGGCCACCCGCGCCGGCGCCACCATGGCCGGCAACTCGTGGAAAGTCACCACCAGCTTGCCGATATGCTGAGCCTTCGCCATCCGGTGGAAGGCTTCGGCTGCCCGAGACACCGGGAAGGATTCAAACTCCAACGGCTGCAACCGGCCGTCCGCAAAGAGCGGCAGGATTTCACGATCGATCATCTCGCCCACCATCTCCGGGCGATCCCGCATCATCTGATTCAAATCCACCACGAAATAGGAGATGTTGCGCTCCAAAGCTCCCATCCGCAGCGGGCTGTTCATCACAATATCGCGCTTGCCCAGTTCCAGGAACCGGCCGTAGGGTTTGAGCAATTCCAGGCTGCGGGAGATCGCCGCGCCGCCCAGCGTGTTCAACACCACATCCACCCCTTCGCCATTCGTCAGTTCCCGAATTTCCTCAGCAAAGTCCAATGTCCGGGAATCCAACACATGGGAAACCCCCAGAACATCGCGCACAAAAGCCCGTTTTTCCGGCGTCCCGGCCGTCGCATAGATTTCGGCGCCGGCCAGCTTCGCCAGCTGGATCGCCGCCTGGCCCACCGCGCCCGAAGCCGTATGGATCAGAATGCGTTCACCCTTCTGCAACCGCCCCAACCGATTCATCGCATAGTGGGTCGTCGCAAAGGCCACCAGCAAGGTCGAGGCCGCCTCGAAACTCAGCCCCGCCGGCTTCAAACCGACCAGATGCTGAGAAGTAATCACATAACGCGAGAAGCAACGGTCGCCGCCGACCAGCACCTCATCGCCCACCTTTACCCGCTTCACATCCGGGCCTACCGCGCTGATCCGCCCGGCGCACTCCAGCCCCAACGGAATCGAACCATCGGGCAACGGCGGCAGCATCCCCAGCGCCAGCATCACGTCCTTGAAGTTCAAACCCACCGCCAGGACTTCCACCTCGACCTGCCCGGGCCCCGGTTTGGGCCGCGCCACCGCCCGCGGCGTCAGGCTTTCCAACACGCCGGGCGTCTCGACTTCCAGACGGAAAGGCGCATCACTGGAAACCGCCGGCTGAGCCGTTCCATGAGCTTCCCGGACCGGATCGTAACGGGCCAACCGCGCCACATAACGGATGCCCGCCCGCAGCGCCACCTGGTTCTCAGCCCGCCCGGCCCAGATCTCCTCGAACAGTGCCGCTTCAGCTTCCCCCTGCGCCGGCAAATCGATCAAAACCGTCCGCAGTTCGCCGACTTCACTCGCCATCACCCGGCCCAGCCCCCACAATGGAGCCCCCGCAGCGACGGGACGATCCCACGGCACCACCGCCTGCGCTCCGGCCGTGACCAGCCAGAGCCGCGGCGTCGCAATCAACCGGGCTTCAGAAAGGGCCTGCACCAGCGTAACCCCACTCAGTGCGGTCAACAGCTCCACCTGCCCCAACCCTTCAACCGTCAAGTCCTCCGTCGCCGGCAAAGATTCGGCCCAACGGTGGATCACTCCCCGACACGGCGGGCGATCCATCGTCAACGCCGCCTTCAACAAGCGATCGTAATCGGCCCGCATCGCCGGATCGATCCAATAATCCAGTCCATCGGCCGAAACACGGTAAGCATCCCCAGGATGGACCTGAATGCAGCGCTCGCCGTGTTGAACCAGCGCCATCGCCAGGGGATCTTTCTCCTGGGTCGTAAAGATCAACCAGCTGCCCGGCTGCCGGCGCGCCCCCGCATCCACCGGGGCCGCCACCTGCGGCTGCCAGTGCACCTCATAGAACCAGCGCGTCACATCCGTCTGCGCCTTAGCCGCAGCCGCCCGCTGCAACCGCAGCCCCCGGATCTCAGCCACCACCTCGCCCGCATTATCAACCAGCACCAGATCGGCACGGCGCACATCGGGCTCCTTCACCGGATCCGATTTCAGCTGGGCCCAACACCAGAGCTGCGTCGGGGCCTGCCGATAGATCCGCAATTCCCCCACCCCCGCCGGCAGGAAAGTAGCATCGTCCGCCTCCCCTTCCATCGGCAGCGTCAAAGCAACCACCTGGAAACCGGCATCCAACAGCACCGGGTGGACCTGATAGACATCCTTCCCGTTTTCCAACAGTTCCGGCAACTTCAACCGGCCCAGCGCCTCACCGTCGCGCCGCCAGACCTCCTGAATTCCCTGGAAAGCCGGCCCATAGCTCAAGCCACGTTTTTCCATAGCCTGGAAATGAGCCTTGCCGGGGATCAATTCTTTGCAACGCCGCCGCACCTCTTCCAGATCCAACACCAGCAACTCCCGGCGGACCTCATCCTTCGTCGACCGAATCATCGCCGAAACATGCTCGGTCCAGACTTCATCGGAACTGGGATCGAGCTGCGAAGTACTGAAAACCTGGAAAGAAGCTTCGCCCGGCATCTCGGGCGTAAGGACAATCTGTACCCGCTGCGGCTCTTTCTCCGGCAGATAGAGCGCCTGCTTGAACTCCATCCGACTCACCCGATAGGGGCCTTCGCCGAAAGCCTGTTGCGCAGCCGCCTGAGCCATCTCCAGATAGACCGCCCCCGGCATCACCACCATCCCCCGGACCAGATGGTCCGTCAAATAGGAAATGCTGTGCGCCTCCAGATGCGTCCCCCAGAAATGTTGCCAGGGCGCCACCGGTGACTCCAGATGCTCACCCAGCAGCGGATGGCCCGAGCCGCGCCGGCGGGAAATCTGATCCGCCAGGGCCGTCCAGCCGATCTGATCCAGCCAGTAATGCTCTCGCTGCCAGGGATAGGTCGGTAATTTAACCACCTGCCCCCGATGAGCATAGAGCCGGCTCCAGTTGACCGGATGGCCGAGCGTATAAAGCGTTCCCAGAGTCTGCAAGAGCATCATCTGCTCGCCCTCATTGCGCTTCAATGAAGCCAACACCAGACCATGCTTATTGACCGCCGCCAATCCTTGTGTAATCGGACCGCCCAACACCGGATGTGGGCTGACCTCCAGATAGGTATCGTAATCGCTCTGCGCCAGCTGACGCAGCACATCGCTGAAAACAAAGGGATCGCGCAAATTGCGTCCCCAGTAGGCGGCATTCAGTTCCGCCCCATCGACCAGCGTGCCGAGCACCGTCGAGAACAACGGAATCACAGCCGGCCGGGGTTTAATCCCCGCCAGCGATTCCACCAACTCGCCCACCAGGGGATCCATCTGCGGGCTGTGGAAGGCAATTGTCACACCCTGCACCAGACGGGCAAAGGTCCCCTGTTTATCAAGCATGGTCACAATTCGCTGCACGGCATCCGGCGCACCCGAAATCACCGACGAGGTCGGGCTACTGCTGCCGGCCACAGCCATCACATCGGAAAAAGCCATAATCACTAACCGCGCCTGATCCATCGGCAATCCGATCACTGCGGTCAGCCCCTGACCCTCCACCCGCTTCATCAAACGGCTGCGATGGTAAACCACCTTCAAGGCGTCTTCCAGCGTCAAAGCCCCGGCCACATGGGCCGCTGCCACCTCACCCAGGCTTTGTCCTACGATGGCATCGGGAGTCAGCCCCCAGGACCGCCAGAGGGCCGCCAGCGCCACCTGCATCGCAAAGATCGCCGGCTGCGCCACCGTCGTATCGTCGAGACGGGAATGAGCCTCATCCGCCGTCAGTTCATCCAACAACGACCAACCGGCCAGCTCCCGCAAAATCCGATCGCAGACATCCAACGTGGCGCGGAAAACCGGTTCGTGCGCGGAAAGTTCGCGTCCCATTCCCAGCCACTGTGTGCCCTGCCCGGAGAAGACGAAAACCCGTTTCGGCTCGCGCACCAGCGAGCGCATCCCCTGGCGCAGCGCCGGATGGGCTTCCTGCTTCGCAAACGCATCCAGGGCATCGGCAATCTCAGTCCGGGTCGAACCGATCGCCGCCAGCCGGCAATCCAGATGGTTACGGCGCACCGCGGCGGTATACCCCACATCGTAGAGCGAGGCCCCCGGATCTTTGCGCAGGAAAGCCGCCGTCTGAGCCGCCCGCTCGAGCAGCGCTTCGGGCGTCTTGGCCGAAAGCGGCACGACCCAGGTTCCGCGCCGCGCCGGCGACGAAGTCGAACGGGAAGCCGCCTCCAACACCACATGGGCATTCGTCCCGGAGAAACCGAAACCGCTCACCCCGGCGATCAAAGGAGCATCCGGCCGCGGCCAGGGCCCCAGAGTCTGCTGAACCACCAGCGGCAGCTTATCGAAAGGAATCAGCGGATTGGCTTCGCGGAAGTGCAAATTCGGGGGAATCAGGCCGTGTTGCATCGACATCACGACTTTGATCAAACCGGCGACCCCGGCCGCCGCTTCTGCATGGCCGATATTGGTCTTGATCGAACCGAGCGCACAATAGTTGCCGGCTGGATAATCAGGCGTCAAAATATTGCCCAGCGCATTCACCTCAATGGGATCGCCGAGGGCCGTCCCGGTGCCATGCGCTTCGAGATATTGCACTTCGTGCGGCCGAATCCCGGCCCGTTCCTGAGCCGTCCGCACCACCAGCTCCTGCGCCGGCCCGCTGGGCGCCATCAAACCGTTGCTGCGGCCGCAATGGTTCACCGCACTGCCCCGGATCACCGCATAGATACGATCCCCGTCGGCCTGCGCCTGAGAAAGCCGCTTCAACACCAAAATCCCCATCCCTTCAGCCCGGGCAATGCCATTGGCCCGCCGATCGAAGGTCTTGCAGCGGCCATCCGGCGAAATGATCCCGGCCTGCGAAAGGAAAATATCGCTGTCGGGTTCCAGAATAATGTTCACCCCACCGGCCAGGGCCAGCGACGATTCATGGGTCAACAGGCTCTGGCAGGCCATGTGGATAGCCACCAAAGAGCCCGAACAGGCCGTATCGATGGCGGCTGAGGGGCCGTGCAAATCCAGGAAATAGGAAATCCGGTTGGCGACCGGCGTATTGGCGGTGCCCGAGCCGGAATACGCATTGATGATGCTGTAATCATCGAAGACCCGTTCACCGTAGTCGTCCTGTAAGACGGCCATAAAGACAGCGCCCTGCGTACCGCTCAACCGATCGACCGGAATCCCGGCATCCTCCAATGCTTCCCAGGCCCCTTCCAACACCAACCGTTGCCGGGGATCGAGCTGCGCGGCCTCACGAGGTGAAATACCGAAAAAGGCCGCATCGAAAAGATCGAGGTTTTCCAGATGCGCACCCCAGCGAGTGATCATCTTGCCGGGAGCATTGTGCTGCGGATGATAATAAGTATCCACATCCCAGCGATCCAACCCGATTTCCTTGACCGCATCACCACCCGCGACCAGGAATTCCCAGAGTTCCTCCGGGCTGTTGGCGCCGCCGGGGAACCGACAGCTCATCCCCACAATGGCCACCGACTCATCCTCTTTCACCACCGCCACTTCCGGCGTTGGAGCAACCACACCGGCCTGATCGGCCAGATAACGGGCCAGGCTATCGATGGTCGGATAGTCCCAGGCCAGCGTAGGCGCCAACGACCGCTGCAACCACTGTTCCAAATCATGGACCAGGGTCAACGATTCCAGCGAACCCATGCCGTAACGCGCAAAGGGTTGATCGACCGCCACATCGGTCGCGCTCATCCCCTGACGCCGGGCAAAGTACTGCACCAGCCACTCACGAATACTCGCCTCAGCTGGCACCGTAGAGGCTTCCAACAACGAATGCACCGGTTGAGTAATGGCCGCCCGCCATTCAGAAATCACCGGCAGAGAATTGGCGAGGAAGGCTTCGCGCACCGCCTTGCGCCGGATCTTGCCGCTGGACGTTTTCAACAGCGCGCCCGGCTTGATCAACCAGATCGCATACACTTCCAGATCGTGCAATTCTGCGATCGACTGGCGAATCCGACCGAAGACCGCATCCAGTTCGCCCGCCACTTCCACATAAATTTCATGGATAACGACCAGCCGTTCGCTGCCGGCCACATCCACCGAAAAAACAGCCCCTCCGCCGGGACGCAGCGCCGGATGGCACTGACCGATGGTGTGCTCCAGATCTTCGGGATAGTGATTGACCCCACGGATAATCACCACATCCTTAAGCCGACCGGCGATAAAGAGCTCATCCTGACGTAAAAAGCCCAGATCGCCCGTCCGCAAGAAAGTCCGATTGGGGAATGCGGCCAGCCTGCCACCAAAGCTGTCGGCGGTATCGTCAGGACGCCGCCAATAGCCCTGCGCCACACTCGGCCCCGAAACCCAGATTTCCCCGATCCCGTCAGGCGGGCACTCCTGCATCAATTCAGGATCGACAATCCGCACTTCCTGTTCGGGCAACGTCTTGCCACAGCCCACCAGGATCAAAGCACTGTCGTCGATCGATTCACTTTCCAGCACCTGGCGTTGCTCCAACGCGCGCCGTTGTAACCGCAACGTTACCGGCGCCGTCAGGGTCGTCCCTCCGGTGACCGTGGCCGTACCTTCCGCCATACCATAAGAAGGATAAGCCGTCTCCGGACGATAACCGCAAGGGCCAAAGACTTCGGCAAACCGCGCCAGCGTTTCCGCCCGTACCGGCTCCGCCCCATTCAACGCCATATTCCAGGAACTCAAATCCAAACGGGCCCGTTCTTCCGGCTTGATCTCCTTCAAACAGAGTTCATAGGCAAAATTCGGGCCGCCGGTCGTGGTCGCATGATAATCGGAGACCGCCGCCAGCCAGCGGTAAGGCCGGCGCACAAAAGTTGCCGGCGCCATCAAGACCGCCGGCACTCCCTGATAAACGGGATGCAAAACGCCCAACAACAACCCCAGATCATGGAAAAGCGGAAGCCAGGAAACAATCGTCCGGCAGGGGCGTGTATCAAAACCACGGAAATGGGAGAGATTGTGCAAAACATTGCCGTGAGTGACCATCACCCCTTTGGGTTCACCGGTCGAGCCCGAAGTGTACATCAAAAAAGCCAGATTGTCGGCAGTAACTTCGGCCGGCAGGACATGGGAGGTTGAGGGAATATCCGAAGAGCGCAGTTGAACCCCCTGCAAAGCGGGCTCGCGATCAAAGAGCACCGCCACCCGGGAGCGCAAGGATTCCTGAGTTAAAACCAGGCGCGCATCGGCATTTTCAATAATGGCTCGCAGACGCGGCATCGTCCGTTGTGGACGTGCCCAATCGGGAGGATAAGCGGGGACCGCAACTGCACCGGCATAGAGACAACCAAAGAATGCCGCTACATAATCCAGTCCGGGGTCCTGACAAAGGAGGACATTTTGCCCCTGCCCACCGGCATCCAGAATCAAAGCCGCGATGCGTTGAGCAGCTGAATGTAATTCACCATAGGTCAGACTGGCTTCCGGGCTGTCTGAACTATCCGATAGAAAAATAAAAGCTTTTTGATCCGGTTGTTGCGTTGCACGCCAGGATAAAAGTTCAACTAACGAGTTAAATTGGGACTCCGAACTATGCTCACGGCTGCTCATGCATTACTCCCCAGGTAGGATTCCAATAGCAGAATCGGGCGGAAATGCACCGGCGCAAAACTTACCAAGGAGAGATTACGTTACAGCCCTCCCCGTCAAGCCAGCATTGCCCATCAAAATGATTTTGGGAAATCTTGAGGAAGGGTATTCCGGCGCCAGCAAGTTCGATGCATAATTTCAATGTACTCCGGCGAAATAGATACAGGAGAAAAATTTCCAATACAGATGGGCCATTATTAAAACTTAAAGAGGTTTTCAAACCAAGTCCCAACCCCCAATTTGGGGAAGTAGGTTGGTCCTTTCCATACTCTCCCCCATTATAAAAAATTTCGAGTTATTGTCAATTTCAAACCTGAGAGAATTCTTATTTATTTTTTCACGTGCCACAGACGGCATGCGAAAAAATAAATTCCGGAACTCTCGGGGCCTCTTCAGGGATTCGGTTCCCGGCATAGAATTGAGCTGGTACGTTTTGATTGTATAATCAAAACACTCAACTCCGACAGGCCCAATGGACGTTATAATCTCTGCCCAGCGCATACTTTTCGGGAGGAAAAATGCAGCCCATCATAGTCCCCTTATCCGATGCCGAGCGTCATCAACTGCTGATCACCTTCAATAATACGCGGCAGCCCTATCCCCAAGATAAAACTGTTCCCGAACTATTTGAAGAACAGGTGCGGTTGTATCCTGACAATATAGCAATTCGGTTTGGAAATCAAACCCTGACTTACGACCAATTAAACCGGCGCGTCAATCAACTGGCCGGAATCCTGCGTCAACGTGGCGTCCAGCCGGAATCCATTGTAGGGTTGCTGGCAGAACGTTCTATGGAAATGATCGTGGGCATCCTGGCCATTCTGAAGGCCGGAGGAGCTTATCTGCCGCTCGATCCCACCTCACCGCCGGAACGACTCCAGCACATGTTGGAAGATTGCGCTGTATCTATGCTGCTGGTCTACCGCTGTGCGACCGAAAAGCTTGATTATCACGGAACGATCCTCGATCTGGAAAACCCCGCTCTCTATGAGGGAGAACCCGCTCTTCCCCCAGCGAGGCATGATCCAGATGGACTGGTCTATGTCATCTACACCTCCGGCACGACGGGAAAACCCAAAGGGGTCTTGTGTACGCACAAAAATGTCATCCGACTGGTATGCAATACCAATTATGTGAACATCACAGCGGAAGATAGAATCCTGCAAATTTCCAATTACGTTTTTGACGGCTCGGTTTTCGATATTTTCGGAGCCTTGCTCAACGGCGCCGAACTGACCCTGCTGCGGAAAGAGGCCTTAAAAGATATCAACGAACTGGCCGAGGCTTTCCTTAAAAATCGGATTACGCTAGCGCTGGTGCCGACCGTATGGTTCAACATGCTGGTGGAGTTACGGTTGGACGCCCTCACAGAAATCCGGCAGGTCATGGTAGGAGGCGAAGCCGCCTCGGTGCGCCACGTCCGTCAGGCCGTGAAAACGCTGGGAGCCGGCCGGGTCGTCAATCTTTATGGACCTACAGAAGGCGGAGTAGTCTCTACCTATTATCGAATAGACACGGTAGAAGAAGAAACCCCATCGATTCCTATCGGGAAACCGCTGGCAAATGCCGAACTCTATATTTTAGACGATCAGAAGCAGCTGATCCCCTGCGGCACCGCCGGCGAATTATATGTCGGCGGAGAGGGACTTGCCCGTGGCTACCTCAATCGCCCCGAGCTGATGGCGGAAAGGTTTATCCCCAATCCCTTCATCGAAGGAAAAAAGATTTATCGGACCGGCGATCTGGTTCGCTGGTTGCCGGATGGGAATATAGAATTTCTGGGCCGCGTAGATCGGCAGGTAAAAATCCGCGGCTACCGCATCGAACTGGAAGAAATCGAAAACCAGATCTCCCAACATGCCGAGGTCCGAGAAACTGCTGTTCTGGTTAAGGAACGGACAAACGGCACGAAATATCTATGCGCCTACATCGGCAGTGAAAAAGAGATCTCCCCGTTTGAATTGCGCGCGCACCTGGCCCGCCGGCTACCCGATTACATGGTGCCGACCCAATGGGTACAAATGGAAAGCCTGCCACGAACTTCAAATGGAAAAGTTAATTATGGACTCTTACCCCAACCGGCGATGGTGGGGCGAGAATACGAAGCTCCGCGTTCCAAAATCGAGCAGCTGCTGACTGAAATTTGGGAACAGGTGTTGGGGATTTCCCCCATCAGTATCGGAGATCATTTCTTTGAACTGGGCGGCCAATCAATTCAGGTCATTAAGCTGGCGGCCGAACTGGAAAAAATCGGGATTCATATCAAAGTCGAAGATATCCTGGCCTATCAAAGCATCAAACGGATTGCCGAATCTTTGGAAACCGCCACCGCAAAAGAGGAAAAAGCTTCCCGCTGGGATGAAGCCGAAAGGCTCTTTCAGCAGGAATTTGGACAACCAGGACATTTCATTACCTATCAGGTGCTGTTGGCCGACGGCACGATCCGCAGCTATCAGCTATTCCATCTGCCGCCGGAACTGGAATCCCACCGTACAGAAATTTACCGCTTTTTCGATCAACAGGTAGCCCCGGCCATCTTGCCTCATTATTTCTGTTCCCAAACGCCGGCCGCACCGGATCGGACCCAATCAATCGCGCGCGATGAATTCTATCACCTGCTGGGCCTGAAGCCGATCGACGTAAACCGGGCGGCGCAGCAAATCGAATCCAGCTGGGATGAAGCGGAAGCCGCACAGGCCCAAACCCTCTGCACCATGGAAATTACCCGCCGCTATCCGTTGGGCCCTTTTCAACACATGCTGGCCATGGTCGAGCGCATGCCCACCGGCGCCATTTTCTATTTCGATCATTATGTAGATCGGGAACGGATGACCGATACAGTTCGGGAAATCATCAACGAACAAGGCGTCTTCCGCTGTATCCTGGAAAGCCAGAAACGACAACTTGTGTGGCGCGAACATCAAACTCCGGAACAGATCGCCCTCCCCTTTTTTGATCTCTCGACTTACGAACCGGAACAACAACAACAACTGGTCAATCAACTGGTCCGGCCTTTGTATGAAAAAGGATTCCCCGAAAATGCGCCGCTCTATCGACTGGCACTGATCAGAAAGAATTTCCGCGAGCATTTGATACTGTTCTGTGCCGACCATCTGATCTACGACGGAGCCTGCGAAGAAATTCTCCGCCGCAATCTCCACGAGTTCTATCAGGCCAAATCTCGCGGGCAGGAACCGGTTCGCCAGGAAATCCCGGCCTTCGCCGACTATGTAGAACAGATCCAGAACTCCCCACGCAACATCACAGAAGAGGAAATCGTCGAGCAGTTCAATCTGGAAGCCTACTGCGGCTACAAACAGGAGATCGAAGAACTGGCCGTCGGCCAACGCATCGAGGGACAAAAAGCCACCACACTGCGTTATTCGTTAACCTTCGACCATCCACTTGACGAAAGCCGGCTTTGGGAATTGAGTTTTTCCACCTATGTCTTGTTCCTGGGAGAATATTTCGGATTCCCCGAAGTCCCCGTGCGCATCGTAAGTTATGGCCGCCGGTACGAAGAATTCAACTACTTTGGAACGGTCGGCCTGTTTGTCGATATGATTCCGCTGCTGGTCCCGGTCAACGCCGAAGAACCGCAAAAAATGGCAGAATATGCTTATGAAAAAATTGCCCTGACGGCAAAATACTGGATCAACTTCTACAAGATCAGTCTCGACTCCTTTGCCGGTCAGAAATGGCTGCTGCTCAACTGGTTGACCTCGCCGGAGACGCTGGAACAGAGCAACCAGCTGATCCTGTTCAACTATCTCGGCCCAAAGGACAACCGGCATCCCGAACAGCAAGTCCTGGAAGAATCGGCGCTCCGGCATCAGGAACGCGACACGGCCGTTTCGCTTTTTTTCTGTGATGTGCAGAGCAGCGATAAAACGCTCGAATTTATCCTGCATACCACCCTGGAGCAGGATGTTAAAAAACTGCAAGCGATTATGGACAACGTCACCGCCCAACTCATCGGGAAATATTAAACAACCCGTGCGGTTAACCTGCAAACACAATACCGCATAAGGTTCTCAGATTTCACCGCAAAGGCGCCAAGGACGCAGAGAAAAATCCTTAACAAAGAAGGGATCATGGACACCGAACTTTGCGAATTTTTACCCTGGGACTCCGGATTCTTCGGCCACCGCATTGGCCGGGTTATCCCGCAACGGTTAACCACCGCCAATCTGGCCACCGTTCTGGAATGGAAACAGGCCCAACAGATCGAATGCCTCTACTTTTTAGCAGACGGCAATGATCGGGAAACCCTGTTTCTGGCAGAACGCCATGGCTTTCATATGGTCGATATCCGCGTCACGTTGAGCTATACCGGAGTACAGGATGCAACTGTTTCCGATCTGGCCTTTATCCGTCCAGCCCGTCCGGATGACCTGTTGGACATAAGTGCCATTGCCCGCTACAGCTACCGGGATACCCGATTCTATTTCGATGCCCATTTTCCCCGGCAACGCTGCGACGACTTTTACGAATTATGGGTTCAGAAAAGCCTGACAGGTTATGCCGATGCCGTCCAGGTTGCAGAAACGCCGGAAGGCCTCAGCGGCTACATCACCTGTCACCGAGGACCGGCCCCCCATGAAGGACGAATCGGTCTCGTCGGCGTAAGTGAACGGGCCCGGGGCCAGGGAATCGGCCGGCAACTGGTGCTGGCCGCCCAGGAATGGGCCCGCCAACAAACGATAACAAAATTCACGGTCGTCACCCAGGGACGCAATATCGCCGCCCAACGCCTTTATCAACGCTGCAACTTTATAACTCAAAGTGTGCAAATCTGGTATCATCGCTGGTCAACTGATGCTGACAAGGAGACACAATGACCCCCTCAATTCCATTCAACCGCCCCGTACTGGTTGGCACCGAGAGCCAATACATCGCCGAAGCCATGGCCCGCGGACATATCTCAGGTGACGGCTATTTCACCAAACAATGTCATCGTCTGTTGGAAGAA
Source organism: uncultured Anaerolineales bacterium (assembly GCA_964501335.1). GTDB lineage: Bacteria > Chloroflexota > Anaerolineae > B4-G1 > SLSP01 > CAZCTC01. The sequence continues at coordinate 28,682 of CAZCTC010000027.1, read as the reverse complement.
TCACTGGGGATCTCTAAAGCCCTGCTCACCACATCCTGTACGCATGCGCTGGAAATGGCCGCACTGCTTCTGGAAATCGCTCCCGGAACCGAAGTAATCTTCCCTTCATTCACTTTCGTTTCAACCGTCAATGCTTTCGTGTTGAGAGGCGCCCGTCCGATCTTCTGCGATATCCGTCCTGACACCTTAAATCTGGATGAAAACCAGGTGGAACGCCTTATCACCTCCCGCACCCGGGCCATCGTCCCGGTCCACTATGCCGGTGTCGGTTGCGAAATGGATGCCCTGCAAGAGATTGCCGATCGCCACGGCTTACCGCTGGTAGAAGACAATGCCCATGGACTTTTCGGGAAATACCGGGGACGTTATCTGGGGACTTTTGGGGCCTTTGCCACACAAAGTTTCCATGAAACCAAGAATTTCAGCTGCGGCGAGGGTGGCGCTCTCTTAATCAACGATCGGACAGCAATGGAACGGGCCGAAATCATCCGCGAAAAAGGGACCAATCGCAGCCGCTTTTTCCGGGGACAGGTCGATAAATATACCTGGGTCGATCTCGGCTCCAGCTATCTGCCCTCAGAAATCCTGGCCGCCTTCCTCTACGCACAGCTCCAGGCCCGGGAATCGATCCAATCCAAACGAAAACAGATCTGGGAGACCTACGCAACCGGACTTTCAGAATGGGCGGGGAAACATGATGTCCAGCTCCCGTTCATTCCGGAATATTGCGAACAGTCCTATCATATGTTCTACCTGCTCCTGCCCGATCTGGAACGCCGCCAGGGTTTGATCAATTTCCTTCGCCAGCGCGACATCCTAAGCGTGTTCCATTATCTGCCGTTACATCTTTCCGATATGGGACGGAAATTTGGGGGACAGCCTGGGGATTGCCCGGTGACGGAGCAACAGAGCGACCGTCTGATCCGCTTGCCGTTCTACAATGATTTAAGCCAGGAAGACCAGGAACGGATTATCGAAAGCGTTAAAGAGTTTATGTAATCCACCTGCGCATTTGTTCATTAGCGTCAATTAAAAACAACTTTTACGTCCCGCAACAGAGGCTTTCCCGGTAAAAAGCGCCGCGCGGTGCGAAGCAGGCAGAGAGAGTTTTTTGTTCGTGTTTTTGCGCGCATAAGAATGCGCGCAAAAACACGGGCCTTTTTTCTCTCGCCTTTTCGGGCTAACCGCACCAATCGTTTTTTATGTTTTCGGGGGCTTCAGAAAGCCCGCAAAAACAGGGGCTTTTCCGCTGCGCCCCCGGCGCCTAGTTGCAATACCTTCGATCGGCGGTGAAATCTGATTTATACTTCCACCCAGACCTGTCCCTCGGCCACCCGGGTCGCATAAGTCTGCAAGGCTTTGGGATGCTGCACGCAGGTAATCGCCTGACGCAATACACCGGGCATCCGGCTGAGCCATTCGACGACCTGCCCGTTCCGCACATCAAAACGGGAAACATTCCGCGGGCAACTGACGACATAACCCTCCAGATTGCCGGAAGCAAAAGCCCCGCCCATATGGGAGCAAAAAGCCTGGACCGCATAATAAATGCCTTCGACCTTCGCCACAACGATACGCGCCCCGCCAACCTTCACCTCGGCCAGCCCCCCCTCTTCCAATAAGGGCTCCGCCCCGATCGATTTCCATTCGGACATGATCATCCTCCCAAATTAAAATCCGGAAAATTTTGTCTTTTCTGTCCTGAAAATAGGCCACGCCGTGCAAAAATCTCCCCCAGGGCGGCCACATCGGGCCGCCCCTACCCGGAAAACGTCCCCCGTAGGGGCAGGTGGGCGCCCTCTCGCCTGAAAACAGGTCTCTATCGCCATGTAGCGTCCCGCAAATGGCCCTTTCCCTGTAAGATACGACGCGCTGGGCAGGAGGAGGGAGTTTGTTTTTTGGGGAATTTGCACGCCTTCTGAGGCGTGCAAATTCCCCCTTCCCCTTTTTACCGCATTGCATTAGCAGGCGCCTCTTTAAGCCCTGAAGGGGCATCTTCTTAAGAAAGCCTGGGATGAAAGGTCACAGAAAAGAATTTAGAGAAAAAAATCTCCTCTCTTCTTCTCTGTGACCTCTGCGCCTCTGTGGTGAAATCTCTGCTCTTTATTCATCCTTTCGATACCGGCTCCAATCGCTCAACGGAGATCAGCACCAGCCCCAGGTCACGCACCCGGATCAAAAGACCGTGCAGGGCCGCCTGATCTACGACCGGCCCCTGCAATACCGTTTCCCCCTCCTCGGTCGGTTTGACACTCATCCCGTCAAACCAATCCGACCATTCCGACCGCAACTGTCCCTGCACCCGAATTCTATAAGGAACCGCGGTCATCTGCAGGCCCCTTTCCCATAAACCAGCTGCAGACGTGCCTGCACCGATTGCTCCATCCGTTCTCCCACCGGCGTAACCGGTATCCACGGAGTCCCGTTGCGGTTGGAACCCAACCAGCGATCCACCCCCGAACGCGGCGCGGCCGCAATTTCTGCCAGTACCCGCAGTAAATGGACCACCTCTTCCGGCCGGCTTTCCAGACCGAAACTCACCCGGATCAACCCCGGCAAGACTGTCGCCGTAAACTCCGGGACTACCAGCAACCCCAGATCGGCCAGTCGTGCCCGCCAGATCGGAATCCGCAACAACCGTTTGACCAACAGATGGGCGCAGAAACAACCGCACCGCACCCCGATTCCACCGCGCTCCGCCAGTTCCTGGCTCGCAAGGTTATGCGGCACCCCGGTCAGACAAAAAGAAATCACGCTGCCTTTTTGAGAAAAACCGGACGCCTGAGGATCACGAACGCCGAAGACTATGACCCCCTCCATTCCGGCCAGCCCCTCCAAAGCCTGACGGGTGAGATCCCGTTCGGTCAATTCGACCGTCTCCATCCCAATTCGCTGCAACAACAAAAGGATCTGCCCCAGCGCCGCTATCCCCATACGGTTCTCTTCACCGGAAGTCTGCAATCGCTCGCGCTCCGCCGGCTCCAACTTTAACACACCCCGCCGCACAATCAAGCCGCCGCTGCCGAAAGGCGCATAGAGTTTGTGCCCTGAAAAAGCCAGGTAATCGATTCCCTGCGCCGCCATCTCTACGCGTCGATGGGCGGCCAGCTGCGCGCCATCCACCAGCAGCCGGGCCTCATACCGATGGACCAGCGCGGCAAGCGCCGTCAAATCGTTATAGCATCCTAAAACATTGGAAGCGCCGCTCACCGCCACCACCCTGATCCGCGCGTCTCCATGCCGTCCCTCTTGGTTATAGGCCCGCAGCAAAGCTTCCAGCGCCGCCAGGTCGATCATCCCCTCGGCATCGATAGCGTCAAAACGGATGTGAGAAACCCCACGCAGATAACGCCAGGGCAGCTCATTGGAATTGTGTTCCATCAACGTATTGACCACAACCGTTCCGGATGGGGATTCCCGCTCCAGGCTGCGCGCCGCCAGATTCAAAGCCTCCGTGGTATTGGAAGTAAAAATCACCTCATAGGATTCCTCCGGCGCCCCGAAGAAGCGCGCACAGATCTGCCGCACCTCAGCCGCCAGTTCCACATCCAGCTCCGGATCTCGTCGCCAGGTGCGACAGACCGTTTCCCAAATCGGATCAAAGGTCGGCGTGCTGGCCCCGTTATCAAAATAGATAAAAGGCCGCTCCCCATCGACCGTCGGAACAGTCAATTCCCGCCCGACCCGGCTCCCCTGTAATTTCGCCAGCAAAGCCGCCCCGCTCAATTCCGGCCAGGGCTCCTGTAAAGGCCGGGCAGCCCCGGGATGCGCCTGAAAACAATCCGCTCCCCATTCGCGGGTCAACAACAGGCCCACCGCAAACGCAATGGCATTGATGATGGCCGGGGTACCGGCCTCAAAGCGTTCCGGCGTATCCGCCCAGATGGCCCAACGCGGCGAGACCAGTTTAACCGTCCCGCCGCCGGTCTGGAAGGGCACCCCACGCGGCAAGGCCGTTTTGCGTACAGCGATCGCCCGCATTCCCAACGGCAATCCCAGCTCCCGACTGGAAAGCTCGGCAAAACTGCCCGCCCTCAGAGTCCCCTTCAAAGCTGCGGCCCGATCGGGAGTGGCAAAGATGACGGTATAATCGGCAGCCGGAAGATCCAACCATTCAAGAACGACCGTCCGGGCCTTTTCAAACAGCAGGGTGGAAACCATTGAATGGTAACCGGCGCCACGATGGACATTAGCATAGGTTTCCAGGGCGGCCAGAACTCGCCGCTCCAGCTCAGTCCAGACCCCCGGTGCCGGAATTGCCTCCGGAATAATTTGAGTCATGATGGCCTCCATCGTCGCTGTTTCCATGGTCCTCTCCCCCTTAAACCAGTAAAGTCACTCTGTACAATTCTTTGCCCGGGTGAACAATCGGTTTTCTACATAGGGCATAAAGAATTGGGTTCATTTTTTCGGCAGCTTATCGAAGCCGCCCCGAAAATAAGCTTCCACCTGGGCGGTTAGCCCCAAAAACCGAAAAAAAAGCCTATGTTTTGGCGCGCTTCAGAAAGCGCGCCAAAACACAAACAAAAAAGCTCTCTCCCCTTCCGCGAGTCGCTTTTTATCAGGAAAGCCCCTGTCGCGAAACGCAAAAACTGTTTTTAATCCATACGGATGAACAGCCGCACAGGTCGACAAGCTTGAACGAAATCAGACCAGGGTCCGGGCCAGACGTTTGGCCAGGGCCACCAGAGTCAAAATCGGCGGCAGACCTGGAGCCTCGGGCAGCACGCTACAATCACAGACAAAAAGCCCCTCCACCCGGGTCTGCAAATGGCGATCCACCACCCGCCCGATCGCGGCAGTTCCACCGGGATGAGCGCCCTGCGCCCGGGAAGTAATAAACGAAGCCGGATCAGTCCCGATCTCCCGCAACAGCTCCTTGATCAAAGCGGCCCCGGCATCCAGGCGGGATTGATCTCGCGCCGTCACCGGCTTGGAAAAAGTACCGTCCGGATAAACCCGGCCCGCCGACTCATCCACAATCTTCGTCATCATACCGACCAGCCGCTGGGAAGGCAACATCGCTCCCTGCACGCCCAGCTCGATCACCCGGCCCAGGCGGGAGTGATTGACGAAGGGCGAAACGATAAACCCCTTGGAAGCATGAAATTCGTGGTTGACCAGTGCCATCGTCGGCTCATGCAAGGCATCGACCTCCGCCACCAGCCCGTAAGTGTTAGTCATCAAATCGACGAAAAGCCCTTCTCCAGCAGGAATCCCGGAATGCTGCAAGATCACCGGAGTCTCCAGGCCGCCGGCGGCCAGGATCACCTGCGAAGCGCGCAAAGTCAGATTCCCTTCGGCGCCCGTCGCCTGGACTCCCGTCGCCCGGCCGTTTTCAATCAGCACCTCTCGCACGCGGGTATCATAAAGCAGCTGAGCGCCCCGGCTCTGAGCCTCTTCCAGATAGCCCACCGCCGTCCACTTGGCCCCGTAACGGCACCCAAACACACACTGCCCGCACTTCTGACACTTCGCCGGATCGATAAACTTCGGCATCGGCGCCAGTTGATACCCCAGCTTCCGGGCAGCCTCTCCCAGTCGGTTTGAACTTTCCGCCTGCAAAGCCGGATCGATGGCAGCCACGCCCATCTCTTTTTCCACTTCGTCCAACGGCTCTTTCAGATCCACCCCCAACGCGGCCAGCTCCGTTTCCAGGCAGCGAACACCATTGCCGCACGAGACCACCGTCGAACCGCCGGCCATAAAAGTACGCCAGACCTGCACCCCCTCACGCGATTCCACCGGCATCTGAGTCAATGGATGAACATCGTAAAAGGTCAAAGAATCGGTCACTGTCCCCATCTTCTTATGAGGGTGTCCGCGCTCCACAACCAAAACGGATTTGCCCTGGCGGGTCAATTCACAAGCCAGTGTGGCTCCACCGGCCCCTGATCCAACCACAATAAAATCGTAAATTCGCTCTACCATATCAGCCTCCGTAGGACTGTAGTTTTCTGAACATTACAAACGAGGAAAAAAAGCACCGGTACAGGTTCGATACCGCTCATACTCCACCCCAAACTTATCCACCATCAAGGCCTCCTCTTGAGGCAGCCGCTGCAAAATAGAGAAGATCATTCCGGGCATCGTAACACATCCCAAAACGCTGCTCCCCGAAATGAACAAAAGCGCCAGACTGACCAACAGGAACGAAGTGTACATCGGATGGCGAACCCACTGGTAAGGGCCATGTTTGATCAGTTGATGCTGGCGGGCCAGTTCAACCCGGGGACTGAAATTCGTATCCAACGTAGCATGCACCCACGTCAGGATCGCCAATGAAGGCAGTGCCATCCAGACACCTACCCAACGCAACCCATCCGGAAACGGCAGCGAAGACCAGACAATCCACTGGGGAACAATCAACCAGAGCGCCAACCAGATTATCCCCGCGCTTCCTACCCACATCCGTAAAAGCGCGCCATCAGCACGCCCGGAACGAGCCGGCTGAGGCTCATGGTAACGTCGGGCCCTCACCGTGAAATAAAGCCGGATCGCCAACACGGCCACAATCAAAACAGCTCCAACTCCGCGAAAGAAAGTTTCGTAAACAGACATAGCTACTGTGTCCTCATCGATTTTTTACATTTACGTTGAAAAATAGGGATCTGTTGTAAAGTTTCCGGTTTAAATCATAACATAGGGACAGATAGAGGTCATCCATCGAACGATATATCCAGGGGTTGATCCTTGAGGCTTATCAACAACTTGCGCGCGCTGCCGGTAGCAGCGCGCGCAAGTTGTTAGATATACTTACCCCAAAACGGCTCAGGACTTCAACACCTTCCAGATCGCCTGAGATTTCTGCCTCAACTGGTCCAGCATAAAATCCTGCTGGCCTTTCAGAATCCGCTTCGGCAGAATAATCGAATCCTGCGGATTGTTACCCCAGATCAACATGTAAGCCAGAGAGGTTTCCAACACGGTCTGAATCTGTTCCCAATTCCGGGTAAACTTGTTCGTAGCCTTGGCGCCCTTAGGAGAGATTAAAAAACCCATCTCGGTCAACTGCACATTGAAGGTCAACTTCCATTCCGGACGGTTGCGAAAATTGAACACCGGCATGTAGAAAAACGTCCCCACCGGAATCAAAATCCCCAACGCCAACGCTCCGACTTCCAACAAAATGAAGTTACGAACCTGGTCGATCCCGCCGGGTTGAAAAGCGTAATAAAGATCGATCAACGCAAAAGCCACCACCATCAACACAAAAGTGGTGATCCCCCGACGCATCTGACCACTCTCCAACAGAAAAAAGCGCTGAGTCATTACGACTTCAGGCTCCTGATAGTGCATCTCTAAAACCGGTCGATTCTTCATACTGGTCCTTCAGGAAAAAATTCACTGGAAACTTCACGGTTCAACAGAACCATTTCATACTTCTGAGTAAATACCTCAACATTCACAGTGCAAACGCCTCACCTCTCAGACAAAATAGCTGCCGGGGACCGGACTGTCGACCCGGAAAGGCAGTCTCCAGGCCCCGTTATGCCCGGCCTTGAGCCAGGACATCCGCGGCCGATAGAATTCCAGCACCGCCTCGAAACGGTTGTCTTCCGCCGTCAACGCCACCAGATCGGTCGCGATAGCTTCGGGCTCCCGGGTATCCGGCACCGTCCGCAAAAGCTCCTGCGTCTCCGGATTGACCTGAATCGCGCCCCCCAGCCAGGGGAAATAACAAACCTGACTCATCAATCCGGCCACATCGGGCGTCGCCCCCCCATCTTCCAACCAGCAGAGGTTCAAAGCGTACAAAATCTGACCGGGCTGCACCGGCGCCAGCCCCCCGTCGATAAATTGCCGGTTGTCGGCCGCTACGATCAGGGTCTCAGTCAAATTGCCCTGCTCCGGAGTGTAAAAATCGAAAGGCACTTCCAGAATGGCCGCCGCCGCCCGGGCGACGATCTCGGAATCCCGGTCGGGCAATCCCAACACCAACCGCGGATAATGGCCGAACTCCGCCAGGAATCGCCGCAACCGGCGCAATCCCAAAGCAATCTGTTCCATCGACAACCACACCGCCACCCACCGCCCGCCGGCGATGGTCAACCCGTCTTCGGTGACACTGTCGTCACAATAATCTAAAACCGCAGCCCCATACTGAATAAAATGCCAGTCCCGTACCAGCAAAGGCGGATTCGGGAAAGCCGCCAACCGGTTCAAGATCTCTTCCATCTTATCCAGCGCGAACTCTATCTCTTCCTGCATTTCAGCCGAAATGCGGGTCCGCGACAACCCCTCGCGCGATTCCCGGAGGAAATCGCCGATCTCTTCGGTTTCGTTACAGAGAAGCCGGGCCCAAAAATATTCATAAGCCGCCCAGAAATCCAGATTGAGATTGAATTTCTCAAGCACTTCTTTGGCCCGCTCCGGCTGGAATTGATGGGTATAGGTCAATGCCAGCTCGATCGCCACATCCAGGCGATCCGGCCCCAATTGATGGGCCCGTTCGAGAAAGGGCACGGCCAGATGGTGAAATCCGACATCGACAAAATGATATCCCAGGTCGTAAAAAGGCTGAACACTTTCAAAATCGGCCAGGGCAGCGTCGAAAAGCTGCGCCTCATCCTCCCCCCCCAATTCATGCAAGCTCTGAGAAGCCAGCGTATAGAAGGGGACAAAGGTGGCATCAACGCGGAAACCATAAGTGAGCCGCCGCAAAGCCTCCTGGGGATCTTTTTCCTCATTCAGCGCTCGTTGAGCCGATTCTAAATGTTCCTGAACAGTCGCCATCCGCGTCCTCCTGCTCTAAAAAATAAATCGAAGAAGCCGTTTCAGATTCATTTTCCGCATCCCCTTAGACGAGTCTGCAAAAAACAAACTTCAATCTCTATTCAAAAAAGCGGCCGGGTACCGGGCTTTCCATAGAAAAGGAAAACCGCAAGCCCCCCCTCTGACCCCCGCCCTTTAAATAATCGGCCCGCTGCACATAGAAATCCAACACACTGTCGAAATAGGGATCGGGCAAAGGCGAAGTCGCAGCCAGATCCCGGGCAATCAACTCCACCGAACGCAGATCCGGGCTCCCGGTTGAAATCCGGCCCCGTTCCGGAACGGCATGCAACGTGCCGCCGTTCCAGGGAAAAGAACAGACCTGACTCATCAAGCCGGCTACATCCGGAGTCGGCCCCGCATCCTGAATCCAGCAGAGGTTGTAAGCAAAAAGAGTCTGTCCCGGCTGGATGGTTCCCAGCCCCGGATGGACCAGACGTCGATTGTCGGCCGCGACTACCAGCATTTCCGGCTCGACCAGCAACGGGGCCGCGCTTCCCAAATAAGGACGATCCAGAATCATCGCCGTGGCGCGCGCGACAATCTCAGAATCGCGATCCGGCAGACCGACAACACCGCGGGGATAACGATAAAGTTCCGCCAGAAACCGGCGCAATCGATGCAAATCGCGGGCGATCCATTCCCATGAAGCCCACAACGCAATCCAACGCCCGCCGGCAATCTCCAACACATCCTCAAACTCATGGGTGTCACAATAATGCAAGATCGCAGCCCCATACTGGATAAAATGCCAGTCCCGCACCAGCAACGGCGGATGGGGAAAAGCGATCCAGCGCGTCAGGGCCTCGTCCAGTTTGGTCAAAGCACTTTCCACATCCCCACGGGTATCGGGATCGATTCTGGAATTGGCCACACCGGACTTTGCATCCTGAATAAACTCAGCAATGCCGCCGATTTCCCCACATAACAAAGAAGCCCAATAAAACTCATAGGCCGCCCAAAAATCGTGGGAAAGATCCAGTTGGGCCAGAATCTCGCGCGCTTTATGCGGCCGAAAATGTTGATTATAGGCCTGGGCCAGCTCCATCAAGACATCGCGGCGCCCGGGCGCCAGACGCGCGGCACGCCGCAAAAAGGGCAGCGCCAACCGGGGAGCACCGGTTTCCATAAAATGGGACCCCAGTTCATAAAAAGGATGGGCTGAATCAAAATCGGCCAGAGCGGCCTCAAAAAGGCGGGCCTCGGCGCTATTGCGCTGTCGATGCAGACATTTAGCCGCCAAAGCATACAGGGGTTTGCAGGTCACATCGGCAATGAATCCCTGCGCCAGGCGCCGTAAAGCCTCATCGGCTCTCTTTTCGGCCAGGGCCTGCCGCGCTGATTTAAGGTATTCCTGTGCAGTTGCCATCCTGCCCCTTTCCTGTCCTGGCGTATTCGCCGTCAAGGTTCAATCCATTATAACCCGATCCTCGTTTCACTCAAATCGGGCTATTATTTTTCCGCCGATGGGACGTTTTTAACGTCCCGCAAGGGGCTTTTGTTCGGCTTGAAACGCCGCGCAGGGGGGGAAAGAGAGAATTTTTTTGTTTATGTTGTGGCGCGCATCAGAATGCGCGCCACAACATAGGCTTTTTTTCTTCCGCTTTTCAGAGCTAACCGCATGGATTGGATTTTCCTGCCAGCGTGATGTTTTTAGCGTCCCGCAAAGGGCTTTTGTTCGGCTTGAAGCGCCGCGCTGGAGGAGAAGGGAGAATTTTTTTGTTTATGTTGTGGCGCGCATCAGAATGCGCGCCACAACATCTTTATGGTTCCCAGAGAAGATGAGTACCCAGGACCTTCCCTTCTGCATCGAGCTGGAGCCAGTTGGTATGGCCCCACTCCGCCGGATTGCCGTCCAGGGCAAACGGCGTGACAGCCACCACCCGCGCATCATGGAACCAGGGCGTCCAGCCTTCCTCCGGCCAGGCGGGATAGCGGCCTTGGTTCCCCCGGCAGGCCATATCAAGATAGGCTCCCACGGTGGCAATGTCATGCACCGCGCCGAATTGATCCGTGGCGGCGGGATCGGCCGTCTCCGAATGGCGCCAGCCGGTCTCGACGATCATCACCGGCAAAGGCGAAACCCCATATGTGCTGAGCTTGAACAACTCCCACTCATAACCGTTAATCCCCCGGTTGTAAATCCCCACCGTCGGCGTGATGTGGTTGGGATTCGTCGCATCGTTGATCCAATCGACCTGATAGCTTTGCACCCAGGGCGGCTCGGAAAAAGGACCCGTCGGATAGGAATGGCTGTTCCAGTAATCAATAAAAGTAAAAACATCCGGATAGGCCGCAACCATCCCATCCAGAAACGATTCCTCATCCATGTAATAAAGCCCGTCGGTAAAAGGCAGGCTGCCGGTATTCGGCGTATAGGGATCCAGTCCCGCATTCAGGATCTTCACCTGAGGATCGGCCAGCCGTAAAGCCTGAGCCGTATCCCGTAAAAACCGGGCATAAGCCGCCGGGTCGGGACGCCCGCCCCATTCGTTGCCGTGATTGGGCTCGTTGCCGATGACGACATAATGCTCCTTGCCCGGCCACTGCACCGCTTTCACAAAATCCGCATACTGCTGAGCCACCGTATGATAGGACCCATCCGCGTCGGGAGTCGGAGCCACCCACCAGCCGGCCCCGGTATCATAAACCGTCGCAAACCGCACGATCGGCTTCAGCTCCAGCTTTGCACAGAAATCGAAAAAGAGCTGCCAGCGCGCCGGGTCGAGATCGTCACCCCGGATCAACTCAGCGACATATCCACCGGCCCCTACAATTTTGCGGGCCTCCTGCAAATGTTCTTCCCAGCGTTCTGCCGGCCACCGTGTCCGACCGTCGTCGAGCAATAAATGAATTCCCATCTTGTTGAGCGCGGCCGGAGCCCCTTCCCCACCCCCGGCACTCCCCGGAGTAAGCGCGGGGGTCTGCATGGCGCATCCCACCAGCAACAGACCCAAAATTCCTGCCAACCACCCACATCGCAGCCAGTCCCTCTTGTGACTCCGCATCGAGCCGCCCTCCTCCTGGAAAATGGGATTGTTCGATTATAGTGCCTTTTACATAAAATTCGCCCGCCTTAAAAGGCGGGCGAATTTTATGTAAGATTGATAACGCCGTGGGCGTCGAATTAGATCCACTTACTTCAGTTTTGCATGAACTTCAATTTCGACGCCGGTCAGAGCCCGCGAAACCGGACAGTTAGCTTTGGCTTCCTGAGCGTATTTCACAAAGGTCGCCTCATCGATACCGGAGACTGTCCCTTCAGTTTCCAGAAGAATGTGAGTGATCCGGGGGCCATCTCCCGAGTTTTCAAACTGCACACTGGCTGTCGTATGAATCCGATCAGGAGTATGGCCATCTTTAGCCAGGCTGGCACTCAAAGCCATAGAAAAGCAGCCGGCATGGGCCGCCCCGATCAGTTCCTCAGGATTGGTACCCTTGCCGCTTTCAAAGCGAGAAGCGAAGGTGTAAGCACCCTCAAAGGCCCCGCTGCCGAATTTCATCACGCCCCGACCATCCTTAAGATTTCCTTCCCAAATTGCCTCAGCTGTGCGAGTAGCCATGTTTTTATCCCTTTCTGGGTAGAGTTTGTTATATACAGAAGACCTTTATATTATATAACACAAGCTAAAATCCGCCAGCGGCGGGCAAGTCGCCAGCCTTGTAGCGTCCCGCAAATGGCACTTTCCCCGCAAGGTACGTCGCGCGGGACGGAGGGAGAGAATTTTTTATTCATGTTTTCGCGCGCCGCAGACGGCGCGCGAAAACATGGGCTTTTTCTTTCCTCCTTTTCCAGGTAATTGTTGTTGCCAATGGCTTAAGTTGCCTGATATGAGGATTGGGGTGAGGGTCAGCCGCACAGACTGCAAAAAATCTTTTATATTTGCCTTAAAAAGGTGATTGATTATAATTAAGTTGAATCTACGTTAACCGATAAGGAACTCTAACATGCCGGCAAATCCATTCGATTTCATTTGCTATTCTTTCAATGCGCTGATGGTTATCATTCCACTGGGAGTAGTCCTCTGGGTCTATCTCTACCGCCGCAATAAAATCGGTCCGGAAGCGGCACTGAAACAGGTCCCCCACGATCTCATCATCGCCGGACTCTTCATCGTGCTCTTATTCATCGCCATGCAAATCGCCGATCTCCCTGAGCCGGTCCCAACGCTCTTTTTTTCGGCCATCATGCTCGGAATGACCACCCGCCTTTTGTACTATGCAGTTACCCTGTCGGAACGCCAGAAAAAGGCCGGGGCGCTTCTCTTGAACTGTGGGCGAGATCATACGTGGGGTTTGCTCGCCCTTGCCAACCTCGTGGTAATAGGAATGCTGGGCTATCTTATACTCTTCGAATCGGGGTCGCCGACATTCATACTGATCATAATTATCCTGATCAATCTAAACCCCCTCTTCGTAGCCGTCGTCCCTTTGAAGATCACGGAAAAAGGCATCCTGACCTTCACTCACATGCTACCCTGGGAAGAGATCACAGGCTATGAATGGAAAGACAACCTGCTGACCCTTATTGTCTACTACAAATCGCGCTGGCCCGCTTTCTTACAAATCGTCCGCCCCCGTATCCAACGCATGGTCACCCCGGAAATAAAAGCCCAACTCGATCCCATCTTAAAAGCCCGGCTGCCGTCCAAAGAAGAGGTACAAAATGCTTGAATCCATCATGAACACCGTCCTTATCGTGCTCCTGATCCTGCTCTTCGTCGTGCCGATTGGACTGGCGATCTTCGCCCGCCTCTACCGCGCTCCCAAAATCGGTAAGGAAGCCGCCGCCGCTGAATTCCGCACCGGACTGATCGTCGGAGGCGTCCTGATCTTTATCATGCTCATCGTAGATCTGGCGTTCCGGGTTCCCCCCTTAGGGATGATCGTAATGGCGATATTGGCGGCCGTTCAGCTCGCCATCCTCGTTAACGATTTCATTCAGTGGCCCAAACGCCGCGAAATGGCCGGCGCAGTATTGCTGAATGGGAATATGGATGTCTGGCTGCCCCTTTATCTTCTCGGTTGTGCAGGAGCCGTTTTCTTCTTAGGAATGCTGGCGATTCAGTTCTATCTTCAATACAGCTACGCGGAAATAATCATCGTCTATTTAACTATGCCACTGACCGCGCTGGTACAACTTCGTCCAGTACTTGGCCGAATGCAATTCACCGAAAACGGTCTGCTGACCTTCGTTACGTTCTTGAGCTGGGATCAAATCGTCTCCTATGAATGGAAGGATCGTAGCTTTCCCCTCCTCTTCATTGATTACCTCCCGGCCGGCTCCCTGAATCCTGCCCAGAAACCACGCACTTTCCAATGGACCATTTCACCGTTACACAAAGAGGCCATAGAAGCCTTCCTGCAATCTCGCGGCCTGAAACGCCTCTGATCTTCCCGCCATCCCGCAAGGGGGCCCTTTCCTGGTAAGAGCCGCCGCGCGGGATGGCGGGGAAATGTTTTTTATTTATATTTTGGCGCGCATCAGAATGCGCGCCAAAATATGCCTTTTTCCAGAGCCCCACCCGGCAAGACATCTGAGCCCCTCCCCCTCATCGCCCGGCCGGCGGCGCATCTTCACACAGAATCTCCTGAAAGCGCGCTTCGCCTGTACAACCGCAGGGGGGAGGGGTTGGGGTGAGGGCCTCGCGCCAAAATATGGCTTTTTTCCAGAGCTGTACAGGAAAAAGTCCATTTTTTCGGCGGCTTTCTGAAGCCGCCGAAAAAATGAAAAAAATAAATCCTCTCCCCCCTCCTGCGCGTCGCCTCTTACGGAAAAAGTATTCTTTGCGGGACATAAGAAAACCCCTTTAGGCTTCAGCTTGACAGAATCCGCCCTCTGCGTATAATAGAACATAGGTTCTAGTCAACGGAGTAGGGGCTTCCAACCCAGATTCGCCGGGCAAATTTTAAATAGATCCCGCTGCCTTATCAGCCAGCCGGCACTGGAAAAGTGCATATCATCACCCGGATTTGTAATCTGCCAGAGAGGCCCCCTCCGGTTCATTTTCCTCCTGAACCAGACCCGCTTCTCACTCGATTTTTGCCCTTACTCGTGCTATAATCACGGGTCGCACCTTGCAAGGGAGTAAGGATCATGGGAAGTGAAAAATTAACCGTTCGCGGTGCTCGCGAACACAACCTGAAAAATATCACCGTTGCTATCCCCAAGGAAACACTGGTCGTCATCACCGGACTTTCCGGCTCGGGGAAATCCTCCCTGGCCTTCGACACCATCTTCGCCGAAGGGCAACGCCGCTACATCGAGTCCTTGAGCGCCTACGCCCGACAATTCCTCGGGCAAATGAAAAAACCCGATGTCGATTCCATCGAGGGCCTCAGCCCCGCCATCGCCATCGATCAGAAAGGCGTCTCCCACAACCCCCGCTCGACGGTCGGAACCGTCACCGAAATTTATGACTATCTGCGTCTCCTCTACGCCCGGATCGGCATTCCCCACTGCCCTCAGTGCGGCCGCACCGTGACCCGCCAGAGCGCCCAGGAAATTGTCGATGCGCTGCTCAACCTGCCCGCCGGCGCCCGTTTCCAGGTGCTGGCCCCGCTCGTCCGCGGCCGCAAAGGCCACCACAAACCGATCTTCGACGAAGCCCGCAAACTGGGCTTCCTCCGCGTCCGCGTCGATGGAACCGTCTACGACCTGGAAGAGGTCCCCGAGCTCGACCGCTATAAGATCCACAACATCGAGGCCGTCGTCGACCGGCTGGTGACGCCCAACCCCGAAGAAGAACCCGAAGAAAATTACCGCGACCTGGTCAGCCGGGTCACGGACTCCGTCGAAACCGCCCTGCGCCTGGGCGAAGGCATCCTGATCGTCAACCGCGTCGCCCCCCAGGAAGAAGATCTGCTCTTCTCTGAAAAACTGGCCTGCCCCGTCTGCGGGATCAGCCTGCCCGAAATCGAACCGCGCACCTTCTCGTTCAACAACCCGCACGGCGCCTGCCCCACCTGCCAGGGTCTCGGCTACAAACAGGAACTCGATGTCGCGCTGATCATCCCCAACCCCGAAAAGAGCCTGAATGACGGCGCGATTGCCGTGGGACTGACCGAAGACCGCGACAGCTACACCTGGAAGATCATGGATCGCGTGGCCGAACACTTCCACATCCCTATGGACAAACCCTGGAATGAATTGACCGATGAACAGCGCAACATCATCCTCTACGGCTCCGGCCGCGAGACGGTCTATATGCGCTTTGAAGGCCCCAGCGGAGCCTGGGAAGGCAACCGTCCTTATGAAGGCATCATTCCCAACCTGCAACGCCGTTACGATGAGACGAATTCCGATTACATCCGCGGCAAAATCGAAGAGGCCATGAGCCACACTCCCTGCAACGCCTGCCACGGCACCCGGCTGCGCGCAGAAGCCCGCGCCGTGACCATCGGCGACATGCCGATTCACACCATTTCCCACTGGCCCGCCGCCCATACCAGCCGCTGGATCGAAGAAATCCTGGCCAACAACACGCTCACAGCCAAAGATTACACCATCGCCGAACGTCCCCTGCGCGAGATCCGCGACCGGTTGCGTTTCCTGGTCGATGTGGGCCTGGAATACCTCAGCATGGACCGCCCGGCCAATACGCTCTCCGGCGGCGAGGCCCAGCGCATCCGGCTCGCCACTCAGGTCGGCTCCAAACTGACCGGGGTCCTTTACGTGCTGGATGAGCCCAGCATCGGCCTCCATCAACGCGATACCGCCCGCCTCATCCGCACTTTGAAAGAGCTGCGCGACCTGGGCAACACCGTCCTGGTCGTCGAGCACGACGACGAAACCATCCGCGCCGCCGACTGGATCATCGACCTCGGGCCCGGGGCCGGCGAGCACGGCGGCCACATCATGGCCGAAGGCACCCTGAGCGACATTCTGGTCCACCCCAATTCGATCACCGGCATCTACCTCTCGGGCCGCAAATCGGTCCCCGTGCCGGCCCAGCGCCGCGCTGGCAACGGCAAGTCGCTGTTGATCCGCAACGCCCGCAGCAACAACCTCAAGAATGTCGATGCCCGGATTCCCCTGGGCATGTTGACCTGCGTGACCGGCGTCTCCGGCTCAGGCAAAAGCAGTCTGGTCGTCGAGACGCTCAGCGCCAAGCTCTCCCAGATGCTCTACAACGCCCGCACCCAGCCCGGCGAATGCGACGGCCTGGACGGCATCGAGAACATCGACAAGGCCATCAACATCGACCAATCGCCCATCGGCCGCACGCCGCGCTCCAACCCGGCCACCTATGCCGGCCTCTTCGGACCGATCCGCGAACTCTTCGCCGCGTTGCCCGAATCGAAGCTGCGCGGCTATACGCCCGGCCGCTTCTCCTTCAATGTGAAGGGCGGCCGCTGTGAGGCCTGCGAAGGCGAAGGGACGCTGCGCATCGAAATGCAGTTCCTGCCCGATGTCTATGTCCCCTGCGATGTCTGTCACGGCACCCGTTACAACCGCGAAACGCTCCAGGTCCGCTACAAGGAGCACAACATCGCCGAGGTGCTCGACCTGACGGTCGATGAAGGGCTGGAATTCTTTGCCGCCATCCCCAGCATCTCCAACAAGCTGAAAACGCTGCACGATGTCGGCCTGGGCTATATCCGGCTGGGCCAGCCCGCCCCCACTCTCTCCGGCGGTGAAGCGCAGCGCGTGAAGCTCTCCAAGGAGCTCTCGCGGCGCGCCACCGGCCGCACGCTCTATATCCTCGACGAACCCACCGTGGGCCTGCACGCCGCCGATGTGGATCGGTTGATCGAAGTGCTGCAACGGCTCACCGATACCGGCAACTCGATCGTGGTGATCGAACACAATCCGGACGTGATCAAAGTCTCCGACTGGATCATCGACATGGGGCCCGATGGCGGGGATGCCGGCGGGCAGATCGTGGCCCAGGGCACTCCCGAAGAGGTCGCCGGCACCCCCGGTTCCTATACCGGGCAATACCTGAAAGAATGGCTGCACCAGCCGGCACCCGAGCCGGTCGGAAAATAAAAAACCAACGGGCGGCCACATCGGGCCGCCCCTACTTCGATAAAAACCATCGCGCGATCCGCACGGATCGCGCGATGGTTTTTATTTAAATCTCTGCGCCCTCTGCGTCTCTGCGTTAAAATCTTTTCCCTAATACCGCCGCCCCACCACCGGCGCAAAAAGCAGATAGACCGGACTCATCTCCGAAGAATTACCCGAAGAAGTGCACGTCCCATGACAGGCTATCATCGAAATATCCCGCCCGGTCAATCCATTCGCCAGAGTCACATTCCACACCCCCGCCGCCGAAGCCGTCGTCATCGTTATATAATAACCGCCCCCACCATTCATCCCGGGATTCCCATAGATCCCATAGATAGCAACCTTACAATTTGCACAGGTCGTCCCGGTGATGACATTGCCGGAACTGGCTGTAATCACCGGATAGGGTTGCCAGTTATTCGGCCCCGGCGCACTTCTGGACCCATTGGGAGTTTGCCCATCGCCGCCCAAATCGACCGGCAGGCCCCCGTTGCTATAAACATTGACGGGAGCAATCTGATTCTCGACAGCAACATCTCCCGTAACCACAATACCTGCCCCTACGTTGTAAACCACATAATCCGGCACCACCAGCGTATTCGTCGATTGCTTCAAATAAACCCCGTCCTGTTGATTGCCCTGGCGGCTGCCGTCACTGCCCCGGCCGATAGAGTTGCCGGCCCCGATAGAATTATGATTGGAATTCTCCAGATAAATTCCCGCCCTGGTATTCCCGGAAATATACTGCACCGACTGAGGAGCAGAAGAACCTATTACATTGTCAGAGGCATAACTCAACCACATCCCGGCGCCACCGTTGGGAACAGCCGCCGTCCCCATCGAATTTAAACCGATAATGTTGGATTCTATCGTATTGGTAGCGGCCCCATCCGAAAGACAAATCCCATGGGTACCGTTTCCGCTGATGACATTCTTATCGGTCGTCGGATTCGGCCCGCCGATCAAATTATTCGCCGCTGAATCATAAATCGCCACCCCACAAAGAGCATTGGGAATCACACTCGATCCATTGCTGCTGACTCCAATGTGGTTATATGTCATGGTCACATAAGTGGCTCCCGCCAGCCCCACCCCGGAATCCCCGTTTCCGGAAATGACATTCCCCCGAATTAAAGCCCGGCTGGCATGATCCACCAGAATGCCCTTCAACCCATTGCCCATATCGCTATCGGCACGGACCCCGATATCGTTGTTATTGATATCGACTCCCGTCGGCAACCCCGAATTTCCCTGGATATAAATGCCGTTGTAACTATTGCATACAATCCGGCTGGTCACCACCCGGGTTGAATGCGCCCCGGCCTCAATCAAAATCCCATTTCCGCCGTTGGCTTCCCCGACGACACAACTGGAAGCGGCCCAACCCGCAACCCCGATAGCATTGTTTTGAAGCAGGTTGCGCTGCCCACCGTTGTTCGATCCGCCGTAAACATACACCCCCGAGGCGCCGCTGCCGATAATAAAAAGGTTCTCGGCCAGATTGTCGTTGCCGGCCCCCACCCCCGCAAAATCCCCGATCCGCAGCGCGTCGTTGCGCGCCCCCCGCAGCGTCAGATTGCGAATCGTATTGTGGTCGCCCGAAATAGCGATCAGATTCTGCCCGGCCGCCATCCCCGAGCCGTCGATCGTAATTCCCAGCGACTGCCCATCCAGCGTGACATAACTGGCCGCCCAGTTGATCGAGCCCAGCGTCAGGTTATGCAACACACTACCGCTGCTCCAGAAAAGGATCGTCACCGGATTGCCGGACGAAGCCACCGAAAAAGCTTGTTCGACAGCCGCCCGCAAATTGCAGCCGTCGACCCCGTTGTTGCAAATCCCATCGGAAAGATTGGAATCATGGGCATCGGTAGCCGTATCGACCGTGAACGTCGTGGCCTGAGGGCGGGCAATCACAGGAGACTGGTTGCCCAGAACCAACACGGCAACCAACAAAGAATTGAGAATCATCCGCATGAGAAACGATCTGCTGTGCATCTTGCCTCCTTGAATCATGGTTACGGTGAATTAAAACCATCATGAGGAGCGGAGCGTATGCAAGAAGGGGGAATGCTTTCACTGTACTGCGGTTTCAGAAAAGCGCAAAAGCAAGAAAAAAAGTTCGACCTGTGCAGCAAGCCCGAAAAAGCAGAGAAAAAAGCCCATGTTTTCGGCGGCTTCAGAAAGCCGCCGAAAACATAAACAAAAAAATCCTCTCTCCCATCCCGCGCGTCGCCTCTCACAAAGAACTCACCGGTTGCGGGACGCAAAAAAAGCCACCACCCCAGTCGATAATGAGCCGGATTTATCGAGGCGGCAACTTGAACTATAATAAAATTCAGCGTGCGCAGGCCATTTTTATCTCGCGCACCGTAACTTCCCCTGGAGGTGTCTATGCGTTGGTCTCGTTTTGCGTCAGTTGCCCTGTTGCTCTGCGCCGGCCTGATCCTGGTCGGTTGGGGATTGACCCCGGGACTCGCTGCGCCCCGCGCCCCTGTCGGCTATCCCGCCGGCACGCGCATCACCCCTTTGGGAGCCGCCCAGCCTGACCCCGTTCAGGAACGCGCGGCTTATGCAGCCACCATCCGCCAGCTCAAAACCCTGGCCCCTGTCGATTGGACCGCCGTGACGGTCACGGCCGGCAGTCAGATCGTCCCGCCCGGCGCCGCCCTCGGCCTCCCGGCCGGCAGCTACGCCCAGCAGGTCGTCACGGCCCCGCTTTCGGTCGGACAGGCCTACGCCCTGCAACCGCGCCGCATCGCCCTCTTCTACCC
Source organism: uncultured Anaerolineales bacterium (assembly GCA_964501335.1). GTDB lineage: Bacteria > Chloroflexota > Anaerolineae > B4-G1 > SLSP01 > CAZCTC01. The sequence goes on along the minus strand of CAZCTC010000027.1, from coordinate 8,120 downwards.
CACCCTGCGCGATGACCTCAACCAGACGGTCGCCTGGGAGGCCGCCCACTTCGACCAGCTCCTGCGGCTCTACCTGGAATACGCCGACTTCGCCGTCCTGACCGAGACGCAGATCACCACCGCCACCCTCGCCGGCTACGATCTGCTGATCCTGCCCGCCGTCCGCCTCGGCTGGGAATCCCGGATCGCCGACACCCTCGGCATGGACGGCCTCGTCGCCCTGTATGATTACGTTCAGGCCGGCGGCTTCGTCTACGCCCAGAGCAACGGTGCCTGGCTCCTGGAAGAGGCCGGCCTGCTCCCCGCCGGCACCGTCGATCTGACCAGCCCCATCGTCGATTCCACCGACAACCGCCTGGACCTCACCCTCGATCAGAGCGACCATCCCCTCACCTTCGGCTGGCCCGGCTCGACCCTCTACATCCTCAGCGAGCCGACCCTGCGCGACCTCGACGGCAGCCTGACCATCGTCGCCTCCTTCGCCGAAGGGACCGCCTCCGGCAGCCCGGCCATCGCCACCGCGCAAAGCGGCGCCGGCGAAATGGTCCTCATCAACGGCCATCCCACCGCCCACCGCGAAGACAGCCCGCAGGCCCTCGATGCCCTGCTCTGGGCCCTCTCCGAGCGCGGCGGCCTCTCCGGCTCGCTCTGCCAGACCTACAACAACTCCCTGGCCTGCGATCTCATCCCGGCCTACGAGCCCAACCTCACCCTGGCCGTCACCACCACCTTCCGCAATGTCTGGGACGGCGCCCTGACCGGCCTGCGGATCACCGAAACGGTCCAGCCGGGCTTCACGCCGGTCACGGCCACCATCAGCCCGGCCCCGGCCGATATCCTCCACGACGGCGCTCTCACCCGGATCGTCTGGGCGGTGGATTCTGTAGCGCCGGGCACCCACGACTTCACCTATCAGGTGACCACCGGCGTCAGCGGCACGACGGGTGGATTGGTCAGCTCGGCCGAAGCGACCTTCACCGATCCCTTCCGCCCGGCCGCCCGCACCCGCACAGTCACGCGCCACGACCTGAGCATCCGCGCCAAAATGGCCGCCCGGCTCCAGGGCGACCGCGACATCGAGCTGGATGTGATCTACCCCTTCCCCGCAGAAGGCTGGTATTTCGATATCTCCCTCACCCTGGAAAATAAAGAGGAGACCGACGCCCACACCACCCGCATCACCGACGTGGTCGCCCTCGTCTCCCCCATCGTCGATGTGAACGATCAGCACCTCATCCCCCACGTCATCCAGGATGCCTGGGGCCCCAGCAACAGCGACGAACTCTCGCAGACGCTCTGGGCCATCAACGACATCTACTTCTACGACACGCCGGTCCCGCTCTATCCGATGCCCACCACCATGGACGGCGTCACCGGCACGATCACGGCCGGCACCCACTACTCCATCCCCGCCTGGCTCGCCGGCCCGCGCAACGTCTACACCTTCACCGGCCCCTTCACCACCACAGCCGGCTTCACCAACAGCGTGACCATCCCGCCGGAACTGGCCTCCGTCATCACCCTGACCGCCGGAGGCGATCTGCTCCTCCCTGCCGTCGAGATGACCTGGGACTTCGGCTCGCTGCCGGCCTACGACTACCTCGACCCCGCCGTCCGCTACGGCCTCTGGTCCCACGAGACCCGCGGCCGCACGGTCTACTTCATCAGCGATCCCTACACCCCCTCGCTGATCATGGAAGGCTTCGGCGGCTCGGTCTTCACCAACCTGGGCATCCATCCGATCCCCTACGAAGAATACCTCAGCCACGGCATCATCTACATCCCCACGCCGCACACCCTGCCGCGCGTCTCCTACACCGATATCTGGGGCCGCCCCAAAGTGATGGAGCTGCGCACGGTCTTCTACGACATCGTCCCCTTCCCGCCGCCCGAATACCACGCCGTGGTCAACACCACCTTTGAAATGAAGGCCGATCTCGACGGCGACGGCCTGCGCGAAGCCCGCGTCAGCGAAGTCCCCACCCGCGACGGCGTCGATCTGACGCTCAATATGAAGACCTTCTCCAACTTCGATCCCACCATGCCGCCGCTGCGCAAAGATGAAACCCTCATCGATCAATGGATGTTCCGCGGCCTGGGCTTCGACCTCAAACCGGCCAACGGCTCCTGGTGGAATTCCTGGCAACCGCTGGATCTCCAGGGGGTCCCCAACGCCACCGAACTGGTCACGGTCACCTCGACCCCGGCTTACGAGATGCTCTACTTCCAGCAATATCTGGAAAGCCAGCGCCGTGAAGCCTGGGTGCTCAGCGCCACCCTCTCGGTCCCCCCGACCCGCCACTACGAAGGGTCGATGAAGATCGACAACGGCGCCCGCTTCGTCTACCACCAGAAGGCTGCCGGACCCAGCCGCTACGAAGTCTTCGATGCCCACACCCTGGTCGCCTTCGGCAAATCGGCCGACGCCACGGTAAGCAAAGAGGTCGCCCCCACGCTGATCGCCACCTACAGCGACACGCTTTATCATTTGATCAAAGTAGAGGACCGCTGGGACCCGCGCGATCCCGGTTGGGGACCCTTCGTCCGCTCCTACGGCTTCGGCGACACCGCGGCCACCACCTTCGTCGGCGGCCGCCATCAGGCGCAGCTGCTCTTCGGCCGCGTCCGCCCCGGCGACGTCACCCAGATCCGCCTGGACCTGCGCAACAACCAGAACGGCATCACCATCACCAACCTCGTCATCACCCCGCACCCGCCGGCCGGCATCACCGTCACCCTGCGCCCCACCGCCGAAACGCTGGCCGAAGCGCCGCTCTTCTTCGACTTCCCCACCCTCCATCAGACCACCATCATCGACGGCTGGCGCTCGGTCTGGTACTACAATGTCGAAATCTCGCCGAACTTCACCGACACCGGCAAGGTGATCGAAATCCCCTTCACCGCCAGCGGCAACGGCCTGCCGACAGAGTTCACCATCCCGCCGGCTCAGATCGCCGTTGAAAATGCCGGCGGCCACGTCACCACCGTCTGGGGACAGGCCCAGGATCTCCAGGTAACCGACGACTTCGCCCCCGGCCTCGCGCCGCAGCAGGCCTGGTTCGCCACCGTGCCGCAAGGCGATGACCTGGAAGCCGCCCTGGCTCTCGGAAACGATTACAGCGCCACCCTGGCCCTGCAATCCATGATCCCGGCCCAGATCGTCACCACGCCGCTGGCAAGCGGCACCCGGGTCAGCTTCACCCTGCCCACCTATGCCGGCCGGATGCCCTGGCTGCAAAACGGACTTCCCACCGGCGCCTACTTCCTGGTCGTCCGCTCCACCTCGGAAATCGCCCAGAGCGGCACCCAACCGGCCAACCTCGGCGCCCGCCTCACCTTCCGCGACGACTTCGGCATTCAACGCACCTCCGTCGGCAACGCCCAGAATGTCGAGGTCCATGGAGCCCGCCTGGTCGTAACCTACACCGTCGAAGAAGCCGGCCCGCCGCCCAGCCGCTCGACCGGGGGCTTCATCCCTGGCCGGCTCAACGAAGCGCTGGTGCGGATCGATGTGGAAAACCAGGGCGACTACCCCGCCCTCACCCCCCGCATCACCGTGACCCTCGATTCCAACGTCACCCTCACCTGGAGCAGCGTCCCGACCGCCGCGCAGGGCCCCGGCTGGGTCGCCTACAGCTTCAGCGATATGGGACCGGGCCAGCTCAACACCGTCAAGGTGGCCCTGAGCACCACCCCGCAAGCCGGCGCCACCTCGCCCTGGCGCCTCATCGCTTATTCCAACGGCCGCTTCATCAACGAATTCCCCACCCGCACCGGCCTGCGCCAGATCCTCATCACCCGTCAGGTCGCCGACCAGCTTACCGTCGGCGCCGGCCGGCTCAACACCCGGCTCTATTTACCCATCGTCGCCCGCAACGTCCGCGACTGGTGGCCCACGGTGCAGAAATAAAAAAGTAAAAAATGTTTTCGCGGGCTTCAGAAAGCCCGCGAAAACATAAATAAAAAGAACTCTCTCCCATCCAGCACTACATCCCGCAATAAGCACTTTCCATGTAAAAACTGACGCGCAGGATGGGCAGAGAAAGTTATTTGTTTGTGTTTTTGCGCGCATAAGAATGCGCGCAAAAACACAGGCTTTTTTCTCTCGCTTTTCCAGGTTAACCACACAGGTCAAAAAATATAATTTTCGCGCGCCTGGAAAGGCGCGCGAAAATTTAAACAAACCATCTTATCCAGGGTACAAAATATGAAAAAATCGCTTGTCTACCTCTTAACCACGGCAGCCCTGCTGATGCTGCTCCTGTCCATAGCCGCACCGCTGGCCGCGCAGGATGCGCCCCCCATCGAAACCACCGTCCAGCTAGGCCCGGAAACCGGCCGCAGCCTGGGCCTCTTCTCCCGCCTCCCCACCGGCTGGACCGAAGATCACAGCGCCGCCGTCCTCGCCTTCGGCAACTACACCGGCACCGCCACCGGCGAAGCCACCTTCACCCGCAGCTACCTCTGGTTTCCGCTGCCGCCCACGCCCGCCGGCTACACCCTGGAACAGGCCACCGTAGAGATCTACACCGTCGCCGACTCCCCCTTCACCGGCACGGCCGGCTTCGGCCTCTACCGCGTCGCCGCCGACTGGACCGAAACGATGGACTGGGCCGCCCGCGCCCCGCTCGACCCCGCCATACTCTCCAGCGCCACGGGTTCATCCGCCTTCAGCGCCGGCTGGATGAAATGGGACGCCACCGCCGCGATGAAAGCCTGGCTGGCCGGCGCGCCCAACTACGGACTGGCCGTCGCCGCCCTGCCCGATCCCGACGCCGCCCCGGCCCTCAGCGGGAACTGGGCCGCCGCCGCGCAGGGTCGCCTCAACGGCGATGCCGCCCTGGCGCCCCGCTTGATCCTGCGCTACACCGCACTCCCTACCCCGCCGCCCACCGCCGCGCCGCAGCCCGAAGCAACCCAGGCTCCGACCGCGGCCCCCACGTCACCCCCGGCGCCTACCGCCATCCCGCCGCTGCTGCCCGAAACCGGAGAGTCACTGCCTCTCCTGCCCGGCGCCCTGCTCATCCTGGGCGGACTCATGGTGGCGGGGATGATGGCTGCTCGCCGCAAATAAGATTTCCCTGATATATTTTTCGCGCGTCCTGACAGGACGCGCGAAAAATATACAAAAAGGCTTTTTTACCACCGCCGCCGCTGATATTGATAATAAGCGATCCCCACCACCACCCCACAACTAAGAGCCACTAAAATCACTATCCCCATCATGCGCTGACTATCACTTTCCAATACCTTATATTCCACAATAGGACAGGCCACCTGCGGTTGGGTCCGCGCATAAAGGATCGGAATAGAATCTCCTACCTTTAATTCGTTATAACGCACCTTGGGAATCTTTACCGAAACCGCTAACGGCCCCTTGCCGTCATCCACAGCATCAAAGGCCAAATCAACCCGTGGACCATCAAAAAGTATCCCGAATTTATTCAAAGAAGTGACCACAGCCGTGGTCTCAATTCCTTCACGTTTCAACAAATCTGCCATCAGCGAATTCTGCGCTGACTGAAGCAAAATGACCGTACACACGCCGATCCCAATACAGGAATAAAGCCATATCTGATACAGCAAACTGTCCGGGGTTTCCCGCTTCTGCAATTCCCAGGCTCGGGGCACTTGAACCCCGTTAAGCATGCCCCATATCACAATCAATACCGCGGCAACGATCGCCACGACCTTTACGAGAAAGATAACGCCCCCAAGAATCTCAATCATCTTGAATTTTAGCCTGTCCTGAAAATAACCGGGCCTTGTAACGTCCCGCAAATGATGCCTTCCCTGTGAGAAACGCCGCGCAGGATGGGAAAGAGAGTTTTTTGTTTATGTTTTCGTGCGCATTCTGATGCGCACGAAAACATGGCCTTTTCCAGAGCCGCACCGGCGGCACGCACTGAAATCCCTCCCCCTCACCCCAATGACAGCGGCGCATCTTCATCAAGAATCTCCCAAAAGCGCGTTGTACCGGCACTACTACATGGGGGAGGGAAGGGAGGGGGCCAGCGCACGAAAACATAGCCTTTTCCAGAGCCGCCCCGGCGGCACGCACTGAAATCCCTCCCCCTCACCCCAATGCCGGCGACGGACCTTCGCCAAGAATCTCCCCAAAAGCGCGTTATACCGGCACTACTACATGGGGGAGGGAAGGGAGGGGGCCAGCGCGCGCGAAAACATAGTTTTTTTCCAGAACCCTCCCGGCACCATTCTCTAAGCCCTCCCCTGTCACGTTTCACGCTTTACGTTTCAGAACCGTCTTCCCCGTCTTCCCGCCGCGCCCGCGGATCGTCGCCCGCATCTCCGACTGTCGGTAGCAATCCATCGGCGTCTGCTCCCTGGCATTGAGCACATTCACTGCCGCCCCGCAATCGATCAAATAATTGACCATCGCCAGAGATTCAGCGGCCTTATACCCCTCATACCGGCAAATATGGAGCGGCGTATTGCCGTTTTCATCCTGATGGTTGACATCGGCACCGTGCTCGATCAATAACCGGACGCATTCGGGATAGATATACTCCACCATCGTAAACAACGGCGTCCGTCCGCTGGTCCCTACCGCATCGACCTCCGCCCCCCGCTCCAGCAAAAGCTCCATACATTCTTTGTGCCAGGCTTTGTGCAACGGCGTCTCACCGGCATGATCGAGAGCCTTTACATCGACGCCGTGCTCCAGCAACAACCGCACGATTTCCGGCTGCTTCCCAAAAGCCGCCGCGTGAAGCGCAGAACTGCCGAAATTACTATCCGGGGTATTGGGATCATACCCCTCACTCAAGGCCGTCCTCACCCGTTCGATCAGGCCCTTCTGACAATAAAGATTGACCTGTCGGGCATCCTGATTGTCGGCCCCATACTCGATCAACAGAGAAACCACGGCCTCATTTTTAACCTCAATGGCATTCAGCAAAGGCTTATACCCATAAGGCGAAACGGTATTGGGATCGGCGCCGGCGATCAAAAGCCGCCGCACCACCTCCAGATCGGCATGCGCATTAAGCCTGAGATAAGCATTCAGGGCCGTCTCCCCGATCATATTGAGCCCATCCACTTCGATGCCGGGTTCGCTCAGCAATTCATTCACCAGAGCCAGTCGATCGGTCACCGGATCGGGCGTGGATTCGTACCAGCGTGCCGCCAGCTGAAGGGATGTAAGTCCTCCATGGAACATTTTCTCTCCCTGCCCATTGATCCCTTGCTCCTCGATCAACCGCGCCACCTCAAAAGCGCCCAACGCCCTGACCCGCTCCACCAACGATTCTGCCGGCCCCGCCGCAGGCATACTTTCCCGCACTGCCGCCTGCACAGCCTCAATCCCTCTAAAATGGATCTCCACACCCCGGCGCAGCAATTCGGTCAGCACTTTGTAATCCGTCGAATCCGGCGTCAAATCCAGCGGCAGAGAGTAAAGCGTGACCTTCTTTAGGGCCGGTAATTCCAACAGCGGCGAAATATCCTGCACCCGGCTGTCGGCAATGTTGAGATATTCCAAAGCCGGCAATCCCCGCAGTGGAGCAATATCGCTCAAAGAACGATTGCTTTCCAGACACAAAGTCTGCAATTTGAGGCAACGGCTCAAAGAAGTTAAATCCTGCACCCCATTATCCACCAGCCAGAGTTCTTCCAGCTCAGCACATCCCGCCAGCGACGCCAGATCCTCAACCTGATTACCGTCCAGAGTCAGCTTCCGCAACCCGGGACAATGGACCAACGGCGCCAGATCGCCGATCGCCCCCCAGGGCAACTCGGCCTCGGCGCGGTACTCGCTCCAATCCAGCTCCTCCAATTCGGCCAGCGCCTCTGAAGTAATCTCTTTGCTGCCCAATACCTCCTGCAACGCTCGCCGCAACCATCTATCGCTGATCGAAACCTTCGGCATCCTTATCCTCCTTATGGCATGGCTTTCTGTCCTGAAAATAGGGCTCTATGGCATGGCCCCGGCCTTATAGCGTCCCGCAAATGATCTTTTCCCGGTCAGATACGACGCGCAGGATGGGCAGAGAGAGTTTTTTTGTTTATGTTTTCGCGGGCTTCAGAAAGCCCGCGAAAACATGGGCTTTTCCAGAGCCGCACAGGCGACGCAGGCTGTCTACTGTCTACTTGCCGCTGTC
>CAZCTC010000026.1:0-95462 GCA_964501335.1 uncultured Anaerolineales bacterium | reverse complement strand
TTGGGGTGCTTCGCGAGGAGGGGGCCGGGGGGAGGATGAGGGCCAACAGCCAGCGTCTGAAAACCATTTTCATCCTTCGGGGTGCCGTCCCCGGCATGGCGTTCTGTCCTGAAAATAGCCCCCGGCCTTGTAACGTCCCGCAAATGACCTTTTCCCGACCCGATACGCCGCGCGGTGCGAAGCAGGCAGAGAGTTTTTTTGTTTATGTTTTTATGGTTTACCACATCAGAATGCGCGCAAAAACATAGCCTTTTCCAGAACCATCCCGGCAACACGCTCTTACCCCCTCCCCCTCACCTCTATACAGGCCGCGCATCTTTACAAAGAATCTCCTGGAAGCGCGTTACGCCGGTACAATTGCATGGTGCGAAGCAGGGATGGGGAGAGGGCCGCGCGAAAAAATGGACTTTTTCTTCTCCCCTTTTCCGGGCAATCGCTGTCGTAAATAGCTTAAGTTGCCTAATATGGGAACAGGGGGTGAGGCCCAAACAAAATTCGGCGGCTTCAGAAAGCCGCCGAATTTATGAGTTTTCACGTTTTACGTTTTACGTTTCACGTTTCAGAACCGCCTTCATCACTACCCCCGCCTTCATCGGCCCAATAATATTATTGTAAGCCGCCCCGGAAATCTCGTGATTCTCCAACACTGCCCCATAATTCGTCGCCGAATTGACCGAATCCACCTGCACATAAATCGGCGTCCCTACCACCAACGGCCAGACCACATGGCTGTAATCCGCCTGATAATAGGGCCCCGATAAAGTCAACGTCAACAGTTGCCCCGGATGAATCGGCAAAGCCGTACTATCGATCCCCCAGGTAACCCCCTGCTGGCCCAACTCATCCCAGGTCTGATTGACACGTACAGGCGCCGTATCCGGATAGATATAAGCATCCACCCAGAACTCCTGCATCACCGCCACATCGCCGACATTTTGAATCACGACCTGCAAATCGTTAACCCCCGCAAGTACCTGTTTGACGATCAAATCCGGCCCCGGAACATAGCGCCGCTGCACGATCGGCAAATAGGCACGATACCCGATCACCGTTACCGGCGTAGTCGCCACAGCCAGGCTCACCCCGTTCGTCGCGGTGACCGTCGCCGTGAAAGCCCCCTCGCGGGTATAAACATGCGTCGCCGTCACGCCCACCGTGGTAGCCCCATCCCCGAAATTCCAGAGATAGGTCGTCACATTTCCAACCGCCGTCGCCGTGAAGTAAACGGCCCGGTTCACCATCGTCGGGCTGCTATTTACCGCCTGCAAATTGGTAATGGAAACATCGTCCACGGTGATCACGACTTCATCCGGCGTCGGATCGACCAGCCCACGCGCATCCGTAACGGTCAATGTAAAGGTAAGCACGGTCGCAACACCCGGCGCCGTGAAGGTGACCTGAACGGCCGTCGGATCGCTCAACACTACGACCGGCCCGCCTGTCTGCTGCCAGCCGTACGTCAACGGCAAATGGCCGTCGGGATCGGTGGAAACACCGCCTGTCAACGTAACCGGCAACGTGGCCACCACCCGTTGATCCGGCCCCGCGTCCGCCACCGGCGCCAGATTGACAATCGATACCGGCCGTGTGGCCGTCAGTGAACTCACTCCGTTCGTCGCCGTGACCCGGGCCGTGTAAGCCCCGGCCGCCGCGTAGGTATGACTCACCGTCGCGCCGGCTGCCGTCTGCCCGTCGCCGAAATCCCAGGCATAAACGACATTGCTGCCGCTCGCCGTCGCCGTAAAGAAGGTCGTCTGCCCCAATGTCGTCGGGCTGCTGTTGTCCGCCGTCAGGCTGAGAATCGGCGTATCGGTCACCGTAATCACCACGCTGTCCGACACAGTCCCGACCAATCCCCGCGCATCGGTCACGGTTAAAACAAAGGTCAACACAGCAGGCATCCCCGGCGCCGTGAAGGTCGGCTGCGCCGTCATCGTCCCACTCAATACCACCACCGGGCCGCCAGTCTGACTCCAGCCATAAGCCAACGGCAGATGGCCGTCGGGATCGCTCGATCCCCGCCCATCCAGCGTCACGCCCGAGCCTACGGTCGCCGTCTGATCGACCCCGGCATTCGCCGTCGGCGCCAGATTGGTGACCACCGCCACGGTCGTCGCCGTCACAAAGCCCGTCCCATTCGTCGCCGTGACCGTTGCAGTGTAGCTGCCCACGGCCGCATAAAGATGGCTTGTAGTCGCCCCACTGCCGGTCTGCCCGTCGCCGAAGGCCCAGCTATAAACGATATTGCTGCCGCTCGCCGTCGCCGTGAAGAAAGTGTTCTGCCCCAGCGTCGTCGGACTGCTGTTCGCCGCCGCCGGATCGACGATCGGCGTATCGGTAACGGTGATCACCACGCTGTCCGGCGTACCATCCGCCAATCCACGCGCATCGGTCACGGTCAATGTAAAGGTCAAGACAGCCGGCGTTGCCGTGGCAGTAAAGACCGGTTGGGCCGCGGTGACATCGCTCAACAGAACGGCCGGGCCGCCGGTCTGACTCCAGCCATAAGCCAACGGCAAATGGCCGTCAGGATCGCTCGATCCCCGCCCGTCCAACGTCACACCCGAACCCACCGTCACAGCCTGATCCGGCCCGGCATCGGCCACGGCCGCCAGATTGGTAATCGTTACCCGCGTCGTGGCCGTAACCACCCCCGCTCCATTCGTCGCGGTGACCGTCGCGGTATAACTTCCCGCCGCTGCATAAAGATAGCTCGCGGTCGCCCCGCTCCCGCTCTGTCCGTCGCCGAAAGCCCAGCTATAAACGATATTGCTGCCGCTCGCCGTCGCCGTGAAGAAGGTCGTCTGGCCCAGCGTCGTCGGGCTGCTGTTCACGGCCGTCACCCCGGTAATGGCACTGTCGGTCACGGTGATCACCACGCTGTCCGGCGTAGAATCGGCCGCCCCGCGCGCATCGGTCACGGTCAGCGTAAAGGTCAACACGGCCGGCGTCCCCGGCGCGGTGAAGGTTGGCTGCGCCGTCGTCGCCCCGCTCAACACGACCGCCGGGCCGCCGGTCTGACTCCACCCGTACGTCAACGGCATATGGCCGTCGGGATCGCTCGATCCCCGGCCGTCCAGCGTCACGCCAGTGCCCACCGTCGCCGTCTGATCCGGCCCCGCATTCGCCGCCGGCGCCAGATTGGTGATGGTCACCTGCGTCGTCGCCGTGACCGAACCCGCCCCATTGGTCGCGGTGACAATCGCCGTATAATTCCCGGCCGCCGTATAGAGATGACTGACAGTCGCCCCGGTCGCTGTCTGGCCATCGCCGAAGGCCCAGCTATAGACAATGTTCTGCCCGACCGCCGTCGCCGTGAAGAAAGTGTTCTGACCCAACGTCGTCGGGCTGCTGTTCACCGCATTCAATCCCACGATCGGCGTATCCGTCACGGTAATCACCACGCTGTCCGGCGCCGCATTGACCAGCCCCTCGGCATCCGTCACTGTAAGGGCAAAGGTCAACACGCCCGGTGTCGCCGGCGCGGTAAAGGTCGGCTGCGCCGTCGTCGCTCCGCTCAACACCACCGCCGCTCCGCCCGTCTGGCTCCAGCCATACGTCAACGGCAAATGGCCGTCGGGATCGCTCGATCCCCGTCCATCCAGAATGACCGCGGTGCCGACCGCCACCGTCTGATCCGGCCCCGCATTCGCCGTCGGCCGCCGGTTGAGCAGCGTCACCCCGGCCTCACGGCTGTTGTTCCCCGGCAATGGATCAGCTATCGTCGAAGCGATCGTCGCCGTATTGGTAAAAAGCCCCGGCGTCATCGCCGGCTTGAGCGTCCCGGTGACCACAATCATGCCGCCCTCGCCCGGCCCCAGATTGCCGATCTGCCAGACATAAGGAAGGCCTCCGGTTGCCGTCACCACCCGCCCGCTGTAGCTGTAGCCCACATTCATCAACACCGCCGGAATGGTATCGGTGATGGCGCTGCCCACTGCAATCTCCGGGCCGTTGTTCACATAAGAAATCGTGTACGTCACCACCTCTCCGGCATAGGCCGTCGCCAGCGTCGCCGAGAGCGATAGCTGCACATCCGCCCGCAAAGTCAACGACGTACTGTCCGCCGCCGTATTGTTCGCCGGAGTGCCGTCGGCCCCGTTCGATCCGTCATCCCCCACGCCGGCGCTGTTGCTCACCTGATTGATTCCCACCGGCATCGGCGTACCCACCGTCACTCTAAAGACCGCCGATCCGCCAGCACCGCCGCCGGCCACCGCTCCCACACTGAAGAGGCACTGGCTGCCGGCCTGATTGTCGGGCGAACAGCTCCAGCCGGAGCCGCTGTACGTCGTATTGGCCGGCACGGTCTCGGTCAGCACCACACCGGTCGCCCCCTGATTGCCCACATTGGCATACGTCAGGGTATACACCACCGCATTCCCCGGAATCACACTGACTCCGCCGTCGCTCTTGCTCAACGTCAGATCGGGCGCCGCGATAACCGGCAGGCTGCCGCCGGCCGTATTGTTGGCCGGCGTGGGATCGGCACCGTTGGCCCCATCGTCCGCCGTCCCCGCCGAATCGACCAGTCCATCCACCCCGGCGGGCAGCAGGCTGATTACCGTCACGGCAAAGTGCGCCGACGCGCTCTGCCCCACATTCAACGCCCCCACATTGAAACTGCACACCGTCCCGGCCGCGGCCCCATCCGCACAGCTCCAGCCGCCCGAGCTGGCCCCGGCATTGAAGGCACTGTAGGCCGGCACGGTCGCGGTCAACACCACACCGGTCGCGCCCTGATTGCCGGCATTGGTCACCGTCAGCCGGTAAGTCGCCGCCGCGCCGGGCAGCACATTTACATTGCTGCTCCTCGCCAGCGTCAGATCCGGCGTCGCATTCAACGTCACACTGACCGCTCCGCTGTTGTTTGCCGGCACCGCATCGGGACCGTTCGAGCCGTCGTAGCCGATCGTCGCGCTGTTGTTGATCTGCGCTGCTCCGGCCGGCACTGCCGCATCCACCGTCACGGCAAACGTGATCGAAGCCGAAGTTCCCACCGCCACCGTCCCCAAATTGAACAGACAGGTCGTCCCCGCAGCCGCCCCATTGCCGCACGACCAGCCGGACGTGCTCGCCCCGGCATTGAAGGTCGTATGGGCCGGCACCGTCTCCGTGATCACTGTGTTGGGCGCGGATTGCCCGCCCGCCGCATTGGTATAAATCAAAGTAAAAGCCAGCGTGCCGCCCGGCGTCACGCTCGCCGCCCCGGCCTGCTTGCTCAACTGCAAATCCGGGAAATTGTCCACCGGCGTCGTATCCGACGACTGATTGTTGACTGCATTGCTGTCGGCGCCGTTCGTGCCGTCATCCCCGACCGTCGCCGTATTGGCAATGCTGCCCGTTCCCCAGGGGAAGGGATTGGCCAGAATGACGGCAAAGATACGCGAGCCGTTACCGCCGGCGCCCGCCAACGCACCGACTGTCAGCGTACAGACACTGCCGGCCTGATTGTTCGGCGCACAACTCCAACCGGCCGAACTTGCCCCGGCATTGAAGGCGCTGTTCGCCGGCACCGTCTCCGTCAACACCACCCCCGTCGCCCCACGATTGCCCGTATTGGCAAAGGTCAGGGTATAGACCACGGTCTGGCCCGGCGTTCCCCGCACACCACCGTCGCTCTTGGTCAGCGTCAGATCGGGCGCCGCATTGATCAGGGGAGTCGTATCCGAAGCGGAATTATCGGCCGGCGTCGGATCGTTGCCGTTGGTCCCGTCATCCCCAACCTGCGCCGTATCGGCAATCTGGCTCACCCCGGCCGGCACCGGATTGACCACCGTGACGGCAAAGACTGCCGTCCCGCTGCCGTTTCCGCCCGCCAGCGCCCCCACATTGCGGGTGCAGACGCTCCCCGCCCCGTTTCCGGGCGTACAATTCCAGCCGGAACCGCTGTAAGTCGTGTTCGCCGGCACCGTCTCAGTCAAGACCACGCCGGTTGCATTCTGATTGCCGGCGTTGGTATAAGTCACGGTGTAATTGACCGTCTGCCCGGGCGCCGCCCCCACACCGCCGTCGCTCACCGTCACCCGCAGATCGGGTTGAGCCGCCAGCGTGGTCGTCTTCCCCGACTGATTGTTCGCTGGAGTGGGATCGGCACCGCTCAGGCCGTCGTCGGCCGTCGAGAAGGTATTGCTGACCGAGGTCACGGCCGCCGGTACCACCGCATTGACGCGCACCGCAAAACGCACCTCGCGAGTCTCGCCGTTGCCCAGAGTGCCCAGGGTAAAATGACAGACCGTGCCGGCCGGCGCGCCGTCCGCACAGTCCCAACCGAACTCGCTGCTGATCGCAGAGAACTGCGTATACGCCGGAACCGTTTCGGTCAGAACCACGCCCGCAGCATATTGAGCGCTGTAATTCATCACCCGCAGGTAATAGACCAGATCCGATCCCGGATAAGCCGTCGCGCCCCGGTCGTCCTTGGTCGCCGTGAGATCGGGCGCAATTGTGTAAGGCGTCGTATCCGTCGCGCTGTTGTTGGCGCTGTTGAGATCGGGGATCGAACCGCCGATCGTCGCCGTGTTGGTGACAGCTTCGACATGGGCGGGCAACGGGCTCGTCCCCCAGACGCCGAACGTGATCACGCCGTTGGCCCCTGCCGCCACCGCGCCGAGATTCAAGGTGCACAGCGACCCGCCGATCCCACCGCCGGAACAGCTCCAGCCAGGATTGCTGTCCATAGAGGAGAACTGAGTGTAAAGCGGCACCGTCTCCGTCACCAGGGCATAAGCGGACCATTGCCCGTTATTGGCATAGGTCAGGGTGTAAACCACCACACTGTTCACCCCGGTGATCGTCCCGCCGCCGTCGCTCTTCGTCAGAGACAGATCGGCATTCACATCCAGCTGCGTGATCGTAGCGTCGCCGGCCGCCGGTGTATCGGGATCGTTGCTCAACACCGTCGTGAAGTTGCTGCCGCTGACCCGTGCCTGATTGCTCACCTGCGTCCCATTGACGGCATCGTCGATCCGCGCATCAAAAGTGATCGTAATCGACTGCCCGGCCGGCAGCGTAAAGGGCCCGACCGTAATCGGAATCCCCGGCAGCGGCAGCGGACTGGCCAATCCCGGCTGGCGCCCCCCTCCGGCCTTCACATACGTAAACATAGGAAGACTGGAAGAAATGGAAGGGCTGGAAGAATGGAAGACTGTATCCATCCGATCAGGCATTTCCAATCTTCCAACATCCAATCTTCCGACTTCCAATCTTCCAGCATCCGCTCTTCCAACATCCAATCTTCCAACTTCCGCTCTTCCAACATCCAATCTTCCAACTTCCGCTCTTCCAGCCTCACCTTCGTTCCAGAGACAAATAGATTCACTGCTCTGCGTCTCTGCGACTCTGCGTTGGCTCTCTCTCTCTCTTCTCAATGCCGTCGCCGGCGTGCAGGAACCGAACGGCTCCCCGGTCGCCAGCGTCGCCCCCACATTGCCGGCATTGGCCAGCGTCGTCGCCGCATCGACCGCGTAATTCTTCAAATTGATCGTCGCGGTCCCTTCGTTCTTCAACAGATTGTAGCCTGCCCCGCCGTTAATGCCGGCGCTGCTGTTCAAAGCGATCTCGGCACAGATCGAAGCGTTCTGATAGACATCCACTTCGATGCCGTCCGCCCCCCCGCTGTAAAGATCCTCCGGCGCCGCTACCGTATTCGATTTCACCGTCAGGTTGATCCCACCGTTATCCGAATCCAGCGCCATCCCGGCATCCACCAAAATACCTTCGAGGTCCGTATGGCGAACCTGATTGCCGGTCACCCCCGCAATCAAAGCCGCGCTGCGGCGCTGCGAGACATAGATGCCATACTGCGCCGCACCGGATCCCGCCGTGGAAAGATCGCCGATCACATTGCCGGCAATCGTCCCCCGCACCGTATTGGCGCCGGGACTGTCGGCAATCGCCACGATGGCATCCGATCCGTGACGCAACAGCGTATTGCTCAGCACGCTGAAACTCCAGTTCGACGTACTCGTCCCGCCCAAATCGATCCCCACATTGTTGTCGTTGAACGTACTGTTGGTCACCGTGATATATTGAGTGCTGGAATCGTGGAAGGTAGTCTGCACGCCGCTGCTGCGGTTGCCGCTGAAGGTCGAATGATCGATCAACACATTGGCCTGGCCGCTCGCCCACCCCGCAATGCTCAGACCGTGATTGCCGGTCGATGCCGAATTAGGGCCGATCGTCGAATTGTAAATCGTCAACAGATCGAGCGCCCCGGAATCCACCACGATCTGCACATTATTATAGGAAGCGCCGCTGATCAACGAATTGCTGATCGCCGCCGTCCCCCGCAGGTGATCCAGCCGCACATTGGCGCGCGAACCGTCCGCCGGCACCGCATTGGATTGCACCCGTCCGTAATACAACAAAAAGCTATCCACTGAATCGCCGATGATCCCGCTGAGATGATTGTTCTTGATATCCATTCCACTCAACGAAATCCGCTGCGTCGAAACCAACTCGATACCGTTACCGGTCTTATTCGCAATCGTCCCGCCGGAACCGTTGGCCGTGCCGCTGCCGTCGCCGGTCACCCGCAGCCAGCCCGTTCCGCCCGTGTTGTCCATCCGGATACCGGGACTGTTCCCCCCATCGGAATTGATCGTACGGAAAGTCATCCCGTCGGGACCGACATTGGCCGTGAACATAGACAGCGCATAACTGCCCGGATTGGTGATCACATTGTTCGGCCCGGTGACATTGACGGTGGAACTGTTGTAAACACTGAAAGCCCCGCCGTTCAGATTCACCCCGCCCCGAAAATTGATCACCGACCAGTTGTTGTCGCTGAGCGAGATGCTGCCCCCATTGATCCCATTGACCGGCCCCGCGAAGGTGCTGGAACCGCCGGTCTTGCGGTTGATCCACACTGAGGTTGCCGACGCCTCGATCGTGCCGCTGTATGTGATCACCGCGCTGCCGCCGGACACGGCAAAGGCCGTATTGCTCGCATTGCGCAGCCAACCGCCGCCCAGATCGACCGAGCCGTCGATATTCAACATCACATTGTAGAACCCGCCGGCGCTGGAAACCGAATCAAAGACCGCATCCAGGGTACCGTAGTTGAAATAAACGGCCGTGCCGGACGAATCGACCGTAACGTCGCGCACTTTCAACCTGTTAAACATATAGCCGTTGATTCCGGTACCGCTGCCGCTCAAGGTAAAGCCGTAAAGCTCATTCTGCTGATCCAGAGAAAGCGCCACCCCGGAGTCGGGATAAACAATCTGCGTCTTCGTCGCATCGGCGCTGTTCATCGTCGGAAAAAGACTGTTGCCCGTCGTCGAGATCCCCAACAACGTCGCCAGATCGGTCCGGGAATCCTGCCCGATCAACTTCTGCTCACGCAGCAAGGTAAAGGTCGAATTGATCGTATAGGGAGTCTCGCTCTGATAGATGAAAACCGCATCCCCGATCGCCGGTTCCCCATAACCGGAACCGTTGACCGCCGCAAAAGCCGCAATCGAAGGAAAAGGATTGGAGATTTCCCCACAACTCGCAGCGCAGGAACTGTCGTCATTGATAAACCAGACCAATCCGCTCAAAATAACGGTAACCGTCGCCGAAGAACTCCCCACGCTGTTGTTGATCGTATAGCTGAACGAATCGGTAAGGCCGGTCACCCCCCGCGGCGGATCATAGGAGAAACTGCCGTCGGCATTGACCACATATTGAGCGCCGTTAGCCGTCACACCGGAAGCAGGCGTAGCCGTCACCGCCGGCAGGCCGGCATCGTTGAGAAACAAAACCCCCGGGCCCATTGCCAGTCCCACATTGCCCGCCGCGGTGAAGACATCGTCTGCTGCAATCGGAGAAACGCGCAGACTGCCGTTCACCAGCGTCGTATTGGAATCCAGCGTATCGCTGAAAACCACTCCCGTGGCTTCGGACGAACCGCTATTTTGAATCGTAACCGTATAACGCAGCGTATCCCCCGGGTCAGCCCGACCGTTGCTGTTGTTATCGATCAACAAGGCATCGGATTTATCGACCACCAGCGTGGGCGCCGCCCAGATCAAAGCCGCCGACAGCAAAGAAAGGAGTAAAACCATGCCCAGCCATCCCCCGCTGAGCAACCATCGTTTTGCACGCTGCAAATAATTCATCACCCTCACTCCTTTCAGTGACATCAGGCAAAAATAGCCTCATAACGCATCCGTCCGGCATCAGGGCCCAGCGGTGTAATAAAAATCTCCAGAGCCCCCATCACTTCATGGTCCAGCAAATAAAGACGCTGAATAAGATAATAATCGCTCACCGGCCCCAGGAAACACAGCCGAAAAGGCTGGCGCTGTTCCGGAGTCAAAGGTCGCATCTCCTTCAAATCAGCCACCAGAATCAGTTCCAGCTCAATCGGCGGCACACCCTCCAGTTGAACCCGAAAGATTTGATGTAAAAACGGCGCAAAATCATCGCTCTTCAACCGGCTCAGATCCATGCTTTTCCCCCTATCCTCATGCTTCCAATCAATCCGCCGGCCTACTCCCCGTTTCCGGCCGCCACTCCATCAAATAATAAACGCTCTGCACCATCTCCACTTTCCGGAACCCCAATCGCTCATACAACCGCTGCGCGGGATTATAGCTTTCCACATGAATGCTCACCGGAATTCCGCGAGCCTTTCCTTCATCCAATATCTGCTGCAACAACAGTGTGCCGATGCCCCACCCCCGATAATCGGGCAACAGAGCAATATCCATAATCCGAATCGCACCCGGCCGACGATAGACTGCCAGTCGCCCCACTGGTATTTCCCCCACCATAATCACCGAGAAATCAGCCCCCGGATAATTCTCCGTGTAAGCCTTCGTCTGGGCCATAAACTGCATCTCCAGAAATGCCGTCTTCTCAGCTTCGCACCAGGGCACCCGGGCCATCTCCTCAGCGCGCGTGCTGGCATACACTTGATAAAGGAAATCCCGATCCCCCGCCACCGCCGGGCGTAACGTCACCGTTGAAAGATCCAAAGAAAAACCTCCACGTTTTGTCTTTTCATCTATTCTGAAAACAGGTCAACAAAAAAACACAGTACCGCATAATTAACTCGGATTTCACCGCAAAGGCGCAGAGCGCAGAAAAAAAGTCCATGGTTTCGCGCGCATTCGGATGCGCGCGAAACCATAAATAAAAACTCTCTTCCCATCCAGCGCGTCGTTTTTTACCAGGAAAACACCCGTTGCGGGACGCGAAAAATGTTTTTCATCTGTGCGAAGGAACAACCGTACAGGTCGAAAATGCCTGGTGCGAGGCGCAATCCCCTTTTTCTCGGCTTTCCACTTCTTACGGCATCGTCCCCGTCGTCGCAATGCAAAAAAGCATCGTCACATAAGGCATCATATTGGTATGGGCCGAACTGGAACCATAACTTGCCATCGCCGACTCAGCCAGCGGCACCACATTGCTCGTCGTCCCGGTCTGATAAGCCCCCGCCAGCCGCCCTAACGAATGGGCTTTCGGCTGCACCGTATTGGCCAGCACCGCATATCCTTTCACCGTATGCGTATGCGCAGGGATCTCACTGATCTGCAAATTCACCGATTCCTGTCCGCCGGATTCCGCCAACAGGTGATTGGTCAGTCCCGTTCCCTGCCCGGCCTGCATCGGCGCTCGCCCCCGCAAATCAGGCAACGCAAACGTCGCCATGTCGTCGCCGCCATAGGTCACCCCGATCACCGTATAGAGCATCACATACTGAGCAATCGGCACCAGCTGCCCATTACAGATCAGCCAACCGGAAGGCGGAAAATCAAAGGCAAAAATCCGAATTTCCCCTACAAAACCATCCATAGCTTCCTCCCACTAAGCGACATAACCGCTTAAAGCGATAATGAAATTGATACACAGATAGGGCTGCATATTGGTATGGGACTGCCCACCGCCGACCGTCGTCACCGCATCGGCCGACAGCGCCGCCGCCGGGGCTCCGGTCTGATACAATTTTACCGTTCGCGTCTGCGCCAGCACCCGCGTCCCCGCCGCCGTATCGGTCGCCAGATTCGAGGTCGCCATCAACGCATGCGTATGCGACGGGATCTGCTCGATCGACAACGTCACCCGCTCGACTCCCCCACGGTCTCCCACCGAATAATTAATGCCCGCATTCGATCCCATTCGCACCGGCACCCGCCCCCGTAAATCAGGAAGAGCAAAGGTAGTGATGCCATCCCCGCCATACCGGGCCCCCAGCAAGCCGTACAGATCGGGATAACTGACGATCAACAGCTCCTGCCCCTGACAGAAAGCCCAATTCGCCGGCGGGGTTCTCCCTGCAAACATTCGGATCTCGCCCAAGAAAATCATGGCCCCCTCCTAAGATGACGGAAAAATTCCGGCAATCGCAATCATAAAATTCAACACCAGATAGGGCTGCCGGTTCTCATGAGCCTCTCCGCTCCCCGCATAAGTCACCGAGCCGTCTTTCAACGGCACCAGCGCCGTCGCCGCTCCATACAACGGATTGACCGGGCTGGCCGGCACATTGCCGGTGGGAATCGCCGCATTGCCCGTCAGAGTCGACACCATGAGATTATGCGTATGCATCGCCGTCATCGCCGGCCAGAGCGGCAAAGAATCCATTCCCCCTTCTTCCCCCACCGCATGGCTGGCGCTGGCATGGATCACCGTCTTGCCGTTCAGATTGGGCAGCGCAAAACGGGAATATCCGTCCCCGCCATAGGTAAATCCCAGCAACGAAAACAACGCCGCATTCATATCGACTCTTTTTAATTGCCCATCACAGGCCGCCCATCCCGGCAAAGGATAATCAAACGCAAACATCCGAATTTCACCCAGATATGGATCCGACATAAATTTCCCTCCTGACTGCTCCAGGTTGCTGGCTTGAACATAGGCTACGCCGTGTAAAAAATCCTCCCACGGGCGACCATCAAAGTCGCCCCTACGCAAACCCCGCCCGGTGGCTGCCTTCGGAACCTGCATGGGGAGAGGGAACCTCGCCCCTACACAAACGATCTCATGTAGGGGCGCCCCTGCGTGGGCGCCCTCTCACCTGAAAACCATTTTCATCCTTCGGGATGCCGCCCCCGGCCTTGTAACGTCCCGCACAAAGCCCTTTCCCCGTAAGATATACCGCGCGGAATGGGGGGAAGAGAGTTTTTTGTTTAAAGTGGCCTTTTCCAAATCCATCCCGGCGACACTCTCTAAGCCCTCCCCCTCACCTCTACGTCGGTGGCATATCTTTACAAAGAATCTACCCAAAAGCGCGCTTCATCCGTACAACTGCATGGGGGAGGGTATGGGAGGGGGCTATGCGCACCCAAACATAGCCTTTTCCAGATCCACGGAGGCGACATACCTTCTTACCCTTCTTCTCTTCTTCTCTGTGCCTCTGTGGTGAAATCTCTTTTTCACCCTTGGATCAGCTGTACCACAACTGGCCGTCTCTCGACTTGAGCATAAATTCATGCCCTTTAAAACTCAACCGGGCATACAGCCACTCCCCTCGCCGAAAAACCCGCAGCACCTTACAATTCGGATTAAAAGTCGCGCAGGTCTCCCAGCACCCGTTCTCAGCCGTATAACGCATAATCCGGCCATCCTGAGTACCGCGATACAACAATTGCCGATGTTCACCGGCCAGCACCAATGGCTTTTCCTCTGCGGCTACAGGCACCGGAAAAGCTGTCGCCGCCAAAACCCCCAGCGTCAACTGAGCCGCTCCTTCCAAAAACTTACGCCGATTCATAGGATACTTTCCCCCTGAATAACTCGAGTTACTACCGCGGTCGCCGAATTGAATAACGCAATACCTCGGGTCGATCGACTGGAATCATCCAACGGTATTCACTGGGATATTCCCCCGAAATCGCCAAAACCTGCCGATCCACAATCGCAACGTGAGAAAAAGCTTCCGAATCCCCAAAATGGCCCAACCACATCAACTGCCCATCCGCTTTCCGTTTCAAAGCCACGAAACCTTCACCTTCGTAACTGCCATATCCCGCCAGGGCCACATAAGTCGCATCGCCGCCCTGACAAACCGTCTCAATATGGATCCATCCCTCTGGATTCTCCTGCAATAATACAGCCAGAGGCATCGCCGGTTGAGGAGCAATCGTATAAGTGCCGTCACTCAATTGTGCCGGCTTGATTAACACCACCCGATCATCCCCGAAAAAGAAACCCTCTTCCACCCGACAATAACCGGCTTCCCATTTTTCCTGGATCACTGACGATCGTTCTACCATAAAACACCTGTCCTGGAATTGAAATTTTGGAAAAAACAGACGAGGAATTGGTGGATTAAGCTTCCTCATTGTAGCCGGCTTCAACAAGTAGTCAATTTCCCCATTACAATATTCACTTTGCAAGACTTCAATTCAAGAGTAAAATGGTAGTAATTCGTTAGAATCTGGAATTACAGGGCTGACAATGAAAAAATCACCCACGTCATCAAATACAACCTCAGAGACTCCCTTAACGCAGCTTATTGCTGATAGTCAGCATGAAAATCTGCGCACCCTGATCTTTGGTACCCTGATCGGCGTAGGATTTTTACTGATCCCGGTCTTAAGCACCATCATCATGTCCCCTGAAATGTTGCCGTTCGGCCTGATCCCCTTGCTCATCCTTGCCACCTGTTGCTTCATTTCTCATTACCTTTTGACTGAAAAGAAACGCTATGTGGCAGGAGCCCGCGTTTATATCCTGGGAATGGTCGTCGGCATGATGATCGCTCTCCCTCATCCCCATCCTATGGTCCGCCAAATGGTCCCCTTCCTGCTCGTAATCACCGCCTTTATCGCCGGAATGCTCTTCCCACCCCGCGAAGCCTACCTTTACACCATCATCGGCGCGATCGCCCTGGTGATCATGACCTTCGTTCAAGGCAGCGGCCTCTACAACTTCGCCGCCATTCTCGAAGCCGCAATCGCCACCGGCATCGCCTTACTCGCCGAAGGCAGCCTCTACTCCGCCACGGTCTGGTCGCTGGAAGGCTACCGCCGCTCCGCCCAACGCGCCGAAGAACTCCTGCAAAGCCGCGAAGCGCTGCGGAAAGCCGTCAACGCCCGGGAACAACTCAATGAAGAGCTGCAACAGATGAACCAATCCCTCCAACAGGCCCGGCAAATCGCCGAAGAAGCCAACGAATTGAAAACCCGCTTCGTCGCCAATATGAGCCATGAACTCCGCACCCCGCTCAATTCGATCATCAATTTCTCCCGGATTGTCGCCGAAGGCTACTCCGGCCCCGTCACCGAAGAACAAAAAACCTACCTCGGTTACGTCCGCTTCGCCGGCGAACATCTGCTGGGACTCATCAACGATATCCTCGATCTGGCCAAAATTGAAGCCGGCAAACTGGATATCCGCCCCGAACCGCTGGAGCTGCAACCCGTCTTCAAAGGCATCATGTCCACCGCCGTCGGCCTGACCCGTGACAAAAACCTGACCCTGAAATCCGAAATCGCTGAAAATCTCCCCATCGCCTACGCCGATGTCAAACGGGTCCGCCAGATCCTGCTCAATCTGCTCAGCAATGCCGCTAAATTCACCGAAGAGGGCAGCATTACGCTCAAAGCCTGGGCAGAGGAAGAGGTCATTACGGTAGCAGTCACAGACACCGGCATCGGTATCGCCCCTGAAAACTTCGACAAGGTCTTCCAGGAATTCCGGCAGGTCGACGACGGCTTTACTCGTAAAGTCGGCGGCACCGGACTCGGCATTCCCATCAGCAACAAATTGGTCCAGATGCATGGAGGAAAACTGTGGCTGGAAAGCACGTTGGGAGTCGGTTCTACCTTCTATTTCACCTTACCCGTCTATCAACCGGAATCTACGACTTCCGAGGAGGTCGAAAATGTCAGTGCCGCTGAATGAAGCTGTGGTCATGGTTATCGAAGATGAACCGCTCAATGCCATTCTGGCGACCAAATTACTGCAAATCACCGGCGTGGAACAAATCATCATCTGTCGGTCCGGAGCCGAAGCCCGCCAGCGCATTCCGGAAATCCCTCGCATCGATCTGATCCTGTTGGATCTCCGTCTGCCGGATGAAGACGGCTTTATGATCCTGAAAACCCTGCGGGACCTGGAACCGCTGAAAGACGCCATGATCGTAGCCGCCACCGCCAATGTGATGCCCGATGATGTTCGCGCGGCTCAGACCGCCGGCTTTGACGGCTTCTTAGGCAAACCATTTAACTTTGACCGGTTTTCCTCTCAGATCGCCCGCTTCCTTGAAGGCGAACATGTCTGGGAACCCCGTTAACCCAGGAGAAGGGAATGACCTCAAACCGCCATGTTTTAGTTTTAGACGATAACGACGGCAATCGCCTGTTGCTGGAAGTCGCCCTCAAAATGCAGGGCTTCACCTGCGAGGGAGTCGGATCGGGAACGGAGGCCCTGGCCAAAGCTCAACCGGGCGTCTACGGCCTGATCCTGTTGGACGTAAACCTGCCCGATATGAATGGATTGGAAGTCGCCCGCAGAATTCGCCAGACAGACTCCGAAGTGATCCTCATCGCCGCCACCATCGATGACGACGATCAAACCTTAAAACGGGCCGAAGCTGCCGGGTGCAACGTTTTCCTGATCAAACCCTTTGACCTGGATCAGCTCAAACAGTTCTTCACCCAGGTTCAGCCCGAACAACTCCGCCGCAGCGGCAAACTGCTGGTGCTCGACAATACCGCCCTCAGCCGCTTCGAACGCTAAAAATCAAATCGTGCGCCGGCAAAGCCGGCGCACGATTTGATTTAATAGGAAATGTTAAGCTCGCTTCAGAAAATCTGCCAGCAGGGCCAGCGCCGCCCCCACCACCGCCGCCAACAACAGCCGCAGCGCCGCCCCCGCCACAAAATCCCGCATCCCCGGCCCTACCGCACCCGGCACCGGATTGTCCAATCGACGCACCACCGGCTGCCCGCCCGGAATCTGAGGGAAATAAGCGGCCGCATTCTCGGTCAACTCCAGCGTCACCGCCTCCAACATCTGCTCCACGGCCTGCGGCTCCGCCCCCGCAATGTGAATCGTCAGAATCGACTGCATAGGCTCGCCGCGGATCGTCCCCGGAAGCACAGCCGGAGCCCCCGGCATCCGCGCCGCAACCGCTTTCGCAAAAATGCCCGTCTGAGCCACATCCGCCAGCCCGTTAGCAATGTATTCCGACGTCAACCAGGGATAGTAGCGGTCATAATCGGCCGATAAACCCACCGGCGCACTCCCGGCCGCAAACCGCACTGACAGCTGATAAACCGGCACCGGCGCTCGATAGCTCACCGCCAGATAAAGCCCGGCCGCCGCCACCGGCAGCGCCGCCAGCCACCACCAGCGCCACAAACTCCGTCCCACACTCGCTAACTCAAAACGCTCCCCCGCCCCGCCGGCTGGACCGGAAACCGCGCGCCCGATCGGAGTCGGCCGCAGCCACTCCGCCCCGGCCATCAAAGCCGCGCCGCAGACCGCCGCAACCAGCAACACCAGCAGCGGCTGCAACAATTGATCCCGCAACCCCGGCGTGACCGCCACCGGCAACGGATCGTCCAACCGGCGTGCCGCCGGACCGTTCTCCGGAATCTGCGGAAAATAAACCGGACCGTTATCGATCAGTTCCCCAGTGACGGCCTCCGCCAGCGCCGTCAAAGCCTGAGGATCGCCGCCGTTGAGGTATATCACAAACAAAGACTGGGCATTATCGCTGACGATCGCCCCCTGAACGGCCCCGGGATCCATCGTCACCCCTTGCGCCGCCAGCCGGGCCGAAACCGCCTCCGCAAAAACTCCGGTCCGTGCCGCATCCGCCAATCCATTGGCCAGATATTCCGAAGTCAACCAGGGATAATAGCGATCGTAATCCAGTGAGAGCGTGGTTGTCGGCGGCGTCCCCGCCGCAAATCGCATCACGACCTGATAGGAAAGTGCCGGAGCACGATAGGTCACCCCCAGATAAACAACCGCCAGAACCACCGGCAAAATTCCCAACCACCACCAGCGACGTACCGCCAGCAACACCCGTCGTATCATCCCACGACCTCCCGCAATTCCGCGCCCGGCCCATACTGCCGGTGCCAGTTTTCCAACCGCTCCGCATGCCGCCCGGGCACCACCACCAGATGATTGCCCAACGGCGTCCGCAACAGCTCGTCAACCCGCCCCCGGGTCAACGAAATCTGCACCTGAGTCCGACATAATTCTTCAGACCCGGGCCCGGCCGTCGCATCTCCTTCAACCGCCCACAGCCGTTCCAACCGCTTCCCCCCCAGGCGGAACAAAGTCACCGGCCCGGCAATCCACTCCCCGGCCAGGGCCACCCCCAATCCCGATTCAAAATGAGTGCGCAGCCGGTAAGAAGAGATCAGCCCCGGCGTCACGGTGCAATGCGCCACCCCCAATCGATTCCCCGCCACATCCACCGTCGCCGGATTGGCCATCCAGGGCAGCTCGCCGGTCAAAAGATACGACCACAACATCCCCAACGTACTCACCAGATCACCCTCACAGCCGGCCACTACGCCCTCCGCGTTCAACTGAGCCAGCGCCAGACAGCCCGTCGTGCGCAATTGCAGCACCAGATCGAAACAGCGCATCGTCACCGCATCCAGCTTGTGATACGCAACCAGCTGTTGCAAAGCAGCGACGACTTTCAAGGCCTCCGGCAAACCCGTTTTGGCCTCCGGATCACACCCCGTCGCCTGCAACTCCCAGACAGAAGACTTCGAAGCCGCCGTTTCACCGGCCGGCAACAGCTCCGTCAACTCCCGCCAGGCAACAGGAATCACCCAGGGCCCCCAACGCTCCCGAATCATCTCCCCCGTTGGACTGCTGGCCACCAGCCAATCCGAAGGATTGCCCACCATGCCAATCTGCGCCTGTTGTAAAGCCCGCCACACCGATAATCCATGCAGCGCCTCGACCAGGCGCGCCAGCCCGGCCGTATCCGTCGGCGCCTCCAGAAAGACGATCTCTCCGGGGATCCCCATTTGATGGAACCGGGCCAACACTTCCAAAGCCGCCGGCAACGAATTATGGGTCGAATGCGCTACCAACAACACCCGGGCCCCCAAATCCCGCACATGCAGACGCAAAATCTCCTGCTCGGTGCCCCCCGTCGCCACGAAATAGCAGCTCAGATCCGGCATGCCCGCCGATCCCGGCTCCGGAAGCTTTCCCCCGATCTGAGCCAACGCCGCCATATAACGGTCGATCAAGGCCTGAACCGGTCCCGCCTCCCCCAAAATCGCCGCCACCGGTATAATCTCAAACTGCAACGACGTTTCCATAGTGACGGCCTACTTGATCGGCGGCAGCGCCAACCAATCGTACCCGATCTCCGCATCATTATGAGGAATCCGCCCTTCCTCGGCCGGATTGTAAACCAGCGAAGTCACATAAAAAAGATGGGTTGTCCCGCCACCGATCACCTTACAGCCATGAGCCACCCCCGGCGGGATCCGCACGCAGACCGGAGCGTAGATCTCGCCCATCAAAATCTCCATCGTCTCCCGATAAGTCGGAGAATCGGGTCGCGTATCATGCAAGGCCAGCTTCAACGCCCCGATCGGCACATACCACCAATCGACCTGATTGAAATGCACATGCCAGGCCTTGGTACAGCCCGGATGCATCGCCGCATGGCTCAATTGGCCAAACCCTTCGGCAAAGAACGGATCCGACACCCGAATAACTTCCCGAAACATCTGCCGTTCATCGGCATGAGAAATCAAAGGTTGAACAACAACGCCTTCAATCATGAAAACCTCCAGAATCTCGAAGTGCCCCCATTGTACCTTTCCCGGCCAAAGTGGCAACCGCGCCCCGGCCTATCCCCCCAAAAAGATGAAAAGAGATTTCAACGCAGAGACACGGAGATCGCAAAGAGGGACAAACTATTTTTCTCTGGCTCTGCGCCTCTGCGTTAAATTTCCCGGTATCTTCCGGACAAAGCGCAAAAAAAAACGCAGAGAAAGAACAAATCTTTCTCTGCGTCTCTGCGTTAAATTTCCCGGTATTCTTCTCTGTGTCCTCTGCGTTAAAAATCCCACCTGTTTTCAGGATAGAATCGCCAACTCCTACCGGCGCCCGCCCGGCTTCACCTGCATGGATTCCTTATCCATAAAAATACTCGCCGGTAAATTAAACCCATGGGTGTTTAAGCGCTGCGTAAAGCTCGGCCGGATTCCCGTCGGCTTGAACCGTCCCACCACCTTGCCGTTCTCCTCCCCCTGCTCCTCAAAGACAAAGATATCTTGCAGAATGGGAGTCTCGCCTTCCAACCCCTGAACTTCCGTAATGTTGATAACCTTACGCGAACCATCGCGCAACCGGGCCTGCTGCACAATCAAATTAATGGCCGAAGCGATCTGCCGCCGCACCACTGAAAGCGGCAAATCCATCCCGGCCATCAGCACCAGCGTTTCCAACCGGGACATGGTATCCCGGGGCGTATTGGCATGCACGGTGGTCAAACTGCCGTCATGGCCGGTATTCATGGCCTGCAACATATCCAACGCCTCACCGCCGCGGCACTCCCCGACCACAATCCGTTCCGGACGCATACGCAACGTATTGATCACCAAATCGCGAATGGTCACCGGCTTGCCGGAAGGCTCGGCCGCCTCAACCGGCTTAGTCTCCAATCGCACCACATGATCCTGAGAAAGCTGCAATTCCGCAGCATCCTCTACAGTGATGATCCGTTCATCCGCCGGGATAAAACTGGACAGCACATTCAGCAATGTGGTCTTTCCGGACCCTGTACCACCCGCCACTACAATATTCAACCGCGAAACCACACAGGCCTCCAGAAATTTAGCCGTCTGCTCGGTCATCGAACCGAACCGGATCAGATCCTCAATCACCAGCTTTTTCTTGCTGAACTTCCGGATAGTGATCGTAGGGCCGTTGAGAGCGCAGGGCGGAATAATCGCATTCACACGCGAACCATCCGGCAGCCGGGCATCCACCAGCGGCCAGCTGCGATCCACCCGACGACCCAGCGGACGGATGATTTTATTGATGGTATCCATCACATGGTTGTCGTCCAGGAATTTGACCTCCGTGAGCGTCAACTTACCCTTCCGTTCCACATACACCATATCCGGTCCATTGACCATCACTTCCGACACTGCATCTTCATTCAACAACGGTTCAATCGGACCGAATCCCAGAACCTCATCCAGGACAGCCTGATAGAGTTGTTGACGACTGGATTCAGACAGAGAAACATTCATATGCCGATAAAGCATCATAAAACGTTCCTGTAACAAATTCAGAGTTTCTGGAGTACGCGGAGGAACCGTCCCCGAGGGCCCTAATGATTCCCGCAGCTTTCCGGCCATCCACACGACCCGCCGCAAAGCGTCTTTCCCCTGGTCGGGTGTGCTACTAATGGGTTGAATTGTCATGATCCTGCCTCCCTTGCTTCATCCAGCATAATTATCTTTAAGGGAAATGTCCAAACCCTGATGACACTTAAATTTGAGTTAAAATTCTGGTAAGAAAGTAACTTACATTAATTATACTGATAGAAGAAAATAAGGGAAGCGAAACAACCCGGGTTAAAATAAAAGGAAATATCACAGAGGTACCCATATGACCTTCGCTCAAATTCTCACGCTGCTCCTGACAGCCGTTGCCATCGCCCTCTTCATCTCCGAACGAGTGCGACCGGATCTGGTTGCCCTCTTAATGCTGATAGCCTTCCCCCTGCTGGGATTGCTCTCTCCCGAAAACGCCCTCTCCAGCTTCGGAAATCCCTCCGTCGTGACGGTCATGGCCGTCTTCATCCTCGGCCAGGCCCTGACCGCTACCGGTGTAAGCCGATATCTCGGCACAATCATGCAACGCTTTGCCGCCGGCCGTGAAAACCGGCTGCGCGCCGGCCTGATCGCTGTCGGCGGCTTCCTTTCACTCTTCATGAACAACATGGCCGCCGCCGCCGTCCTGCTCCCCCCGGCCATGGAAGCCGCACGCCGCCAACGCACCCCGCCTTCGCAGCTGCTCCTCCCCCTGGCCTTTGCCACCAAACTGGCCGGCATGGCCACCCTCTTCACCACCTCCAACCTCATCACCAGCGAATACCTGAAAGCCGCCGGTTATCCCCCCTTCGGCATCCTGGACTTCCTCCCCGTCGGCGGGATCATCGCCCTGCTGGGCATGGGCTACCTGGCCTTCTACAGTTCCCGACTCCTGCCCCGCCATTCTGCCCGCGATACGCTGGTTCGCGAAGCCCCTGAAATGGCCGACCTTTTCCAGCTCTACGATCTCGAAGAACGCCTCTGGGAAATCACCATTCCGGAAAATTCTCCCCTCGCCGGCAAGACGCTGAGCGAAAGCCACATCGGCCGGCGTTGGGGCCTCGCCGTTTTGAATATCTGTCGGGCCGGCATTGATTGTCTCGCCCCCGCCCCGCAGACGGTCATTGAGGCCAATTGCAAACTCACCGTCACCGGACGCGAAGAAAATGTCCGCGCCATGCAACAGGCCGTCGCCATTCACTACACTCCGGCCCA
Organism: uncultured Anaerolineales bacterium; assembly: GCA_964501335.1. Taxonomy (GTDB): domain Bacteria; phylum Chloroflexota; class Anaerolineae; order B4-G1; family SLSP01; genus CAZCTC01. The sequence continues at coordinate 72,990 of CAZCTC010000026.1, read as the reverse complement.
TCCTTCCACGGAAAAACTGCTCACCGAACGCATCGGCATGCTCGAAGTCGTCATTCCGCCCCGCTCCCGCGCCGCCAACCGCACCCTCAAAGAGGCCGATCTGCGTGAAAAGTACGGCCTGACCGCGGTGGCCCTCTGGCGGGCAGGGCGCAGCTATCGTACCGGCGTAGGCGAAATGCGGCTCAACTTCGGAGATGCGCTCTTGCTCTATGGGCCCTACACCGGCTTTGAAATGCTGAAACGCGACCCCGATTTTCTGACCCTGGCCGTAGAAACGGGAAGCATCCAACGTTCAGGACGGGGCTGGCTGGCCCTCGGCAGCTTCGCCCTGGCCCTGTTCCTCACCGCTACCGGTCTGATTCCCACCGCGCTGGCCATGTTGCTCGGGGCCGCACTCTGTCTGGCCGGAAATTGTCTTACAATGAACGAAGCTTATGAAGCGATCGACTGGCGCGCCGTCTTCATCATTGCCGGAATGCTGCCGCTTGGGACAGCGCTGGCGCAAACCGGCGCCGCGGCCCGGCTGGCCCAAGAATTGCTCGTCCTCGTCGCCCCCGCCGGCTCCTGGGGATTGCAACTGGCCTTTCTCGGATTGACCCTGCTGCTGATCCAGGTGATCCCTGGCGGAGCTGCGGTCCCCACCCTGCTGGTCCCCATCGCCATCCATGCCGCCGCCCAAAGCGGACTTGATCCACGCCGCCTGGCGATGAGCATTGCCATCGTCACCGGCGCCTCCTTCCTCACCCCCTACAGCCACCCGGCCAATCTGCTGGTGATGGGCCCCGGCGGCTATGTGGCCCGGGATTACCTGCGCGTCGGCCTCCCCCTCGCCCTGGGCACCGCGCTCCTGGCCGCCATCCTCCTGCATTAACAAAAAAATCACGACCTGTTGTGTTCATTTTTCGGCGGCTTCAAAAAGCCGCCGAAAAATGGGCGCTTCTTTTCCCTTGTTTACTGGACTCACCACCCACATCAAAAAATAAGGGCGCGCTGTCTATGACAACGCGCCCTGAAGGCAAATCTCTTTGCTGCCTACTGTCTACTAATCCTTTGCATGCAAAAAGACCTGAATGGAAAACTCGCTTATTAAAGGCAACGACTCAGGTTATCTATTCTTCCGATAACAACTTCGCCAGCGACTCAGCCCCCCGCGAATCCGTTACCGCCAGCACCTCATCACCGGCCTCCAAAACGGTCGCCCCTCGCGGCATCACCACCTCCCCATGCCGCAAAATAGCCGTGATCACACTCTGCTCCGGCAACACCAGATCCCGCACCGCCGCCCCCACCACCTTGGCCTTCGGCGGGATCTTCTCTTCCACCAACAGGAACTGTCCCCGCCGCAGCTTCAGCAACGTCATCATATCGCCCAGTGACATTTCTTCCTGGATCAGAGAGGCCAGAATCTGCGCCTGATTCAACGCCACATCCACGTGGAACTTGGAATCGAACAACCAGGCATTGCGAGGATTATTGATCCGGGCAATAGTGCGAGGCACATTGTACCGGGTCCGAACCAGGAAACAGAGCGACAGATTGTCCGCATCCGACGTCGTCATGGCCGCCACCGCCTGCATATTCCGAATCCCGGCCTGCTCCAAAATCGCCGGATCGGTAGGAAGGCCCTCATAAATCGTCTCGGTCGGCAGTTCCCGATGCATCCGCACCAGCGTATCCGGCCGTGATTCAATCAACCGCACATCGTGATCCTGCTCCAGCAACAACAAAGCCAGTTGCGCCGCCGTCCGTCCACCACCTGCAATAAGTACACGCATTTTAAGCCCCCTGTTACGCCGACTTCAACCGCGCCAGCAACGTCTCAATCCCTTCCAGAGTCGCACTGATGCCCAGCACATCTCCGGTTTCCAAAACTGCATCGCATTCCGGCAAAATCGCCCGTCCGCTCCGCGTAATCGTGGCCGCCACACACAGGCCCTGCGGCATCAGATCGCTGACACGCTTCCCATTCCAGGCCGCCGGTACCACCACTTCATAAATCTCCACCTCACCGTTTCCGGCCGAGAAAACAGAGCGCATCCCCCCATGGTACAACAGATCCTCAACCCGCTGCGCCCCCCAACTGGTAGGACTCACCACCTGCAATCCAAAAGCCTGATGAATGGGCAACCAGCGCGGATCGTGATTCCGCACCACCACCTGCGGCACATGATAGACCTCCCGAGCAATATGCCCGACCACCGCATTGATCGAATCAGCATCCGTCACCGCAGCAAAAGCATCGGCCTGTTGAATGCCGGCCCGCTCCAAGACATCCTGATTTAAAGCCTCGCCTTCTACCATCCGGCCCTGGAATTGCGGCGGCAAATTGGTAAAAGAAGCAGCCTGCTCATCTACCACCGAAACATGGTGCCCCCGCGACTCCATCCGGGCCGCAAGTTCAGCCCCCACCCGTCCGCAGCCGATAATTACAACCTTCATGCTCTTCTCCTTGTAAAGCTTCAGTCTACCTGATAAGGCACATTCGTGATCACGATGTCTTTTTTAAACATCAATGCGGCGCGTAACACATTCGCCGTCTGCATGTGCAAGGCATTGTTCCACCAATGCTTGGGGACAAACTGCGGCACCACAATCGTTACCACCTCATGCGGTTGACGACGTTCCAAAACGCCTTCAATGTACTCCAACAAAGGCTCGGCCAGCAACCGATAAGGCGAATCCAGAATGACCAACCGCACGCCTTCGCCAAACTGCTCCCACTTCTTCTGAATCTTCCCCACCTCCTCCGGATCGAGCGACACATAGACAGCCGTCACATCGTTCGACAGCGTCCGTGCATAACTCAAAGCCGCCAGAGTCCCCTGATGCACCCCGCCGATCGGCATAATCACCCGATGCCGGATAATCCGGGTGGGAGAACCATAGTTCTCAAGCGAAAGATGGTGAGCCACCCGCTTATAATGCTGATGAATCGAGAAGAAGATCGTCACCAATGCCGGCGTCAGGAAAATCACAATCCAGGCGCCGTCCATAAACTTGGTAATACCGAAAACGAGCATCACCACGGCCGTGCAAATCGCCCCAAAGCCGTTGATGATCATCTTGATCTCCCAACCCTTTTCGTAACGCAGCGTCGAACCGGCTTCTTTGCGTTCCTCACCGGGCTTCAAATGCCCCACCTTCCACCACCGATGCGCCATGCCGCTTTGCGAAAGCGTGAACGACATAAATACACCGATAGCATACAAGGGGATCAATTTCGTCACACTGGCCTGGAAGACAATGATCAACATCGAAGCGATCAAAGCCAGAGCAATGATGCCGCGCGAAAAGACCAATCGACTGCCGCGATAGGTGAATTGCCGGGGCAGGAAGCCGTCGTTGGCCTGCAAAGCGCTCAACCGGGGAAAATCGGCAAACGAGGTATTGGCCGCCATAATCAAAATCACCGTCGTACCGGCCATCATCGCCAGATAAAGGAAATTACGCCCATCGAAGACCGTCCGCGCCAGCTGCGAAATCACCGTCTCCGATTCCGAAGGCACCACACCGACATGCGTGGCCAGATAACTGACCCCCAACACACAAACTCCCAAAATCGCCGACATCCAAACCAGCGTGATTCCGGCATTACGGCTCCGCGGTTCCTTAAAAGCCGTGATCCCATTGGAAATGGCCTCTACCCCGGTCAAGGCCGTGGTTCCATTGGCAAAGGCGCGCAAAATCAAAAAGAGCCCCATCGGCTGGGCCGCATGGATCAACTCCAACTCAGGCGGATCGACCACGGTACCCAGGTTTCCCGCCACAAAAGCACGGTATATTCCCACGCCCAGGGTCAGGAAAATCATCACAATAAAGAAGTATGTAGGCGCGGCAAAAGCAGCTCCCGACTCCTTCACCCCGCGAAGATTCACCACCATGACGAAAATAACCAACGCGACCGCCAGCATCACCCGATATTCCATCAACACCGGGTAAGCAGAAACGATCTGAGCCACACCGGAAGAGACCGAAACCGCCACCGTCAACACATAATCGGTCAACAGGGCTGCCCCCGCGATCTGCGCCGGCAATTCTCCCAAATTATCGCGAGAGACAATGTAAGCGCCGCCGCCGCCGGGATAAGCATGGATTGTCTGCTCGTAAGAAAGCGTTACAATCGCCAGCAACACTACAATGGCTACGCTCAGCGGAAAAGTAGGCCCATGGACCGAAGTAGCACTGGCCAGAGCCAGAATCATCAGGATTTCCTGAGTGGCGTACGCCGTCGACGAAAGGGCATCCGACGCAAACACGGCCAGTCCCACAAACTTTCCGATAGTTTGATGTGGCGAATCCGCCGTTTGGAGAGGGCGCCCGATCATCCAGGTACGCCAGGTGTTCCCCGGCCGATAATCGGAAGTACGCTTCAACACTGTAGTGCCTTTTTGCTTATCAATGGTTACCATAATTTCTAACATCCTGTAGCAGAACCCTAAGAAAAAAACCCGGCCCCCACAAAAAGGGCCGGACGGCACAAAACATTAGCGATTCTATCATGTCCATTAAGGCTGTCAATAGGCCTTAAATCCTTTTTCATTGCATTTATCAAAAAACGTGCTACAATTTCTCCCGCCTACCTTGAATAAGGCAACTAAAATTATCAATCTTTTAAAGCAAAAGCCCAACCTTCACAACAAACCCGAAAAACACAAAAGCGAAAAAACCGACTGTTTTGGCGGATTTTCTGAAGCCTGCGAAAACTTAAATAAAGAAACACTCCAACCTGTAGAATTAACCTGGAAAAGCGGAAAAAAGCCTGTATTTTGGCGCGCTTTCTAAAACGCGCCAAAATATAAACCAAAAAACTCTCTCCCCCAATCCAGCGCGTCGCTTCCAGCCGCACAAAACCCTTTGCGGAACGCTAAGATGCGGCCCCACAGGTGGAAATTTTCACTCATCCTCGCAGGAAGAGGTTAACGCCTGCCCGCACTTGACAAACTGGCAGAACAGCGATACTTTTAATTCCGAAGAGATAGCAAAACTGTGTCGAGATGATAGACGCTTGAGCGCACGAATGGAAAGGGAATTATAAGCATGAGCAACGCAGAGTTCACCCTCAGATTCCGCGGCGTCCGCGGAGGATATCCGATGCCCGGTCCCACTACAGTCAAATACGGCGGAAATACTACTTGTTTTGAAATTCGGGCAGGGAAACACCTCATCATCGTCGATGCCGGCACGGGAATTATCAACCTGGGCTACGAAATGATGGCGGATTACCACCGCACCCGCACCCCCATCCGTACCAACCTCCTCTTCACCCACCTTCACCACGATCATACCCAGGGGCTGCCCTTCTTCGTCCCTTTACGCTACCCCGGCGCCAACCTCTATATCTTTGGCGCCAAACCTTCCGATGACAGCTCTCTCGAGCATGAACTCATTCAGGCCATCCAACCGCCCTTCTTCCCCCTCGGTCTGGAAGAAATTTACAGCAATATGCATACCCATCACATCCGGGGCAACGATCAAATCGTGATCGATAACCCGCTGGCCGAACCGATCATTCTGGAACCGCACCAATCGCTCCCCGAACTGTCCGAAGAATCCTTGAGAATCCAGGTTCACCACGGGTATCATCATCCCCGCGCCGGCATCCTCATCTTCCGCATTCATTATCAGGGACGCAGCATGGTCATTGCCACCGATACCGAAGGCTTTATCGGCGGCGACCGCCGCTTGATTGCTTTCTGTCGCGGCGCTGACCTGCTGGTGCACGATGCCGAATACGATGAAGAAGAATATGCCGATCAGGCCGTCGTCCGGCAGGGATGGGGACACAGCACCTGGCGCATGGCGATCGATGTCGCCCAGGCCGCCGGGGTGAAAAAGCTCGCGCTTCATCATCACAATCCCAACCATGACGATGCCTATATGGACGCCATGGAACTCAAAGCTCAGGCCGCCTTCCCCGAAACCATTGTCGCCCGCGAAGGGTTGACCATCTCAATCTGACCTTATTAAACAAAATATTCGTCCGACTTTTAGCGCGCAGCCCTTGCAAGGCGGCGCGCTAACCGTCAGACGATCTCCCGCAATCCTACAAACAGAGGTCTTGAGAATTCATGGAAGAACCACGCATCCTCCCTACCCTGGCCATCCTGGGCGGTACCGGCAACGAAGGACCCGGACTTGCCTTGCGTTGGGCCCACGCCGGCCACCCGGTCATCATCGGCTCCCGCAGCGCGGAAAAAGCTCAAACCGTTGCCGATGAACTCAATGCCCGCCTGGGCACCGCCGCCATCCACGGCGCCACCAACCTCGACGCCGCCCGCGAATGCCGAATCGCCGTCCTCACGGTCCCCTATGATGCCCAAACACCGCTCCTGGAAAGCCTCAAGGACGAATTGCAAGGCAAAATTCTGATCAGCGTCACAGTCCCCCTCAAACCTCCCAAAGTCAGCGTCGCCTACTTCCCCCCCGAAGGATCGGCCGCCGAACAGGCGCAGCGCACCCTCGGTCCCGGAGTCCGCGTCGTCGGCGCCTTCCAAAATGTCGGGGCCCACAACCTGGAAGATTTTGAAACCCCCATCGAGTGCGATGTCCTGATCTGTAGCGATGACCGCGCCGCCCGCGAAGAGGTGGTCGCCCTGGCCAATTCTCTGGGTGCGGTGGGAATCGAAGCCGGGGCCCTGGCCAACAGCGCCGTCGTCGAAGGGCTCACCTCCGTGCTGATCGCCATCAATAAACGCTACAAGGTCCCCGGTGCCGGCCTGCGTATCACCGGCCTGCAAGCCGCATGAACGCTCAGATCAACCTTTTCGGCCTGCCCGGTATCCCCGCCGTTGCCGCCGGCGCAGATCTCCCCACCCTGATCCTTGAAGCCCTCACCGCCGCCGATCTGACTTTGCAAGACGGCGATGTGCTGGTGGTCACCCACAAAATCGTCTCCAAAGCCGAAGGAAGGGTCATCGACCTCAACACAGTCATCCCCTCACCCCAAGCGGAAGCCCTCGCCCAGGAAACCGAAAAAGACCCCCGCCTTGTCGAGCTGATCCTTCGCGAATCCCGCGGCGTAATCCGCCAGCGCGGCGCTACGCTCATCATGGAAACCCATCACGGCTGGATTTGCGCGAATGCGGGAATAGATCGCTCCAATGTAGCCGAACCGGAAGTCGAAGCGGTCCTGTTGCTCCCCGCCGATCCCGATGCTTCCGCCGAACGCCTGCGCGAAACGCTCATCGCTGAAACCGGAGCCGAAATCGCCGTCATCATCAGCGATACCCACGGCCGGGCCTGGCGGCAGGGCGTCGTCAATATCGCCATCGGCGTCGCCGGCATGGAACCCATCGACGACCTGCGCGGCCGGCACGATCTCTTCGGTTATGAATTGCGCATCACCACGGTCGCGCGGGCCGACGAACTGGCCGCCGCCGCCGGACTGGTCATCGGCCAGGCCGCCGAAGGACTGCCCGTCGTCCTCATCCGCGGCGCCGCCTACACACCCGGCCACGGCCGCGCCACCGCCATGCAACGCCCACCAGAACAGGACCTTTTCCGTTAAAAATCAACCTGTGCGATCAGCCCAAAAAGCGGAAAGAAAAAACACCGTACCGCATAATTCACTCAGATTTCACCGCAAAGGCGCCGAGGGCGGAGAGAAAAAAGCCCGTGTTTTTGCGCGCATTCTTATGCGCGCAAAAACACAAACAAAAAACACTCTCCCCCCATCCAGCGCGTCGATTTTTACCGGAAAAACACCTTTTGCGGGATGCTAAAAATCTTTTTTGCGAGCCGCTGGAAAGCGGCGCGCAAAAAATAAAATAAAAAATCATCAGGGAGGATACCATGCCGCAAACTGAGATTCCGCGCGTCGCTATCTACCTTCAGGATGCCCACCCCATCCGTGAGGGCATGGAATACTGCCGGTACGCCGAAGAACGAGGCTTCGAAGCCGTCTGGCAGGCCGAAAGCCGCCTCGTACGCGACGCCATCGTCCCCATGGCCGCCTTCGCCGCCGTCACCCAAAACCTCAAAGTCGGCTCCGGCGTCATCAACAACTGGACCCGCAACATCGGCCTGCTCGCCGCCACCTACCTCACCCTCGACGACCTGGCCCCCAACCGCATCATCTGCGGGATCGGCGCCTGGTGGGATCCCCTGGCCCGCAACGTCGGCATCGAACGCCGCAAGCCCCTCCAGGCCATGCGGGAAACCATCGAGGTGTTGCGCAAACTCTGGCGCATGGAACGGGTCACCTACCATGGTGATTTCCACCACGTCGACGGCATCGAACTCGATGTGGTCCACGGCCGCCGCGAACCACGCAATATCCCCATCATGATCGGCGCCACCGGACCTCAAATGATGGAAATGACCGGCGAAATCGCCGACGGGGCCGTCCTCAACTACTGCGTCCCCCCCGAATACAACGACGAAGCAATGGAACAGCTGGACCGCGGCGCCCGCCGGGCCGGCCGCACCGTCTACGATCTGGATCGCCCACAGCTGATCGTCTGCTCGGTCCACGAAGATCGTGCCGAAGCCATCAAAGGCGCCAAGCGGTTGTTGACCCAATACCTGGCCCAGCAGCCCCACATCGCCAAAGCCAGCGGCGTCGATCCCAAAATCGTCGCCCAGATCCAATCGATCCTCGGATGGCCCGCCACCCGCGAACAGATCGAACAGGCCATGGTCTATGTCCCCGACGATCTGGTCCTGCGGATCTCGGCCACCGGCACACCGGAAGAAGCCCGCGCCAAAGTGATGGAATACATGAAGCGCGGCGCGACCTGCCCAATTCTCTACCCGCTGGGCGACGCCCGGCTAATGATCGACACCTTCGCTACCAGGTAAACCCAAAACAAAGATAGTTTTCACGCGCCGCCCCTTCGGGGCGGCGCGTGAAAACTGTCCTATTTTTTTACAAAGGATTCATCATGGCCAATTTGATCACTCATCTGCCGGGCCTGACGCTGGCCCATCCCGTTATGCCGGCGGCCGGCCCACCCGGACGCGACGGCGATGCCCTGCTGGCCTGCGCCCAAGGCGGCGCCTCGGCGCTCGTCTCCAAAACCATCTCCATCCGCCCCGCCGACGTGCCGCAGCCCAATATGGCCGACTTCAAAACCTTCTTCCTCAACACCGAACTCTGGTCCGAACTGGAACCGGAACGCTGGCTGGAAATCGAATACCCCAAAGCCCGCACCGCCAATCTTCCTTTGATCGTAGGCCTGGGCTATACCGCCGACGATATCGCCCGGCTCGCCCCGCGCGTCCGCCCCTTCGCCGACGCCGTCGAACTCAGCACCCATTACATCGGCGATGATCCCTCCCCTATGCAAGAGGCCATCCGCGCGGCCAAAGCCGCCCTGGATGTGCCCGTCTTCGTTAAAATCAGCCCCTTCCGCGACGCCCATCGCGCGGCCCTGGCCGCCCAGGAAGCCGGCGTTGACGGCATCGTCGCGGTCAATTCCTACGGCCCGGTGCTCGGCATCGACATCGAACACGGCGGGCGCTCCTGGCTGGGCGGCAAAACCGGCTACGGCTGGATGTCCGGCCCCGCCCTCAAGCCGTTAGCCCTGCGGATGGTCTATGAAATCGCCCGCGTGGTCTCTGTGCCGATCATCGGCGTCGGCGGGATCACGACCGGCACCGATGTCGTGGAATTTATGATGGCCGGCGCCAGCGCCGTCCAGGTCTGCACCGCCGCCATCACCCACGGGCCGGCCGTCTACGGCAAAATCGCCCGGGAACTCGACCTGTGGCTCAACAACCACAACTACACTTCGCTGAAAGAGATCCAGGGACTCACCCTGACCCAGGGCATTCCGCAAATGACCGAGCCACCGTTGCTCACGCCCGAGCGCTGCACGGGCTGCAATCGCTGCGTCACCAGCTGCGTCTACGACGCGCTCTATCTGGAAAACCGCCGCATCCGCATTCACGAAGAACGCTGCGCTCGCTGCGGCCTCTGCCTCAGCCGCTGCGCCTTCGACGCCTTGCAGCCCTCCATGTAATAACAAAAAAATCTCAACCTATACGACTAATCTCAAAGACTAAACAACATAGGTGGGGCGGCTTCAGAAAGCCGCCCCACCTATGAATTAAAAACCCTCTCTTTTTACCCAAACACCAATCCCAACACAGCCATCGCCACGACCAGAAGAGAAAATATTCCCAACAGCCAGTTCAACCAGCGCACCTGCGGATGTCGCACCCATTGAAAAAGAATGAACGACAACAACAACGCCTGCGGCACCACTTCCAACCAGCCAAGAAGCTGATCGGTGACGGGAATCACTGTATAAACCAACCCCTCCACCGAACCCGGAGTCGGCCCGAAAGTGGAAAAAATCCCCAATCCCACCAACAGCCCGGCCATGATCAACCACCCGTTCTTGCGCCCGAAAAGGATCTCCCGCAAGGGATAAAAAGCCAGCGCAAAGATCAATCCGCGGATCGGCTGGAACAACACACCGGCCGTCACCACGGGACTGTCGGTTGGACGCATCCAGCAGGCCATATAAGGCAACTGAAAACGATCGGTATACCCCAAAAGGTTAAAGGCCAGAATTCCCATCAAGAAATATGTAACCATATGAACAATGGCAGTCTTGACAGCCAGCTCACCCAAGCCGATCTCCGCCCCCCGTCCTGACGTTTTCTCCATGCAACACTCCTTTCATCAAAACAATTCCGTTTGATTGCCTGCATAACGGGAGTATAGCCGGAAATAGAAGAAACCACATCACTCCAACGGGGGATTTTACAGAGAAATCGTCCTCCCTTGCACAAGCACTCTATACATCTCGCCGCCCAAGGCGGCGAGATGCATAGCCGACCTCAAACAACCGGCAACACCAGACTTCCAGGTCCCCCCGGACTCATCCCCAGCTCTGGCAACGCCACCGCATGCACCCGTATCTCTGCATCTCGCAGAGCTTCAACCGCCGTACGATTGGAAAGCTCCACTACAACCTCATTTTCATTCAAAGCCAGCAAATTGGCGGCGGCAAGTTGCCCGGGAGCGGGTGCCACCATAATCACATCGAACCCATGGAAAAGCTCTTCGGGAAAAACTTCGGTGCAGGCCAGCAATCGATGGGGAGAAATCACCCCCAAAGCATCATTAAGATGAAGATAGGGCGCCGGCACATAAGTCTCCCGGACAGCATAACCCAAATGTTCCAGAATATGCCGGATTTGCGCCGCGCCTTCGGCATTCGTACGCGCCGAACGCCCCACAAAAGCAATATCCCCGGCCAACAAAACATCGCCGCCTTCAACCCGGCCCGGAACTTGAATCACCCCGATCCGCAACACCTTCTCACGGCGCAAAATTTCCCCCATCCAATCCGATTCCGCCTCACGGGCAGCCGTTCCCATGCGCAACCACACAAATCCAACCGGCGTACAAAACGCCGTATCCCGCACCCACATACTGAAAGGATGTCCGGTCAAAGGCGGCTCAGAAATAACAGTTATCCCGGCCTGCACCAGCAAGTGGCGCAGTGCCGACGTTTCCGGTAAACAAACGACGGCTCGCTTTAACCCCATCATAGATCCCCCTTATTTCCCCTGACTCAAAGCTTTTTGGTTATGTTTTCGGGCGCATCGGAATACACACGAAAACATCCATAAAAAACTCTCCCCCCATCCGGTAGGTCCCCAGAAAACCGTGGTCGCCAAATAAAATTGCCCAAGGGCGCCTTTTAGTTCCCCCTGCCCCCCCCTTTCCCCCGAGGGAAAGAGGGAAAAGTTAAGCATTTTGTGGCCCGGCCTGACGGGACGGGCCACAAAATGCAATTTATAATCGCCGCTCACCCGGATTTCCGTGATGCGCAAAGAGGTTTCGTTGAAGCAAACTGTGGATTCAATGGAGCAAAACAACTATTCGTCGCTGCGAAGTGTACTTTCATCGCAGCAAAACGATCATTCATCACCACAAACAAACCATTCGACGCTGTAAAGTTTAGTTTCTATGCAGCGAAGTCACCGCTCATCACAGCAAACTTACCATTCGCCGCTGTCCAGTCACCATTTACCGCTATCCAGTCACCCTTCGCCGGCGCCCGGTCACCATTTACCGCTGTCCAGTCATCCTTCGACGCGGTCCAGTCATCCTTTACCGCCGCCCGATTACCATTCGATGCCGGCCACTCACCATTTACCGCCGTCCAGCCATCCTTCGTCGCTGTCCGGTCACCATTTACCGCTGTCCGGTCATCATTTACCGCTGTCCGGTCATCATTCAACGCAGGGAAATCACCGTTCGACAAAGAAAAATCGCAGTACCACAAAAGTAACTCAGCGGCAAACCAAAAGAAATACACCGCGGAGGCGCAGAGAGCGCCGAGAGAGATGAAAGAGCCTTTTTAAGCTTTTTCTCTGCGGCCTCTGCGTCTCGGCGGTGAGTTCTGAGTGAATTATGCGGTACTGCGAAAAACCAAATTAAAAAAACAGACCTTCTTCTCTTTATTCTACCGCAACAAAGACTTCTTTCAAGCCCGGCAGAGCCTGTCGCAGAGCTGCCGGCGTAAGTTCGACCAGGAAACCCCGCTTGCCCCCATTGATAAAGAGCCGTTCCAGCTGAAAAATCGTCCCTTCCACATAAATCGTCAATGTCGATCGCACGCCGAACGGACTGATGCCGCCGACCATATAGCCGGTGAGCCGCTCAGCCTTTCCCGGCTCACACGCCGTGACGGTTTTCACGCCCAACACACGCGCCATCTGCTTCAATGAAACCTCGCGGTCGCCATGCATCAAAACCACCAACGGCTTTTTAGCCTCGGTCTCCAGCACCAGCGTTTTTATGACCTGATGTTCATTCACATGGAGGCATTCCGCCGCATGCCGGGTTCCCCCGTGCTCTTCGTAAGGATAAAGAAGCGGAATAAACTCCACCTTCTGAGCTTTCAACCAGCGCACCCCCGGCGTCATCGGCATTTCATCTTTAGACATCCATTCCTCCACAATCCGTCCTGAAAGTAACCCGCCCAAAGGTGCGACGCACTTTCTATCCATAGAACCGACGATTCAAACGCTCCAACCTGAAGGAAAATCGCCTGTCATTGCACAATCATAGTGCGTTGCACCTCTTTAAGAAATCCTCCTCACTCGCACAAGGCCCCTCTCCTGTAAGTTGCGCCCCGCAGGATGGGGGAAGAGAGTTATTTTTTATTCATTTTTTCGCGCGCCGCAGACGGCGCGCGAAAAAATGGGCTTTTTCTTCCTCTCTTTTCCGGGTGATTGCGGTTGCAAATGACTTACGTTGCCTGATATACCCCGCCCCCCTTTCCCCTTAAAAAAACGCCTTGCGGCGACAAATCCCCCCTCCTTCCCCCACAAAGCAGTCGCCGTTCGGAAATCAAATCCACGTTCTCACATGTTCGTTGGGGGAAGGAGGGGGCCAGGGGGAGGATGAGGGCCAACCGGGCAACGCCCCGCAACCCTCAGGAACGGGGCGGCGCCTTTCGAAATCCATCGAGCATATGCAAAAGAGCCAGGATTGGATGGTGAAACAAGATGCGGGGACCGGCATAACGCATGACCTTGCGCACCCGTTCTTTCATGTCGGGTTTATAACAATGGATGGGACAATTGGCACAGGTCGGCTTCTCTTTTCCAAAGGGACAGCGGTCCAATCGCGCCAGGGCATAGTTTTCCAGTTCCTGACATTCGGCACAAAGAGCTGTCCCGCCGTGATTGTCCCGGCAGTATAGGCCGATCAACGCCCGGATAGTCTTCCGCTCCCGCTCAATCCGCCCGTTGTGCGTCATCCAAGATCCTTTCTATTCCAGTCGCTTAACGTCCCGCACCTCGCCCTTTCCCTGTAAAATTCGCCGCGCAGGATGGTGGGGAGAGAATTTTTTATTTATGTTTTCGGCGGCTTCGGAAAGCCGCCGAAAACATAGGCCTTTTCCAGAGCAACACGGGCTGTCTACTTTCTACTTGCGGCTGTCTACTTTATTTGGCTTTTTCCAGAGCCGCCCCGGCGACACAGGCTGTCTACTGTCTACTGTCTACTTGCGGCTGTCTACTTTCTACTGTCTACTTCCCCAATCAATGCACTCCGAAATAGACGGCGCCGGGGTGATGCACGACCATCGCGGCGGTGCTGTGTTCAGGCGTGAGCTGCGCCGCAGAGGTCAGGCTCACACGCAGAGCCGTCTCGATGGGCAGCAATGAGAAAAGCGTCCGGTGCCCTTCCAGATCGGGACACGAAGGATAGCCCCAGGAGTAACGCTTACCCTGTCCATCCGGCAACCCCAGCTCTTTGCGCACCCGCGCATGCAAAAGCGCCGCCATCGCCTCGGCCGCCTGCGCCGCCAGACCATGAACGAAATAAGCTTCGCTGTATTCGCCCTGCGCATCCAGCGAACCGAAGCGCTGCGTGGCTCCACTGCCCACCGTGGCCACCTGCAACGGCAATACATCCAGCACCCCGCTCTCCACAGAGGCGAAATAGTCGGTCAAACAGAGGCATCGAGCCGTACTCTGACGCGGGAAAGTGAAGCGGGCGATCTCGCGCCGCGCCTCAGGAGCTGCCGGATCGTAAATCAACAGATCGTTCCCCTGCGATTGCACCGGGAAGAAGCCGTAAAGGCCCTCCGGCTGAAGATAATCGCCCGCCGTCGGCCACATCGAGGCCAGTCGGGCCTCAAATTCAACGCGCACCGCTTCCCAGCGCGCTCCCTGGGCATCCTTAGCCCCCCACCCGATCCGGAAAAGGCTGGCGCGGTCCAGATAGCCCAGCAATTCTTCCAGGGAAGCTTTGACCACAGGCGCCACACCCCAGAAGGGCGGCTGCGGAATCGCCGTAACCGGCCGATGCGGCGCCGGCAATTCGCACTCACAGACCATCCCCGCCGGCTTGACCGCCGCAGCGCGGGCCCTGGGCGCTTCCGCCCGCCCGCCCGCGGGCAATTGCTCCAGCACCCGCAGCGCATCGAAAGCATCCTTACAATAATGAACGCCCCCCGCATAATCGACGGCGATACGCTGCGCAAAGTCGGCATTGATCGCCGCCCCGCCGATCAGCAGCGGCGTATTCGCACCGCGGCGGCGCAGTTCTTCCACCGCCACCTGCATCTGCTTGCTGGTCGCCACCAACAGCGCCGACAGACCGATCGCGTCGGCATTGACCTCTTCAGCCTTGGACAGCACCGTCTCGACCGGCACCTGCTTTCCTAAATCGTGGACCGTATAACCGTTGTTCGCCAGGATCGTCTTGACCAGATTCTTGCCGATGTCGTGTACATCGCCGAAAACCGTCGCCAGCACGATCGTCCCCTTGGGTGAATCCGCCCCTCGTTCCAGATACTGCTCCAAATGGCTCACCGCCGCCTTCATCACTTCAGCCGATTGCAACACAAAGGGCAAAATCAACTCCCCGGCCCCAAAACGATCCCCCACAATCTTCATCGCCGGCAGCAGGATCTCATTGAGCACGCTCAAGGCGGGATGATGCTCCAGACAACTGTCCACCAGCGCCTCGACTCCTTCGCGCCGCCGCAAAAGAATGGCCTGCTGCAACCGTTCCTCCACCGGCAAGGCCGCCGCAGCCGCGGTCGTCGCCGCCGCCGTCTGCGCTGCCGACTCAAAATGCGTCACAAAGCGCGCCAGCGCGTCGGGCCGGCGGTTGAAAAGCAGATCTTCGGCCAGTTCGCGCTCTTCAGCGGGCAGATCGGCGTAAGGAGTGATCTGCGCCGGATTGACAATGGCCACATCCAGACCGGCCTCGACGGCCCGATAGAGCAAAACGCTGTTGAGAATGCGCCGCGCGCCCGGCTTGAGGCCGTAAGAGACATTGCTGACGCCCAGATTGGTCAGTACGCCCGGCAACTCCGTCTTGATCCGCCGCAGCGACTCCAAGGTATCGACCGCCGCCTGCGCCGTCTCCGGATCGCCGGTCGCCAGCGTGAAGGTCAACGGATCGAAAATCAAAGCGTGCGGCGGCAGGCCGATCTCATCCACGGCCAGTTCATAAATCCGCCGGGCCACCGCCAGCTTCCGCTCCACCGACTTCGCCATCCCCTGCTCGTCAATGGTCAACGCCACGACCGCCGCCCCGAACTCCCGCGCCAGCTCCAGAATCTGGCGGGCCCGCGCCTCGCCGCCTTCCAGATTGACCGAATTGATCACGGCCCGGCCCGGATAGACCGAGAGCGCCGCCCGCATCACGGCCGGATCGGTCGTATCGAAGGCCAGCGGAGCCGGCGAACTCAATTGCAGCAGTTTGGTGATCTTCTGCATCGTCGCCGCTTCATCGGCCCGTTCCGTCAACGCCACGCAGAGATCCAACACATGCGCGCCGTAACCCACCTGTTCGTCGGCCAGACTGCGAATCGCATCGTAACGTTCGTTCAAGATCAGTTCGCGGGCCTGCTTGCTGCCCTGCGTATTGATCCGTTCGCCGATCAACAGAGGCCGCGGCTCCTGATGCAGAGAAGTCATCTGCATATTGCTCGCCAGATAAGGCAGCGCCTTCAATTCCGTACGCAGACCGACCGGCCGCGTCACCGATTTCAACGCCTCATGCAGCGCAGCAATATGCTCGGGGCCCGTACCGCAGCAGCCGCCCACCGCCTGGACCCCCCACGAGGCAAACTCGGCCAGCGCGGCCGCAAAAGGTCCCGGATGCAGATCGTAAACCGCCTTGCCGCCTTCATTATGCGGCATTCCGGCGTTAGGCTGAATAGCGACCGGCCGATTGGAAAGCGCCAGCAGCCGGCGCACCGAATCCCGCATCTCCTCCGGCCCTGTGGAACAATTCAATCCCCAGACATCCACCGGCAACGGTGCCAGAGCGACCATCACCGCCTCAATATCGGGGCCGGTAAGCATATGTCCGCTGGCATCCAGCGTCACCTGTACCTGCACGGGGATACGCACACCCAGCTTCTCAAAAGCGCGCCAGATCCCGGCTACCGCCGCCTTGACCTCCAGCAAATCCTGCTGAGTTTCCAACAACAGCGAATCCACACCGCCGACCAGCAGCCCTTCCGTCTGTTCGGCAAAGACTTCCACCAGCTCATCGAAGGTGACATTGGAAAGCTCGGGATCGTCGAGGGAAGGCAGCCGCCCCGTCGGCCCCATCGAGCCGGCGACAAAGCGTTCGCGCCCGTCTTCAGCCGTCGCCCGATCGGCAGCCCGGCGCGCCACGACGCCCGCCACGCGATTGACTTCCATCACCAGATGCTCGACGCCGAATTCCCGCAGCGCCAGACGGCTGCCGCGCAGCGTATCGGTCTCCACAGCATCCGCGCCGGCAGCGTAATAACGATAGTGCACCTGCTCCACAATCTCCGGCCGGTACAGCAGCAGCATTTCCCCCAGACCTTCGGTCGAGGGACCGCCGTAGTCTTCCACGGTCGGCCCCTGCTTGCGCAGTTCGGTGCCGGTGGCACCGTCGAACAGGATTCCGCGTTCTTCCAAGACATCCAGATAACGGCGATTGGTAAAAGCCATTTTGGTAGGATTCATGATCATCTATCCTTCATCAGCGATTTAAAATTCAAAATATAACTTCCGGGATGAAGGGCGGCCACATCGGGCCGCCCCTACGAAAAGGATCTCCATTGAATATATTTTCGCGCGCCCCTACGGGGCGCGCGAAAATATAAAAACTATTTTGTCAATCCAGCCAGCGCCGGCCCTTCTTCCAGCAAAGTTGCAGCCGTAACCGCCCAGGGCCGCGGATAAAGGCCCGCCGCCTCCAAAATTCCCGGAATCGATTCGGGCCAGGAGACCGCCATGATATGCACGCCGTGCACACCTTCGATGCTCTTAACCTCATCGATGATCTCCACACACAAATCGGCGCCGGCCTTCATCTGATCTTCCTTAGAAAGGCCCCGCATCCGCGCCACGATCTCCTCAGGGACTTCCATCCCCGCCACTTTGGTCGCCATATGCTCCGCAGCCTTCAAGGAGCGGATCGGCCCGACACCGGCCATGATATGCACCGTCTCATGCAGACCAAGATCGACGACGCGGGCCATAAATTCACGGAAACGGGCCACATTATAGATCAACTGGGTCTGAATAAACTGCGCCCCGGCAGCGACTTTCTTCGCCAGCCGGATCGGACGAAAATCGTAAGGCGGCGCAAAGGGATTTTCTACCGCCCCGATGAAAAAATCGGGGGCCCGCTTGGGAATCGCTTTGCCCGACTCGAAGACCTGATCGTCCCGCATCATCCGGATCATCCGCAACAGATTGACCGAATCCATATCATAGACCGCGCGCGCCTGCGGATGGTCGCCCCAGATCGGATGATCGCCGCTCAACGCCAGCACATTGCGCATCCCCAACGCCGCCGCCCCCAGCAGATCGGCCTGAATGGCCAAACGGTTGCGATCCCGGCAGGTGAACTGCACCACAGGATCGAGGCCGGCCTGCTTCAACATCAAACTGACGGAAAAGCTGGACATGTGAACCATGGCCGATTGATTGTCGGTGACATTGTAAGCATCGGCATAGCCGCGCAGCAAAGCGATCTGCCGCTCCACCGCTTCAGGATTGGGACCCACCGGCGGACAGACTTCACAGGCCACGGCAAACTGTCCGGCCTCCAAAACCGACTGCAAACAACGCCCGCCCCCATGCGGCACAAGATCAACGCTGGTCATGGCGGCCCTCCAAAGCATAACGAATTTCTTTCTCCGTGCCGGTCGTAATTTGATCCCGCCCGGTGGCATAATTGACCCACGAAGAGCTTTCTTTCAACTGCCAATCGACCGGAGGGTTCAGACGAGTGAATTCATGCGCATAGGGAGTCCGTTGAATGCGCTCATAGGCCAATACCCAGACGCAAAAACGTTCCGGATAAACTTCACAATGTCCATCTGCATGGACGCCGCCGCACGGTCCGTTCCGCAGTGTTTTCGGACAGGTCATCGGACAGGTCATTCCGGTATAATGCAGCACACATTGCCCGCATTCCTGACAATTGAAGGTCGGCTGCTTAAACAGACGCTCAAAAGGCATTATCCAGCGAGAGACCCGCTCCGGTCCCAACCGGCGGATCAGGGGAGCC
Source organism: uncultured Anaerolineales bacterium (assembly GCA_964501335.1). GTDB lineage: Bacteria > Chloroflexota > Anaerolineae > B4-G1 > SLSP01 > CAZCTC01. The sequence continues at coordinate 54,002 of CAZCTC010000026.1, read as the reverse complement.
GCCACCCCAGCCGCCTTTTCGGCCAGCTGCCAGGCTCGCACCAGCAACGCAGGATGATCTTGCCAAAAAGTCCTCAAAGCCATCGTTCCATCCCCCTACAAAAAATCATGCCCCCACAAAGAACCGGCAGGCAACGCCGCCAAGTATAAACGCAAAACGTGAAACGTAAAACGCACTTTATTTAACCCAAGTTGCTACCCTTAACAGGCGGGCTTTCTATTTAAGCTTTTTTGCATGCAAGGAATTAGTAGACAGTAGACAGTAGACAGCGGATTTCCAGTCCATTTGAGCCGGTAAGGCGAAGATTTTTGCTGTCTACTTGCTGCTGTCTACTTCTGGACGGCATGCAGCGGACATTAAATAAGGGGCTGGATTTATCGAGGCGGTAACTTGAATTATTATATTTTTCGCGCGCCCCTACGGGGCGAGCGAAAAATATAAAAACAAAAGAAACTCTATTTCTCTTCCAGCTTCAACGGGATGCGCTCCAGCAACTCCGCAACGACGGAGCGCGCCGTGCGGCCGCGCAACATACTCTCCGGCCTGACCAGCAGACGATGGGCCAAAACCGGCACCACCATCCGTTTCACATCGTCCGGCAACACAAAATCACGCCCCTGCACCGCCGCCAGGGCCTGCGAAGCCTTGAAAAGGGCCAGACTGCCGCGAGGACTGGCGCCCAGCGCCAGATCGGAATGAGTGCGCGTCGCGCCGATCAGCCGCACGATGTAATCTTCTACCGTTGCATCGACATGGATCTCCCACACCAACCGGGTCAACTCCGGCAGCTTCGTCCCATCGACTACCTGCCCCAAACTTTCGATCGGATGTTCGCGCTGCAAGCGGCGCAGGATCACCTTCTCCTGGGCCGCATCAGGATAGCCCAACGCAATCCGCATCAGGAAACGATCCAGCTGCGCTTCAGGCAAAGGAAAAGTCCCTTCATACTCCACCGGATTCTGCGTCGCCAGCACCATAAAGGGCCGGTTCAAGGGATAGGTCGTGCCGTCCACCGTAATCTGCCGCTCTCCCATCGCTTCCAGCAGCGCCGACTGAGTACGCGGCGTCGCCCGGTTGATTTCGTCGGTCAACAGGACATTAGCGAATGCGGGGCCGGCACGGAACTCAAAATTCTGGCTCTGCTGGTTGAAAATGTTGACGCCGGTCACATCGTTCGGCAGCAAATCAGGCGTGCATTGCAACCGCTTGAAGGAAATCCCCAACGAAGCGGCCAGGGCCCGGGCCATCATCGTTTTACCGACCCCCGGCACATCTTCCAGCAACACGTGGCCCTCGCACAACAATGCCACCAGGACCATCTCGATCGCGCTGTGCTGTCCGACGATCAACTTCTCGACATTAGCGATAACGGATTCGGCAAATTCTTGAACGGGCTGCATGAGTCCTCCGTGAGTGTAGAACTTTATTGTTACGTAGAACCTGGATGAATCTTGCAAAGGATAATACGGCTTTACGACATGTCAATAAAGGGCCGCGGCACATCCCGCAAAGGATGCTTTCTTCATAAGATACGTAATCGCCAAATAAAATTGCCGAAGGGCGCTTTTTAGTTCCCCCCTATCCCCCCTGCCCCCCTTTCCCCCAAGGGAAAGGGGGGAAAGTTAAGCATTTTGTAGCCCGCTGCGGCCGCGGCGGGCCACAAAATGCAGTTTATATCCCCCTCGCGAAGCATTCCCCCGCTTGCGGGGGGATGCTTCGCGAGAGGGGAAGGGGAATATGAGGGGGAAAAAAATATTTTTGGCACGCTTTTTTGCGATAAAAAATTCGTCCACGGTTAATTGTGGGCCTGCCCGCCGCAGACGGCGCGCGAAAAAATGGGTTTTTATTCCCGCTTTCCCAGAAAATCGCTGTCGCCAATGGCTTGAATTGCCTGAAATATCCTCTTTCCCTATGGAGAAGTTCCGAACGGTGCAGTTAGCCCGAAAAACACGGGAGAAAAAAGTCTATGTTTTGGCGCACTTTCTGAAGTGCGCCAAAACATAAACAAAAAAACTCTCTCCCTCTATCCAGCGCGTCGTTTTTTACCGAAAAAAGCCGTTTGCGGGACGCAAAGAATTGGGCGTAATCCACACCGATGAATAATCGCACAGGTAGAGAATTTTTTATTCATGTTAGCGCGCGAAAAAATGGTTTTTTTATCAGCTGTCTACTGTCTCTTGTGGTATACTTGGGGCCGACATGGCACATTTTATCGAAATTCAGGATTTAACCTTCACGTATACCCAATCGGGCGCCACCGAATCACCGCTGCCGGCCCTGCATAATCTGTCGCTGAGGATCGATGAAGGCGAATATGTCGCCATCGTCGGTGCCAACGGCTCCGGTAAATCCACCCTCGCACGCCATCTCAACGCCTTACTGCGCCCTCAACAGGGCCAGGTTTCCGTCGCCGGGATGGACACGCGAAATGCCGCCCATCGAGGACAGATTCGGGCATTGGTCGGCATGGTCTTCCAGGCCCCCGAAGATCAACTGGTCGCCACGACGGTCGAAGACGATGTGGCCTTCGGCCCCGAGAATCTGGGTATCCCTTCAACCGAAATCCAAAGCCGCGTTCAAGCGGCCCTGGAGACGGTGGGATTGTGGGAACAACGCGAACGGCCTCCCCTGCAACTCTCCGCCGGTCAAATGCAACGGGTCGCCCTGGCGGGAGTGCTGGCCTTGCAACCCCGCTGCATCGTGTTCGACGAGGCCACGGCAATGCTCGATCCCCTGGGCCGCCGCAGCATCCTGGAAACGATGGATCGGTTACACCGGGCCGGCATTACGATCGTCACCATCACCCATCATATGGAAGAGGCCCTGCGCGCCCAACGCATCGTCGCCCTGCACAACGGCACCGTCGTCCGCGATGAGTCCCCGGCGCAGCTCTTCTCCCATCCGGCCGATCTGACCGCCCTGGGACTGGATCTGCCGCCCGCCGCGGCGCTGGCTTACGCTTTACAACAACGCCTGCCGAACCGGCTGCCGATGGGGCTGCTCACCGTCGCCGATCTCATCGCCGCCCTGAACAGCCTGCCCCACACGACAGCTCCCCCGGCCCTGCAATCCACCGCCGTTCTCGACCCGGCACCCTGGATCGAAACCACCGATCTGAGCTACACCTATCTCGCCGGCACCCCGCTGGCGCGCCGCGCCCTGGAAAAGATCAACCTGCGGATCGGTGAACACGAAGCCCACGGCCTGCTGGGCATGACCGGCTCGGGGAAATCCACCTTACTGCAACATCTCAACGGCCTGCTGCGTCCGCAGGAAGGCCACGTCCGCATCGGTCCCTACCCGAATCTCAACGATCCCCGCCTCGATCTGAAAAAAGTCCGCCGTCTCGCCGGTCTGGCCTTCCAGATCCCGGAATTGCAGATCTTCGAGCAATTTGTCGGCGATGAAATCGCCTACGGTCCCCGCCAGCTCGGCCTCAGCCGGCCCGAACTGCGCGAAAATGTCCGCTGGGCCATGGAAACGGTGGGCCTGGACTTCGAAACTTACAAAGATCGCTATACGTACACCCTCAGCGGAGGGGAACGCCGCAAAACAGCGCTGGCTTCCATCCTCTCCCTGCGGCCCGAGATCCTGCTGCTCGATGAACCGACCGCCGGACTCGATCCCGTCTCCCGCCGCGATCTGCTTCACCGGCTGCAAAGGCTGCAAAACTCCGGCCTGACGCTGATCGTCTCCTCCCATCAGATGGAAGATCTGGCCCAACTGACCCATCGGCTCACCCTGCTGGCGAATGGACAGGTCGCAATGGAGGGCCCGACCGGAGAACTCTTCAGTCGAGGGGCCGACATCGCCGCTTTTGGGATGGAAACGCCCGTCACCAGTCAGATCGCCGCCGCGCTGCGCGAGCGGGGCTGGCCGCTGGCCACCGGGGTCGTCACTCCGACCGAATTGATCGATCAACTTGTAACGCTGGTGCCCCATGAGTGATTTTGAATTCATGAGCAGAGTCTCCTTCGGGCAATATATGCCCACCGCATCGCCCTTTCATCGGTTGGACCCGCGCAGTCGATTGATCGGCGGGATCTTGCTGCTGAGCGCCCTGACCCTCAGCCGGGAACCGGCGGGCATTGCCGCCGGTCTGGGATTGATTTTACTCGGCACGGCGCTGGCCCGGCTCTCCCTCCGGCGCGCCCTGCTCAGCCTCCTGCCGCCGCTGCCTTTCCTTCTCGTCCTGGCCATGTTACAATTGCTGCTGGGACCGACCACTCCGCCGATCTGGTGGCAATGGGGACCCTTTCATCTATCCCCCACCGGCCTGGGCAATGCCGGACTTTTCCTGCTGCGCTTCGCAGCGCTCTTTCTCGAACTGGGACTCTTTGCTTCATGCATCTCGGCCACCGAACTGGTGCGCGGCCTGGAACAATTGCTGCGTCCATTGAACCGTTTGGGACTCCCGACCCACGATCTGGTCCTGGTCGTCCAGGTAACATTGCACTTTATCCCGGCCATCGCCCAATCCGCCGAACGGATCGCCAAAGCGCAGGCCTCGCGCGGCGCCGACTGGAGCGGTCACGGCGGCCCCCTTCAACGCATCCGGCAAACCCTGCCGCTGTTGATCCCGATCTTTCTGGTAGGGATGCGCCGGGCCGAAACGCTGGCCCTGGCCATGTCGGCCCGCGCCTACGGATTCACAGAGCAGCGCAGCTCACGGATCACCTTGCACTGGCAACGCAACGATACGCTGGCCCTGCTGGTCATTCTTGCCGCCGCCGCCGCGATCCTGTGGATCTAAGCAAAAGTAGACAGCAGCAAGTAGACAGTAGACAGCCTGCATCGCCGGGCGGCTCTGGAAAAAGCCTATGTTTTCGCAGTGACAATGCAAAAACATAAAAAAAGACAGCCTGCATCGCCGGGTGGCTCTGAAAAAAGCCTATGTTTTCGCAGTGACAATGCAAAAACATAAAAAAGACAGCCGGCATCGCCGGGCGGCTCTGGAAAAAGCCTATGTTTTCGGCGGCTTTCTGAAGCCGCCGAAAACATAAACAAAAAAACTCTCTCCCCATCCTGCGCGTTGCATCTGACCGGGAAAAGATCATTTGCGGGACGTTACAAAGCTGGGGCCATGCCATAAAGGCTTATTTTCAAAACAGACAATAAGTTTTTTGCCAATTTAAATCCATAAAAATCTCACGACAAAGGAGCCGGCCATGGGCCTATTCGATAAAATCCGGGAATTTCTGTTCGGTTCGGGAGAAATCAAAGACGAGAACGGCCTCTACTACTACATCAAGTGCGGCCATTGCGGCGCCCCCATCCGCATCCGCGTCGACCGCCGGCACGATCTGCTGCGCAACGGCGCCGATGAAGAGGAAGAAGGCGGAGAAACCCGCGCCAAAAAGAATCTGCCGGAAGACGGCTACACCTTGCACAAAGAAATTATGGACGGCAGCTGCTTCCGTTTGATCTATGCCACGATCTATTACGATATGGCGCAGAAAGAGATCAGCAAAGAGATCAAAGGGGGCACCTTCATCACGTGGAAAGAATACGAGGAACTCACCAAACCCGCCACACCCCCGGAAGAACAATAACTTTTATACATTTTTTCGGCGGCTTCAGAAAGCCGCCGAAAAAATGTATCTTCTTCTCTCTTGTTTTCCAGGCCAACCGCACAGGTCAAAAGAGTTATCCGCGGCGCATCACGAGCGGCAGGAAAAGGCGCAGCGGCTCGACCTCCACATATCCCGTCTTGGAAGAAGCCTGGGCCACATTCCCGGATTCATCCACCGCCTGAATGAGGTAATCCGTCAGCCCCCGCACCTCAGAACCGGCAACCGTCCAGCGCAATCCAGAAAAATCAGCAGGATCGCGGATCAGCTCCACGCTCCATAACCGGTTCGCCGAGATAAAGGTGGCCACCACCCGGGCCACATCCCCTTCAGCATCTTGAGCTTCCACCGTGATCACAGGATTCCCGTTGTTGAAGTCCGATTCCACACTCAAAATCGAAGGAGGAGCATAATCCGTATTGGATTCCTCAGCATACAGAGTTTCCACCGAAGCGGTCTTAAAGAGCCGCAGCTCCCGGGTTTCCATGTCGAACAGTCCAAAGGTCCCGACCAGTTCGGGCATTTCACCAATCGTATTCACCATGAAAGAACGCTCCGGCACCCAGCCCAAATCAGCATCCAGCATCGGTTCCGCCGCCCCGGTCTCCGTCACCGGGCGGGAAAGCGCCGGATCGACCCCCCGCAGAGATTCTAATTCACCGCTGAGCAACAAAACATCGCGGGCCTCCCAGCCTTCAGGAGGCGTGATCTCCGTCCCACCCACAGGCAGAAGCGGCCGGCCCGGCAATCCATGCGACAACGTGCCGGCCGTATAGTACACCCCCTGAGATCCAGTATGAGCGACCAGATGCGGCGTCATCGTGACCACCTGGCCCTGCAACCCCGGCACAATTTCCTCGAAACCGGCCGCCGTCGCCGTCACCGGCTCCGTTTCCGTAATCCCATTGTGGGGCGTCAACACCCGATACATGGGCATACCATAGAGAGTCGCTTCCATAATCGACTTGGCATCGTAAGCCGTCAATCCACCGGCCGGCAGTTCGCGCAAATAGCGCAACTTGGACAGACGCAGCGCCTCACCCACCGCCACAGCCTCGCCGCGCACCAGTTCCCGGCTCAAATTGAGCATCAACCGTTCCGAACCGGCAATCCCGTCATCGGTGCCGTAACCGTAACCGGTATTGGCAATCCAGACCGCCTTGCGCTGAGCAAATGCCTGGGGGAAATCCGGACTGGAAGCCGCTGAAGCCGAAAGCACAAAGCGATCGGGTACATTGTAACCGGCATGGCAGCCCATCGACCAGGCGACCGTCCCGTTCAACGGCGCCGATCCGGTAACGACATCCGTATTATAGAAAGTCCCGGCCTGCACCGTCGTCGTTGCCGGCTGCATCCGCCAGTGTTCAAAGTGCGCATTGACCGAAACCAGATCCGGCGGGTTGGACTTCTGCGTCCAGGCCGCCCGCACATCGTCGGCCGTCCAGCTCTCTGAAATCAACGCTGCGGTCGAAGTCACATCATGGCCGGCCTTTAAGATCCCGTTGATCTCCTGCGCCGCATCGGTCAGGAAATCATAGCCCGTGACCAACGCATCCTGAGAAGCCAGGGTCGGTTGAAGGGCAAACTGCACCAGCGCCGCCCTGATTTCAGCAGGCGTCTCCACCAACCGCCCCGTCGCCAGCAACGGTCGCCAGAAATACCGGCTCCGCCAGCTCAGCTCAGTTCCAACCGGCGTGCCGTACGCATCATCGGTCAGATAGAAACCCCAGGCCGTCGCGGCATGCATCGGGCCGCTGTTCGCAGAATTCACAGCGAATGAGCGCTCGTTGGAAATACGGGTCAAATCCTGCTGGCGATAGAAGGGGATAATCTCATCATCGCCGACCACCACCACGTATTGCAATGTCGGCGACATCGCCGCCATCGGCCCTACAATCTGTTCCCGAATCGTCTGCACGACCCGGTTGGCCCCTTCGACATCGCAATAATTCGTATTCCAATTCGCATAAGCCGTCGCGACCTGAAGATCGTTTTCTACCGGATAGAGCACACCCGCAACATCAGGATGGGCAGCCACCGCCTCCAACTGGGCAATCATGGATTGAGTCACGGTAATCCCGTACAGCCGGGCCATCCGGGTGGGATTGTAAAGGAAAAGGGTCAACGGATCGGCCCGGTCCACCATCGGCTGCGGCAAAACATCCAGATAGGGCGGATTCCACTCACAACTCAGTCCGGGAATCACACTCGATTGCACCTTTAAGCGATAGGGCTGATTGGAAAAGAGGTCCGGATCGGCGCCGACCACCAGAGCGTAATAGCGTCCCGGCTGGAAAGCCACAAAGCGAGCGCGTTCAGTCTCCGTATCCGGATTCGTCGAAGTCGACCACCAGCCGCCGGTCGACCACCAGCCGCCCGTCGACCACCAGCCCCCCGTGGACCACCAGCCGCCGGTCGACCACCAGCCGCCCGTCGACCACCAGCCGCCGACACTCTCAACCTGCCCCAGTTCATCCACCTCAGCATCGTCTGACAGCTCATCCAGAGATTGATCGGCCTCAATCCGGGGAATAAGGGAAGGATCGGGAGCAATGAAAAGGTCGTAATCGACCGGCAATTGTTCCAGCGTCACAGTCACCAGCGAAGGATTGGTCACCGTAAAGACATACCAATCCGCATCCTGCGCCCATTCCAGGCGGCCCTGGGTAATCACCTGATTCATCCCTATCGCGGTCGCATTCATGGGCGAGTTGTTAGGCTCATAAGGATCGTTCCAGGTGTTCATAATCGGCGCCGCTAAAGTCCGTTCCCCCCCGATCACCAGGATAGGGATCTGAATAGCATTCGGCCCTTCCGCAGATTCGATCGTTCCGGCGCCGTCAAAAGTCATCCCCAATTCCGGCATCTCCGCCTGATCCCATTCAATGCTGCTGTACGGCTCGATCGTGCGTTCACGGCGCAGCCACTGATTCCCGTCATGATCGAAAATGGTCAGGGTTACCGTGATCGGGAACTCGCGAGGGTTATAAACCCAATAAGAAGTAGCGGTGAACGGATGGCGATGAATAGCCGGCAAATAGTAGATTAGCGAATACGAATAGTCGCCGGGGAGATTATACGCGCCCAGGTCTCCCGTGCCGTAACGCGGACGGTCCACCACCACCCCATACATGGGAGTCGTCATCGCGGGAGTAAGGACCATTTGCATGGCAAAGGGCCCCGGGCCCCAGGAGGCTAAAGGTTCATTCAACAGCTGAACCTGAGCCGCTGAAAAATCAGGGCCCGGAATCGTGGCCACCTCCGCGCCGTCGACCGAATTAAGGTAGGTGAGGTGGGTCGACACCGGAACCGATATATCCGGCATGAACAGATTGAGATCGGTCTTCAACTCATCGGCAAAAACCCGCGGCGCCGCAAAACGGTTATCCGCCATTCTCCACCGCGGGAATCCCGCCAACGCCTCTTCCGCAATCCCGTCAGAATTCACCAGAGCAATATACCCGGCAACAGGGTACGAAGTTTGAGGGGAAACCAGCAACGAAGCCACTTTCCCGGTCGTAAGAGGTGAAATCACCTGCGAAAGATCCAGTTGAAAAAATCCAACTCCCGGTAATTCAACACTATGAGTAAAGACACTGACACCATCAATCGTGGCATCCAACAAAATCGTAGAGGTACTTGCACCGGTATTCTGCAACCGTAAAACAGGTCGTAAAACTGAGTTCGAATTCAATTGAGAGACCCAGGGAAACCATAAACCACTCATGTCCTTATAAGAGACATACGACATCAAATAATCATGGGGAGCAGGAGCGGTATACTTAACCAGACAGGCCAGATGGGAACCACCCCCGGCATAGATAAACCCCGTACCGGAAATGATAGCCGTCCCTACCTGGGCATGAATTTCAGTGCTCAACGTCTCAGACGTCAACAACACACTATTATTGGGTCCTAATGTGCGGGTGAAGGACGCTGAAGGTCCCTGAACTCCCTGCGGCCCCCAAAAATTAAAGTACACGGTTTCTGTATACCCATCCACATTCATGATTTCCAAAGTAGTAGGAGAATTATTGGGGTCCAAAGAAAAATAAGGAACCGGGCACTCTGTGCTAGTCGACGAAGCCGAAGGGGGAACAAACTCAGTAAAACCAGGAGTGAGTATGGTTTTAGAGTTTTTCATCGGCGCCGGTTTCTCCCCGGCAACCGGCACTACCCCAACCCTAAACCCCCACAAAAACCCCACAGCCAGCAAAGCACTCCACAGCAGCGTCCCTTTCAATTTCATATCCGGCCTCCTTGTCTTTGAATGGCTATCTATGCAGCCTGTTTTTAGCATCCCGCAACAGGTGCTTTTCCGGTAAAAGACGACGCACTGAATGGGGGGAGAGAGTTTTTTTGTTGTGTTTTTGTGCGTATAAGAATGCGCGCAAAAACACGGGCTTTTTTCTCTGCACCCTCGGCGTCTTTGCGGTGAAATCCAAGTGAATTTTGCGGTGCTGCGTTTTTTGTTTATGTTTTCGTGGTTTACCACTTCGGAAAGCCCGCGAAAACATAGATTTTTTCTCTGCGCGCCCGGCGCCTTTGCGGTAAAATCCGATTGAAGGATTTACTGGAGACTGTTTCTCAAAACCAGCGGTAGATAGATCTGAATGACCGGTGGAACCGCCAGATAACCACTCTTGGCCGAATATTGCGTCACATTCCCGGCACTATCCACGGCCTGAACGGTAAAATCGGGCGTCACCAGCTTACGCTCAACCGTGCCGTTCCATATCAGGCCTGAAGGATCCGAAAGATCCTGCTGCAAATCCACGCTCCAGACCCGCCCCGTCTCAAAGAAAGTCACCAGCACCCGCACCACTGATCCGGCCCCATCCTGCACCGTCGCCGAAATGAAAACCGTCCCGGACAGCGGCGTGGATTGCACTTCCAACACCGAAGGCGGCGTGAAATCGGTCTCCGTCTCCGGCGCGTACATCGCCTCCACCTCAACCTGCTTCAGCAAGCGCAATTCATGAGATTGCATATTGAACATGGCAAAGGTCCCGGCCAGATAGGACATATCCGTAGCCCCATTGACCGCAAAAGGCCGCATCGGCTGCCAGCCCAACTCCGGATCGACCTGCGGCTCAGGCATCAACGTCTCCGTCACCGGCCGAGAAAGCACCGGATCGATGCCGCGCAGAGATTGGACCGTCGCACTGATCAACAAAATCGAATGGGGGCGCCATCCCGCCGGCGCAGTTATCGGAGTCGAGGCCACCGGCAGCATGGGCCGTCCCGGCGTTCCATGAGAAGGCAGGTCACCGGCCGAGTAGTAAACGCCCTGCGCCCCATTATGAGCCGTCAAAAGCGGTGTAATGGTAAAGCTCTGACGCAACAATCCATCACCCAGATTTGTGGGCTGGTCGGCCTTTACCGTCAAAGGACGTACCGCCACCGGACCGGCCGCCGGAGTCTGCACCTTATACATCGGCAATCCGTACAGCGTCATCTCCATGATCGACTTGGCATCATAAGCGGTCAATCCTCCCGGCGGCAAATCCCGCAAATAGCGCAATTTGGCCCGCCGCAGCACATCCCCCACTGCCACCGGGACTCCCTGAGCCAGTTCTTCCGTGAAATTCAAGACCACCCGTTCCGAGCCAGCAATTCCATCGTCCGTACCGTAACCATACCCCGTATTGGCAATCCAGACCGCCCGGCGCTGAGAGAAAGCCTGCGCAAAATCAGGCTGGGTATCGTTCCGTCCGGGGAAAACAAACCGATCGGGAACACTGTATCCGGCATGGCAGCCGGAAGACCAGCTCACTGTCCCACTTAACGGGGCAATAGCGTCCGTAATATTGGTGTTGTAGAAAATCCCAGCCGTCGTCGTTGCCGGCTGCATCCGCCAATGCTCAAAGTGGGCGTTCAGCGAAACCAGATCCGGCGGATTCGTCCGATTGGTCCAATTCCTGACAATATCGTTCACCGTCCAGGTCTCAGAAATCAACGAAGCCACGCCGGCATTGTTGTGACTGACCATCATACGATCCTTGATAGCGGTAGCCGCATCGCTCAAGAAATCATATCCCGTCACCAGAACATCCTGAGAACTGAGCACCGGCTGAGCGACGAACTGATTGAGCATCCCCATGATCTCATCCGGCCGTTCCACCAACCGCCCGGTCCCTAACAAGGGTCGCCAGAAATAGCGGCCCCGCCAGCCCAACTCGGCTCCGGGAGGGGTGCCGTAAGCATCGTCGGTCAGGAAGAAACCGCTGACCGTGGCGGCTTTGAGGGCTCCGGTCGAAGTGGAATTTTCGGCAAACTCTCGCTCATTGGAAATTCGAGTCAGATCCAACTGGCGATAGAACGGAATAATCTCATCGCTCCCGATAATCACCACATAACGAATCGAGGGATATTGCCGAATCGCCGGCGCCATGATCTGAGTGCGAATCCGCTGCGCGACTTCATTGGCCTTATCGACATTGCAATAGTTGACATTCCAATCGTTGTAAGCCGCCGCCACCAACCCATCATTTTCAACCGGGACCATCATTCCCTGCACATTGGTATTGGTGATAAAGGAACGCAACTGATTGATCAGGGCCAGGGTAGCCGTCGCTCCGTACACCTGCGCCATCCGGGTAGGGTTATATAAAATCAGCGCTTGAGGCGCCGAAACATTAGACCCCACCGGCGTAAGCGTAGGCGTGAAATTGGGCGTCCAGGTACAGGCCGCTCCGATCATCGGCGTGGCCATCACCTTCAAAAGATAAGGTTTACTGGAAGAAACATCCTGAGTAGCCCCATGGACCATCAGGTAATAACGTCCCGGCTGGAAAAGAGAAAGCCGTACCGATTCAGTCGACGTTTGGGGATTGGCCGACGTCGACCACCAGCCGCCAGTGGACCACCAACCACCCGTGGACCACCAACCACCGGTCGACCACCAGCCACCCGTCGACCACCAACCGCCAGCACTTTCAACCTGCCCGAATTCATCCGCTTCAGCATTGTCGCTCAAATCGTCCAGGAAAGCGCCGGCCGTCAGCGTCGGAGCCAGGGTAGGATCGGGAAAAACCACCAGATCGTAATCGGCCGGCAATTGTTCCAAGGTAATCGTCGCCCACGAGGCGGTCGTGACCGTAAAAACATACCAATCCATATCGCCGGGCCGATCGATGCGCGCCTGAGTAATCGCCATGTTCACCGTGATCGGCGTGGCGCTCATCGGCATATCGTTAGGTTCATAAGGATCGCCGATGGATGGAGCCGTTTGCATCAAAGCACGCTCCTGCCCGATCACCATAATCGAATTTCCGCCCACCCCTTCGATCTTACCTAACCCCTCAAAAGTCAATCCCAGCTGGGTCATCGACGAAAGGTCCCAGTTCATACTGGCCCAGGGCGAAAGCATCCGGCTGTTACGGAAAACCTGATTGCCCCGACTATCAAAAAGCATCATCGTAATCGTAACCGGGAAAGCATGGGGGTTATGAATCCAGTAGGAAGAAGCCACTTCGGGTCGTCGAATCACCCCCGGCAAATAGGCCATATTTGAAAAGGTGCCGGCCCCGGGCAGATTATATCCCCCAAAATCTAAGGTTGAAGTCTGGGTAGTTGAAGCAACGTTCAACACCGTGCCCAACAACGAGGCAAACTGCCCTCCTTGCCCATCCACCTCAACGCTGCCCAACCACGGACCCGGGACCCGCTGCGGCAAAGGCATCACTGTATTAACCGCCAACGAAGTCCCCCAGGGCTGACTATACGCCACGCCCACGCTGACCGCCGTGCGATAAGTCAGGAAAGGAGATTCGTTATAGGCCGATTCCTTTTGCAGCACCCAGGCCAGCGTATTCATGCCATTTAATTGATAATTGAGCCGGGGCGCATTCCAGATCGAATCGCCCATGGAATCCGGCATAGCGCCCAATATTTCCACCGGATAGCCGGTAGCGTCTTCCAGGGCCAGATAACCGATCATGGGCCCACTCGCCCCTGTCACCTGAACCCCGACAAAACTCCCCGGCGTGTTCAAAGCCGGAATTCCGACCGTAAGATCAATTCTCTGCCCCTCATGGGGATTGACAGGGATATTAACGGAATAAACACTGGTTCCGGTCACATAGGCATTGATGGAAACATAATTCGAAACCGTTGCCGTGTTCTGCAAATGCAAAATAGGGGTCAGATTCCCCACTTTACCCAGCCAGGGAAACCATAGAATATTGGAAGAGGCAGCCGGCACATAAGCAGCCCGATAAGGCCGGTTAGTCTGAGAAGCATATTTCAACATACAGACAATGCCGCCCCCCCCGGATGCCCCAATCACCCCGGTAGCATCATTCGGCACCCCGCCCGAAATCAGCCGGGTCCACAACATATCCGGCGTAAGGACCATGCTGTTTAAAGGAGCCAGAGTCTTCGTAAAGACGACCGGAGCGGAAGCAAAGTCGCCACCGATCGCATTCCAGAAATAGAAATAAAGAACGGTCGGTGTATAAGAGGGATTGGAAACATAAATAGAAGGTAGATCGTTAGGAGAGGTATAGAGAAATCGGGGCAACCCGCATTCATTCGAGAGAGTCGAAGGCGCCACAAATTCAGCGAAAGGTTGCGAAGGAGGCTCACCCCCAACCACCATCGGCGCGGCCTGGATTCCCTGATAAAATCCCACACCCAGAGCCAGAGCCAGCAAACATCCCAACAACAAAAACAGCTTGGACTTCATCGCTCACCTCCTTAAAGGTTCTATGGATCTTCAAAGTTACTTATCCAACACACGCTCCCCATCTCAAAACACCGACATCTCAAGCGGACTCCCCCAAATTTTTCAAGTCCGCAAGGAATTCCCGTACTTTCTGCAAATCTCCCCGGGCATCCTGATGTTCAAAGGCTTCAGCCGCCTGCTGCAACAATTCCCGGGCCCGTTCCACATTCTTACGGGCAAGCGCCAGACGCGCCGCCACCACCACCGCCTGCATTTCGCCATATTGATCGCCGACTGCTTGCAATCGGGTTATCGATTGATGCAAAGCCTCTTCCGCGGCCGCCCAATCCTGCCGCGCCAGGGCAATCTCCGCCATCACACGCCAGGTAATCCCAGCCTCCTGCTGGACCCCCTGCACATCACAGGTATGCAACGAGCGGTTCCCCCATTCCTCCGCCATCTCCAGGTCGTTCAAAACCAGATAGAAGATCGCCCAACAACGGTAGAGTTCCGGCAGGCCTTCTTCAGCGCCGATCGCCGCAAACAAAGCCTCGGCGCGCTCCAGATGCCCGCTTACCTGCGCCAGATCCCCACTCTGAAGGGCCACCGCCGCCAGATTGTTCTCCATCATGGCCTCACCGTAAGCCAATCCTTTTGCATGGGCAATTTCACGAGCCGTTTGATAGGCCTGCCGCGCCTCGATCAATTGTCCCCGATGACGATAAACCTCTCCCAAATTGGCCGCCACCTTAGCCTGGGCTTCCACATGTTGAGTACGACGGGCCAGACTCAAAGCCCGCTCACCATGGATCACCGCATCGCCCCAGCGCCCCAGCCCCAGACAAATCAACAACAGATTATTCCGGGCATCGATTTCCCCCATCAAATCCTGGAGCTTTATATAAATAGAAAGGCTCTCCTCTCCAAAGGTCAGCCCCTGCTGCGGATCGCCCCGCCGGAAAACCAGATAGGCCAGAATATAGAGGGAACGGGCCACAACTTTGCGCGCATCATCTCCGGGGAAGTTTTGAGCCAGATCGACACTACGACGCGCCCAAATTTCCCCCTGCTCGTAATTCCCCAAGCGATGGGAAAGCGCCCCACCCCGCATCATCAACCGGGCCCCTTCTACCAGATTCAACACTTCAGGAAGGGCCAACCCCCGTTCCACACTGTCCATGCCGTCCCGATATCGCCCCAGATATTCAAGAATCGTCGCCTTGTGATATTCCAGATCGGCAATTCGCGCCACCTGCGTTACACTCGAATGATCGGTCGGCAACAAATCACGCGCAAAATCCAGATGAGAGAGGGCCTCTTCATACCGCCCCAAAATCGTCAACGCTTTACTTAAAAGAGAATGCGCCTCAAAGCGGGATTCCAACACTTCCAGACGTCCCGCATCTGCCGCCTCCAAAACACGCCGCAAAGCCATGAGGGCCTGCTCTGTCAGATAAGAATCCAGCGCCCGCCGTCCCAAATCCAGATTGGACCAGACGGCGATCTCCCACATTCGTCCTTCAAAAGCATGATAAGCCAGCAACGTAAGCCAGTTGGAAGTAGCGCGATCGCGATAATGCTCCAGGTACTCCGCCACCCGACGATGGATCAACCGCTGCATCCGATAAGGAAGCCCGCGATAGGCCACCTCGCGAATCAACGGCTGCCGGAAGATCAAGGTCTCCTGCTCCGGATCGCCATAGAGCAGACCCAGAGGAATAAGCTGCGGCAACCGGCGCACCACCATGCCCCGGGATTCATCGGCATAGCCGGCGATCAACATCGCCATCGTCATCTGCTCTCCCACCGCGGCCGCCGAACGCAACAGATGGCGATTGGGAGGTTCCAGCTGATCGATACGGCTCTGAATCAATTCAAAGGCCGTATCCGGAAGCGTAATCTCAGAAAGCGGATGGGTCAATTGCCAATGGCCCTCTCGTTCTTCCAACATCCCGGAAGCGATCAGAGTTCGCACCGCTTCAGTGGCAAACAATGGAATGCCTCCGCCCCGTTTGACGATCCAGCGCTCAAGATCCTGCGGCAAAGCCATCTTCCCCGCCACTTCCCGGATCAACTGGGTAGTCGCCTTGGAAGAAAGCGGTTCCAACACCAACCGCTGGTCAGCCGGCAACTTTAACCAACGGTCCGCCAGGCCGGGCTCATCTCGATAGGTAATCAATACCACCAAATGACCGGCCGGCATCCGCTCAATCAACGCATCCAACAAAAGCAGCGCCGGCTCCGGCATCCATTGAGCATTTTCCAGGATTAGCAGAGAGGGACGTTCCATCGCAGCCAGTCGCCACAACTCCCACAAAGCGGCGGCCCGTTGCTGCTCACGCAAAACAGGAGATAAGGCCGCCACTTCGGGCGAAGCCGGCGCCTCCAATCCCACCAGCGGCGCCAACAAGGCGCCCCAAACCTCCAATTGATAACGCTGCAACTCAGAGAGAAAACGATTCAACCGGGGGGTGGCCGACAGGCCATCCAGATCCAATAAAGCCGTTAAAGGGGCTTCCCAAACGGCATAAGGAAAATGCGAACCATAAGAAGGTGCCGCTCCAAAATAGACGGCCAATCCGGCCGCTTCCGCCAGCCGCCCGGCCTCCTGCACCAGCCGGCTCTTTCCAATTCCGGGAGCCCCCTGCAACAACAACACCTGCGAGGTCCCCGCCAGACCCGCATGTGAAGCATCGACCAGCCGCTGGCGTTCGGCTTCCCGTCCGATCAACGGCAACTCCACTTCATTGCCGCTCTCCAATAAGGTCCGCACCCCCCGGGCAATAAACGGCGTAATTAAATCCCGCTTGCCTTTGAATTGAGTAGGATTCCCCCACCCCCCTTCCACCCGTCGCGCGACGGTAGGATGGCGGGCGGTCCGCGGTCCCAACCAGATCTGCCCCGGACGGCAAAACGACATCAAACGATAAGCCAGATTGACTTCATCGCCCATGACGGTATATTCACGCCGGCCTTCCGCTCCCACATCCCCGGCAAAAACAAAACCGGTATTGATGCCCAACCGCAACGGCACATCCGATACTTCCTGCAATTCCAAGGCCGCCAGAATCGCCCGCAGCGGATCATCCTCATGGGCATTGGGGGCGCCGAAGAGCGCCATCAAATAGGCCCCCTGAGGACCGATGCCGATTTTGTTAACGACCCCCCCATAGCGATCGATCGCCGACCAGGCCTGCATAAAAAGCTCGCTGAACTGCTCCACGCCCCGCCGCAACCCTTCCAAATCGCCCCAATAAGAAGTCAGATCAGGGAAACCGGAAAGCGACAACATCAAAATCGTCACCTGACGATGTTCACTCCATAAATGGAGGGTTTTAGGATCCGGGGCCGCCGTTAACCGTTCCAGCAAACCGGTGGATAGATAAGGCGAAACCGCATCCAACCGTTCCAACATCCATTCCAACCGTTGCGCCGGCTCCGTTTCCGGCAAATCGAAAATCAGATTAAAAACCGCGGCTCCCGCCGTCATCTTGACCGCTTTGATCAGTCCCATGCCCTGTTCCATCGGCTGATAATCAATCTGATCGCCACAGAGGGCCAGCGTCGCCGCATCCGCCACCACGCCGCCGGCAGGCGCCGCCTCCTGCGCCGTCCCCATCGATCGCAACGGGGGGCCGCTGATCACCCACTCACGGCTCCCTTCGGGGCCCATCCCCATACCGACCAGCCGCCCCGAACCCAGGCCAATCGCAATGTGCAGAGGGAACGTTCCTAACGAAGTTTCAACCTCCGACATCCGTGCCGCCATTTCCTGCTGCACATCTAAAGCGGCGGCCGCGGCGCGCTGGGCATAGTCTCCCCCCGTAAAAAGGACCAGACCGGCATCTCCGCCGAACTTCTGGAGATCCCCTCCATAACGTAAGGTTGTGGTAATCAAGATGTCCAAAAACCGGTTGACCAGCTCGGTCAATTCTTCAGCCCCTTCTTGAGAGGCAATCTGAGAGAAGCGTTCTGCCAGAGGGGTAAACCCGTCGATATCGGCAAACATTACCGTACCTTCAACAAAACGGTAAATCAACTCACTGGAAGGAGTATCCAACAACGATTGGGCCAGCACCCGAGGAAGATAAGTGATAATATCCGCCAACAAATCCTGCAAATGTACATTCAAAGCAGGCTGGTAGACCAACAGTCGTTCCAACCATAAGCGCTCTGTCTGCGCTGCATTATCCCGGAAACTCCATCGATTCACAGCCATGTTCTCCCTATCGCCCATATTTCTTAGAATTTAACGACTCTGGACATGCAACCAGTCAGGCGGAATCTACATCAGGATGAAAAAACAGAACGTGTCATACCGAGAGCACTCTCCCTTAATTGTACAGTTAAAAGAATGTTTTTCAAACGCGGGGAAAAATACTTAACCAGATTTTGACTTCACTTCCAGATCGAGTATACTGTAACTATCTCGACTCTGAACGGGCCACGGAAAAAAGTCCGCCCATATTTTTGCCATCCCTGGTTTAGAGAATGTATCAGCAGGAGGTTCTGTGAATACTCTGGCGCATTGGTTTTATAAATTTTCACTCTGGCGCCAGGCCATCATAGCAGTATTAATGCTTGGGATGCTGACCGCATGCATTCCCAATAATCGCCTTAGCCTATTGAGACCCAATGGCGTGGTCGTGGCACCCGATAATTCCATCTATATCATGGATCGCGGCAATTATCGGATTGTCCATCTTTCAGAAACCGGAAAGTATCTGGAAGCTATCGGACAGCTCGGGAAACACCAATATGGCCCTGCCGATCTCTACAAAGGATGGGATATTGACCTGGATGCTCAGGGCAATCTCTATGTATGTAACATGATCTTTATGGACGATGGTTCAACGATCCTCCACGACGGCATCAAAGTTTTCGACACGGAAACCTGGGAAACAAAAGAGATCGGGGGGGAAGATTACTCCGGGGATCTGGGCATCCTGGGAAACCTGCCCTACGGGCTGGATATCGACACTCAAGGACGGATCTATGTTGCCGACCTGGGCGCCAATACATTGCGAATTTTCACTTCAGAGGGCAAACTGCTGGGAAAGTTTTTCGGCACTAAAGGCAATGGTCCCGAAGAATTCGTCGATTTGATCGATATCGCGGTCGATGACTCCCGCCACCTTCTTTACGCCCTGGATAGTTCCAACGGCCGCATCCAGCAATTTCAACTCGATTTTAACGCCCAAGGTCTTCCCACCTTAAAGTTGCAAAAAATCATCAGTCAATACGGCCAGGAACCGGGAACTCTGGCTTACCCCCAATCTCTGGCCCTCGATCCCACCACCGGGAATCTCTACGTAGCCGATATGGCCAATTTCCGCATTGACATCTTCGGACCCGATGGAGAATATCTCAATCAGCTGGTGCCGGAAGGAGAAGACACCTGGCAAGTCATCGGTCTGGATATCAGCCCGAAAAACAAGCTCTACGCAGCCGACGCCTTAAACAACACTATTTGGATCTTCGATCTACAAAACGGGCAAAGCCAAAAAGTTGAGATTCAGCCATGAAAGTACGAATTCCGCTTTTTGTAAAAATCATCGCCCCGCTGACCATCCTGCTCTTTGTTACGGTATGGTTGTCAGGCTATCAAATCTATACAGAAAGCACCCAACGCTGGCAAAACGAAATGGATGCCCGACTGGAACGGATGGCCCAAATTGTGGCAACCTCCGTCTCCGCCGAGACATTACAATCCATCCAGGGTCCCGACGATGTCCATTCCGAAGATTATCGGCAAATCAAAAATCAGCTGGATCAAATCCTCACCGCCGGAGGATTGGGATGGGTAGGGATTTACTACCGCTACAACGGGCACCTCTATTATTGGGTCGACAGCAGTGAAACCGGAGTCGGTTATCCTTTCCTGTATCCCACAACCGAACATGAGGCCGCCTTCTCCGATCCCGAACACACTATTCGCTGGGTCAGTTATTCTGACGAATTCGGTTCCTACTATGGGGCCATCGCCCCGATCGTGGTTGAAGGGCCTGACGGTTCCAAAATCATCGGCATAGTTGAAGCCTCCGTGGACGGAGAATCCTCCCAATTAATCCACAAAGCCACCCTGCAACGGATCATCCCCCTGATCATCTGGGGAAGCCTTTCCGCGGTTATACTCTCGACCCTATTTGCCTACATCCTCTTCAATCGTCCCTTACAACAATTGAAAAACGGAGCCATCGCCCTGGCCCAAGGGGATTTCGACCATGTCCTCAACGTCAATTCACAAGACGAGCTGGGCGAAATGGCGGCAACCTTCAACCAGATGAGCGCTCAAATCAAACAACTTCACGAACAGCAGTTGGAGATGGAACGCCAACGCCGCCAGGAAGAAATCAACCGGCTCCAGGAATCCGAACGGATGCTTGAAGCCCGGGTAGCAGAACGCACGGCGGAGCTGTTGCACAAAAATGAAGAGTTGCTACGGACTCAAGAAGATCTGGCCACAGCCCGGGATCAAGCGATGGAAGCCAATCGAGCCAAAAGCGATTTTATCTCCCTGGTCGCCCACGAACTTAAAGTCCCCATGACTTCAATTAAAGGCTATGCCGAACTGTTGACCGTCGGAGCCGCCGGCCCCATTTCTGAAACCCAATCCGGCATGCTTAACACCATTCGCAATAATATCGAACGGATGACCACCCTGGTCTCAGATCTGGCCGATATCTCTCGCATCGAATCAGGCCGGCTCTTCCTGGATAGTCGCGCGCTCAACCTTCGCGAAATCGTCGATGAAGTCGCCCAATCCAGCCAGCATCAAATTACAGAACACAACCTGCAATTCGGCGTCCAGGTTCCCGCTTCGTTACCTCAAGTTTTGGCAGACCGGAACCGCGTCACCCAAATTCTGCTCAATCTGGTCAGCAACGCCTATAAATACACCCCACCGGGCGGAAAAATCACCATTCGCGCTGATATGTTGCCCCCCGATCCTAAAACAATCCCCCCTCAAAACTTTATCCATATCGCCGTAGTGGATACCGGCATTGGCATCAGCATCGCCGAACAGGACAAAATCTTCCAAAAGTTTTTCCGCTCCGCAGACCGTCGCGCACGAGAAGCCCCGGGTACAGGACTGGGACTCAGCATCACCCGTCATCTGGTAGAAATCCAGGGCGGGCGAATCTGGTTTGAAAGTGAATATGGCCAGGGCACCACGTTCCACTTTACCCTGCCCTGTGCCCCTATTGAAAAAATCACACCGTCTATACAATCCTGATTTCCACCCTGCCTCCAAATTTTCATCCGCTGAAGGCCCGAAGATCACAATGCCTCCCGACAAAACACCTTCCATGCAACACGTTCTGGCTCGGATGCTGTTCTTTCGACTCTTTTTGCCGAGCCTGGCCCTCACCCTCTGCAGTCTGGGAGTGGCAGGGTATCTGGAAAACCAACGCCTCACCGAACAACAATTACGCCTGGCCCACACCCTTGTCCATGAAACCGAACTTAAACTGAACGAAGCTCAGGAAACCCTAAATTCCCTGGCCTGCGCCGCCGAAACCACCCCGCCCAAAATCTTCACTCATTACTTGAAATCGGCGCAACTCTCCTGGCCCTACTTTGAAACCATCTATCAACTGGATTCCAGCTGTCGGATCCTACAACAGGTCCCTTCTAATTCCCCAAACCAGCCCTCCACTGAAAACCTGCCCTATTGCCAGAATCCGGAAAGCTCTTTATACCCCCTGATGAACTCAATCCGGACCCTACATCCCATTATCTATTTAACAGCCCCCATCGGCTGCGCCGCCACTACCGATTCAACCAGGGGAAAGCTGATCGTAGAACTTAATATCGATCAGTTTAACAAAACCCTCGCCGTTGACCTGAATATCGCTCCGGAATCAGCTTTTATAGTCGATGAAAATGGAAAACTTTTAGCCGGAGAACCGTATGGATATCCAATCACGGCTGCCGACCTGAAGAAGCTCCCCATAGTGCAACAAGGGCTGCAACAAGATGAAACCAGCCTCCACTACTGGGATTCTGGCCAGTTAATGAAAAGCAGCGCGGTCCACATACCCGCCACCGGCTGGCTGGTCATCATACAGGGAGATTCACAGACGGTCTATGGTCCAACCGTCACGGCTTTCCAGTTAATTCTCCTGTTATCTCCCACTATCTGGTTAATCCTGGGATTGGCTCTTCAAAAAAAACTACACGAACATATCATCAGCCCCCTGGCTCAACTGGGACAAAAAACGTATGATCTAACCGCCGGGAAATATACCGAAAGCAAAAACGAATCACAGCCTCCCATGGGGATCAAAGAAATCGAAACCCTCACCCTTAATTTCCACCAAATGAGCCGTGCCATCCAGAGACGACAGGAAGCCCTGCAAACCAGTGAAGAACGCTATCGGCAACGCTCAGCTCAACTGGAAACCTTACGGCAAATCGAGCTTGAACTCACTGCCCAGCTGGATCTCGATGCCCTGCTCAACTCCATTGTAACCCGCAGCCGCGAACTCTTCTCCGCTCGCGATGGGGCCCTCTTCCTTTATAATTCGGAACAAGAGACCCTGGAATGGAGCGTCGTCATTGGCCCAACCGCCCAACTCAGTCATATTTCTCCTCGCAAAGGAGAAGGCCTGATAGGCAAAATCTGGCAGACCGGCACCCCCCTGTTAATCAACAACTATCCCACCTGGCAGGAAGGTTCGTCTCCGATCCCGGATGGCTTTCCCCTGGTTGCCACCCTCGGAGCGCCTATTTATTGGAGTGGCCAATTCCTGGGAATTCTGCTCATCAATGATACCGTTCCCAACCGTTTTACCCGGGAAGATCTGGAACTGTTAAATCTGTTAGCCAACCAGGCCGCCATTGCCATCCATAATGCCCAAACCCTCATCGAAGAAGCAACCCAACGACGCCGGGCCGAAGCGCTGGCGCAAGTCACCGCCGCCCTCACCACGACACTGGAATTACAACCCTTAATGAAAAATGTTCTACAGGCGGCCCAAAAAGCTATTACAGCAGCGGAATATGGCAGCATTATTTTAATGAACGAAAAAACTGGAAAACTGGAAATCAAGGTTCTTTCCGGTTACGAATTTTCCCCCAACACCACCATTCCCACCCATTACCCGCCACTCCGCTATTGTCTGGAACAAGGTCCCCTACAAATCCAGGATACCCAGGAGCTGGTCTCTTGCGAAGAACTCTTTCCACTCCTGCAAACCATTCAATCCGCCATCATGGCTCCCATGCACTATCGAAACCAGATCATTGGAATCTTTTTGCTAACCAATCCCCATCGCAAAAATGCCTTTACTCAAGCTGACCTCACGCTGTTAACCGCTTTCGCCGATCAAACCGCCATCGCCGTTGCCAATGCGGGCCTCTATCACAACATCGAACTGGAACGCAGTCGGCTTTCAACCCTGTACGAAGCCACCCGCCTGCTTTCCAACGCCCCTACCCTGGATGAAGCCATTCATATCATCATCCAACAAATTCACTACGTAGGTGCCGAATCTTGCGATCTGATCCTCAACAATCTCAACGGGCAACCGGCGCTGCGCTCTACCAACTCCGAACGTAATACCCTCACCCCACAACAAACTCAAACTTACATCCAAGAAATCACCTCCCATGGGCTCCAGGCCTGGGTAATGGATCAACGTCGTTCGGCCCGAATCGATGATACCCGGCAGGACCCCCGTTGGTTAATTCCACTCAATAGCCCCAACCTTACCACCATTCGCTCAGCACTGTGCATTCCCCTGATAGATCGCCACAATCAAATCCTGGGATTTCTCTGTTATTCCCATTCATCGCCTCACGCTTTCGGAGCGGCGGAACAGCAACTGGCAGAAGAAATCGGAGCCCGGGTTTCGATTGCCATCGAGAACGCCAGTCTGTATGACGAAGCCCGGCGGCGCCTGGCTCGCGAGAAAAAGGTCAACGATCTGGCCCACACCTTGAGTGGCGAAATCGAACTTTCCCAACTCATTGCCCAACTATTACAGGGAATAACCCGGCTCACCAATGCCGATGCGGCCACCCTGGCGCTGATAGACCGGGAACGGCAGGAATATTATTACCCGCATCATTACAACCTGACCCTCCCGTCTCCCTATCGCGAACCCCTGGACCACAGCCTCATTGCTGTCGCACCGACTCTGAAAGAACCCTTTCAAATCCCTGATTATTCCCAAATCCAACCCCAACCCCAACTCAACCTCTGGGCCCAGGCCGAAATCAACACCGTACTCTTTCTTCCTCTGATCGTAGGAGATGAAATCCTCGGAACCCTGGGTCTCTTCACCATCGAACGGCCCCGCCGCTTCCCCCCCGAAATCATCCTGGCCGGGCAAGAAGTAGCAAGGCTGGCAGCCGTTGCTATCCAACGCGCTCAACTCTTCACGGCCGAAAGAGAATCCCAGCAGGTTTCCGAAGCCCTTGCCACAGCCGCCTTAGCCATCAGCAGCACGCTTGATCTGGAACAGGTCCTGGATCGTATTCTGGAGCAGGTTGCCCAGGTCGTTCCAGGCGAAGCTTTTAATATCATGCTACTCACTCAAGAAAATATTGCCGAAATCATGCGCCGACGCGACCGGGATCAAAACACGGCGACCATTCCCATCGCGCAATCCATGAACCTCAACCACTACCCCACCCTCCGCAATATGATTCGTTCAGGAAATCCTATTGTCATTTTCGATACCGAAGCCGAAGTCAACTGGATTCGGACCTCGGATCGCACCTGGCTGCGCGCCTACATTGGCGCCCCCATTCGCTTCAAGGACCGCACCATCGGCTTCCTCAATGTCAATGGGTCACGCCCAGGACAGTTCACTCAGGCCGATGCCCAACGCCTCGCCGCCTTCGCCAGCCAGGTCGCGACCGCCCTGGAAAATGCCCGCCTCTTCCGCGAACTTCAGGATCGGGCCGAACATCTGGAACAATTAGTCCAGGAACGAACAGCTCAAATTCAGACTCAATATGCCCGCCTGGAAACTATTCTGGGCAGCACCTCTGACGGCATCATCGTAGCAAACTCCCGGGGAGAACTGCTCCAGGTCAATCCCATAGTCCAACTCTGGCTAACCCAAACCCTCTCTCCCGACGATGCCGCCAAACTTAGATCCGCTATCCGGGAATTAGCTCCCCAGGGAGCCCAACATCCACAAACCATGGTCGAACTTAAGGGGTTGGATCTGGAACTCAATGTAGCCCCTATTTCCGGACCGGGTTTGGAAAACGATGCGGTGGTCATTGCCGTTCATGATATCAGCCATCTCAAAGCCCTGGACCGCGTTAAATCCAGTCTGCTCTCCAACGTTTCTCACGAACTAAGAACACCGGTTACCTCAATCCAACTTTACACCTCACTTCTCCGTCGGGGAAAACGCGAAAAATGGGAAGAATATCTGGATGCGCTTGAAAAAGAAACCAGTCGTCAGGCTCGTCTGATCGAAGATGTCCTCCAGATTTCCCGGATCGATGCCGGACGACTGGAAATCAGCCCACGCCCCACCTCCCTGAACGAACTGGCCCATGCAGTGCTGCAAAGCCACCAGGTACTGGCCCAAAACCAAAAGATCACACTGCAAACCAGCCTGGCGCCTTATCTCCAACCAGTTTACATCGACCCGGATCGCATCATGCAAGTCTTCAATAATCTGGTAGAAAATGCCCTGCATCATACGCTCCCGGGAGGCGAAGTAACGATCAATACAGGAACTGCGGAGACAAAAGGCCGAAATTGGGCCGTCCTTACGGTCTCCGACACCGGATTCGGCATTCAGCCCGAAGAAATCGAGCATATTTTCGAACGTTTTTATCGCGGCAGCGAACCTCAAAGCCGGCAAATCCCCGGCACCGGATTGGGCCTCTCCATTGTCAAAGAAATTGTAGAATTACACGGAGGATGGATCACCGTATGCAGCGAAGTCGGAGAAGGTTCCCAGTTCACCGTAGGAATTCCATTTGCCGAATAATCCAGACCTCTCACCCAAGATAAAAATGAGCGCCTTGCCCCAAGCAAGGCGCTCATTTTTATCTTTAAATCTTTTCTTTTTGGAATATGTCCAAACGTATACCTCCAACCTATATCAAGGCACATTGATCTAAAAAAATCTTTATTGTTAAATCTAGCCGTGAACATCCACAAGAAATTACAAAAACATCTCCCTCATCCGGCCTCTCAGTCATTTCCGGCCAGGAGGAGCAACTCAAATGAGAACTCTGACTAAACCACGTTTTTTATCAGCAACCATGGTTTTAACGACCCATGTCCAAAATGTCCGGGGAGAAAACCTGGGTAAATTGGAAGCTTTAATGTTGGATCTGGAAACCGGACGGGTAGTCTGCGCCCTGGTTTCATTTGAAGGGCTTCCAGGCCTGGGAAATCGCCTCTTTGCCATGCCCTGGGGGATCCTCACGCAACGATTAGACCAGCCCAGTTTTGTGCTTAATGTCGATCAACGTTTACTGGCCCGGGCACCCAGCTTTCCCCGAGGCTGCTGGCCTCAAACTTTACAACGGGACTGGCTCTGTGCCGTCTATACCTACTATGGTTATGAATCGCCTTGGGAATAAAAACTTTCTAAAACTTAAAAGTGAGGAGAAAATCTCATGATGCGCTGGGCTATCGTATTTCTGGTCATCGCCGTCATTGCGGGCTTGCTTGGTTTTGCCGGGTTTCTGATCGACGTCACTGCCGATGTGGCCCGAATTATCTTCTATCTGTCCGTGGTCCTTTTCATCGGTTCGCTGCTGTTATCCCGCCAACGCCGCAGCTGATCCTATCCGCTGGAAACGGAATTATCGATGTTTCCAGCGGATCATCACCTCCCGGCTTAAAACCCCATGAAACTTGAAACACCCCCCATTGCATCGTGGCTTCATCAAGGGCCGTTGGCCAATCTGGAACTTCGCCGCATTCTCATCGTTCGAGCTCTACCCGGTTTGGGCGATTTGCTCTGTCTCATTCCGGCTCTGCACACCCTGCGCACCGCCCTACCGAATGCCCGCATCTGTCTGGTCGGTTTGCCCTGGGCCCGCGAATTTGTCGCCCGCTTTCCTCATTATCTGAATGCCCTGCTGGAATTTCCCGGATACCCGGGAATTCCAGAATGCGAACCGGACCAGCAAAACTTCCCCTTCTTCCTGATCCAAATTCACCAACAACATTTCGATCTGGCCTTGCAAATGCACGGCAACGGAACTCAAATCAATCCCTTCACCGTCCTCCTGGGGGCGCGCCGCACCGCCGGCTTCTACCGCCCAGGAGATTACTGCCCGGACCCACACTGTTTTCTCCCCTATCCTCAGGAAGAACCGGAAATCTGGCGTCATCTCCGACTGTTAGAATTCCTGGGCTTTCCCCTTCAAGGAGCTGAACTGGAATTTCCACTCTATCCCAAAGACCATCAGGCCTTACACCAAATTCCCGGCACCGATCAGCTCCGCCCTGGCAATTATGTCTGCATCCACCCCGGAGCGCATGACCCTTTCCGGCGCTGGTCCCCGGAACAGTTTGCCATTGCAGGAGATTACCTGGCCTCCCAGGGACTGAAAATCGTCCTGACGGGAACACAACAAGAAACAGTACTGATCCAAACCCTGATCCAGATGATGCAGGCCCCGGTTCTCAACCTTTGCGGCAGCACCGACCTGGGCACGCTGGGAGCCCTGATATCTGAGGCACGCATGATCCTATGTAACGATACCGGAATCTCCCATCTGGCCGCGGCTCTGAAAATTCCCAGTGTCATCATCTTCTCCTGGACTCCCGCTCAGGAATCCCCACCTGATCGTTGGGCCCCTCTGGATCATTCTCTTCATCATGCTATTTATCCATCTCTCAGTCCCGATGCCCTCCATCAAGAGATTCCAGCCACCCAGGTTTCTATCCAAACGGTTATATCCGAAATTCGAGAAATCTTGAACCATGGCTGAATCATCAGTTGATTGGAAAACGCTTACCCTACAAAAGATACTCATTATGTGCCTGGGAGATGCCGCCAATCTGTTATCCATCGCCCCCGCTTTCCAGGCCTTAAAACAGGCTTTTCCGCAGAGCTCCTTCACCCTGCTCACTACGCCCCACTATCGCGTATTAAGCACACTCTTCCCTTTTACCGAAACTTTACTTTATCCATTTCTAGCACCTCAACCACAACTTACACCAGCCACAATCCGTCATTTTATCAATTTTCTCCATGCTAAAAAATTTCAGATCGCCTGTTTCTTCACCGCGGATGGCGAATCGCCCTATTTCCTGGCCTATCTCTGTTATCTTGCCGGTATCCCCATCCGTTGGGGAGAATCTCAAGAATTCGGCGGCAACCTGCTCTCACCGTGGATCAAATTGCCACCCGTCCCGCTATCAGATACACAACGTCATCTGTTTATGCTCCGTACCCTGGAGCTCTGCTCCATAGAACCCTCTTTTTCCCCTATCGATCTCGCACCATGGCAGGAACAACGCTCCACTCTGTTAAAAGAATTCGCAGGTACGCTGGATTGTCCCTTTCTCCTGTTGGATCCCCTGACGATATCCCTCAAGCCACAAACGCTGGCCTTGCAAACCGGTTATCCAATTCTTTCGCTGGGGACAAACCGGCATCGCCCCCAATGGGTCACCCCACACAAAGCCTCCATGCCACTGCCTTCCAATCTCACGACATTCCCTAAACTGGCCCTATTAATCCAACAAACAGCCGGCATATTCAGCGCCGATTCGGAATTGATCCGGCTTGCAAATCTTTTTAACCGCCCACTAATGGATTTCCCCCCTCAACCCCACCCGACTCTGGAATTCTTACCCGAGAACTTGAACCACCATCGCTCCACCTGAAAAGAAAGGATAAAGCTTTTATGCGCCCCTTAAATATCTTGACCTGGCATATACATGGCAGTTACCTTTATTATTTGACTCAAGTATCTCATGAATTTTACCTTCCCGTCAAACCCAACCGTCCGGAAGGTTACGGTGGATGTACATCCGGATTCCCCTGGCCGACGCATGTCCATGAGATCCCGGCTGAAGAAATCCGAAATCAAAAATTCGATCTCATCCTCTTCCAATCACGAAAAAACTATCTGGAAGATCAATATGAGATTCTCTCCGAAGCCCAACGCAGACTGCCGCAAATCTACCTGGAACACGATCCACCCCGCCAACATCCTACCGACACTGTCCACCCGGTCAATGATCCCAACATCCTGCTGGTCCACGTTACCCACTTCAACCAATTAATGTGGGATAGCCAAAGCACCCCTACCTGCGTCATCAAGCATGGAGTGCTGATCCCTGCCGAAGTTACTTACACCGGCGAGTTAAATCGGGGTATTGTAGTGGTCAATGGATTGCCAACTCGCGGTCGTCGGCTGGGGTTGGATATCTACCAAAATATTCGACGGCGAATTCCGTTGGATTTAATCGGAATGCATTCACAGGAATTAGACGGCCTCGGCGAAATTCGCCACGCCGATCTCCCCTTTTTTGAATGTCGCTACCGCTTTTTTTTCAACCCCATTCGTTATACCAGCCTGGGACTGGCGGTCTGCGAAGCCATGATGCTGGGAATGCCCATCATTGGACTGGCCACAACCGAGCTGGCAGCCATTATCGAAAATGGAGTTTCCGGTTATGTCGATACCGATATCAATCGTCTCGTCTTCTATATGCATGATCTGCTGAATGATCCTCAAGCCGCTCAAATTCTCAGTATAGGAGCCCGCCGCCAGGCTCGGGAACTTTTCAATATAGAGCGTTTCATGAACGATTGGAACCGGGCCTTCAGTCTGGTTACGGGAATACCTGCCGTCAGCCCCCTTTCCCATCCTGAAAGGCAAATCCCATGAGAAAACGGATTGCTTTAATCAGCGAACATGCTTCGCCACTGGCCATCCAGGGCGGAACTGACAGTGGAGGACAAAATGTCTATGTGGCTCAAATCGCCCACCATCTCCCCGCTTTCGGATACGAAGTAGATATTTTCACCCGACGTGATCGAAAAACACTCCCGCCCATCCTGGAATGGCGGCCAGGAGTACGTATCATCCACGTTCCGGCAGGACCGGCACTCACGATCTCCAAAGAAGATCTATTGCCTCACATGGAAGAATTCACCCAATTTATGATTCAATTCTGCCAGAATGAAAAACCGACTTACGATTTAATCCATGCCAATTTTTGGATGTCCGGTCTGGTAGCCGCCGAATTGAAACAACGACTGCAAATTCCTTTTGTAATTACCTTTCATGCCTTGGGACGGGTCCGACGATTACATCAAAAAGAAGCCGACCAGTTTCCCGACCTACGCTTCACAATTGAGGATCGCCTGGTAACTGAAGCCGATTCGATCATTGCGGAATGCCCCCAGGATCGAGAGGATCTTCTCAATCTTTACACAGCCGATCCCCAACGGATCGTTATCATCCCCTGCGGTTTTGATCCAACAGAATTCTGGCCCCTCGATCACAATTACGCCCGGGCCCAAATCGGGCTTCTTACATCGGAACGGATCATCTTGCAACTGGGACGAATTGTCCCACGCAAAGGATTGGAAACCGTTTTACAAGGCCTGGCCCACTTAAAAGAAAGTTCAGCGGCGACTCCCCGTTTATTGATTGTAGGCGGAGAATCCCATACGCCCGATCCGGCCTTGACGCCTGAAATCGGCCGGTTACAAAAGCTCTCTCAGGAACTGGGTATTTCATCTCAGGTGACGTTTATCGGGCGGCGACGACGCAGTCTGTTACGCTATTACTACAATGCGGCCGACCTTTTTGTCACGCTGCCCTGGTATGAGCCGTTCGGAATCACACCGCTGGAAGCGATGGCTTGTGCCCGCCCGGTTATTGGATCGCGGGTGGGAGGAATTCAATTTACCGTAGTAGATGGGAAGACCGGCTATCTGATCCCTCCCCTCGATGCCCCGGCCCTGGCAGAACGACTCCATGCACTCCTGCAAGCGCCCCAGGAATTGACCGTATTAGGTCAACAGGGATACCAACATGTGCATCAACATTTCACATGGCAACATATTACGCAAACACTCGTTCAACTCTATAAAAAAATCCAGGGAAATCAAAACTCCATCCATCCATCCTTCTATCCACTTTCTCCCTGGCGTCGCTCACAATCAGCCAGGCTGTTTTATGACGGATGTTCCAGCAGTTCAGGCTCCTGGTTCCCCCGTCCGTTAACTTTTTTTAAGCCCTGAGGTCCGGATAGGAGTCCTATCTCCAACCGGTCGTGCGGGATATCAAATATATGGAGGAAACTGATTATGAAAGATCTACAAAATCAAGTTGCGCTCATCACGGGGGGGGGACGAGGATTGGGAGAATCTATCTGCCATATGCTGGCCCAAGATGGGGCCATTGTCATCGCGGCCGATGTACGCCATGAACTGGCTAAAAATGTCGCAGCCGACATCCAGTCTCATGGGGGACGGGCCGAAGCACTCCATCTTGATGTAGGAGATACCCAGGCTGTCCAAAAAGCTATCGCTAACATCAGCGCTCGCTATCAAAAGCTCGATATTCTGATCAATAACGCCGGCGTGGATGTCACCCTTTCCGTAGAAGAACTGGCCGTCGAGGATTGGGATCGCATCCTCCAGGTCAACCTGAGAGGCCCTTTCATAATGTCCAAATTTGTCCTGCCGATTATGCGCCGGCAAGGCCGCGGCCATATCATCAATGTCGCTTCAACAGCGGCCAAACGCGCCTGGGCCAATGCCTCGGCCTACCATGCCAGCAAATGGGGGCTGTTAGGTTTCAGCCATGCCTTACATGTCGAGGCCCGAAAGTCCAATGTCAAGGTTACAGCGGTCGTTGTCGGAGGCATGCGCACCCCCTTCCTGCTCGACCGTTTCCCTGATATCGATATCAACAAACTCCAGGACCCTATGAATGTTGCTGAAACTATCCGTTATGTTCTCTTGCAACCCGCCGAAACTGTCATTCCTGAAATCATGGTACTTCCGATGCAAGAGACCTCCTGGCCATGAAATAATCCGATCCGGCCTGCAATCCTCAGGGATTTGCAGGCCGGCCCTAAAAAATTATGAGTAAAAAAGCCGTTTTCCTGGACAAAGATGGGACCCTGATTGAAAATCTGCCCTACAATATCAATCCTGAAAAAATCCGTTTGATGCCTGGCACATTAACCGGCCTGAAACTGCTTGTGGAGCTGGGATACCAGCTCTTTGTCGTTACCAATCAGGCCGGAATAGCCTTCGGACGCTTTCCAGAAACTGCCATCCCTCCACTCGCCATCCATCTGCGAGATCTTCTGGCTCAAGCCAGAATTCCGTTAAAAGATTTCTATTATTGCCCACATCATCCAGAAGGAATCATCCCAACCTATGCTGTCACCTGTAACTGTCGCAAACCCCACCCTGGAATGATCCTGCGAGCAGCCCACGATTATGAACTGGACCTGAAAAATTCCTGGGTCATCGGCGATATCTTGCATGACATCGAAGCAGGCCGTAAGGCGGGCTGCCATACCATCCTATTGGACAACGGCCATGAAACTGAATGGCAACTCTCGCTACCACGCCTCCCTCATCATCTGGCCACCGACCTGGATCAGGCCGCTCGAATCATTGCAACCCTGGTGTCACCCTCCTAATGTGGACTGTAACTTTAATAATGTTGGAGAGGGTATGAAAAATAATCTATTTCATCTATTGGATGCCTTCAAAGGATTAAATATCCTGGTTATTGGAGAAGGCATGTTGGATAGCTACCTCCATGGTGAAGCCAACCGACTCTGTCGAGAAGCTCCAGTTCCGGTTGTCAATATCACCCATCACCGGGTTGTCCCTGGCGGCGCAGCCAATACGGCCGTCAATGTTCACGGATTAGGGGCCCGGGTTACCTTCCTTTCAGTTCTTGGAGATGATGCTAAAGGCCATGATCTGAAAAGCATTCTTCACAACCAGAATATCAATACAGAACCCCTGATCCTCCATCCATCACGCCATACCCTGGCCAAACATCGAATCATCAGCTCGACCCAAATGCTCCTACGCTATGACGAGGGCAGCACCTTCCCCATTGATCTTGAAACTGAAAGCCGTCTGATCCACCGCTTAACAGAACTGTTCCCCCAACACGACGGCATCATCGTCTCCGACTATGGCTATGGAATTTTGACGCCTTCTATTATTAATGCACTGGCCGAACTTCAAACTCACCACCCGCGGCCCCTGGTTGTCGATGCCAAAAAGCTGCTCAACTATCGCCGGGTAGGATTGACGGCGGTCAAACCTAATTACCAGGAAGCTGTCCACTTGCTCGATTATGCAGGAGCGCCGGAAAGTAAAGATCGGCTGAATTTCATCCTGGATTATGGGAACCGCATTCTCGACCTCACCGGCGCTGAAATTGCCGCCGTAACCCTGGATCAGGAAGGAGCCTTGCTCTTCGAGCACCACAGCCAGCCCTATCGAACCTACGCCGAACCTCGTCCCAATTCTCATGCTACCGGTGCCGGCGACACTTTCACTGCCGCATTGACCCTCTCCCTCGCAGCCGGAGCTGACAGCCCGACCGCCGCAGAAATCGCCTCGGCAGCGGCCTCGATCGTTGTCAACCGCGACGGCACCACCATCTGTTCTATAGCTGAACTACGGGGCCTCCTCTCTTCCAATGACAAGTGTTTCGGAGATTCCGATTCGCTGGCCGCCCGGGTAAATATGTACCACAAACAAAACCGCCGAATTGTCTTTACCAACGGCTGTTTCGATATCCTCCACCGCGGTCATATTGCTTATTTGAACCGGGCTAAAGAATTAGGAGACATCTTGATCGTCGGGGTCAATTCCGATGCCAGCGTCCGCCGGCTCAAAGGAGCCGACCGCCCGATTAATATTTTGGAAGACCGTTTGCAGGTCTTGGCGGCCCTGAGTTGTGTGGATCACCTGATTGCTTTTGAGGAAAACACCCCCGAGACCCTCATCCAGATCATCCGTCCAGATATCTTTGTCAAAGGGGGAGATTATACCCGAGAGACTTTACCCGAAGCTGAACTGATCGATTCTCTGGGCGGAGTTGTGGTTTTTCTTCCTTATCTACCCGATCGATCCACGACCGGCCTGATCAAACGTATCCGGCAGACAACTTATACCGAAACCATCCAGGGTAAAAAACGATGGTAAACATTCCCTGGAGTCCAATCCACAATCTCCTCTGTATTCGCCTGGATTCCCTGGGCGATGTCGTGATGACAACCCCCGCCTTCAGAGCCATTAAAGAAGCCCATCCTCAATGTAAGATCACACTGTTAACCTCTCCGGAAGGCAGTCGCATCGCCAGTCTCGTGCCCACGCTTAACACAGTCATTCCCTACGATGCCCCCTGGATGAAAGCCGCCCTCCCTCGCCCCTCCAGTCAACGCGAATTCGCCCTGTTGGAAACCCTGCAACATCAAAAGTTTGATAGTGCGATTATCTTCACCGTTTACAGTCAGAATCCTTTGCCCGCCGCTCTGATCTGCTATCTGGCCGAAATTCCACTCCGGCTGGCCCATTGTCACGAAAACCCCTATCAACTCCTCACTCATTGGATACCCGATCCTGAACCCGGTCACGAAATCCGGCATGAAGTCCGCCGCCAGCTCGATCTGATCTCCAGTGTCGGCATTCCAATCCAGCATGAAGACCTGCACCTGCAACTCCCGACCGGATTATCTCAACAAATCCAACAACAACTGAAAAAGCTGGGAATCGATCTGCACCGTCCCTGGGTTGTAATCCATCCCGGCGCTTCCGCACCGGCCCGGCGCTATCCGGCCAGACACTTTTCCCAGGTAGCCCGGTGCCTGGTTAAAGAATCTCAAATCCAGGTACTCTTTACCGGCAGCCCTCTCGAATCGGCGCTGGTCGAAGATATCCGCCAGACTATGAAAGCCCCCTCTTTTTCCTTAACCGGGCAGCTCACGCTGAGTGAGTTGACCGCCCTGCTGGCACTGTCGCCCCTGTTGATCAGCAACAATACCGGCCCCGTCCACCTGGCCGCCGCCATGGGCACCCCCGTCGTCGACCTCTACGCATTGACCAATCCGCAACATACCCCCTGGAGAATTCCCCACCGGCTCTTATTTGAGGATGTTCCCTGTAAATATTGTTATAAATCCATCTGCCCTCTCGGCCATCAACATTGCCTCAGTCTGGTCCGTCCGGAATCCGTCGTCCAGGCAGTACATGAACTGGCCGCGGAAACCGGCGTTTTCAGCTCTGATTTTCGGAGGTCGTTATGAAAAATTATCCGTTGGATGTTTTGATCCCTACCTGCGACCGCCCCGCCGCTCTGGCCGTCACACTCACCAGTCTGGCTGCCCAGGCTGTTACCGATTTTCGCATCGTCATCTCTGATCAAAGCGAAACTTTTGATCCTTTCACCTTCGGAGAAGTCCAGGCAGTCCTGCGATTGTTACATGCCCACGACCATGCCATCGAAACCCACAAACACCTTCCCAAACGGGGAATGGCCGAGCAACGCCAATTTCTCCTCAACCAGGCAACGGCTCCCTATGCTCTGTTCATCGATGATGACCTGATCCTCGAACCCTGGGTCATTAGCCAGATGTTGGTAGCCCTCCGCGAAGAAAAGTGCGGTTTTGTCGGCTGTGCACCTATCGGCCTCAGTTTTATCCATGATATCCGGCCCCAGGAAGAAACTATCGAGTTCTGGGAGGGTCCGGTGCAACCGGAACAGGTACGCCCGGGAACCCCGGCCTGGGAACGTTATCGACTCCACAACGCCGCCAACCTCTACCATTTGCAACAACGCCTGAATCTGCATCCCAGCCACTCCCGTAAATATCACATTGCCTGGGTCGGGGCCTGCGTTCTCTACGATACCGCCAAACTCCGGGAGATCGGCGGTTACAACTTCTGGCCCAGTCTGCCGCCCAGCCACGCCGGAGAAGATGTGCTGGCCCAAATCCGTCTGATGAACCGTTACGGAGGTTGTGGCTTGATCCCCTCAGGGGTCTACCACCAGGAATTGCCCACCACTTTACGCGACCGCCATGTGGATGCGCCCAAAGTATTAACCCTGGAGACATTTTAGGATTCCTATCTTAAGGAGGGTTGCCATGCCTGCAATTTCAGTGCTGATGCCGACCTATAAACAGGCGGCTTTTATCGGCCGCGCCATTGAAAGCCTGAAAGCCCAATCTCTCACCAATTGGGAGCTTTGGATTATCAATGACGGCTCGCCCGATGAAACTGAAACGGTCGTCCAACCTTATCTCACCGATCCCCGCATTCACTATCACGCCTGGCCTCAAAATCAAGGCATGGGCGCCGCCCTTAACTATGCCCTCACCTGTGCGGACGCTCCCTTAATCGCTTACCTGCCCTCAGATGATCTCTATTATCCCAACCACCTGGCCTCCCTGGCTCAGGCTCTGGATCAAACGCCCCAGGCCGTCCTGGCCTGCTCCGGAATCCGCCATCATTACAACCGCTATTCGGACGGACCGATCGAAAATCTCGGGCTACAACTCGTTCAAACCTTGCATCGCCGCACTACGGACCGCTGGCTCGAACGCCGGGAACTGGTCACCGATGACCTGGAACGCATGTTTTGGGCGGAACTTCGCAAGCAAGGAGAATTTATCCATACCCGGGAATGCTCCTGTGAATGGGTCAACCATCCCTGGCAACGGCATAAAATCCTTCAGGAACCGCTGGGAGGGATCAATCCCTACCGACTCTACTACAGAGTACGCGAACCCTTGCACTTTCATACAACAGTCGGCAACGAAATCAACGAAATCGACCATTACCGCCGGTTCCGTGAACGTCCCGATACACCACTTGCTCCCGATAGCTTGAAAATTCTGCTGGTAGGTGAACTGGCTTACAATGCCGAACGAATTCTGGCTTTGGAAGAACGGGGGCACAAACTGTACGGGCTCTGGACACCCGAACCTCATTGGTATAACAATGTAGGTCCGGTCCCCTTTGGGCACATCCAGGACATTCCCCTGGAAAACTGGCGTGAAACGGTAGATCGCCTGCAACCCGATATCATCTACGCCCTGCTTAACTGGCAGGCGGTCCCCTTCGCCCATCAGATCCTGAAAGAGAATCCCGGGATCCCCTTCGTCTGGCATTTCAAAGAAGGCCCCTTTATCTGCCTGGAAAAAGGAACCTGGCCCCAACTTGTCGATTTGACCCTGCGCAGCGACGGGCAAATCTACTCCAGCCCCGAGATGCGGGATTGGTTTGAAACGGCCGTTCCCGGCAGTGTCAGTCAAGGCCATCCCTGGGTCCTGGATGGGGATCTTCCTAAACTGGATTGGTTGACTGATGAATGCCGTTCCCGCCTTTCAGAACAGGATGGGGAATTCCACACAGTTGTCCCCGGCCGCCCGATCGGATTACATCCCTACAATGTGGTGGAACTGGCGCAAGAACAGATCCATCTGCACTTCTATGGCGATTTTACCCACGGCCAATGGCGCGAATGGATTGAGAAAACCCGCCAGCTTGCGCCGCGCTATATCCATCTCCATCCCCATGTCGATCAGAATGCCTGGGTCAGCGAATTCTCCCAATATGACGCCGGCTGGCTTCATTATTTTAAAAGCGAAAACCAGGGAGATCTGCGACAGGCTAATTGGGATGATTTGAATTATCCCGCTCGCATCGCCACCCTCACCGCTGCCGGCCTGCCGCTTTTACAACGTGATAATACCGGCGCCCGCGTCGCCACACAAACTCTGGTTCGCCACCTGCAAATCGGCCTCTTCTTTTCTGAAATGGCTCAGTTACGCACCCAACTCGCCGATGCCCATTTAATGACCGAGTTGCGCGCTAATGTCTGGCGCCATCGCCGCCATTTCGCCTTTGATACCTACACAGATGATTTGGTGATGTTTTTCCGCCAAATCATCGCAACCGCCCCTCACCCTAAAACGATTTCCAATAAACGGGTGCATTCTGATGAACCCTGGCTCTGGGGATCTGAATCTGTCCAATGATTGAAATCTCCGGAAATCTCCTTATTGAGAAAGGATTAATTACCGAATGAAAACCAAAAGCGCCAATTCTCAAACCTCCTCTTCCGCTTTATCTTCCCAAAACTTCGATTTGGTTTGCTTCTCTCATCTGCGTTGGGATTTTGTTTACCAACGTCCTCAACATTTGCTGAGCCGTTGTGCCCGCGAGCATCGGGTTTTCTATGTAGAAGAACCGTTGATCGATGCGGGCCCGTCCCGTCTGGTCATCCAACCTCAAGCGGACAATCTCTGGGTAGTGGTTCCCCATCTTGCAAAAACACTGGGTAAAGAAGAAAGTCGCACCACGCATATTCAGTTAATCAACCAATTCTTTACCGATCAGGCCCTACATACCTATATCCTCTGGTATTACACCCCGCTGGCACTCCCCTACACCCGCCAATTGAGCCCGCAATTGATCATCTACGATTGCATGGATGAGCTCTCGGCCTTCAAGGATGCCTCGCCCCTGTTGAAAAGTTACGAATCTGAACTCTTCCAAATCGCGGATCTCATTTTCACGGGAGGCCAAAGCCTTTATGAAGCCAAACACTCGCTCCATCCTAACGTCCACCTCTTCCCCAGCAGCATCGATCGAGACCACTTCGCCCGGGCCCGCACTCTGAATGGCGATCCTTTCGATCAGGCTTCTATTCCACATCCTCGCATCGGCTTCTTCGGCGTAATTGATGAACGGATGGATCTGAATCTGATTGAAACGCTGGCCCTCAACCGCCCGGATTGGCATATCATTCTCATCGGTCCCGTCGCCAAAATCGATGAAAAGAAACTCCCCCGCCATACCAACCTTCACTATTTAGGCCGTAAAACCTATCAGGATCTTCCGGGCTACCTCGCCGGCTGGGACGCTGCCATCCTCCCCTTCGCGCTTAACGAATCCACACGCTATATCAGCCCGACGAAAACTCCCGAATATCTGGCCGGAGGTAAACCGGTCGTCTCTACCCCCATCCGCGATGTCATCCGACCCTATGGAGAACAACAACTGGTACAAATTGCAGAAAACAGCAGCGAGTTTATCCAGGCCCTGGAATCGGCGCTCACTCTGAATCAGGATAAAGAACTCTGGCTAAACAAAATCGACCATTTCTTAAACCAAAACTCCTGGGATCTCACCTGGAATAAAATGAGAGAATTGATCGATTGCGCATTAACCCAATCGCCGCACCTCGCGCACGCTGAATCGATCGCCCCTCCCCTGCCGGACCGCAATAAATCCCGCCCCCATTACCATAGTTGTCCTGAAAAATTCGATTTTCTGATTGTCGGAGCAGGATTTGCCGGTGCCGTTCTGGCCGAACGCCTGGCCCGCGCCTCAGACAAAAAAGTTCTGGTCATCGATCGCCGCTCACACATCGGCGGCAATGCCTACGACCGCTACAACGAAGCCGGGATTATGATCCAAAAATACGGTCCCCATATCTTCCACACCCATTCCCATGAAGTCTTTCAATACCTCTCTCGCTTTACAGAATGGCGCCCCTACGAACATCGCGTCCTGGCCAGCGTGGATGGCCAGTTGCTTCCGATTCCCATCAACCTGGATACGATCAATGGCCTGTATGGATTAAACCTCACCGCCTTTGAATTAAAGAAATTCCTGGAATCCGTCGCCGAACCACGTAATCCCATCGTCACATCAGAAGATGTGGTGATCAGCCAGGTGGGACGCGAACTTTATGAAAAGTTCTTCCGCCATTACACCACCAAACAATGGGGACTGGACCCTTCACAACTGGATGCTTCGGTTGCCGCCCGGATTCCGGTCCGCTATAACCGGGACAATCGCTACTTCAACGACCCTTATCAAGCCATGCCGATCCATGGCCTGACTTCTGTCATTGAAGCCATGCTGGATCATCCCAATATCAAAATCATGCTCAACACCGATTACCGGGACATCAACCAGATGATTCCCTATCGAGAACTGATTTACAGTGGGCCTATCGATGAATTCTTCAACTACTGCTACGGGAAACTCCCCTATCGCACCATGCAATTTAAATTTGAAACCTTCACGGAACCCTACCACCAACCGGTGGCCGTCGTCAATTATCCCAACGAACATCTCTACACCCGAGTAACCGAATTCAAATATCTCACCGGACAAAAACATGCCCATACCACCATTGCCTACGAATATGCCAGCGGAGAGGGTGACCCCTATTACCCCATTCCCCGGGCTGAAAATCAAGAACTTTACAAACGCTATCGTGAACTGGCCCAAACGCTTAACGGAGTATATTTCGTCGGGCGGCTGGGAACCTACCGTTATTACAACATGGATCAGGTCGTGGCCCAGGCCCTCACACTCTATGCAAAACTGGCCGGAATTCCCCATAACGACTCACTGCACAGTGCCGCCGGAACTCGCCCCACCCCTTCAACCTCAGCCACCGACCCGGTCTTGTTAAAAGTAAAATCAGAATAAACGGAGAGAATCCTATGATTATAGATGCCCATCTCCATTGTTCAGGCCAGGAAACCACCATCGAAATCCTGCACGCCCTGGACAAAGCCGGCATCGACAAAGCTGTCTTGCTGGCCCCATTCCTCACCCCCCCTTACAGCCTGAATAACCCGGCCAGCCTGCGTGAAGCCACCCGCCATCTTGGGGCCTTGATCCACGGCCATGCCGACCGCTTGATAGGATTTGCCGTGGTCAATCCCTGCCATCCCACGGCCCCCGAAGACCTGCAAAACGCAGTGACCCTGGGTTTAAAGGGGGTAAAACTGGTTCCCAGCGGCTGGTATCCTTACGAAGAAACGGCCCACCGCATCTATGCTGAAGCTGTCTCGCTGAAAATTCCGATTCTCTTCCACAGCGGCATCTACATTGATGGAAAGTCGGGGCGGTATTGCCGCCCCGCTTACTATGAAGCGGTACGCGATCACCCCGACTTGAAAGTTGCCCTGGCCCATCTAAGCTGGCCCTGGTGCGATGAAGCCATAGCCCTGGGCGTGATCGATCGAATTGCCGGACTTCCAGGCGCTGAAAGCCCCTTCCGATTCGATCTCTCGTTCGGACCTCCCCCCGCCTATCGCCAGGAAGTCCTCTCCCGGGCGCTGGATGTCTTGGGACCCGATCGACTGCAATACGGCAGCGATCGGTTCCTCCCCTGTTCGGGTGAAACCCTTCTCGAAGCGCGAGCAGAACTCGAACATTGGCTCGAAATCTTGAATGTCGCTCCCACCGATCGCTCTCAAATCCTGGGGGGAACGGCAGCTGCCTGGCTCGGCCTGGAAAAATCTTTATCGACCCATAAGGAGCAACCATGTTAGCCTCGATAGATAATGACCGTTCTCCGCAATTTCACATCCTCGAAATCGCCGGCAACGCTATCGTTGGAGGAATGGAAAAATATGTTTACCAGCTGGTTCGCCAACTTCCAACCCATCACTTCAAAATTACCTGCCTTATGCCTTACGAAAGCGCTTTTACAGCCAGCATCCGCCGCCTGGGAAGTTCCGTTTTTATCACCACGATGGATCTGGACCCCCACTGGCGCTCCATCCAATTCACCACCGAACTGGTACGTCACCAACATATCGATCTGATCCATGCCCATATGCCCCGGGCTCACATCCTGGCCGGCCTGGCCGGCAAACTGACCAATATCCCGACCGTCGCCACGGTCCACGGCATGGATGTGACAGCACTGGAACTGGGAATGAGCCGCACGACCGGCACGCATATGGTCCTGGTATGCCAGGAGGCCTATACCCAGGCCCTGGCTCTGGGAATGCCGCCGGAACAAATTTCTCTCATCCCCAATGGCGTCGATCTGAAAACCTTTACCCCCGAGGGCGATGGCACCGGCTTCCGCAAATCCCTTGATATTCCTCCCAATGCCCCGCTCATCGGCTATGTGGGACGCCTGGCCTGGGAAAAAGGCCCCGATCAATTTATTCGCATGGCCGAACATGTCCACAAACAAAAACCCGAAGCCCACTTCGTGCTGGTGGGAGAAGGTCCCATGCAACGCGAGATGGCCGACATGATTCATAATACCAATCTCACCGGCATCGTCCATCTCGCCGGCCTTTGGGAAAATATGAGCGAGGTCTACCCGGCTCTGGATATCGTCGTGCAAAGCTCCCGGGTTGAAGGAATGCCCTTCGCTTTACTGGAAGCCATGGCCTGCGGCCGGCCGGTCGTCGCAATCTCGGTCGGCGGCGTCGCTGAGATCGTCGAAGTCGGCAGTACCGGCCTTACATCAGGCCCAGGAGACTGGTTCGGTCTGGGCGAAGGGGTGCTCAAACTCCTGAATGCCCCCGATATGGGCAAACAGATGGGAGTGGCCGGTCGGCAACGCGTTGAAAACATCTTCAACCTCCAGGTCACGATCAACCGAACCGCCGTGCTTTTCTATCAACTCCTGGGCCAGAAACCACCTCCCGACGGCCTGCTGCCGACCGATTGGGTCCTCGACGCGACCGAGCCCAAACCCATCACCTTTGATCCGGGGGTCGTTTTTCCCCCGCGCAGCTGAACATGGGCAATCCCTGGCTCACCGTCCACAATCTGCTCATCCTCCGATTAGACAATATCGGCGATGTCTTAATGACCGCCCCCGCCCTTCGTGCCCTCCGCACCGCGCTTCCAGAAGCCCGGCTCACGCTGCTGGCCAGCCCCGCCGGGGCGCAAGCCGCCCCCCTCCTCCCCTGGCTGGATCAAACCCTCGCCTGGCGCACCCTCTGGCAAGATCTCGGCCGGCTGGCCTTCGATCCCGCCCGCGAATGGGAACTGGTCCGACTGCTCAGCCGGGGCCGCTTCGACGCAGCCATCATCCTCACCAGTTTCAACCAAAGCCCTCATCCCGCCGCTCTCATCTGTTATCTTGCCGGCATTCCGCTCCGCGCCGGCCAATCCAAAGAAAAAGGCGGCGAGCTGCTCACCTTTGAACTCCATTCAGCCCCCGACGAGCTGCATCAGGCCGAACGCAATCTGCGACTGCTTGAAGCTCTCGGCTTTCCGGTCAGCCATCGAGAATTGGACATCGCCATCCCTTCCCTCGCGCATCAACGCATGACCCACCTGCTCATCCGCGTCGGCCTTGACCCGGGGGTGCCCTATCTGCTCTGGGCCCCCTGGGCCAGTTGCCAGGCCCGCACCTACTTTCCAGAACGCGGAGCCCTTGCGGCCCGAGAACTGGCCGATCATACCGGCTGGCCGGTCATCGTCACCGGCATCGAAAAAGATCGCCCCCGCACCCTGCCCCTGCTCGATATCCTGGGACGTCATGGAATCGATTTCCTGGGAGCGACCGAAGTTCCCGAACTGGCAGCCCTGATCGCCCACGCCCGGCTGGTTCTGACCAACAACACCTCTCTCCTGCACCTGGCCGATGCCCTCCACATACCCAGCGTCATCACTTACTCAGGAACTGATTATGAATCCCAATGGCGCCCCCGAACCGCCCCCGCCTCTCTACTCCGCTGCCCTACCGATTGCAGTCCCTGTTACGCCTTCACCTGCCCTCGCAACCGCGAATGCCTGGATTTCTCGCCTCGAGAAATCACAACGGCAGCTCTTGCCCTTTTAAAACCTTGATTTGCCCCTTTTTGAGAGTGTGTTAAACTAAGTTCATACCTGTAGTAACACCAAAACCAGGCGGAGAAAACCCGGATGAATTCCAAAAACACACAAACTCCTTTGCCCTCTCGTATTTTCTGGATTACCATAGGGGGCGCCTCACTAATTCTGGTAATCTATACCATCCTCCACCTCCTGCCTGTATCTGCCGACTTTCAGCAAAATCGAGATGTAGGGCTTTCTTTTCTCACAGCCCTCATTGCCGCGATCGATACCTGGCTTGCTATCCGAATCTGGTTGAACTTCAAATCCACAGAACCACCTTATGGGATCTGGCGCGCCTTTGCTTTAGGATTGGGTGCATGGACCTGCGCTGAACTCATCTGGACTCTCTATCTTCATTACTATGGAAGCGCCATGCCCGAAATCACGCCCGGAGATCTTTTCTGGATGGTGGGATATATCGGGCTCGGTACAGCCCTGGTTCTACAATATCGAGAACTTATTCGGGTGCCCTCCAAACGTCTGCTGATAACTTTAAGCCTTGGAGCGGCGCTCTTTCTGACCCTGACTTTTGGAATTACAGCCGTTCTGATAAATTCGCCGGGAATCGAAACCAGCTGGTGGGGAACCTTCATCAGTGTTTTCTATCCTCTCGCAGATCTCGCCCTGGCTCTCTCTGCTTTGCTTCTGGCACTAACTTTAAGCAATGCCCAATGGGCTCGCCCCTGGTTGGCCCTTTTCTTCTTTACCATTTCCGATCTTATTTTTACCTGGCTCTTCACTTCTAACAGCTATATTTATTCAGGCGACAGCAACCTGGGAACCATAATAACCGACGTTCTCTATATAGCCTCTTACCTGCTGCTGATGCTGGCGTTGCTGGCTCAATTTCTGCTGTTACGATATGGTATTCGCTGGTTGAAACCAAGGAAAAATTAAACTATGATTCTGCTTTTTAACCATGCACCAGAGATCGCCAAAACACTCCCCGGAAACCGAATCGACGGGTTTCTACAAC
Organism: uncultured Anaerolineales bacterium; assembly: GCA_964501335.1. Taxonomy (GTDB): domain Bacteria; phylum Chloroflexota; class Anaerolineae; order B4-G1; family SLSP01; genus CAZCTC01. The sequence goes on along the minus strand of CAZCTC010000026.1, from coordinate 9,179 downwards.
AATGCAATCAAAACCGGTTTACCGGCCTGATTCACATCGGTCGCCCCCCGGAAATCTGCATCATTCTGACTTTTTCTCAAGGCACTCTGGTCCAACAAGGAATCTTACAGGGAGATTCCTGGCGCGATATTACACCCTCTCAAATCCAACAATACATCAACCTCAAAAACAATATTATTAACTCTCTGGCTCTCCCAACTGAAGCACTGAGAATTGTGCGCGCCCTGTTGGAATGGTATCCCCCACAAATAACGCTCCTGGGTACCACCAACGATCTCCCGCAATTGCTCGCGGGATGGGAACAGGAACCCCTGCGGAGTATCGTACGCATCACCTGGTCTGAAGCCGAAGGCTTTGTGCTCTTGTCCGGTAAAAGCCACCCACCGCTAATCCTCTATACCACTCCTACTCAAATCAAAATCGGACCGGAAGCCCTGACGGAAAATATCTACCACTATCCCGATCTACCCTGCTCCATTGCCCGTTACCTCGGCCCCCAGGAAACGACCAATCCCCAGGACGATCTGATCGCCTTGCAAAATGCCTTCATGACCTTGCTCAACCATCTGACTCAACGCTACGCCCGCCTGGTAGGAATGGGACTGGCTCAAACTCTCTTCGACGAATTGAACCAATGGGCGGCCCAAAATCACTGGTCGATCGAACTCACTCAGGCCGGGATCAAAGATGAAACCGGCTTCCCCGATCTGGAAACGGCCGCCCAGGCCTACCACGTCCTCCTGGGCGAAGCGATCCGCAATCTGGAAGATATCATCGGCCCACGCATGACCCGTTCCCTGATTCAAGACGCAGCTCAAAGCCTGCCGCAGCCGGCGCAACAGCTGCTCCGCCGGCTGCAAATCGTCGACATCCACTAAAAACTACATTTTCGCGCGCCCTGCAAAGGACGCGCGAAAATCATAAAAATCCAGAAAGGACCAAAGTGGCCATGAAAGATAAAATCTCTTTCAACCTCTTTCGCGCTTTCTTCATCGGCGGCACGGCCGTCCTGTTGCTCGCCGGCTTGACCTTGATCATTCTGACGCTCGATCAGGCCATGACCAATCCCGATCCGGCCCGTCCCGCTGATGCCCTCGCCGCCAGTCAGGATTCCTGTGTGGTCTGTCATCGCACCAGTTCCCCCGGCATCGTGGAACAATTTTCCAAAAGCGCCATGGCCGCCGCCAACGTGACCTGCCGCGACTGCCACGAGGTCAAAGCTGATGCGCCTGACAGCCGGGCCCATCAGGATACCTATGTGATCTCCAGCCCTACCCCCAAACGTTGCGAACGCTGTCATACCCAGGAAGTGGCGCAGTTCAACCAGAGTCGCCACGCCATCCCCTCTTATGTCGCCTACGCCGGCTCGACCGGGCTCTCGCCCGAACTGGATACCCTCTACAAATCTATCCCCGAAGGCAGCTACAGCCCCTCCAAAGCCCGCAACCAGATCCACGACCTGGAAGGGCCCGACATCACCCGCTTCGCCTGTGAAACCTGTCACAATATCGGGCTCCCTCACGCCGACGGCTCCGTCGGACAATGTGAAAGCTGTCACCTCCGCCACGCCTTCAGCCTCGAACAGGCCCGCAAACCCGAGACCTGTAACGCCTGCCATATCGGTCCCGACCATCCCCAATGGGAAATCTACCAGGAATCGCCCCACGGCATCGCCTATATGACCGGGGGAGATGAATGGAATTGGGAAGCCGAACCCGGCACGCTCGATCCCGCTGATCTGCCCGCCGCCACCTGCGCCACCTGTCACATCAGCGGTTTCGGCAAAACCGAAACCAGCCACGATGTCGGCGAACGTCTCACCTGGTATCTCTTCGCCCCCATCAGCACTCGCCGCCCCGAATGGGAAACCAACCGGGATCGCATGCAGGGCGTCTGCCTCTCCTGCCACAACTACAACTTCATCGTCGGCTTCTACGGCGATGCCGACAAGGCCACGCTGGCGGTCAATGACTGGGTCTCTGAAAGCAATACCATCATGCAGCCCCTGCAACAACAGGGCCTGTTGACCGACGAACCGTTCGACCAGCCCATCGATTTCACCTATTTTGAACTCTGGCACCACTGGGGCCGCACGGCCAAATTCGGAGCCTGGATGCAGGGCCCCGACTACACGCAGTGGCATGGCGCCTATGAAATCCTGAGCGATCTGGCCGAACTGCGCGAACGGGCCCGCGAACTCGAAGACCAGCCATGAACGGATATCTGGCCACGATCTTTCCGCCTCTCCAGCGGCTGAAGATCCCGCTCTCCCGCGACACGGCCGCACTGCTCTTCGTCGCCGCCAATTTGCTGATGTTGAGCATGGAAACCACCCTCGCTCACACCATCAGCGGCACCATCCGCCCCAATGAATGGATCCCGGTCCTCTTCAGTCCGCCGGCTGGATTGTGGATTCTGGCAGCATTGTGGATCGCTCGCCGTAATCCCACCCTCGGCCGGCGACTTACGCTGATCCCCTTGTTGAGTTCAATCGTCGTGGGAATTCTGGGAACCTGGTTCCATCTGGCCCGAGGGGTTTTGCTGCAAGGCGCTCCGGGCCAACAGGTGACGCTTTCCCGATTGATCTGGTCGCCGCCGCTGCTCGCCCCGCCCGCCTACATCCTGATCGGCGTTCTGGGTCTGGTAGCTCTCTGGCCCGAGGAATCGCCGGGAAACCGCCACTTCCGCGGGTTGAACGGCTGGGCAGAGATGCCCTTCACCAAATCACAACTCTATTTCATGCTCGCCAGCCTGGGCATCCTCATCGCCGCTTCGAGCAGCGTCATGGATCACGCCCGCACCGGCTATGTCAATCCCTGGCTCTGGGCCCCCACCCTCGGCGGCACCTTCGGCGCCGTCGTCGCCTTCTTCCTGGGCAATCAACGCCATCCCACCCGCGCCGACCTGATCACCTACACCCTCGCCATCGGCCTCCAGCTGATCCTGGGCCCCACCGGGCTGCTCCTGCACATCCTCGACGACCTGGGCCCCGGTAACACAATCATCATCGAACGCTTCATCCGCCAGGCGCCCCTCATGGCCCCCATGCTCTTCGCCGATATGGGCCTTCTGGGACTCATCGCCCTCCTGGATGATTAATTTTTGTTTATGTTTTGGCGCGCATCAGAATGCGCGCCAAAACATAGGCCTTTTCCAGAACCGCCCCGGCGACCCGCTCTTCCCCCCTCTCCCTCCCGCATCGCTCGCAGCTAGATCCTAAAACGCATCATCTCGAATCGCGTCGCTGCTTAACAACAAAACAGGGGAGAGGGGGGATCAAAGGGGGGTGAGGGCCGCGCCAAAACATAGGCCTTTTCCAGAACCGCCCCGGCGACCCGCTCTTCCCCCCTCTCCCTCCCGCATCGCTCGCAGCTAGATCCTAAAACGCATCATCTCGAATCGCGTCGCTGCTTAACAACAAAACAGGGGAGAGGGGGGATCAAAGGGGGGTGAGGGCCGCGCCAAAACATAGGCCTTTTCCAGAACCGCCCCGGCGACGCAGGCTGGCTCTATCTACTTGGAAGAATTTTGAAAAATCTCCTCCCTTCTTCTCTGTGTCCTCTGCGCCTCTGTGGTGAAATCTCTTTTTCATCCCCGGGCCCCCTCCCACACCGGCAGAGCAAACTCAAAGGTCAGCCCACTCTCCGAAAAATTCAATACTTTCAACTCACGGCCATGCCGCTGAGCAATCATCTGCGAAATCGAAGCCGGCGCCCCCGGATAAAACAGGCCCACCAGATTGCCCACCCGCATGGATTCAATCTTACGATCGATCCGCACCGTCACCACCACCCACTCTCCCTCAAGCCTGGCCGAAACAGCCATCCGCTGCGCCGGATCCAGATCCCTCAATGGATCGACCAAACCTTTAAAAAGATCGTCGGCTCCCTCAAAAGTATGCACACTGGGCAGCCCTTCCGGCAAATCCACCGTCACCTGCCCGACCGCCTTATCCTCTGAAATCTGCTGAACGACCGCCCTCACCATACTCGCCAGATCTCCCGGCCCGGTCAAAGCATCTTTCCTTTGATACCAGTGCACCGTATAATCATAAACATGTTGCCACATTCCCAAGGCCCGCCGTAAAAGGCGGGAAATCTTTCCCTCCAAAATCTCCCGTTGCTCTGAATTTAGATCCTCCACCGTTCCATTCAATAAAAGATCTACATACATCTTAACCCGCATCAAAGGAACCCTGACATCCTCTCGCCAGTAATGGAAAAGGTTAATAACATCCTTAACCTCATCAGAATACTCAACTTTGATCGGCTCCTTCGCCTCTTCAACCCAGACAGGCAGGGAAAACTCGAACGTTAATCCATGCTCCGAAATCTCCGTGATCGTTAACTCACTGCCGTGGCGCAGCGCTATCATCTGAGAAACAGAAATTGGGGTCCCCGCATAGAAAAAACGATCCGGGTGTTCCACTTCAGAAGGCAATATCGATCGCTCGATTCGCACCCGCACCGCCACCCGGTCCCCATCTTGATAGGCCGACACCGCAATCGCGCGGGCCGGCTCGCGATCCTTAAAATGGACGGCCAGATTTCTAAAAAGATAACTCACATCATAACAAGTGTTGATCCACGGCAGCTCCTCCGGCAGATCCACGCTTACCTGAACCTCATTTCCCGGCCATGAAAATTTCCCTGCAAAATTACCCACAATATTGCCCAGTTTCCCCGCTCCCGGAAGAGCATCCTTCCGTTGATGCCAATGCAAGAAATACTCTAAAAAGGATTCCCAATTCCGGGTGGATTTTCTCACCTCAGGTAACATCCCCTTTTCCACAATCTGAAGTTGCAAAGGCGTCAATTCCCCCAGCGCTTTCATGGACAGAACTCTTGTATATCCATCGAGACCCGTAAAAAGAGGCCGGCTGTCAAATAGCCAGATACGAAAAGCATTGACCAGTTCTCCGATCTCATCGCGCTCAACCATTTTCATCTCCTATTCATCCCCCTACACCGGCAGAGCAAACTCAAACACAACTCCATCTCCCGAAATCTCGCTGATCTTCAAATCGCTGCCGTGCCGGCGCACAATCATCTGGGAAACCGAAGCCGGCGTCCCCGGCGAGAAAATGATCTCTGGCCGTTCTACCTCGTACGGGTCCATCGTCCCCTCAATCCGCACCGTCACCGCCACCCACTCCCCTTCCTGCCGGGCTGAAACCGCAATCGACTTCACCGAAGCCTTACTCCGGTAAGAATTAGAAAAATGGCCCAGTAAATCTGAAAAAAGCTTGCCTATCCCATAAAAACTCTTTACCGCGCATAAATCCAACGGCAAATCTACCGTTACCAGAATTCCCTTTTCACCCAGGAAGGAAATGGGCAATTCCTCATTGACCATATCCGTCAGCACAACCGGATGCCACAATTCATCGCCGCGATGATAACGATTGGTCATATAAGCCTCGAAACAATAAAAATACCAGGCCGCAAACTGCACTCTGCGTACCTGTTTTTCCAAAACCTCCCTCTGCACAGGAGACAGGTCCCCTCCATGCCCCTGTAATAACAAATCCAGGTAGCCTCGCATGCCGGTAAAATGTCCCCGCATATCAAAGCCTGCACATTTTATCAACCGCACCACTTCCATCAGCTCATCGTGATCGTCCATTCAGCCTCCTGGAATTCTGAAAATCCCCGATCTATGCAGCTCGAAAACTTTCAGTAGCCGTAGTTTTTCTTTTCACCAGCCCCTTGAAGCCCCTTCATCTTCCAATCTTCCAATCTTCCAATCTTCCAGCCTTCCAATCTTCCAATCCCCCCTCACTCCACCAGCATCTCCCCCTCCGGTGAATGTCGGCTCGCCCGGGCCAGCGCCCGCTCCGGATCTCGATTGGCATAACAATAAAGACAGCTGTGCGGACAGGTATCGTACATCCCCAGATCCCGGCTTGACACACAACCGCACTCCGCCCGCGTCCCGCCCGCCTTGAAAGCCAAAGGCCGGTCGGGAAAAAGTGACGCCAGCAGCTCCCCATCGATACAATGCGCCGGCCGGACCCGTCCCGTCGCCAGCGAGGCCTGACAGCAGGCATAAAGTTTCATCCCATGCGCCTCGGCCACATCCGCCATCGCCCGCACCAGCGACTGCTTCTCCTCCAGCGCCGGATCGCGGTAATTCACCCCCGCCCGCTTCAACTGCCGGATCGCCTTCCCATAAAAAGTCGCAAAGCTGAAGTAACAGCGCTCCGTCGCCCCCTCCAACGCCGCTGCCAACTCTCGAAAACGCTCCAGATAGAAAGCCTCTCCCAGTTCCGCCGTAAAAATAATCGGATCAAAGCGCCACTGGACATGTCGTGGACTGGTGCGCCGGGCCAGCTCCCGCAAAACCGGCACGCCTTCCGTCAACGGATCGGGAACGTGCGGCTCAAAAGCTCGCGGCGTCCCCGTCAACGTATAATGGCAGTAAAAAGAATAGCCTCGCGCTTCCAACTCCGCCATATGCGGCAAAAAAGGCCCATAGTTCTTCGACCAGAACACAATACTGTGAACATCTTCCGGCCGCAGAGAAACCGTATAGACCTCCCCGCCGAATGGATTGGGATAACTCACCGCTCCCGCCTCCAACCGCTGCATCAACCACGACATGTAAAAAGCCGGAATATCCGTCCGCCGGCTGGCAGAAATAATATTCATCATCGAGCTTCCTCCCCCGTCCACACCGGCAGAGCAAACTCAAAGGTCACCCCGCTCTCCGAAATCTCACCGATCTTCAAATCGCTGCCGTGCCGGCGGACGATCATCTGCGAAACCGAAGCCGGCGTCCCCGGCGAAAAAATCCGCTCAGGATTCTGCACATCATAATCGTCCATCGTACCCTCGATCCGCACCGTCACCGCCACCCACTCCCCCTCCTGCCGGGCTGAAACCGCAATCGACTTCACCGAAGCATTATTCCGATAAGAATTCAGAAAACGATCGAACAAATCGAAAAAAAGCCAGTGCAATTCCTGAAAACCGCTCTTTACAGGAGGCAAATCCGGCGGCACATTCAACGTTGTCTGAAGCCCCATTCCCCGCTCGGAGGAGCCAGAAAGCTCTTTATTTAATAAATCGACCAGTACAACGGGCATCGACAATTCAGACTTAATACGATACCGATGAGCAAAATAAGCCTCAAAATATTGAAGCTCCCAGGCCGCCCTTCGTGCATTATGAAGCACCTGTTTTTCCAGAACCTCCCGCTGCTGGAGAGGCACCTCACCCCAAACGTCCTTCAACAACAACTCCGTATACCCTGTCACACTGGTCAGGCGTCCCATCAAATCAAACCGCATATAATTTATCAACTGCACCACTTCCATCAGCTCATCGTGATCGTCCATGTTCCCTCCTGAAAGCCTCCCCCCTTTACCCCCCAAAAAAGAAACCCGGATTTTCGGCCGCTTCAGAAAGCCGCCGAAAATATGAATAAAAATAGCTCTCTCTCCCTATCCAGCGCGTCGCTTCAAACCGCACAAAAACCCTTTGCGGGACGCCGACAATGTCAACTGCCGCCCCCACCATTTGCCCATTTCCCAACAGGATCTATCATACCTTCATCCCAAAAGAAAGAAAAACTAACAAAAAACTCCATCCCGCGCGGCGCTTCGCGCCGCACAAAAACCCTCAACGGATGCGTTAGTCTGGAAAAAACCCATATTTTCGGCGGCTTTCTGAAGCCGCCGAAAATATGAATAAAAATAGCATCCCGCGCGGCGCTTCGCGCCGAACCGAAACCTTTTGCGGGACGCCCAAACCTCAGATCTGTCCTACTTTTTAAAGTGGATTATAATTAACCCTGTACATTGAATTTGAAACTTTCCTGACACGTAATCCGTAAGGGAATTACATACCAAATCAATCACAGGCTCTCAACAGCCGAGGAGGATACTTTGAAAGATGATTCGCTGGTCTCACTGCCGTTAAGCACGCCTGACCCCGAACCGCAGGCTCAACCCGAACAGGCGCTGACAGGCGAACTCGTCAAACTGACCCCCGAAACCCAGAATCAGTTGGACACCCAGGCCCGGGATTTCATCCTTCAACTGACGCGCTCCGAGGTCCACAGCGAGCCCTTTGAATCCAGAATCTCCGCCATCCACAACCTGGGCAACCGGGAAATCCGCGAAGCCGCCAACGTCACCAACCGGATTCTCAACCGGCCCGTCAAAGAAATCGACGAACAATCCGAAGTCGGCCGCGCCCTGGTCGAACTGCGCAACACCATCGAATCGCTCGACCCCACCAACCAGAGACCGGTGCAACGCAAACTGCTCGGCGTGATCCCCCTGGGCAACCAGGTCGGCAACTACTTCCAGAAATACCAATCCGCCCAGAGCCACCTCGACGCCATCCTCAACGCCCTGCAACGCAGCGAAGACACCCTGCGCAAAGACAACGCCACCATCGAGCAGGAAAAAGAAAACCTCTGGGACATCATGAACCGGCTCCAGCAATATGCCTACCTCTGCCGCCGGCTGGACAATGCCATCATCGCCATGCTGGCCACCGTAGAAATGCAAGACCCCGAAAAAGCCCGCGTCGTCCAGGAAGAACTGCTCTTCTACGTCCGCCAGAAGCACCAGGATCTGCTCACTCAAATGGCCGTCAGCATCCAGGGCTACCTGGCCCTCGATCTGGTCCGCAAAAACAACCTCGAACTGATCAAAGGGATCGGCCGGGCCACCACCACCACCATCTCCGCCCTGCGCACCGCCGTCATCGTCGCCCAGGCCCTGCACGGCCAGAAACTGGTGCTCGATCAGATCACCGCTCTCAATACCACCACCAGCAATCTGATCGCCTCGACATCAGCCCTGCTGCAAACCCAGTCGGCTCAGATCCACCAGCAAGCCGCCAGCTCCACCATCGGCATGGAACAACTCCAGACCGCCTTCAACAACATCTATACCGCCATGGAAGATCTCACCACCTACCGCCATCAGGCCCTCGAAACCATGGCCAGCACCATCCGCACACTCTCTACCGAGGTCGAAAAGGCCCGCACCTACCTGGATCGCGTCCGCGATGAAACCACCAGCAAAGCTGTAGGCGAACTCACCCTGCCGCCGGCTAACCCGCCCCGATCCAACCATTGATTACTTCCAGAATCGGGTAGAAAAAGCCCATGTTTTCAACAGCTTTCAAAAGCCCGCGAAAACATAAATAAAAAACGACCTGTGC